>NZ_FNKU01000001.1:4777500-5450000 GCF_900100365.1 Pseudomonas cannabina | reverse complement strand
ATCTTCAGGCTCTGGATTTGCGGAACCAGTTTGGCTACCAGCGCATCGGCAATCTGATCACCCACGCAGACGGCAACCGAAATCGCCATGCAGCGCTCACCGCACGAACCATAGGCGGCACCCATCAACGCACTGACCGCGTTATCCAGATCCGCGTCCGGCATCAGCACCGCATGGTTCTTGGCACCACCGAGCGCCTGGACCCGCTTGCCTCGCGCCGCGCCTTCTTTATAGATGTACTCGGCAATCGGTGTCGAGCCCACGAAACTCAGCGCTTTCACCTCCGGCGCTTCGATCAGCGCATCAACCGCCACCTTGTCGCCATGCACCACGTTGAGGACACCCTTCGGCAATCCGGCTTCGTGCAGCAACTCGGCAATCAACAGGGTTGAGCTCGTGTCACGCTCTGATGGCTTGAGGATGAAGCAGTTGCCGCACGCAATGGCCAGCGGGTACATCCACAACGGCACCATGGCCGGGAAGTTGAACGGCGTGATACCGGCAACAATGCCCAACGGCTGGAAGTCAGACCACGCATCGATGTTCGGCCCTACGTTACGGCTGTATTCACCTTTGAGCACTTCCGGCGCAGCGCAGGCGTACTCCACGTTTTCGATACCACGCTTCAGCTCACCCGCCGCATCTTCGAGCGTCTTGCCGTGCTCTTCACTGATCAGTCGAGCGATACGCGCCTCGTTTTGCTCCAGCAACTGCTTGAACGAAACATCACCTGGGCGCGCTTGGCGGGAGGTGTGTTGCGCCAGGCCGGGAAGGCAGACCTGGCGGAATCGATGGCCTGCTGAACGGTTTCGCGGCTGGCAAGTGCTACCTGATGAATGACCTCCCCGGTCGAAGGGTTGAACACATCGGCTGTGCGACCATCACCGGACACAAATTCGCCATGGATCAGGTGCTGAATGCTGCTCATGAAAAAAGCTCCAAAAGACGGCATCGGGCGCGAATGACGCTGCGCCCGAGGCTGAAAAGTTACCTATATAAGAAAGAAGAAGACCTGCGCGCACGATCAGTCGATCAGATTCAGCGTCTCGCCAACCGCATCGAACATGCGATCCAGATCCTGCGCCTGGCTGTTGAACATCGGGCCAAACTGCAAAGTATCGCCGCCGAAGCGCACATAGAAACCAGCCTTCCACAGTTTCATGCCGGCTTCGAACGGACGCACGATGGCATCGCCATCACGCGGAGCGAGCTGGATGGCACCGGCCAACCCGTAATTGCGGATATCGACGACGTTCTTCGCCCCCTTGATACCGTGCAGCACGCTTTCGAAATGCGGGGCGATTTCCGCCGCTTGCTGCACCAGATTCTCACGCTGTAACAACTCCAGCGCTGCCAGCCCCGCTGCGCAGGCGACCGGGTGCGCCGAGTAGGTGTAGCCGTGTGGAAATTCGACGGCGTATTCCGGCGTCGGTTGATTCATGAATGTCTGATAGATCTCGCTGCTGGCAATCACCGCGCCCATGGGGATCGCACCATTGGTGATCTGCTTGGCGGTGCACATCAGGTCCGGCGTCACGCCAAAGCTGTCGGCGCCGAACATCGAGCCTGTTCGGCCAAACCCGGTAATCACCTCGTCGAAGATCAGCAGGATGTTGTGCTGGTCACAGATTTCGCGCAGACGCTTGAGGTAGCCCTGTGGCGGAACGATCACACCAGCCGAGCCCGCCATCGGCTCAACGATGACTGCCGCGATATTCGACGCATCATGCAGCTCGATCAGCTTGAGCATTTCATCAGCCAGCGCGATACCACCGGCCTCGGGCATGCCTTTGGAGAATGCATTGCTGGCCAGCAGGGTGTGCGGCAGATGATCGACATCCATCAACTGGCCGAACATCTTGCGATTGCCATTCACTCCGCCCAGGCTGGTGCCGGCCACGTTAACGCCGTGATAACCACGCGCACGACCGATCATCTTGGTTTTGGTCGCCTGCCCCTTCAGCCGCCAGTAGGCGCGCACCATCTTCACTGCCGTGTCCGCGCACTCGGAGCCGGAGTTGGTATAAAAGACGTGATTGAGGTTGCCCGGTGTCAGGTCAGTGATTTTCTCCGCCAGTTGAAAGGACGCTGGATGGCCGAACTGAAAGCCCGGTGAGTAATCCAGCACGCCTAACTGCCGCGCAACAGCCTCTTGGATCTCCGTGCGCGTATGCCCTGCTCCACACGTCCACAGACCGGAAAGCCCATCGTAAATCTTGCGCCCCTTGTTGTCTGTCAGGTAGCAGCCGCTGGCCGCGACGATCATGCGCGGGTCACGCTGGAAATTGCGGTTTGCCGTGTAGGGCATCCAGTGCGCATCGAGTTTCAGTTGGCGGGTGACAGGCACGTTGGTCGCTTCGAAAATATTCATGGGACAGGCCTCGCAGGCGCTTGAACGATCAGGGATTGCAGCCAAGGTGCCACGCGACTAAAGTTCATAAAACCTGATTTTCCTGATCTTTAGTTAGGCAATGACTAAACAATGAGCATCCGCCGTCCCGATCCCTTGGCGCAGGTCAGCGACTTTGATATTCGCTTGCTGCGCATCTTCAAAAGCGTCGTCGAGGTTGGCGGTTTCTCGGCGGCGGAAAGCGTGCTGGGCATCGGCCGGTCCGCCATCAGTCAGCAGATGAGCGACCTGGAACAGCGCCTTGGCTTGCGCCTTTGTCAGCGCGGCAGGGCCGGATTCTCGCTGACCGACGAAGGGCGCGAGGTTTATCAGTCGTCGCTGCAGTTGCTCAGCGCCCTGGAAAGCTTCAGAACCGAGGTCAACGGCCTGTACCAGAACCTGCGTGGCGAGTTGAACATCGGCCTGACCGACAACCTCGTCACCCTCCCCCACATGCGCATCACCCATGCGCTGTCGCGCCTGAAGGAGCGCGGCCCCGGCATACACATCAATATCCGCATGAGCGCGCCCGCCGAAGTCGAGCAGGGCGTGCTGGATGGCGGGCTGCATGTCGGCGTCGTACCGCAGGCGAGCGCCTTGCCGGGGCTGGAATATCACGCGCTGTACAGCGAGCGCTCGCTGCTTTACTGCGCTGTCGGTCACCCGCTGTTTTATGCAGAAAACGCCGCGCTGGACGACAAGCGTCTGGCGCAACAGGACGCCATTGCCCCGACGTTTCGCCTGCCCCACGATATTCAGGAGCTCTATCAGGTGCTCACCTGTACCGCCAGCGCATCCGACCGGGAAGGTATTGCGTTTCTGATTCTGACCGGGCGCTACATTGGTTACCTGCCGGACCATTACGCAAACGCCTGGGTACAGGAAGGCCGATTGCGCGCGCTGAAACCTGAATCGAAATTCTATGACCTCAATCTGGTCTCCGTCACACGCAAAGGTCGACGCCCTCATTTGGTGCTGGAAAGCTTTCTGGAAGCACTCGCTGCTACCCGCTGACACACGGCTGCGCGGCGAATGCTCCATTGGCTCGATTCATGGTGGGGCCCAAAGATGCTATCCGGCTGATATATCTGGCAATAAATAAGCTTACGGCGACATAACCTGAGCAGGTGGACAGTTTTTTGCAGGCGTTCCTGATAACGACACGCCAGCACATGGCACTGCCCATTTCGAGACTTCGCCATGCAGCCTGAAAACGCTGAAAGCTTTAAAAACGCCGAGAATAGCGACCTGATCTACGGCCTCGACGACCGACCGAAACCATTGACGGCCACACTGGCAGCGCTGCAACACGTTCTCGCCAGTTTCGTCGGCATCATCACCCCGCCCCTGATTATCGGCTCGACGCTCGGCCTGACCGAATACTTGCCGTACCTGATCAGCATGGCCCTGATGGTGTCGGGTACCGGCACCTTCATTCAGGCACGCCGGCCGTTCGGTATCGGCGCCGGTATGATCTGCCTGCAAGGCACCAGCTTTGCATTCCTCGGCGCGGTGCTGTCCGCGGGGTTTCTGGTCAAACAGCGTGGCGGCAGCCCGGAAGACATCATGGCGATGATCTTCGGCGTGTGTTTTTTCGGTGCGCTGGTGCAGATCGTTCTGAGTCGCTGCATCAGCCAGTTGCGGCGTGTCATCACGCCGCTGGTGACCGGCATCGTGATCACGCTGATCGGTGTGAGCCTGATCAAGGTCGGCGTGACCGATCTGGGTGGCGGCTTCAACGCCCCTGATTTCGGCGCGCCGTTGAATCTTGCGTTGGGCGTGTTCGTACTGGTGGTGATCATTGTGCTCAACCGCTCCAACACGCCCTGGGTGCGTTTGTCGGCAATCATCATCGGCCTGGCCGTCGGCAGTCTGGCCGCGTGGTTCAGCGGCAAACTGGTGCCACAGCCCATTCACGATCTGCCATGGATCAGCGTGCCGGTGCCGTTCAGGTTCGGTTTCAGTTTTGACTGGACCGCCTTCCTGCCGGTCGCGCTGATTTACCTGATCAGCAGTATCGAAACTGTCGGCGACCTCACCGCCAATTGCATGCTAGCGCGTCAGCCCATCAGCGGCCCGAGCTATGTGGCACGCCTCAAGGGCGGCGTGCTGGGCGATGGCGTGAGCTGCATGATTGCCGCCACGTTCAGTGCATTTCCCAATACCACGTTTGCACAGAACAATGGCGTGATTCAGCTGACCGGTGTCGCCAGCCGCTATGTCGGTCTGTACATCGGCGCGGTGCTGTTCATCCTCGGCCTGTTCCCGCATATCGGTGCCATCGTCCAGCAGATCCCCAAACCGGTATTGGGCGGCGCAACGCTGGTGATGTTCGGCAGCGTCGCGGCGGCAGGCGTGCGGATTCTGGCGCAGTCGCCACTGGACCGACGCAGCATGCTGATTATCGCCACCTCGTTCGGCGTTGGTCTGGGTATCGCGGCGCAGCCTGCACTGCTGCATCTCATGCCCAAACTGGTACAGAACCTGTTCGACTCGGCCATTACCAGCGGCGGCCTCACGGCCATCGTCCTGTGCCTGTTGATCCCGGAAAACACTGTCGCCGTCACCCAGACCGAGCCCGTTATGGAACCCGATCCCCTTGAGCAACCACGATAACTGTCGACAGTCACACCAGCGCTTGCCGGATCGCCGCTGGTGCGTTATCTGTTCACTTGTTGTGCCCCCACGACCTGCCCGGAATTGCCCATGACCCTTGAAGTCCCAGCGCACGGCGCTCACGTTCCCAAGCCCGCAAGCCGTATTCGTCAGAAAAACGAGGAAGCGATTATCCAGGCAGCCGAAGATGAATTCGCCCGCCACGGTTTCAAGGGCACCAGCATGAACACCATCGCCCTGAAAGCCGGACTGCCAAAAGCCAATCTGCATTACTACTTCACCAACAAGCTTGGCCTGTATGTCGCTGTGCTGAGCAACATCATCGATCTGTGGGACAGCACCTTCAATCACCTCAGCGTCGACGACGATCCGGCCGAGGCGCTGGCGCGCTACATTCGCGCCAAGATGGAGTTCTCGCGGCGTCAGCCACAGGCTTCGCGGATATTCGCCATGGAGATCATCAGCGGCGGCGAATGCATGAGCGAATATTTCAGTCAGGATTACCGCCTGTGGTTTCAGGGGCGAGCAGCGGTTTTTCAAGCGTGGATCGATGCAGGCAAAATGGACCCGGTCGACCCGGTTCACTTGATCTTCCTGTTATGGGGCAGCACCCAGCATTACGCCGACTTCGCGACCCAGATCTGCCGCGTGACCGGACGCAGTCGTCTGACCCGGCAAGATATGGATCAGGCCAGCGACAATCTGATACGGATCATCCTCAAAGGTTGTGGGCTGACGCCGCCAGCCTTGTAGAATGGGTGCCTTGCCGCCAGCAAGGACACCTGAATGCCTTTTACACTCGTCGGCCCTTGCGAGTTTCGTGAAGAAATTCGCAAGAGCCGCTTCATCACCCTCGCTGCCACCATCGCCAGCCCGGCTGACGCACAGGCGTTCATCGAGCAGCGCAGCGACCTGAACGCGACCCATAATTGCTGGGCCTGGAAACTGGGCGACCAATACCGCAGTAATGACGACGGCGAACCGGGCGGCACCGCAGGCAGACCGATTCTGGCAGCCATCGAAGCGCAGGAATTCGATCAGGTCGTGGTGTTGGTGATTCGCTGATATGGCGGCATTCAACTGGGCACGGGCGGCCTGGCGCGGGCGTATGGCGGTGGTGCCAACAAGTGTTTGCAGCAGGCTGAACGCTTGCCGTTGATTCAACGGTCATCGTTCGATCTGGCATGCAGCTTCAGTGAGCTGGCGCTGGTCAAAGTGCGTCTGGCCGAGCTGAACGGCGTGCTGCAAAGCGAGGCGTTCACCGCCAATGGCGTACAGATGAGGATTGCCATCGGCCCCGAGCATCTGGACGCACTACAACGCCAGTTAGCCGGCCTGAGTCGTGGACGGATCCTCTTGCAGGGCGTGACAGACGCCTGAAAAGCCCCTTCCACAATTGCCCACATCTACTGTGCATCCGGTTGTGGATAAGCTGAGCACACTCCACTGCACGCCTTACCGTACGGGCTTTTCCGGCGAATGATCATTTTTTGTACAATCGGCAGTGGAAACCTCGAAAACGGCGTAAAAACAGTCTGTTAGGGCGCTTTAGCAGCAATGGAAGCTAGCCGGCCCGGCATTATTCTCAACGCACCGGCTTGCGCACATTAACGGTGGAAGAACCTGTGGATAACAGGTGCAAGGCTCGCGTATCCGCTGGATATACCGCTGTCGACGGCTGCTGTACGTTTTTTGCTCAGAACAATGAGCCATAATCGGCGCACTGATCGGCCTGTCTGCCCCGAACTGGTGCTGAACCGGCTACATTTGGAGGCCGAGATTCGCAAAAAATCCTGATCAGCGCCTGATTCAGTGCAGCCCGCGTGAATCCTGACTCCTTGGTCAGGATTTTGCTTTTTGCACAGGCAGAACCACTTCTGTCTCAGAGCCTTTCATGCCAAACCACGCGATACCTGCGCGCCTCCAGTTGCGCCATATCACCAAGCAGTATCCTGGCTGCCTGGCCAACGATGCGGTCGACCTGACGATCCAGCCCGGCGAGATTCACGCCTTGCTGGGCGAGAACGGCGCGGGCAAAAGTACGCTGATGAAAATCATCTACGGCGTTACCCAGCCGGATGCCGGGTCGATCATCTGGCAGGGCCAGGCGCAGGTCATGCGCAACCCGGCCCAGGCACGCAGCCTGGGCATCGGCATGGTATTCCAGCATTTTTCCCTGTTCGAAACCTTGAGTGTCGCGCAGAACATCGCCTTGGCGATGGGCGCGGCGGCGGGCACACCGAAACAACTCGAACCGCGCATTCGTGAAGTATCGCAGCGCTATGGCATGGCTGTGGAGCCTCAGCGTCTGGTCCACAGCCTGTCGATTGGCGAGCGGCAGAAAGTCGAAATCATCCGCTGCCTGATGCAAGACATTCGCCTGCTGATCCTCGATGAACCCACCTCGGTACTCACGCCCCAAGAGGCCGAAGAGCTGTTCGTCACCCTCCGGCACCTGGCCGAAGAAGGCTGCAGCATCCTGTTCATCAGCCACAAGCTGGGCGAAGTGCGGGCTTTGTGTCACAGCGCGACCGTGCTGCGCAACGGCAAAGTCTCCGGGCACTGCATTCCGGCCGAGTGCTCCGACCTGGCATTGGCGCGGATGATGGTCGGCGATGCCGAGGGCCTGACCGCACACTATGCGAAAGCCAGCGGCAACGATGCGTTTCTGCGCGTTGACCGGCTGTCTTGGCACAACCCCGATCCGTTCGGTTGCTCGCTGAAAAATCTGAGCCTGGACGTACGCAGCGGCGAAATCGTCGGTATCGCAGGCGTGGCGGGCAACGGCCAGGATGAATTGCTTGCGCTGCTGAGCGGTGAACAAACGCTGACGCACGCGCAGGCGGCAACCCTGCGTTTCGCAGACACGCCGGTCGGCCATTTGCGGCCTGATGCCCGGCGCAAACGCGGCCTGGCGTTTGTCCCGGCCGAGCGCCTCGGGCACGGCGCCGTACCGGAATTGAGCCTGGCCGACAACGCCTTGCTCACCGCCTTCCAGCAAGGGCTGGTGAGCAACGGCCTGATTCAGCGTGGCAAGGTGCGCGCGCTGGCCGACGAAATCATTCGCCGCTTTGCGGTCAAGACGCCCGATGCGCAGGCCCCGGCGCGCAGCCTGTCGGGCGGCAACCTGCAGAAATTCATTCTGGGTCGGGAAATCCTGCAAAAGCCGAAACTGCTGATCGCCGCGCACCCGACCTGGGGCGTGGATGTCGGTGCCGCCGCAGCGATTCACCGCGCGCTGATCACTTTGCGTGATGCGGGCGCAGCGATTCTGGTGATTTCCGAAGATCTGGACGAATTGTTCCAGATCAGCGACCGACTTGCTGCCCTCAGCGGCGGCCAGCTTTCCGAGCTAATCCCCACCGAACAAACCAGCACCGTGCAGATCGGCGGCTGGATGGCGGGCCAGTTCGATCATTCTCAAACCCAGGCACACACGCCTGGTTAACGGAGCAAAACATGCTGCTTTCTCTGGAACCGCGCGGCCAGCAATCGCGCGCCATGTTGTGGTGCTCCCCGTTACTGGCCGCCGTGCTGACACTGGTCTGCGGCTCGCTGCTGTTCATCGGCCTGGGCCTTGACCCATGGGTGACGTTGCACACGCTGTTGATCGCACCGGTCAGCGACCTGTAAGGCCTTTCGGAACTGATGGTCAAAACCTTGCCGATCCTGCTCTGCGCACTGGGGTTGGCGGTTGCGTATCAGGCGCGCATCTGGAACATCGGCGCTGAGGGCCAGTTGCTGCTCGGCGCGCTGGCGGGCAGTGCCGTGGCGGTGAACATCATCGAGATGGAAAGTCGCTGGGCGCTGGTCATGGTGCTGCTGGCCGGAACCCTGGCGGGCGCGGCGTGGGCGGGCGTGACGGCATGGCTGCGCACTCACTTCAACGCCAACGAAATCCTCACCAGCATCATGCTCAACTACATCGCGCTGAACCTGCTGCTGTACTTCGTGCATGGCCCGCTCAAGGACCCGGCAGGCATGAACTTCCCGGAATCCGCGACCTTCGGCGACGCCAGCCGTCTGCCGCTGTTGATGGAAGATGGCCGCGCGCACATCGGGGTGTATTTCGCCCTATTCGCGCTGGTCGCGGTCTGGGTGTTGCTGCAACGCAGCTTCATCGGCTTCCAGATCAAAGTGCTGGGGCTGGACAAGCGTGCAGCCGGGTTCGTCGGCTTTCGTGAAAAACAACTGGTGTGGCTGGCGCTGCTGATCAGCGGCGGGCTGGCCGGGCTGGCAGGCGTCTCGGAAGTCACCGGACCCATTGGTCAGTTGGTACCGCAGGTTTCGCCGGGGTATGGCTATGCGGCGATTACCGTGGCTTTTCTTGGCCGCCTGAATCCGATCGGCATTCTGTTCTCCAGCCTGTTGATCGCCCTGCTTTATCTGGGCGGAGAAAGCGCGCAAATGACCTTGAACCTGCCCCTCGCAATCACTCAGTTGTTTCAGGGCATGATGCTGTTTTTCCTGCTCGCCTGTGACGTGCTGATTCTCTACCGCCCAAGCTTGAAACAACGCTGGGCCAAGCGCCAGATGACACCCGTCACAGGAGCCGCATGATGGACATCGACCTGCTGAGCAAAATTTTCTACGCCATGGTGCGTTGCGGCACGCCGTTGCTGCTGGTCGCGCTGGGCGAACTGATCTGCGAGAAGAGCGGCGTCATCAACCTGGGTCAGGAAGGCATGATGCTATTTGGTGCGGTGATCGGTTTCATCATCGCGCTGAGCACCGGCAACCTCTGGCTGGGCGTGTTGCTGGCCATGTTGGCGGGCATGCTGCTGTCGGCGCTATTTGCCGTGGTGGCACTGGTGTTCAATGCCAATCAGGTGGCGACCGGCCTGGCATTGACTATTTTCGGTGTCGGCCTGTCCAGCTTTGTCGGCGCGGCCTGGGTCGGCAAGCCGCTCAGCGGTTTCGAGCCGGTGGCGATTCCGTTTCTCAGCGATATCCCGCTGATCGGTCGCATGCTGTTTGCTCAGGATTTGCTGGTCTACCTGTCGTTTGCGCTGTTCGCGCTGGTGGCCTGGGCGCTGCTGAAAAGCCGCGTCGGGCTGATTATCCAGGCCGTCGGCGAAAACCCCGACGCCGCCAGCGCCATGGGCTTGCCGGTGTTGCGGGTGCGGACGCTGGCGGTGCTGTTCGGCGGCGCGATGGCCGGTCTGGCCGGTGCTTACCTGTCGCTGGCCTACACGCCGATGTGGGCCGAAAACATGAGCGCCGGACGCGGCTGGATTGCCATGGCACTGGTGGTGTTTGCCAGCTGGCGTGTCTGGCGCCTGCTGCTCGGCGCCTACCTGTTCGGCCTCGCCAGCATCCTGCATCTGGTCGCGCAGGGCATCGGCCTGGCGATCCCGTCCAACCTGCTGGCGATGCTGCCTTATGTGGCCACCATCATCGTCCTCGTCCTGCTCTCCCGCGACGCCCTGCGCACCCGGCTGTATGCGCCGGTTTCACTGGGGCAGCCGTGGCGGGCGGGGCATTGAGGGGCGGGTCTGGAAGGTGACGAGCGTGCCAATGCTCGGCATCAGGCATCTGCCTTGAACGTTTCTGGCTGATAGAGATTCCAACACTGCATAGGCAGGAGTACGCTGCAAGGTCGAAACGTTCGAGAGATCTTGCTGGCGCTGCCATGGAATCTGTCTCTCAATCTGCCAAGGAATCATTCATGACCACTACCCAGAAAACCGCCCTCATTATCGGTGCCTCGCGTGGCTTGGGGCTCGGGCTGGTTCAGCGCTTGACTGAGCAAGGCTGGAAAGTCACCGCGACTGTGCGTGATCCGCAAAACGCCGAAAACCTGAGAAAGGTTAAAGACGTACGCATCGAAGCCGTCGACCTCGACGAAACCGCTTCGCTGGAAGTGCTGGTCCAGAAGCTGCGCGGCGAAGTGTTCGATGTGCTGTTCGTCAATGCCGGGATCTCGGGTGCAGAGCATCAAAGCGCCGCGAAGTCGACAGCGGCCGAACTGGGCCAATTGTTCCTGACCAACGCGGTCGCGCCGATCCGGCTGGCCGAGCGCTTTGTCGCGCAGGTCCGTCCACAAACCGGTGTCATCGCGTTCATGAGTTCGTGGCTGGGCAGCGTCACCTGCCCGGATGGCGCGAATCTGGCGCTGTACAAGGCCAGCAAGGCTGCACTCAATTCGATGACCAACACCTTCGTCACCGAACTGGGTGAAAACCGTCCGACCGTGCTGTCGATGCATCCGGGCTGGGTCAAGACCGACATGGGCGGTGAAAATGCAGCCATCGACGTATTGACCAGCACCACCGGGCTTGTAGAACAACTCAATGCCTATGCTGGCAAAGGCGGGCATCACTTCATCGACTATCAGGGCAAGACGATTGCCTGGTAACAGGCGGCTCAACTAAAATCGTCGTCCTTCGCCGGGGCGCACAAAACCCCGGCAACCCTGGATCAGCAGACAGGGCATCACTGAGCTGGCTAACCCTGAACCCTTTCAGAGGAGCCGGCCCATGCCTGCGATCCGTATCTGGTTGAAAAACCCTCTTGCTGTATTCACCGCCAATGACCTGGACGCCCGCGGCGGTCTGGTGATCGAAGGTGGCGTCATCACTGAAGTGCTGGCCGCAGGGCAACAACCGTCAGCGCCCTGCGCCCAGACGTTCGATGCTTACGAGCATGTGCTGTTGCCGGGGTTGATCAACACCCATCACCACTTCTATCAAACCCTGACACGCGCCTGGGCACCGGTGGTCAACCAGCCGCTGTTCCCGTGGCTCAAGACGCTGTACCAGGTGTGGGCGCGTCTCACGCCGGAAAAGCTCGCCGTCGCCAGCAAAGTGGCGCTGGCGGAACTGCTGCTGTCGGGCTGCACGACGGCTGCCGACCATCACTATCTGTTTCCGGACGGGCTGGAACACGCTATTGATGTGCAGGTGCAGAGTGTGCGCGAACTCGGCATGCGCACGATGCTGACACGCGGTTCCATGAGCCTGGGCGAAGCAGACGGTGGCTTGCCGCCGCAACAGACCGTGCAACAGGGCGAGGTGATTCTGGCCGACAGTCAGCGCCTGATCGAGACTTACCATGAACGCGGCGACGGCGCGCAGATCCAGATCGCTCTGGCACCCTGCTCGCCGTTTTCGGTAACACCACAGATCATGGCCGAGAGCGCCGCGATGGCGGAAAAGCTGGATGTACGCCTGCACACGCACTTGGCCGAAACCCTCGATGAAGAGGACTTTTGCCTGCAACGCTTCGGCCTGCGCACCGTGGATTATCTGGACAGCGTCGGCTGGCTCGGGCCGCGCACCTGGCTGGCCCACGGCATCCATTTCAACCCCGATGAAATCGCTCGCCTTGGCGCAGCGGGCACCGGCGTCTGCCACTGCCCTAGCTCGAACATGCGCCTGGCGTCCGGCATTTGCCCGACGCTGGACCTGATCGCTGCGGGCGCGCCGCTGGGGCTTGGGGTCGACGGCTCGGCGTCTAACGATGCATCGAACATGATCCTCGAAGCCCGCCAGGCGCTGTACCTGCAACGCTTGCGTTACGGGGCCGAGAAGATCACCCCGGAACGCGTGCTCGGCTGGGCGACCAAGGGTTCGGCACAGCTATTGGGCCGGACGGATATCGGAGAACTGGCGGTCGGCAAACAGGCAGATCTGGCATTGTTCAAGCTGGACGAACTGCGTTTTTCCGGCAGCCACGATCCGTTGTCGGCACTGTTGCTGTGCGGCGCGGACCGCGCGGACCGGGTGATGATTGCCGGGCAGTGGCGAGTGATCGACGGGCAGGTCGAAGGGCTGGATATCAGGCAACTGATCGCCGATCACCGGCAGGCAGCGCGGGAGTTGATTCAGGGTTGAGCGTGCGGAGCGATAATCTCACTGTCGTGCCCATGCACCGCGCTCATTGTTATACACAAGTCCTGACTAGTCCGAAAAAACGGGGTTAAAGAACCGCATTAGAAGGCTAGACATAGACCTTTGTGGGAGTGAGCTTGCTCACGAAGGCGGTGGTTCAAACACTCCATTTCCGGGGACTGCACTGGCCTCTTCGCGAGCAAGCGAAGCGTCGCCCGGCTCGCTCCCACGAGATGTGTATATAACGATGAGCTTCCAGAACTTCACCTGAAGCCCTAAAGCCCCAGACACGACAGCATGATGAACGTCGCGAACAGCACAAAGTGGGTCATGCCCTCGATGGCGTTGGTTTCGCCGTCGTTGAGGTTGATGGCAGACACCAGCAGGGTGATGAAGATCATCACGGTCTGTACCGGGGTCATGGCCATCTGGAACGGCTGTCCGCTGTAAAGCGCCATCGCTTCCATGACCGGAACGGTGAGAATCACGGTGGACAGCGAGGCCCCCAGCGCGATGTTGACCACCGACTGCATGCGGTTGGCAAGTGCTGCGCGCAAGGCGGTGAGGATCTCCGGCGCGGCGGAAATGGCGGCAACCAGAATGGCCGTCATGACCGGCGGCGCGCCTGTGCCTTCCAGGCCGAGGTCGACGGTTTTGGACATCACTTCAGCCAGTGCACCGATGACCACAACGCCTGTCACCAATGTCGCGATGGAGCGAGTCAGATTGACCGGTTCATGCTCTTCGGCCTGGCCCTGGCGCTTCTTCTTTTCCGGGTAGCTGTAGCTGAAAAAGTAACTGTGCGGGCCGACCTGCATGCGCAGGAACAACGTGTAAAGCAGCACCATCGCGCCAATGGTAAACGCCGAATAGATCTTCCAGTCGCCCTCGGGAATGAACTCGGGCACGACCATGGAAACGCCCATTGCGGTGAGAATCATCACGCTGTAGGTGCGCGCCGAATCGTCGTTATACGACTGCTCGCCGTGCTTGATCCCGCCCATCAACGCGGCCAGCCCCAGAATGCCGTTGATGTCGAGCATCACCGCCGAGTAAATCGTATCGCGCACCAATGTCGGCGATGGCTCGTTGCTCATCATGATCGCCAGAATCACCACCTCGACCAGCACCGCTGACAGCGTGAGGATCATGGTGCCGTAGGGGTCACCAACTTTTTCCGCGAGCATCTCGGCGTGATGGGCAACGCGCATCGACGCGCAGACGATGAAGCCGACCAGCGCGAGCCCGGACACCAACGCAACGACCTGGCCATTGCCCAGCAGCACGTGCTCCAGTGGATAGGCGACGAACATGGCGATGATCGCCAGCAGCAGAAACTTTTCTTGCTTGAGCAATGCGCCCATTTTTTATTCCCCAAACCTTGCGACATCGCCGCGGATGTACATGAAGGTGGCCAACAGTGAAGCGTCTCAGAGTAGCGTGTGTGTCAAAAGGTTTCATAAAATAACCCGAATGAGAATTGCACCCACACGTAAATGACTTTTGATCCCGTCGCCACGATGTGAAATAGTGCCCGCCGTTTTCGTCGTGGCCTTGATGGCGCGTCTGTTTTTCACGATTCTGCTTCTGTTAGAAAGGACATTTGCCATGCGTGCTTCTCGACTTCCGCATCTGGTGGCTTGCGGCCTGCTGAGCCTGCTGGCAAGCACTGCCCAGGCGGCACCCATCGATCTTGATGACGGCCAGCACAAGGTCCATCTGCCAGACACCCCCAAGCGCGTGGTGGTACTGGAGTTTTCGTTTCTCGACGGGCTGGCTTCGGTCGGCGTGACGCCGGTCGGTGCCGCAGACGATGGCGATGCCAATCGCGTGCTGCCAAAAGTGCGCAAGGCGGTAGGCGAATGGCAGTCGGTCGGGCTGCGCTCGCAACCCAGTATCGAAGTGATCGCGCGACTCAAGCCGGACCTGATCATCGCCGACCTCGGTCGTCATCTGGCGCTGTACAACGATCTGGCCAGCCTCGCGCCGACCCTGATGCTGCCCTCGCGTGGCGAAGACTATGAAGGCAGCCTGAAATCCGCCGAGCTGATCGGCGTGGCGCTGGGCAAGGGGCCGCAAATGCAGGCCCGTATCGCAGAAAACAGACAGCACCTGAAAACCGTCGCCGCGCAGATTCCGGCCAACACCAGGGTGCTGTTCGGTGTGGCCCGCGAAGACAGCTTCTCGGTGCATGGTCCGCACTCTTATGCAGTCAGCGTGTTGCAAGCGATTGGCTTGCAGGTGCCGGAAGTGCGTAAAGAAGCGGCACCCACCGAGTTTGTCAGCCTGGAGCAACTGCTGGCGCTGGACCCCGCCTGGCTGCTGGTCGGTCATTATCGTCGTCCGAGCATTGTAGACAGCTGGAGCAAGCAGCCGCTGTGGCAGGTGCTCGGCGCCGTGCGCAATAAACAGGTGGCTGAAGTCGATGGCGACAGCTGGGCACGCAATCGCGGGATCATGGCGTCCGAGCAGATTGCCGACGATGCGCTTGCCGTGCTCAAGGGCGGCAAGGCCGTGCTGAACCCGTAAATGCGCCGCTGGCTGATGGCAGGCGTGATCACCGTGACCTGCCTGGGATTGTTCTGGGTGTCGCTGTTCGCCCTGTCGTCGTTCAGTATTCGGCAGGTCGACGCCTGGAACGGGCTGTTCACTCAAGGCCGCGAAGGCGGCAACATTGCCTATATCGTCGCGCAACTGCGGGTGCCGCGCGCCCTGTGCGCCGCGCTGGTCGGCGCGTGTCTCGGGGTCGCCGGGGCGTTGATGCAAGGCATCACCCGTAATCGTCTGGCCTCTCCGTCCCTGTTCGGCGTTACTGCTGGAGCAGCGTTGGGGCTGGCACTGTTTTCCACCGGTCTGATCGCCCTGCCCTTCCCCGGTGGCGCGCTGCTGATGACTTGCCTCGGCGGCGCGCTGGCGTGGATTACCGTGTTCAGCCTTGGCGGCGCATGGTCGCCCGCCACCGCGCAAGGGCGTCTGGTGCTGGCAGGCGTTGCGGTCGCGGCACTTTGCGCGGCATTGACCCGCCTCACGGTCATTCTCGTCGAAGCCCAGGCGCAAAGCGTCCTCAACTGGCTGGCCGGTTCACTGGCCAATGTCGGTGCCGAACAATTGCAACTGCTCTGGCCTTGTACGCTGATCGGTCTGGTGCTGGCGATTGCCTACGCGCCGCGCCTGAACCTGATCAACCTCGGTGAAGATGCAGCTCGCTCGCTGGGCGTGCGCATCGGCGCGCTGCGGCTGCTGGTGTTCGTGGTCAGCCTGCTGCTGGTCGGGGCCAGCGTGTGTGCGGTCGGGCAGATTGGCTTTGTCGGCCTGATCGCACCGAACATCGCCCGCCAATGGCTGGGCAACGACTACCGCTGGCTGATCCCGATCAGTGCCGGGCTGGGCGCTGCCATCGTGCTGGCTTCTGACCTGATCAGCCGCGCCGTGGCGTTTCCGGTCGAAACGCCGGCCGGGGTAGTGACCGCCTTGATCGGCGCGCCGTTCTTCCTGATTCTGGCGAGGCGCGCGCTATGAACCAGCCCCGCGCACGCCTGTCCTTGCTGATCATGCTGCTCGCGCTGGCCCTGCTGCTGAGCCTCAGCGCCGGTACGGTCTGGCTGACGCCCGGCGCGGTGCTCGATCACCTGATTGCCCACGACAGCAAGGACTTCGAAGTGTGGAATCATCGCCTGCCACGCGGGCTGATCGCGATCATGACCGGCTGCGCGCTTGGTCTGGCGGGCGCCATCGTGCAAGGTGTGATTCGCAACCCGCTGGCCTCGCCGGAAATTCTGGGCGTGACCCAGGGCGCAGGGCTGGCGCTGACCATCGCCATCATCGGCCTGCCGCACTTGCCGGTGGCAGCGCTGCCGTTCGTGGCCTGCCTGGGCGGCGCGGCGGGCGCACTGCTGCTGGCGCTGTACAACACCGGCGTGCAGTTTTCCGGGGTCCGCTTCGCGCTGTCCGGGGTGGCGATTGCGGTCACGCTCTCGAGCATCACTGAATTCCTGATCCTGGCCAATCCGCTGGACATCAACACCGCCCTGCTGGCGCTGACCGGCAGTTTGTGGAGCCGCAACTGGCACCACGTGTTGCTGGCCACGCCGCTTCTGCTGTTGATCCCGCTCAGCCTGCTGCTGGCCAAGCCACTGAACCTGATCGGCCTTGGCGATGAGGCCGCGCAGAGCCTGGGCACCGGCCTGAAACGTACTCGCTGGCTGGCGATGGGCAGCGCCGTGCTGCTGACCAGTCTTGGCGTCGGTATCATCGGACCGGTGAGTTTTGTCGGTCTGGTCGCGCCACACATGGCTCGTCGGCTGGTGGGCGGTCATCATCAATACCTGTTGCCCGCGTCGATGGTGCTGGGCGCCTTGCTGCTGGTGCTGGCCGATACCCTGGGCCGCACGCTGATCGCCCCCAGCGAAATTCCGGCCGGGATTCTCACCGCGGTGATCGGCGCTCCTTATTTTCTCTGGCTGCTGGCCCGATTCAAAGGTTGATCCCATGAGCATTCTGAAGGCGCAGCACCTCGACATCGGCTACGGCGCAACCCGCATCGTGCAGGACCTGTCGTTCAGCCCGCCAGCAGGACAGGTCACGGCGCTGATCGGCCCCAACGGCTGCGGCAAGTCCACGCTGCTCAAAGCCTTTGCGCGCATCCTCACCCCGCAATCGGGCAGCCTGAGCCTGGATGGCAAAGCCTACAGTCAGTTGTCTGCCCGGGAACTGGCCTGCAAGGTGGCGTTTCTGCCGCAAGTGCTGCCGATACCCGAAGGCGTCAGCGTGCGCCAACTGGTCGCTTACGGCCGCAGCCCGCACAACAGTTTGTGGGGGCATTTGAGCGGGGCCGATCAGCGCAGTGTCGATCAGGCCATGCAGCGCATGGAGCTGGACACGCTGGCCGAACGTCCGCTGTCCGACCTGTCCGGCGGGCAGCGCCAGCGCGCATGGCTGGCGATGATCCTCGCCCAGGACGCGGCTATTGTTTTGCTCGATGAACCGACCACCTACCTGGACATCAGCCATCAGGTCGAGCTGCTGGACCTGATGCGTGAGCTTAGCGCCGAAGGCAAAACGGTGATTACCGTGCTGCACGATATCAATCAGGCCTGCCGCTATGCCGACCATCTGGCGGTGATGCAGGGCGGACATCTGGTGACCTGCGGCGCACCGGGCGACGTGTTGACCGCCGAGCTGGTCTGCCAGGTCTTCGATGTGCAAGTGCAGATCATGCGCGAACCCGTGGCCGGCACGCCGATGTGCATCGTCGAACGCAGCACCCGCTGCACCAGTTAGCGGCGCTGCCGCCCGCACCTGCACCGTTGCGCTGCACTTCGCGTTATACACAGCGCTGCTCTTGATTCTGGCCGAAGGCCGTGGGACCGACCGGGGCGGCGATCCGCATTGTTCGCGAAAAGGCTGGCATATCCTCCGAAAATACATTGTCTGAACCAAAGTCTTCGCGAACAAGTTCGCTCCTACGGCCTCCGGCCAGAATCAAGAGCAGCACTGTGTAGGAGCGGACTTGTCCGCGAAGACCATAGTTCAGACGATTCATTTTCGGGAAATATGTCGCCTTTTTTGCGGACAAGTCCGCTCCCACGCCTTTTGCGCAGAATCAAAAACGCGATGGCGGGATAGTTGTCCTGTTGGTCAGTTATTTGCATTGCTGGAGTATGCCCTCCAACAAGACCGCAAGGAGCTAGACCCCGATGCACCTGACCAACCCACGTCGTCCCCTGAAAAAACTGCTGTGTGCCATGGCCGCTGTCGTTGGCATCGGCTCCAGCCTGCTCGCCTCGGCAGCCGATCCGCTGAAGGTCGGCTTCGTCTACATCGGCCCTATCGGCGACCACGGCTGGACCTATCAGCATGAGCAGGGTCGCCAGGCGATGGTCAAGGCGCTGGGTGACAAGGTCATCAGCAGCTACGTGGAAAACGTGCCGGAGGGCGCGGACGCCGAACGGGTGATCCGCAACATGGCCAAAGGCGGCTATGACCTGATCTTCAGCACCTCCTTCGGCTACATGAACCCGACCCTGAAAGTGGCCAGGCAATTTCCGAAAGTGAAGTTCGAGCACGCGACCGGCTACAAGCAGGACAAGAACATGGGCACTTACCTGGCCCGCACCTACGAAGGCCGCTACGTCAGCGGTTACATCGCGGCGAAGATGACCAAAACCAAGAAGATCGGTTACGTCGCTTCGTTCCCGATCCCGGAAGTACTGCGCGATATCGACGCCATCCAGCTGGCACTGAACAAATACAACCCGGGCACCGAGATCAAAGTGGTGTGGGTCAACTCATGGTTCGATCCGGGCAAGGAAGCCGACGCCGCCAACGCGCTGATCGATCAGGGCGTCGACGTGGTCTTCCAGCACACCGACAGCCCGGCGCCGATCCAGACCGCCGAGCGTCGTGGCGTGTATGCCGTGGGCTATGCTTCAGACATGGCGCACTTTGGTCCGAAAGCGGTGCTGGCTTCGATCGTCAACAACTGGGGCCCGCATTACATTCAGGCCGCCGAGGGCGCCATCGCAGGCACCTGGAAGCCTCAGGATTACTGGGGTGGGCTGAAAGAAGGCACAGTCGAATTGCCGATCAGCGATGTAGTACCTGCCGACGTGAAAGCCGAAGCGCAGAAAATCATCGCCAGCATCGAAAGCGGAGAATTCCACCCGTTCACCGGCCCGATCAAGGACCAGAACGGCACAGTCAAGATTGCTGACGGCGTGGTCGCGACCAACGCCGAGCTGGCGTCGATGAACTACTACGTCGAAGGCATCAAGGCCGAGCTGCCTAAATAAGCGCTTGGCGTTTTGTGCCCGCTCAGGCGGGCACGATCAATGCGACCGAACATCACCTGCTTTTCAGGACCGTTAATGGACCAGCTTCCCATCATCGACATCAGCCCGCTTTACGGCACAGACACTCAGGCCTGGCAGGCGGTCGCCACGCAGATCGACAGTGCCTGCCGGGAATGGGGCTTTTTTTACATCAAAGGCCACCCGATCACTGCCGAACGCATCGAGCAGGTGCAAGCCGCCGCCAAGGACTTCTTCGCCCGCGATGCCGCCGAAAAGCTGCGCATCGACATCACGCAAAGCACGCACCATCGCGGCTATGGCGCCATCGCCACCGAGCAACTGGACCCCAGCCTGCCGAGCGACCTGAAAGAAACCTTCGACATGGGCCTGCATCTGGATGCCGGTCATCCCGACGTGCTGGCCGGCAAACCGTTACGCGGCCCCAATCGGCACCCGGATATTCCTGGCTGGGAGGACCTGATGGAGCAGCATTACCTGGACATGCAGGCACTGGCGCAAACCCTGCTGCGCGCCATGACCCTGGCATTGGGCATCGAGCGCGACTTTTTCGATCAGCGCTTCAAGGACCCGGTCAGCGTGCTGCGCATGATTCACTACCCGCCGCGCCACACGGCGACTTCAAGCGAGCAACAGGGCGCAGGCGCGCACACCGATTATGGCTGCATCACGTTGTTGTATCAGGACACAGCCTGCGGGCTGCAGGTTCGCGACGTGCGCGGCGAGTGGATCGACGCGCCGCCCATCGACGGCACCTTCGTGGTCAACCTCGGCGACATGATGGCGCGCTGGAGCAATGACCGTTACCTGTCCAAGCCGCACCGGGTCATCAGCCCGCTGGGCGTCGATCGCTATTCGATGCCGTTCTTCGCCGAGCCGCATCCCGACACGCGCATCGAGTGCCTGCCCGGCTGCCAGAGCGAAACTCATCCGGCCCGCTATCCTGTCACGACCTGCGCCGAGTTTCTGCTGTCACGCTTCGCCGACACCTACGCGTACCGTCGTGAACAGGAGGCAAGTTGAACGCTCGGTCAGGTTTTACCCTGCGCAGTGACGTGCATCTGTAGAATGCACGCGATCTGCACCTGATGAGAAAAAAATATGTACGACTGGTTGAACGCCCTGCCCAAGGCAGAACTGCACTTGCACCTCGAAGGCTCGCTGGAACCGGAGCTGCTGTTCGCCCTGGCCGAACGCAATAAAATTGCCTTGCCGTGGAATGACGTCGACGCGCTGCGCAAGGCTTACGCCTTCAACAATTTGCAGGAGTTCCTCGACCTGTATTACCGCGGCGCAGACGTGTTACGCACCGAGCAGGACTTCTACGACCTAACTTGGGCGTACTTGCTGCGCTGCAAGGAACAGAACGTTATCCACACCGAACCGTTCTTCGATCCGCAAACCCACACTGACCGTGGCATTGCGTTTGAAGTGGTGCTGGCGGGGATTACCGGCGCGCTGAAAGAAGGCAAATCGAAGCTGGGCGTCGACAGCGGTCTGATCCTGAGTTTCCTGCGCCACTTGTCCCAGGAAGAAGCCGAAAAGACCCTCGACCAGGCGCTGCCGTTTCGCGATGCGTTCGTCGCCGTCGGCCTCGACAGTTCCGAAATGGGCCACCCGCCGAGCAAGTTTCAGCGTGTGTTCGACCGGGCGCGCAACGAAGGTTTCCTGACCGTGGCGCATGCTGGCGAAGAGGGCCCGCCGGAATACATCTGGGAAGCACTGGACCTGCTGAAGATCCAGCGTATCGACCATGGCGTGCGCGCCATCGAAGACGAGCGGCTGATGCAGCGCATCATCGACGAACAGATCCCGCTGACCGTCTGCCCGTTGTCCAACACTAAGCTGTGCGTGTTCGACGACATGGCCCGGCACAACATCCTCGACATGCTCGAACGTGGCGTGAAAGTCACCGTGAACTCGGACGACCCGGCCTACTTCGGCGGCTACGTGACCGAGAACTTCCATGCGCTGTATACGCACTTGGGCATGACCCAGGACCAGGCCGCCCGCCTGGCGCAAAATAGTCTGGACGCACGACTGATCAAGCCCTGAGGCGACCGCGCTGGAGCCGGGATTATCGTTCCTCCAGCGTGGGAATACAGTTCGCGACGCTCTGCGTCGCAGGCATGTGCAGCGTCTTCAAGACAGGACGCTGAGCGTCCAGAACGGCATGCCGACGCAGAGCATCGGCCCGATGTCAGAAGACGCTTCAGCCTTGTCCCACAGGCTCCATTCACGCCGCCGCTGCTATCTTGCTGATTTCCCGCTGCCCGTTCGATGAGACCTGCAAGGTGCAGGACTCTTCGGTAGCGCGCAGCCAGCCCATCTGGATGAACAACTGCAACAGTCCTGCGCCCAGTGCGCCGCCCAGGTGCGGGCTGAATTCGCTCCATTTCGGGCAGGCGCAGACCGTTTCACGTTTGCGCTGGGCCAGCGCCGGTATGTAAATGCCCCGTTCGGCAAATCGGGCCACGCCCTTGCTGGTCACCTCGATTCGTTGCTCTTGCTGCTCGATCCAGCCCGCCCCCAACAGGCGTTGGTAGAGTTCGGCGGCCATTTCGCCACCCAGATGATCGGAACAGACCCTTGCACGACGCAACGGCAATGGCGGGATGGACTGGGCGACACGGCGGCTGATCTGATCCGCACTGGCTATCGACGCACTGGCCAACGCTTCGATGGCAGCGCCCACTTCCGGCGCAGCCAGGCGGAAAAAACGCTTACGCCCGCGTACTTCCTGCTTCAACAGACCGCCACTGGTCAGACGCGCAAGATGGGCGCCTGCCGAGGAGGTAGAGAGCCCTGCCAGAATGGCCAGTTCATCGGCAGAGCGAGCGGTGCCGTCCATCAAGGCCCATATCATTGAGCTACGCTTGGGATCGGCCAGCAATGCCGCAATCTGGCTGATGCAAGGTGCATATTCCATGTGTCCACTCCCTGTTGAAACATTCATCCGCCGCGACGACTTAATGACAGCAATGACGCCGAGATAAAGTTGAACGCGGCTTCAACCTGAAATGACAAGTATAAACTCTCTGCCCTTCGGCCAAATCGGGTAAAACACTATTCGTACCCACTGTTGTCGCGCAAGCCGGTGCAAAACAGTTGAAGGTTTTCATGCCCCGCGCAGTTGAAAAGCCTGGTATTTGATGACGGAACAGCTCTATTAAAGGCCTTTTGGTCATGCCCCAAAGCTTCGTTGGAAAAGACAAGTACAACACCTATGACAAAAATGCCAAAAGCGCTCAACAACAGTCAGTGCCCACTTCGTTCCGCCACAAGAAACTTGCACTTTTGAAATGCATTTAAATACTCTATTTTCCGAAGTTTCCGTAGGCTGTTTCTCTCTGAGGCGTACCGACTAAAACAAACCAACAGGCGACTGCCCTACAGCATGTTGCTTACAGCGCGACCTGAGCATATCCAGTAACAGATTGACCGGCTTGCTGAGTTGCGCACGATGCGCGCACAACACGTTCAGCGGTGCGCGCTCGCCCTGCAAATCCGCCATCAACACCTTGAGGCGCCCGGCCCGCACATCAGCCGCGACATCCAGCCATGACTTGTAGGCCACGCCCTCACCTGCCACCGCCCAGCGACGCACGACGTCGGCGTCATCACTGAAACGGTTGCCGCTGACGGTCAGACTGATCTCGCGCTTGCCGTCATGAAATGTCCAACGGTCGTGCACCCGATCGCCGAGCATGAACAACAGACAATTATGCTGCGCCAGTTGCTCCACCTGCTGCGGTTCACCGTGCCGTTGCAAGTAACTCGGCGCTGCGCACAACACGCGCCGGTTGTCGGGCAGCACCGGCAACGCGACCAGGCTGGAATCGTCGGGCTCGCCGTAGCGCAGCGCGACATCCACCGGCTGGCGAAACAGGTCCGCGATACGGTCGCCCAGCAACAGCCGCACGGTCAGGTGCGGGTGTTGTTCCTGAAACGCGTCCAGCCACGGCAACAGCAGGTTGCGCCCCATTTCCGAAGGCGCCGAGAGTTGCAGCACGCCTTCGCAGCGATCCTGACTGCTGGCGAGCAAACGTCGTCCTTCTTCCAGGCTGCCAAGCGCGGCGCGCGCGTATTCCAGGAAGCCTTCCCCTTCGGCGGTCAGACGCAGGCTGCGGGTCGAACGGGCCAGCAAGCGCGCGCCCAATTGCTGCTCGATGCGCTTGAGTGCCGCGCTGGCGACTGCTGCCGACAGGTCCATGACCCGCGCGGCGGCAGACAGACTGCCCAGATCGGCAGCGCGCACGAACAATTGCAAATCATCAAAACGCAGCATCAAACCCTCGGATTATCAAAATAAAATTGAAAGAGACTGCCGTTTTAACGGGTTTTATCTTTACTGGAAATAGCCAATGATCCCTTCATCACTTTCTCTATGGAGGCCCCTGTCATGAAAGCCATTGCGTACTATCAGTCCCTGCCGATCAGCAACGCTCAATCATTGCAAGACATCGAGCTGCCAGAACCGGTCGCCGGCGCGCGCGACCTGCTGGTCGAGGTGAAAGCCATCTCGGTCAACCCGGTGGATACCAAGATTCGTCAGAACGTCCAGCCCGAAGACGGCGCGGCCAAGGTACTGGGCTGGGATGTGGCCGGTGTGGTTAAGGCCGTCGGCAGCCAGGTCACGCTGTTCAAGCCGGGCGACCAGGTCTTTTACGCCGGCTCACTGACTCGGCCGGGCGCCAACAGCGAACTGCACGTGGTCGATGAGCGCATCGTCGGTCACATGCCCAAAACCCTGAGCTTCGCTCACGCGGCAGCATTGCCGTTGACGGCAATCACGGCCTGGGAGTTGCTGTTCGAGCGTCTGGAAGTGGCTCAGCAGAAGGGCGAAGGCTCGCAAAGCCTGTTGATCGTGGGCGCGGCGGGTGGCGTCGGTTCGATCCTGACCCAATTGGCGCGGCAGCTGACTTCATTGAAAGTCATCGGCACTGCTTCTCGCCCGGAAACAGAACGCTGGGTTCGCGAGTTGGGCGCACACGAAGTGCTGGACCACAGCAAACCGTTAAGTGAAGAGTTGAAGCGCGTTGGCCTGCATCAGGTGACCCATGTGGCCAGCCTGACGCAGACCGAACAGCATCTGGATCAACTGGTCGAGGCGCTCAAACCGCAAGGCAAGCTGGGGCTGATCGATGACCCCAAAGCGCTGGATGTGTCGAAGCTCAAGCGCAAAAGCCTCTCGCTGCACTGGGAGTTCATGTACACCCGGTCGATGTTCGACACCGAAGACATGATCGAACAGCACAACCTGCTCAATCGAGTGGCCGAACTGATCGATGCCGGCACGCTGAAAACCACGTTCGGTGAACACTTCGGTCGCATCAACGCCGAGAACCTGCGTCGCGCTCATGCGTTGCTGGAAAGCGGCAAGGCCAAAGGCAAGGTTGTGCTTGAAGGCTTCTGATGCGCTACGGTTGTGTCGGTGCATCACTCACCGACACAACCTGCGCAGTTGATCAGGCAGTCTGGGCCTGACCATCCCGCTGGCCTTGCGCACGGCGTGTCAGTACCGAAATACCCACTGTCAGCACGCCGCACAGGCTGATGACCAGCGCCATCGGGGTGGCAGTGCCGTCATGCAGCACGCCCACCAGACTCGCAGCAACGGCGGCAACGCTGAATTGCAGGCAACCCAGCAACGCCGACGCACTGCCCGCCCGCGCCCACTGGCCGTTCATGGCACAGGCTGACGCATTGGGAATGATGCAACCCAGGCTCGCCACGCAGATGAACAGCGGCACCAGTAACGGCCAGAGCGCTTCGGTGCGCAGGAACGTGACGGCCAGCAAAACCAGCGCCGCCGTCAGGTAGATCCAGACCGTGCGCGACAGCAGAAACGCCGGACCGGTCTTGCGCAGAATCCGCGCGTTGATCTGCGCAACCAGAATGAAGCCCGCCGCATTCATCCCGAACAGCCAGCCGTAATGCTCGGCCGGCACGCCGTACAGTTTGATGAAGACAAACGGCGACCCGGCGACATAAGCGAACATCCCGGCCATGGCAATGCCGCCTGTCAGCGCGTGACCAATGAACACGCCATCCTTGAACAGGTTGGCGTACTGCCGAAACGCGCCGCTCAACGGTTGACGCGGCGTGCTGGCAGGCATGCTTTCCGGCAGACCCAATGCGACCGCCGTCAGGCAGGCCCCGCTGAACACGGCGAGGCTGGCGAAGATCGATTGCCAGCCGAAGGTGCTGACCAGCACACCGCCCAGCATGGGGGCTAGAATCGGCGCCAGGCCCATGACCAGCATCAGTTGCGAAAAGACCTTGGCCGACTCGACCGCGTTGCATTTGTCGCTGACAATCGCCCGCGACAGCACCATTCCGGCGCAGCCTCCCAGCGCCTGAACGAAGCGCGCAGCGATCAGCCATTCGAGACTCGGCGCAAACGCGCAGGCCACCGACGCCAGCATGAACAGCGTGACGCCGACCAGCATCGGCATGCGCCGACCGAACCGGTCAGCCACCGGACCGTAGGCCAGTTGCCCCAGGGAAAGCCCCAGAAAATAAGCCGCCAGGGTCAGCTGAATATGTTTTTCATCGGTCCCGAAGTACGAGGCCATGGCCGGAAAGCCAGGAAGATAGAAGTCGATGGCCAGAGGGCCGAAGGCGCTCAATGAGCCAAGGATAAGGATGGTTCGTAGATTCATCGGGTGTCCATTACCGGGTGCAGATCAACGGGGTAGTTTAACGGCTTACCTTGCAGAGAACGACGAAAGGGAGAATTAATTCAAAATTTTTCAGCATGATGATTGATACAAAGACGGAGAGATCGACTGATCTCCCCTTTTCAAATCACGCCAATCGCGCCTGATAACCCTCTTCGCTGATAAGCCCGATAATCTGTTCCGGCGCCAGGCTGCTTTGCACCTTCACCTGCTTGCTGGCCAGTTCGACCTGCACCTCGGCGTCCGCATCTGCATGCTTGATCGCCTCGGTCACGACGCGAACACAGTGCCCGCAGGTCATGCCTTGCACATTGAATAACTGCATGGGGTCTCTCCCTTGATGATGGATGAATGCATCTTCAACCTTGTCATCGTGGCAAGGTCAAGTTTCTGCTGTTCCTGCCGGGCTGGTATTCGGGGTCATCGTAGGCCAAGCTGATCCCACGCTCTATCGTCATCGACGTTTATCTCAGGAGTATCAGCGATGCGCTGGTCAGCAGTAAGCCTCTTCAGCATTCTCGGTTTCTTGGCTATCGCCCCCGCCACGCAGGCGGCTCAGGATTACGGCATCCTGGTCATCTCCCGAGAGCGTCTGGAAGTGGCGACCTCGTGCGAGATCGGCATCTACGTTCAGAACCGTCTGGCCGGAAGACTTTTTCAGGAAGATTCGGTGTCATTCAACCTGCCGCCCGGCGAAGTGTCTGTGCGCCTGACCACCCTGCGCGGCAACGTCGGAGGCTGTGAGGGCGGCATGGAAGCGCAGCGCAGCACCAAAATCCAGCTGCACGCCGGGGACATCCTCAAATACCGCATCGCCACCGACCTGAACGGGCTGTACCTCAAGAAAGCCGACCTCAATTATTGAATCGCGCTTGACCTTGCCCGTGTGGCAAGGTTGATCCTTGCAGGTATCAGCCTCAGGGAGTGACAGACATGCAAGACACCACCGCCTTCGACCTGCCGATCAGCGGCATGACCTGCGCCAGTTGCGCCGGTCGGGTCGAGCGTGCCCTGGCGAAAGTGCAGGGGGTCAACAGCGTGACGGTCAATCTGGCCAACGAGCACGCCCATGTGACGACCGCGCCACACACCGACCCGCAGGCCCTGGTCGACGCCGTCAGCCGTGCAGGCTATGGCGCGACACTGGTTCAGGACCGTCACGCTGAAGCCGATAAAAAGCTTCGCCGTCTGCACCGTGAACGCTGGGCCTTGCTGCTGGCCATCGCACTGGCGCTGCCGTTGATCATGCCGATGCTGCTGACGCCACTGGGCGTGCACTGGATGTTGCCCGCCTGGGTGCAGTTCGCGCTGGCGACGCCGGTGCAATTCCTGCTGGGCGCGCGCTTTTATGTGGCTGCCTGGAAGGCCGTACGAGCAGGCGCGGGCAACATGGACCTGCTGGTGGCCATCGGCACCAGCGCCGGTTACGGCCTGAGCGTCTACCAATGGCTGAGCGCCGAGCCTGGCACAACGCCGCATCTGTACTTCGAAGCTTCGGCGGTGGTCATCGCGCTGGTGTTGCTGGGCAAATACCTGGAAAGCCGCGCCAAGCGCCAGACCGCCAGTGCCATTCGCGCACTCGAAGCCTTGCGCCCGGACCGCGCTTTACGGGTGATTGATGGCGTCGAGCAAGACGTTGCGATCAGCCAACTGCGCCTTGGCGACGCAGTGTTGGTCAAGCCCGGCGAACGCTTCCCGGTGGACGGCGAAGTGCTCGAGGGCCGTAGCCATGCAGATGAAGCATTGATCACCGGTGAAAGCCTGCCGGTGGCCAAGCAGCCGGGCGACCGGGTCACCGGTGGTGCCATCAATGGCGAAGGTCGCTTGCTGATTCGTACTGCCGCGCTGGGTGCCGAAACGGTGCTGGCGCGCATCATTCGTCTGGTCGAAGACGCACAGGCAGGCAAAGCGCCAATTCAAAGGCTGGTGGATAAAGTCAGCCAGGTGTTCGTGCCGACCGTGCTGGTGATCGCCTTCCTGACCCTGGCAGGCTGGCTGCTGGTCGGTGCATCACTGGAAGTGGCGCTGATCAATGCCGTCGCCGTGCTGGTGATCGCCTGCCCCTGCTCGCTGGGCCTGGCGACGCCGACGGCGATCATGGCCGGGACCGGCGTGGCGGCGCGCTACGGCATTCTGATCAAGGACGCCGAGGCACTGGAGCGTGCCCATGACGTCGATGCGGTGGTGTTCGACAAGACTGGCACGCTGACCTCCGGCACGCCGCGCATCACCAACATGAGCGCGGTGCTGGGCAATGAAGAGCACCTGTTGCAACTGGCAGGCGCGTTGCAGCGCGGCAGCGAGCATCCGTTGGCCAAGGCCGTACTGGATGTCTGTCACGAATGGCAGCTCAGACTCGATCCGGTCGACAACAGCCACGCCCTGAGCGGCCGGGGGATAGCCGGAACGGTGCAAGGTCGCGAACTGGCGCTGGGCAATCGGCGTCTGCTGGACGAAAGCGGTTTGCCGATGGGTGAGCTGGCCGAGTCGGCACGCATCTGGGAAGCCGACGGGCGGACGCTGTCCTGGCTGATCGAGCAGGCTCCGGAGCCAAAAGTCATCGGCATGTTCGCCTTTGGTGACACGCTGAAACCCGGAACGGATCAGGCGATCAGGGAGCTGAACGCGCGCGGCATCACTAGTCATCTGCTGACCGGCGATAACCGCGGCAGCGCGCAAGTGGTCGCCAAAGCGCTGGGGATACACGATGTGCACGCCGAGGTGCTGCCTGCCGACAAGGCGGCCACGGTCAATCAGTTGAAAAACCGCCATGTGGTGGCGATGGTCGGCGACGGCATCAACGATGCACCGGCGCTGGCGGCGGCTGACGTCGGCATCGCGATGGGCGGCGGGACTGATGTGGCGATGCAGGCGGCGAGCATCACGCTGATGCGCGGCGATCCGCGACTGGTACCGGCCGCACTGGACATCAGCCGTCGGACCTATGCCAAGATCCGCCAGAATCTGTTCTGGGCTTTTGTTTACAACCTGATCGGTATTCCGCTTGCCGCCTTCGGTTATCTCAACCCGGTCTTGGCTGGCGCGGCCATGGCGCTGTCCAGCGTCAGCGTGGTGGGTAACGCTTTGCTGCTGAAAACCTGGAAACCCCATGATCTGGAGGACAGGCCATGAACATCGGTCAGGCAGCGAAGAGCAGTGGCTTGAGCGCGAAAATGATTCGCTACTACGAATCCATCGGCCTGCTCAAAGCCGCACATCGCAGCGACAGCGGCTATCGCCAGTACAGCGCGGAAGACCTGCACACGCTGGCCTTCATCAAGCGTTCGCGGGACCTGGGGTTTTCACTGGAAGAAGTCGGCAAACTGCTGACCCTCTGGCAAGACCGACAACGCGCCAGCGCCGACGTCAAGGCGCTGGCTCGTCAGCACATCAGCGACCTGAACCGCAAAATCGAAGAATTGGCCAGCCTGCGCGACACACTTCAGGAGCTGGTCGACCACTGCCAGGGCAACGACCGCCCCGACTGCCCGATCCTCAAGGACTTGGCGTCGGGTGGGTGTTGTTCATCGGTGTGCCGCTAGCGCGGCGACGCACGAGTACGCACGAGGACGCGGAGCGTCCGGAACAGCATGACGACGCAGAGCGTCGCACGATAGTTGAGATTATCGTTCCTTACGCTCCAACGCTCAGCGTTATACATAAGTTCCGAAATGCCCGTAGATTGGGCTCCTGCCCGGAGGGCGTGGGAGCTTCAGGAGGTTACGACGGCTGCGATGGGCTGCGAAGCAGACCTGAAACTGGTGACCTCGGTTGTGTCTGGTGAACCGAGGCGGCCGGTTTTACTGCCGGTTCCCGGCAGTTCGCGGACAAGTCCGCTCCTACAGAAGCTGGTATATCGCGGACAAGCGAAGCGTCGCCCGGTCCGCTCCCACGGCCTTCGGCCAGAATCAAAAGCGGACTCGTGTATAGCGACGCGGAGCGTCGCACGATAGTTGAGATTCTCGCACGCTCCAGTGGGGCTGCCTTGCGTCAGGCCCTACTGCATCCAAGGCGGCGGTGGCTCTTCGGCGGACTTGCTCGGTGGCTCGTCGTCCGCGGCGCGGGCGGCCTGGCGGCGGGCTTCGTCGAGGCGGGCGGCTTCGATTTCGCGCAGTACACCGCCTACATCGGCTTCGTCCTCCGGCTCGTCGAATTCACCGGTCAACACCGTGCTTGGCGACAGCGTGCCAGCCTCGTAGTACGACCACATCTCCTTGGCGTACTTGATGCTCCGAAGCTCCGGCGCAAAGCGGCCGAAGTACAGCGCCATGTTGCCGACGTCGCGCTCCAGCATGCTGAACGCGTGGTTGTTGCCCGCCGCATCGACCGCTTGCGGCAGATCGATGATCACCGGGCCGGACGGCGCCAGCAGCACGTTGAACTCGGAAAGGTCACCGTGCACCAGGCCGGCACACAACATCAGCACGATTTGCTCGATCAGGAACGCGTGATACTCGCGCGCCTGATCCGGCTCCAGCACCACGTCGTTCAGGCGCGGGGCGGCGTCGCCGTACTCGTCGGCGACCAGTTCCATCAGCAATACGCCTTCCAGGAAGTCATACGGCTTGGGCACGCGTACCCCGGCGCTGGCCAGACGAAACAGTGCAGCCACCTCGGCATTCTGCCAGGCGTCTTCGGTTTCCTTGCGGCCGAACTTGGACCCCTTGGCCATGGCCCGGGCTTGTCGGCTGTTGCGTACCTTGCGACCTTCCTGATACTCGGCCGCCTGCCGGAAACTGCGTTTGTTGGCCTCCTTGTAAACCTTGGCGCACCGCAGCTCATTGCCACAGCGCACCACATAAACAGCTGCCTCTTTACCACTCATGAGCGGGCGCAGCACCTCGTCGACCAGACCGTCTTCGATCAGGGGTTCAATGCGTTTAGGAGTTTTCATCAGCTTTTATTGTGGGTCCTTTGTTGCCAGATACGCGATTGTTGCCGTTATACGGCAATCTTCCGCTAGCGAGTAGGGGTAGGGCCTTTCGGATTGAAGGGTTTTTTCATGAAAAACCGCGCAACGCCCCGGTTCAAGCACCTTTCGTGCCGCACGAGGGGTGAAAGATATTCCGGGACAAAATGTACGGATGCAGGAAAAGACCGCCACCGATGCCTCCTTGGTGCTTGCGCAACCGGCACCACGACGTGCACGAATTGCTGGCCAATGACCGGCCACGTCTTCGAACCCGGCAACCCCAGACCCGCGCGGTATTGGTTACACTGACGCCCTGTTCCAGTGCAGAACATGAAATCCACCGTTACGCAGGGTCACAGCCTGCAATCATCCTGATTAAGAACGTTGTCCGGGTCCGCCATGCAATCACTCAAACACTTCAAGCGCGTCGCTACCGACTGGTTCCTGTGGGGCATGGTTCTGGCGACAGTGCTCGCCTATTTCTTCCCGCGCTTCGGGGCCACCGGCGGCACCATGCACGCCGAATACGTCATCAATACCGGCGTGTTCGTGGTGTTCTTTCTGCACGGCGTGAACCTGTCCAGCGAGCAGATCAAACGAGGTTTGAGCAACTGGCGGCTACACGTGATGATTCAGACGTTCACCTTTGTGGTGTTCCCGCTGATCTGGCTGGCCTGCGACCAACTGCTGGGCTCGCATGTGCCCGCGCTGCTGATGCTGGGCTTCTTCTACCTGTGCGCCCTGCCCTCGACCATTTCGTCTTCGGTGGCACTGACCGGCAGCGCGGGCGGTAACGTTCCGGCGGCGATTCTCAATGCCAGCATGTCCAGCGTCATCGGGATTTTCATCACGCCCTGGCTGGTGAGCCTGGTGGTCGGCACTGGCGCGGGCGGCATCGATCTGGGCGAAACGTTGTTGAGCCTCTGCGCCCTGCTCCTGCTGCCGCTGGTTCTGGGGCAGTTGCTGCGACCGCTGCTAGGCAAGTTCTTCGCGCGGCACAAGAAAGTCACCAACCTGATCGACAAGATGGTGATCCTGCTGCTGGTCTATGCGGCGTTCTGCAATTCGATGATCTCCGGCATGTGGCAAAGCCAGGGCAACAGCGTGATCCTGACCGCGTTCGTCGGCACCGCATTGCTGCTGGCAGTGATCCTGCTGCTGACCACTCGCACGGCGCGGGCGCTCGAGTTCGACCATGCCGACAAGGTCGCAGCGGTGTTTTGCGCCACCAAGAAGTCGCTGGCAGCCGGTGCGCCCATTGCGGCGTTGATCTTCGGCAACAATCCGGGGCTGGGGCTGATTCTGCTGCCGATCATGATCTATCACCCGATGCAGTTGATCGTTTGCTCGGTGATTGCCGAAAGCTACGCCAGTCGCCATCGCCAACAGCTTTCGCAGGCTGCGCTGGAAGAAGCGCGCGCCGCCTGACGGACGCTACATCAGCGCGTCATCATTCAGCGTCACCCGTGCGTAGAAAATGATCGCCACTGTCGGGATCAGCGCCGAATAACCCGGCCGCAGCGCAGTGCCAAAATGCGTCAGCAGGCGCTGCACCGGGGCTTGGCGAATGGCACCCAGCAAACCTTTGATCGAGCCGGGAGCTTTGGCGAGTTGCGCGGGCTGATCAGCCTGCGCGGGCTTGAAGAACGCCGTCACGGTCAGGCGCTCGGCCAGCGCATCCACATGCGCGGCGTACACCTCCCAGCTCAACGCCCGGACACTGGCGCGTGGCATCTGCACCAGCGGATGCGCGCTATTGAACGCTTGACGGAAGAAGGTCTTGAGCAGCAATTCCTCGACCTCGACTACCGTCGCGCAGTGATGCAGCGCATCGTCCAGACCATATTGCCGAGCCAGCATCCCGAGCACTCGCGTGTAGGGCACGCCACGCCGCCGCGCGGCGTTGATCAGAAAGTGCCCAGCGACCAGCTGGAATTCGCGCACGAATGCGTAAGTGAGGTCCGCTTCGGTTTCCTTGAGACGCGTCCAGCGGCTGCTGCGTAAATGTTTGATCGCCGCATCGAGCACGTAATCAGGCGAGCGCGCCAGAACGTCATGCAACCAGGTGTCCTGCAACACCGGATCGCGGGTTATGGTCGGCAACACCGCTACGCCGGTTTCCAGCCCTTCGCAGCCATGGAAACCGGTCGCAATCAGCACTTCCTGCAAGCGCCGCCAGTAATGGTGGTGGCGATAGCCCGGCATGCGCACGTTTTCAAAATGCTCGACCGGTGTGCGTCCCAGGCTTTTTTCACCCAGGTTCAGCAACAGTACATGGTCTTCAGTGGAATACGCGTTGATCAGCCGCCCACTGATTCTGCGCTTGAGCACCTGCGCCTCGGCAGCATCGATGCGCACCGCAGCTGCCATCAGCAGTACATCGACGATCACCAGGCCGTGTTCGAGGGGATGTTCGAAGTGTTTGAGCGCACTGACCAACAGCCGCCCGCCCAGTGAGTGGCCGATCAGGTTGACGCGATTTACCTGCGGATGATGTTCGAACAGGTAGCGGTCCAGTTGCGCCAGCAACACTTTGCCCATGTCGCGGGCCCGGTTCCGGATACGCGCGAAATGAACCACCCGGTCGCCGGCCAGCGCCGCCGCACCAGCCAGCGGATGCACGCGGGCGGCGGCCATCAACAGGCCCCGCGAGCGGTTATCCATTTGCGTGAAATGGCTCGACGGCCAGAAAGCCAGAATGTTCACGCTGTGGCGCAAGGCACCGGAGATGCTGTTGGCCAGCATGCGCCGGTCATCCAGATCGTGGCCGGACGAATAGCCATGAATGAAGACGTTGGCGACCTCACCCGAGGTCTTGGGCAAGGTCAGAAACTTGAAATGATTGTCCACGTTGTCCTGTTACGCATGGGCGGGTTGCGCGCTCAATTTTTAACGATGAAGCGTTTGGCGATCAACATGATCAGACGCAGGCAGAACATGATACCGGTCACGGCGATCACCCATTTGGCGGCCAGCAGAAAATAACGTTCGATGTCATCGGAGACCAGCCCCACCAACAGCCCCATCCCGCCGATCAGCAGACCGATCAGCGCAAGGCCGACGTAGGGCCGCAACCAGCGAGTCCGCGAGCCTTTATCGAACAGATAGAGCACGGTGCCTATCAGGATCACCAGTACCGATATGCCAATGATGAGCCCCATGTTTTACCTCGACGTTACCGGCCAATAATGCTGATTGATCAGCTCACACAAGGGTGTGACGCGGAGCGTCACGAAAGGCATCTCCACGCTGGAGCGTGCGGAACGATGATCTCGACTATCGTGCGACGCTCTGCGTCGGCATGCCGTTCTGGACGCTCCGCGTCCGATCTTGACTGTGCAGCGCAATGCGGCAGCGGATTATGCCCATGCCCTCCGCCATTTGCCTAACGCTCCAGAATCGCCGTAACGCCCTGCCCGCCTGCGGCGCAGATCGAGATCAGACCACGCCCGCTGCCTGCTGCGTCGAGCAGTTTGGCCAGGTTGGCGACAATCCGGCCTCCGGTCGCCGCAAACGGGTGCCCCGCCGCCAGTGAGCTGCCTTTGACGTTCAGCTTGCTGCGATCGATCGACCCCAGCGGCGCGTCGAGGCCCAGGCGTTTTTTGCAGTAATCGGCGTCTTCCCAGGCCTTGAGGGTGCACAGCACCTGGGCGGCAAAGGCTTCGTGAATCTCGTAGTAATCAAAATCCTGCAGCGTCAGGCCGTTGCGTGCCAGCAAACGCGGGACGGCGTAGACCGGTGCCATCAGCAACCCTTCTGCGCCCTTGACGAAGTCCACCGCCGCCGCCTCGCCGTCACGCCAGTAAGCCAGCACCGGCAAGCCACGCTCGCGGGCCCTGTCTTCACTGGCCAGCAGCACCACCGATGCGCCATCGGTCAACGGCGTCGAGTTGCCCGCCGACAGCGTGCCTTTGGTGCTGCGCTCGAACGCAGGCTTGAGGCTCGCCAGTTTTTCCAGGCTCAGGTCGGGGCGCAGGTTGTTGTCGCGCATCAGCCCAAGGTACGGCGTCATCAGATCATCCTGCCAGCCTTCGGCATAGGCGGACGCCATTTTCAAGTGGCTATCCAGCGCCAGTTGATCCTGCGCCGAACGCTCGATGCCCCAGGTCTGCGCCATCAGTTCGCAATGCTGCCCCATCGACAAACCCGTGCGCGGCTCGCCATTGCGCGGCAGTTCCGGTTTGAGGTGGTGCGGACGCAATTGCAGCAGCGTCTTGAGCTTGTCGCCCGGAGTCTTGGCCCGATTGATCTGCAACAGGATGTTGCGCAGCCCTTCATTGACACCGATCGGCGCGTCCGACGTGGTGTCGACGCCTCCGGCAATGCCGCACTCGATCTGCCCCAGCGCAATCTTGTTGGCCACCAGCAGCGCGGCCTCCAGCCCGGTGCCGCAGGCCTGCTGAATATCGTAGGCCGGGGTTTGCGCAGACAACCGCGAGCCCAAGACGCATTCGCGGGTCAGGTTGAAGTCTCTGGAATGCTTGAGCACCGCACCCGCCGCCACTTCGCCCATGCGCAACCCGTGCAGATTGAAACGCTCGATCAGGCCTTCAAGGGCCGCCGTGAGCATGTCCTGATTGCTGGCCGTGGCATAAGGGCCATTGGAGCGGGCGAACGGAATGCGGTTACCGCCGACGATGGCAACTCGACGTGGATGCGTCATGGAAAACTCCCTTTCTTCAAACGAATGAATGAGCCTTGTCGATCGCAAGAACGAACGTCGTGCCACCGTGGTCCATTCCTTTGAACCCCGACTTCAGGAGAGTGTTCCATGCCGTCAGATCGCTATATCGATTTCGCCAATTCCGACATGGGTCGGCGTCTGGTGAACGCCGCCGGTCTGCCAGCCCCCGCCCACCTGGAGCGCTGGCAGGCCGGGCGTCTGCGCCCTGTCGAAGGCACGCTGCTGATCAGCGCCGGACCATTGGGCGACCGGGTCCGGCAATTCGCCAGCCGCCTGACCGACTCGCTGTACAGCTTCGGCAGCGACATGCCCGGCGCAAGCACCTGGGTCGCCAATCAGGGGCCCCGGCTGAAAGCGGTGGTCTTCGACGCCAGCCAGATTTTGCGCACGGAACAACTCAAACAGTTACGTGATTTCTTTCAGCCTTTGCTGCGCAACCTCGACCACTGCGCGCATGTGGTGATTCTGGCCAGAGCGCCCGCGACCGTGGAAGACCCGCTGGCAGCCAGCACTCAGCAAGCCATCGAAGGCTTCAGCCGCTCGCTGGCCAAAGAGATGCGCAACGGCGCGACGGTCAAGCTATTGCAAGTGGATGAAGACGCGCAGGACCAGCTGGAAGGCGCGCTGCGCTTTTTCCTGACGCCCAAGGCCGCGTTCATCACCGGTCAGCTCGTGCACTTGAGCGCTTGCCCGAGCCAGGTTCAGGACTGGACTCGCCCGCTGGCCGGGCGCAAGGCTGTGGTCACTGGCGCAGCGCGGGGCATTGGCGCGTCGATTGCCGAAACCCTGACCCGCGATGGCGCACACGTCATTCTGCTGGATGTGCCACAGAGCCGAAACGAGCTGGAAGCGCTGGCCTCGCGGCTCGGCGGGCAGGCCCTGGCGCTGGATATCTGCGCCGAAGATGCCCCCGCGCAGTTGCTTGAACAGTTGCCAGGCGGCGTCGACATTCTGGTCCATAACGCAGGCATCACCCGCGACAAGACCCTGGCCAACATGCCGGAAGACTTCTGGGACTCGGTGCTGGCCGTCAACCTCAATGCCCCGCAAGTACTGACCCAGGCCCTGCTCGACGGCGGCGCGCTGAATGACAACGCGCGAATCGTGCTGATGGCGTCGATCAGCGGCATCGCCGGTAATCGCGGGCAGACCAACTACACCACCAGCAAGGCCGGGCTGATCGGGTTCGCCCGCGCCATGGCCCCGGCGCTCAAGGCACGCGGGATCAGCATCAACGCCGTCGCGCCCGGTTTTATTGAAACGAAGATGACCGCGAAGATGCCGTTCACCCTGCGCGAAGCGGGTCGACGCATGAGCACGCTGGGTCAGGGCGGTTCACCTCAGGATGTGGCCGAAGCGGTGGCGTGGTTCAGCCAGCCCGGCAGCGGCGCGGTGAGCGGTCAGGTATTGCGCGTATGTGGTCAAAGTGTAATCGGGGCCTGAGGCCCTGTACTGAATTCAAGGAGATGGATAATGACGGCTCACTGGCGCTACCTGGACTCCCTGCAACCCCTCTCCAACCTGTTCCTTCAGGCGGCACTGCGCCGCCGCAAGGTGACGGGCTCGCAGTTGCCGGATCTCGGCCTGCGCAGCTGGATCGCAGTGGACAGCGAAAAACTTGAGGCTTACCGCAAGGTCTGCGGGTTCGAAGACAGCAGCCTGCTGCCGCCGACCTATCCGCACGTCATGGCGTTTCAGTTACAGATGCAGTTGATGACCTCGCCGGAGTTTCCGTTCCCGTTGCTGGGGCTGATTCATGTCGACAACTGCATCCGCATCCATCGCCCGCTGGGTGGCGTGAGCCAGCTGTACATCAGCGTGCAGGCCACCAACCTGCGTCCGCACCGCAAAGGCGCGATGTTCACCCTGGTGACGCAGGCCGAAGACGGGCTGGGTCTGCTCTGGGAGGAAGAAAGCACCATGCTTTGCACCGCCGCGCAGCCGGACAGCTCGTCTGCCGAGCAGGAAGAGCCCGTATCGCTGCCACTGCTGCAAGTGGAAACCTGGCGAGCCCCGCCACAGATTGGCCGCGATTACGCCAAGGTGTCCGGCGACTACAACCCGATTCACCTGAGCGCACCGAGTGCCAAGATGTTCGGCTTCCCGCGCGCCATCGCGCACGGCATGTGGTTGAAGGCACGTGCGCTGGCCGCGCTGGACGAGCATCTGCCTGCCTCAAACGTCGAGATCAGCGTGCAGTTCCACAAGCCCGTGCGCCTGCCGGCGGATGTGATGCTGTCGGCCACCGCCGCGGGGTCGCACGGCCAGTTCCAGATCGACGACGATGACAAGCTGCTGCACATGACCGGCGGCTGGCAGCCGGTCACCCAGTAGGTTTTTCCTGATCCGGGAGCCTCGCTCCTTTGTAAAGGCTGGGTAAGGGCTTGGGGCACGGCTGAGCGTCTGCTGAACAAAGCGCAACGCCCCCTTGCCTGGCGAGTCGTTCCGCCTGAAGCTATGCGTCTTCAGGAGAGCATGATGAACCTCGACGAGTTGACCCAACGCCTGCACCGTATTCGCGACCAGAATGACTGGAAGCCCTTTCACAGCCCCAAGAACCTGGCCATGGCCGCCAGCGTTGAGATGGCCGAACTGGTGGAGATATTCCAGTGGCTGCGCGAGGACCAGTCCCGCGAGCTGCCTGCCGATCAACTGGAACATGCAGGCCAGGAAGTGGGCGACATTGTTCTGTACCTGTTGCTGTTGTGCAGCGAACTGGGGCTGGACATGGAAACCGTGGTGCGCAACAAGCTGGCGGACAGCGAGCGGAGATTTGCTCGTGAGTGATCGCCATTTCGACCAGTTGGCGACCCGGTTCGCGGAAAAGATCTATGGCGGCGCCAAAGGGGCCATCCGCCTTGCCGTGTTGCAGGCCGACCTGACCGAAACGTTGCCCAAGCGACCACTGCGCGTACTGGATATCGGCGCGGGCTTGGGTCACATGGCGCTGTGGCTGGCCGAGCAAGGACACGAGGTCACATTGGCCGAACCCGCCGAGCCGATGCTTGAGGGCGCCCGCCAGCGTTTCACCGATGCTGGACAGACGGCAACGTTTATTCAGGCACCCTGGCAAGCGCTGCCCGAGTTACTAAGCGACACTTATGATCTGGTGCTGTGCCACGCCGTCCTGGAATGGTTGGCCGAGCCGCACACGATTCTGCCCGTCCTGCGCCAGCTCACCGAAGCCGATGGCTGGCTGTCGCTGGCGTTTTATAACCGCGACGCGCTGATTTACCGCAACCTGTTGAAAGGCCATTTTCGCAAGATGCGCAAGAACGACATGGCCGGGGAAAAACAGAGCCTGACGCCCCAGCAACCTCTCGACCCTCGTGAACTGGAGACGCAACTTGAGGGCCTGTGGCAAGTCCAAACCCGTAGCGGCGTGCGGGTGTTTCACGATTACATGCCGGTTGAATTCCAGGCGCGGGCCGACCTGACGGATTTGCTGGAAATGGAGCTGGCGCATCGGCGCCATCCGGCGTTTGCAGGCCTGGGGCGCTACCTGCACTGGATGTGCCGTCCGGTCTGATACCACTGCGGAGACCATCATGAAACACCGTCTTGCCTTGCTGGCTTTGTTTTTCGGGATCAGCGCCTGCCAGAGCGACAACCCGTACGTAGCCAGTTCGCTGCCGATGCCGCCTGCGCCGCCGCAAGCGAAAAACACCCTGGACCTGAGCGCTTACCCCGCGCCGCCGCGCGACTACGGGCGCTATCGGACCTGGGGCTGGCTCAACGGCCAGTTGCCGCCCGGTACCGCATGGGTCGATTCGGCACAGGTGGTCGAGGCCTTGAGCAACGGTCTTGACCAGCGCGGCTTGCGCCCAGCGCGCAACAATCAGCCTGCGGACCTGTATGTCAGCACGACGACGCGTCAGGAAGTCCGGCTGCGGCAGGTGCGCGAGGATGTCGATCCGTATTACGGTGGCGGTGCGGGTTATGGCCCTTACAGCGGGTATCGGCCCGGTTATGGCGGCTATGCCAGCGTGCCGGTGGTGCGCACGTATCAGGAAAAAGTCATGGTAGTGCAGATCAACCTGTTCGACGCCCGCACCGGCCAGCCGGTCTGGAGCGCCAGCGCCGATGCGCGCAGCAGCAACAATCTGGCAGACCGCAGCAAAGCTTTACGTCAGGCCGTGCAACAGGCGCTGACGGCCTATCCGCCTTCGTAATCGTTTCGGAGAATTGCCATGTTCCGCCGTATTGCCCTGCTGTCCTGCGCTCTGCTGCTGGCCGCCTGCCAGAGCAACTCGATCAACCGCGATTTCGATGCCCAGCGGGATTTTGTCGGCTATCGCAGCTGGAGCTGGAAAGAGCCCGCCGTTCAGTATCAGCCGGATAACGACCCGCGGCTCAAGAGCGACCTGACCGAACAGCGCATCCGCCAGTCCATCAGCGACCAACTGGACCAGCGCGGCTTGCGCATGACCGCCTCAGGGGCGCGTGCGGATGTGAAAGTGCAGGCCTGGCTGATCGTTGAAAACCGTCAACAAACGGTGAGCAGCAACTACGGTGGCGGCTGGAACCCTTGGGGCGGTTATGGCTACTGGAACGGCCCGATGAACACCGAAACGCGCAGCGTGGACTACAAAGTCAGCACGTTGCAGGTCGACCTGTTCGACGGCAAGGACGGCAAACTGGTCTGGCGCGGCAGCACCGAGCGCATCCTCAACGACAACGCCGGCAACCCGACCGAACGCGACCAGGCCATCCGCGCCACCGTCGCAAAGATTCTGGAACACTACCCGCCACGTTGATTCAGCCTGAATGAGGGAGCGGACCGGGCGACGCTTCGCTTGTCCACGATATACCGGTTTCTGTAGGAGGGACCGAGCGACGCTTCGCTTGTCCGCGAACTGCCGGGAACCGGCAGCAAAACCGGTGCATACGGTACATCAGACACAACCTGGATCACCTGTTTTAGGTCCGCTTCGCAGCCCATCGCGGACAAGCGAAGCGTCGCCCGGTCCTCTCCTACGCCCTCCGGGCAGAAGCCCTTGATATCAGTGCTGAGCGAAATGACTTTCCAAAGCTCAAGCCTGCATATCGCCCTGCATTTCATCGAGCAGTTCCTGAATCGCGTCGAGGCGTTCTTCGGGATCGTCGATTTCCAACAGCTCGACTTTGTCCTGCTCGGTGAACGGCAGCAGGTAGGCGAGCTGATTGGACAATGAATACTGGCCCTCGGCAGAGACGCCCATGTTCAACGACGCGACCATCGGGTGTTCTGCCAACGCTTCAAGCAGCGCAACCAGATCGGCGTCTTCTTCCTGTAACGGGCGCTCCTCGGGCTCTTCCAGCCATTCCACCTCGGCCACCAGCAACTGATCACGCTGCACCTCGGCCGCCACCACGCGGAAACGACGCCCGCCGACCACGCGGATGCCCAGCAGGCCGTTGTCCTGCTGCTGAAAATCCTGAACCAGCGCTTCGCAGCCGATCCGCGAATAACCGCCCGGCACCGGGCCGGTCTCGCTGCCCTCGGTGATGCACACCACCCCGAACCCTTCGCCCTGCTTCATGCAGCGGCCGATCATGTCCAGATAGCGCGCTTCAAACAGCTGCAGATCAAGAATGCACCCCGGAAACAACACGGCGTTCAGCGGAAATAGTGGCAATGTCATGAAAACCCTTCCCCCTTAAATAGCCAGCGACATTGCCAGCGGCAGGAACAGTGCCGTTGCAACGCCCATCAAACTCATTGCCAACGCAGCAAAAGCCCCTGCTTCTTCACTTTCCTGCAATGCCACGGATGTTCCTACCGCATGTGCCGCCAGCCCCAGGGCCATACCGCGCGCCGCCGGGTTATCGACCCCGGCCAGCGTCAACAGGCCCGGGCCGAAAATGGCACCGAACACGCCGGTAATCAACACAAAAACCGCCGCCAGCGCCGCAACACCGCCGATCTGTTCAGCGACCAGCATGGCGATGGGCGAGGTCACTGACTTGGGCGCCATGGTCATCAGGATCATGTGGTCGGCACCGAACAATACGCCCAGCCCGACACACAGCCCGGTGGCAAAGACCCCGCCAACCACCAGCGTAGTCAAGGTCGGCCAGAGCAACTGCCGGATACGCCGCATATTCAGATAAAGCGGCACGGCCAGGGCAACCGTCGCCGGGCCGAGCAGAATCCCCAGTATCTCGGTGCTTTTGCGGTACTCCGCGTATTGCAGGTCACAGAACAGCACGATCCCGATAACTACCACCATCGAGACCAGCACCGGTTGCAGGAACAGCCAGCGGGTTTTCTCGTAGGCGGCCATCGCCAGTTGATAGGCGCCCAGCGTGATGGCGATACCGAACAGCGGGTGGTGAATCACTGACAGCCACGCGCCATGCCAGTCCAGGCTCATGGCCGTTCCTGACGGCGCGTCTGGCGCCTGATCAGTTGCTGCATCAGCCAGCCAGCGAAGGTCAGCGAAATCATCAACGACAGGGTCAACGTGCCGAAGATCGCCCAGAAGTCCTCGGCAATCGCCGCCGCGTAGACCATCACCCCTACAGCTGGCGGCACCAGCAACAGCGGCAGATAGCGCAGCAGGCTGCTGGCGGCGACGCTGAGCGGTTCGCTGACTTCACCGCGCGTCATCAGATAAGCCATCAGCAACACCAGCCCGATGATCGGGCCGGGCAATATCGACAGAAACAGGTGGTTGAGCGCCGTCCCGAGCAATTGGAACAGCACCAGCCACGTCAAACCCCGTAACAACATGAGAACTCCAGCAAAGAAAAGAATCCGGCGCATTCACAGCGCCATTATAAACATGCTGTGACAAAGGCTATCAGCGGGTATTCGCATCACGGCGGTTGCTTGACCAACCGCCAACCCTCTGCTGATCTTGTGGTTTGCTCGCAGGCCCTGATTGCGCCCTGATTGCCAGGCGCGGCGACGAGCAACCACTCCACCACCAGACAAGGAAAGCGACATGCCTTTTTGTTCCTGTGACAGAACTCCAGAATCACGTAGGCAAGGAGCCGGAATGTTCAGACTGGCTGACCATTGACCAGGAGCGTATCAACCTGTTCGCCGAAGCGACCGGGGATTTTCAGTTCATTCACGTCGACCCGGTCAAAGCGGCACAAACCCCGTTTGGGGCGACCATCGCTCATGGCTTTCTCTCGCTGTCGCTGATCCCCAAACTCATGGAAGGCATCATGGTGCTGCCCGAAGGCCTCAAGATGGCAGTCAACTATGGCATGGACAGCGTGCGTTTCGTGCAGCCGGTGCTGGTCAACTCGCGGGTGCGCCTGAAGGTCCAGTTAACCGACGCCACCGAGAAGAAGCCCGGCCAGTGGTTGCTCAAAGCCACGGCCACGCTGGAAATCGAAGGCCAGGAAAAACCCGCTTTCGTGGCCGAACCGTTGACGCTGTGTTTCGTGTAACACGTTTAAAATATGAAACAGTCGTAACAGACTGTTTCATCCCCCTTACTGGCTGCGGCATACTCCTACGTGTAGCGGCCTGCAATCGAAATGGCCCGGACCTGCAATCATCGCGTTTTTCGACCAGGATTGATTGCATCTATCCGAGCCAGCAAACCGGGATTATTTGCGAATGAACCTGCGTTCATCTGGTTCGACCTGCAATCGATTGTCATGAACCGGAATTATTTGCGAGTGATCGCTCGCCGCTTATGTCTCATTTGAGCACACCCTTGTGAGACGTATGGCCGAGACGCTTTTTGCGTCTCAATAGGGCGGTTTTTAATTTTTGATACAGTACGTTCACAAATTCTAGAGTCTAAAGAGACAAACTTGACGATGGCACCTTACGGAGGTAAGAGGTTGGAGCTTCCAACAGCAGCGCTACCGGGCTACCGGACTGAATCGTGTGATCGCAGTACAGGGTGCGGAGCAATGAAACAGAAAGTGCACTAAGCCGAGTGCATCCGCGTAAACCCCGCTAAAATCATCGGTTTTCAGTCGCATTTAATCCTGGTCGGCCGCTCTCGATTGCAGGTCGAAGTGGGTGGATGCAGGTTCGTTTGCAGTCAATGCTGGTTCGCGGTGCCGGATAGACGCAATTAATCCCGGTCGAAAAACGCGATGATTGCAGGTCCGGGCCATTTCGATTGCAGGTCGTTACACCTACGCGGTCGTGACCTATAACATCTGCTCAGCAGAGCCAGGCTCGCCACTGAACCAATCTTCCGGGATCTCTCATGCGCGCGCTCGCTCCACTGGCTTTGACACTTCTGATCGCAGGCTGCGGTGATGGCGAATCACTGCTGCCCCCTGACGGCCGTCTGCCCGACGGCGGACGCTATCGCGGCGATCTGGTCAATGGCGTATTGCAGGGCGAAGGCCGGATCGACTATCCCAACGGCAGCTGGTACGCCGGGCATTTCGCCAACGGTCTGTGGCAAGGTCAGGGCGAGTGGCACGCCGCTAACGGCGACGTTTATAAAGGCGGCTTCGAGCAGGGCCTGTTTCATGGCCAGGGGCGGCTGACCAGCCACAACGGCGCGAGCTACGTCGGCAGTTTCAAACTCGGCCTGCGTGAGGGCGAAGGTACGCAGAAAGACAAGGGCGTGCTCTATCGCGGTCAGTTCAAGGCAGGCCAGTACGATGGCCCCGGTCGCCTGGAACTGGAAGACGGCAGCCAGCATCAGGGCATGTTCGCCAAAGGCAAGGCCAACGGCGAAGGCTCGCGCAGTGACGCCAGCGACAATCAGTACAGCGGCAACTTCGTCAACGGTCAGTTGCAGGGCATCGGCAGCTTCACCAGTGCTGATGGCGATCAATATGTCGGTCATTTCCGCAACAGCCAGATTGACGGCAAAGGCCGCTATGAAAACAGCGATGGCGATGTCTGGAGCGGCGAATTCAAGGAAGGTGCCCTGACCGGCAAGGGCGAACTGATTGGCTCCGACGGCAGCCGCTATCAGGGCGACTTCGATAACTGGCGATTCATGGGCCAGGGTCAATTGCAACTGGCTGACGGCAGCCGCTATGTCGGTCAGTTTGCCGATGACACTTATCAGGGCAACGGCGTGCTGATTTCCCCGGATGGCAAAGAGCAGCGCGGCATCTGGGCCAACGGCCAGCGCGTGCGCGACGCCAAGGGCAAATTGCTGCCCGACACCCTTGAAGCCGGGCTGCTCGCACAGGGCTCGCTGCTGGACAAGGCGCTAGCCGCCGTTCCGGCCTCCACGCCCGCCACCGAGCTGTACACGCTGGTGGTGGGTGGCGACGGCAAGCAGAGCGTGTTCATGCGCGAGGCGGACTACGTCAGCAACCTGCTGAAATCCCGATTTGGCGCTGTCGGGCAGGTCAGCCTGGTCAACCATCGCGACCACATGGATGACCGGCCGATGGCCACTCGCGAAACCATCACCCGCGCGGTGCAGACGCTCGCCCAACGCACCGGCCCGGAAGACCTGGTATTCATCTACCTGACCAGCCACGGCACGCAGGATCACGAACTGGTGCTCGATCAACCGCGCCTGTCGCTGGCCGACCTGCCCGCCGATGCGCTGGCTGCCGCCCTCGCCCCGCTGAAAAACCGCGACAAGGTGGTGGTGATTTCAGCCTGCTATTCCGGGGGGTTCACTCCGGACCTCAAGGACGAACGCACCCTGATCATGACCGCCTCCCGCGCGGACAGGGTATCCTTCGGCTGCTCGGAAGAAGCCGATTTCACCTATTTCGGCGATGCGCTGTTTGCCAGGGCACTGGTCGAAACCGATGACCTGCAACAAGCCTTCAATGATGCAAAAAACTACGTGGCCCGACGCGAGAACGAGGATAACTTCGAAGCCTCGGAACCACAGATATGGGCCCCGAAAGGAGTCTTGGCGCGCTGGCAGCAATTGCGCAAAAGCCAGGCCGAACGCGCTTTGTGTACGGCGTTGACTCGCACGGAAGCGAAGACCTCGACTAGCCGCTAGGCTAAGTAAGTATCAAGGAGAAGGATTATGTATTTAACGCCGCAACACATCCTGCTTGCAGGAGCCACTGGCCTGACGGGCGAGCATTTGCTGGACCGCCTGCTCAATGAGCCGACCGTCAACCGCGTGCTCGCGCCGACCCGCAGGCCGCTAGCGGAACACCCGCACCTTGAAAATCCGATTGGCGATTTGCTCACCCTGCTGCCAACGCTGGAGGGCCGGGTGGACATCGCGTTCTGCTGCTTGGGCACCACAATCAAGCAGGCCGGTTCGCAGGACGCCTTCAAGGCCGTCGATCTGGACATGGTGCTCGCCTTCGCCCGCCGTGCCCGTGAACTGGGCGCTCGTCATTTGCTGGTCATCAGCGCCATCGGTGCAGACCCCAAGTCCAGCACCTTCTACAATCGCATCAAGGGCGAAATGGAGCTGGCGCTGCGTGCGCAAGGCTGGCCACAACTGACCATCGCCCGCCCTTCCCTGCTGGTCGGCAGCCGCACTGAAACCCGTTGGGTCGAACAACTGGCTGCGCCGATCGCCAAACTGATCCCCGGCAAATACGGCGCCATCGAAGCCTGCCAACTGGCCCGCGCCCTGTGGCGCCTGGCGCTGGAAGAGCAGAATGGCGACCGGATCGTCGAATCGGATGAATTGCGCAAGTTGGGGAAGTAAACGAGCGGCAAACGCCCGAAGGACACGGGCCGAGCGACGCTTCGCTTGTCCGCGAACTGCCGGGAACCGGCAGCAAAGCCGGTCGCCTCGGTCCACCAGACACCACCAAATCCACCAGTTTCAGGCCCGCTTCGCAGCCCATCGCAGCCGTCGTAAACTCCGAAAGCTCCTACGCCCTCCGGGCAGAAGCCCCGCTCTCGGCGGTCATCGGGACTTATCTATGACGCGGAGCATTGGCACGATCTTCAATACCCCTAAAGACCGCCCGTAGCCCGAACCCCCACCCCAGCCGCGGTCAGCAACGACAGCGGCAACAACAAGGTGTCGAGCAGCGCGCTGCCCGGCAGGTCAAGGCCAGGATAGCTTGGGGCTTCTGCGCCAAACCGGTCTGCGGCACAGCAACCGCCCTGCAAGGCGTACATATTCAGCCGTGTGCCGGCATACACCACGGGCGCGCCGGGCTTAGCCGCGTCAAGCGTACGCGCGGTCGCGCAGCCGGTCATGACCAGCGCCAGCGCTATCACCATCAGCTTATTCATCGCCACCAATGTGATGCTCGCCCCAACGCGGCAGCATGTCCTGAGGGATGTTCAGCAGATTGAGAATTCGCGCAACCACAAAATCCACGAGGTCGTCGATGGTCTGCGGCTGATGATAAAAGCCCGGCGACGCCGGCAGAATTACCGCTCCCATGTTCGACAGCTTGAGCATGTTCTCCAGATGAATACTGGAAAACGGCGCCTCGCGGGGCACCAGAATCAACTGCCGGCGCTCTTTCAACGTCACGTCGGCAGCGCGTTCGATCAGGTTATTACAGGCGCCGGTGGCAATCGCCGACAGCGAGCCAGTGGAACACGGCACCACAACCATCGCACTCGGCGAGCCCGAGCCCGAGGCCACCGGCGACATCCAGTCGTCGCGGCCGTAGACCCGAATCTGCCCGGCCGACGCGCCAGTGTATTCCGTCAGAAAGGCCTGCATCATCATTGGCTTGGGCGGCAGCCGCACATCGGTCTCGGTAGCCATCACCAGTTGCGCGGCCTTGGAGATCAGAAAATGCACCTCGCGCTCTTCACGCACCAGACAATCCAGCAGCCGCAGGCCATATTGCGCGCCTGATGCACCGGTCATCGCCACCGTAACGCGATCTGGACCGCTCATTTCAGTGCCTCCGCCAGCTTGCCATGCAGACCGCCGAAACCACCGTTGCTCATGATGACGATGTGCGTGCCGGGCTGCGCCAGGTGTTGAACATGGGCGATGATGGCCTCGAGCGAGTCGCACACCGCCAACGGCACCGAACCTCCGGCCACGGTCGCAGCAAGGTCCCAGCCCAGGTTGGGCGGCGCGTACCAGACCACCTGATCGGCATCCTTCACGCTTTCCCGCAGACCGTCGCGGTGTGCGCCGAGCTTCATGGAGTTGGAGCGCGGTTCGACCACGGCAATGATCGGCGCATCACCGACCTTTTTGCGCAAGCCATCCAACGTGGTGGCAATCGCCGTCGGGTGGTGAGCGAAATCGTCATAAAGGGTGATGCCGCGCACCTCGGCAACCTTCTCCATGCGCCGCTTGACGCTCTTGAAGGCGCTCAAGGCCTGCACGCCCAGCAACGGCACAACGCCAACGTGGCGCGCCGCCGCCAATGTGGCCAGTGCGTTGGCGACGTTATGCTGACCGGTCATGTCCCACTCGACCGCGCCTTGAAGCTCGCCCTCGAACAGCACTTCAAAGCGCGAACCGTCTTCACTCAACAACCGCGCCTGCCACTGGCCGCCCTGCCCGGTGGTTTGCACAGGCGTCCAGCAGCCCATTTTGATCACGCGCGTGAGCGCCGGCTCGGTGGTCGGATGAATCACCAGGCCTTCGCTCGGAATGGTGCGCACCAGATGGTGAAACTGGCGTTCGATGGCGGGCAGATCGGGGAAGATGTCGGCGTGATCGAACTCAAGGTTATTGAGAATCGCGGTGCGCGGGCGGTAGTGGACGAACTTGGAGCGTTTGTCGAAGAAGGCGCTGTCGTATTCGTCGGCTTCCACCACAAAGAACGGAGTCTCACCCAGACGCGCCGACACGGCGAAATTCTGCGGGATGCCGCCGATCAGAAAACCGGGGCTCATGCCAGCGTGTTCCAGTACCCAGGCCAGCATGCTGCTGCTGGTGGTCTTGCCGTGCGTACCGGCCACCGCTAACACCCAGCGACCTTGCAGCACGTGGTCTGCCAGCCACTGCGGGCCGGACACATACGGCAAACCATTGTTCAGGACATATTCAACCGCCGGGTTGCCACGCGACAACGCGTTGCCGACCACGACCAGATCCGGCGCAGGGATCAGTTGCACAGGGTCGTAGCCTTGGGTCAGCTCGATGCCCTGCGCCTGCAACTGGGTGCTCATTGGCGGATAGACATTGGCATCAGAACCCGTGACCCGATGCCCCAACTCTTTGGCGAGCACCGCCAGCGAACCCATGAACGTGCCGCAGATACCAAGGATATGAATGTGCATGACCAACCTCTCAGAACGTCCACGCAGGTTAACGTAGGGACGCTGAAATGGCACCCTGAGTTTGTCCGACACGTCGCGCGCGCGAAGCATTTCAATGCCCGGCAGATAAGCCTAAAGTCCTAGCCACGGCATCCTGCAAATAGCCTACTCTTGAAAGCTTCCTGCCAATACCCGACTGCAGAATCGACACAGACTCCCTCACAACAAGAACCAGGAGACATACCATGCGTTACGCTCATCCCGGTACCGAAGGCGCTATCGTCAACTTCAAGGAACGCTACGGTAACTATATTGGCGGCGAGTTCGTCGCTCCGGTCAAAGGCCAGTATTTCACCAACACCTCACCGGTCAACGGCAAGGCCATCGCCGAATTCCCGCGTTCTACCGCCGAAGACATCGAAAAAGCGCTCGACGCTGCCCACGCAGCCGCTGCTGCCTGGGGCTCGACCTCGGTGCAGGCGCGCTCGCTGGTCCTGCTGAAAATCGCCGACCGCATCGAAGCCAATCTGGAAGTGCTGGCCGTCACTGAAACCTGGGACAACGGCAAGGCGATTCGCGAAACCCTGAACGCCGACATCCCGCTGGCCGCTGACCACTTCCGCTACTTCGCTGGCGTGTTGCGCGCCCAGGAAGGCAGCGCTGCCGAGATCGACGGCAACACCGTGGCGTATCACATTCACGAGCCGCTGGGCGTGGTCGGACAGATCATCCCGTGGAACTTCCCGATCCTGATGGCCGCCTGGAAGCTCGCCCCGGCGCTGGCTGCCGGTAACTGCATCGTGCTCAAACCTGCCGAGCAGACGCCGCTGGGGATCAGCGTGCTGATCGAACTGATCGGCGACCTGTTGCCTGCCGGCGTGCTGAACATCGTGCAAGGTTACGGCCGCGAAGCCGGTGAAGCGCTGGCCAGCAGCAAGCGCATCGCCAAAATCGCGTTCACCGGCTCGACACCGGTTGGCTCGCACATCATGAAACTGGCGGCGGACAACATCATTCCGTCTACCGTGGAGCTGGGCGGCAAGTCGCCGAATATCTTCTTCGAAGACATCATGAGCGCCGAGCCGGAGTTTATCGACAAAGCTGCCGAAGGCCTGGTGCTGGCATTCTTCAATCAGGGCGAAGTCTGCACCTGCCCGTCCCGCGCGCTGGTGCAGGAATCGATTTACCCACAATTCATGGAAGCAGTGCTGCGCAAGGTCGAGAAGATCAAGCGCGGCGACCCGCTGGACACCGACACCATGGTCGGCGCTCAGGCGTCCGAGCAACAGTTCGACAAGATTCTCTCGTATCTCGACATCGCCAAGGGCGAAGGCGCCGAACTGCTGACCGGCGGCAAGGTCGAGAAGCTGGAAGGCGATCTGTCGACGGGCTACTACATCCAGCCGACGCTGCTCAAAGGCAACAACAAGATGCGCGTGTTTCAGGAAGAAATCTTCGGCCCGGTGGTCAGCGTCACGACCTTCAAGGACGAAGCCGAAGCCGTGGCGATTGCCAATGACACCGAGTTCGGCCTGGGCGCAGGCCTGTGGACCCGCGACATCAACCGCGCCTACCGCGTGGGCCGGGCGATCAAGGCCGGGCGAGTCTGGACCAACTGCTACCACCTGTACCCGGCGCATGCTGCGTTCGGTGGTTACAAGAAATCCGGCGTCGGCCGCGAAACCCACAAAATCGCGCTGGAGCATTACCAACAGACCAAAAACCTGCTGGTGAGCTACGACACGAATCCGTTGGGTTTTTTCTAGGTATTCAGGTCCCCTGCTCAAGTTGGAACACGCCCCCCCTGTGGGAGCGGACTTGTCCGCGAAGACGGTAGTTCAGACGATACTTTTCGGAGAATGTACCGGCCCTTTCGCGAACAAGTTCGCTCCCACACTAGAAACACACCACGCACCAACCCTGTGCATCACGCCCCGGCTTAACGCTCTGGCGTGATGCATCCCGCCCAGCACTCATCTGCTTACGCCTGCAAACTCGCACTCCCGGTCGGGATGGAGTATTAATTGCTTACATCGCTTCCCACAGTCGTTTGAACCGAGACGTCACCGGTTTGGCCGAAAGACTACGTCCGACGCGAACAGCGCGACGTCATGGAGAATCTGTATGGCGAGCTTTTCCCATTCTGTCGGTGCGCAGACATACCGCTTCGACAGCCTCAAAGAAGTCATGGCCAAGGCCAGCCCTGCACGCTCCGGCGATTATCTGGCCGAAGTCGCGGCGCAAAACGATGCAGAGCGGGTTGCCGCGCAGATGGCGCTGGCGAATATTCCGCTCAAGCACTTTCTCGAAGAAGTACTGATCCCTTACGAACAGGACGAAGTCACCCGCCTGATCATCGACACCCACGACAAACTGGCTTTCGCACCGGTCAGCCACCTGACCGTCGGCGGTTTCCGGGACTGGCTGCTCAGCGACCAGGCCGACGAAACAGCCCTGCGCGCACTGGCCCCCGGCCTGACGCCGGAAATGGCCGCCGCAGTGTCGAAGATCATGCGCGTGCAGGATCTGATCCTCGTAGCGCAGAAGATCCGCGTCGTCACGCGCTTTCGCAACACTATGGGCCTGCGCGGTCGCCTGTCGACCCGCCTGCAACCCAACCATCCGACCGACGACCCGTCCGGCATCGCCGCTAGCGTGCTCGATGGCCTGCTGTACGGTAACGGCGATGCCATGATCGGCATCAACCCGGCCACCGACAGCACTTCAAGCATCGTCGCCCTGCTGGAAATGCTCGACGCCATCGTCCAACGCTACGAAATCCCGACCCAATCCTGCGTGCTGACCCATGTCACCACCTCCATCGAAGTCATCAATCGCGGCGTGCCGGTCGATCTGGTGTTCCAGTCGATTACCGGCACAGAGGCCGCCAACGCCAGCTTCGGCATCAGCCTCAAGTTGCTGCAGGAAGGTTACGAAGCAGGCTTGAGCCTGAACCGGGGCACCCTGGGGAAAAACCTCATGTACTTCGAAACCGGGCAAGGCAGCGCGCTATCGGCCAATGCGCACCACGGCGTCGACCAGCAGACCTGCGAAACCCGCGCCTACGCTGTCGCCCGGCATTTCAATCCGTTTCTGGTCAACACCGTGGTCGGCTTCATCGGCCCGGAGTACCTGTACAACGGCAAGCAGATTATCCGCGCCGGTCTGGAGGATCACTTTTGCGGCAAGTTGCTGGGCGTGCCGATGGGCTGTGACATCTGCTACACCAATCATGCCGAAGCCGACCAAGACGACATGGACACCCTGCTGACGCTGTTGGGCGTCGCCGGGATCAACTTCATCATGGGCATCCCCGGTTCCGACGACATCATGCTCAATTACCAGACCACCTCGTTCCACGACGCGCTGTACGCCCGGCAAACCCTGGGCCTGCGCCCGGCACCGGAATACGAGGCCTGGCTGGAAAAAATGGGCATCTTCACTCAGGCCGACGGCCATGTGCGCTTCGGTGACAGCCTGCCGCCCGCCTTCCGTCAGGCACTGGCGCATCTTGCATGAGTGATCAGCCGATGAACGAAGTACAAGACAACTCCCAGCCCGCCAATCCTTGGCTGGAACTGCGCCGCCTGACGTCCGCGCGTATCGCATTGGGCCGCACCGGCACCAGCCTGCCGACCGCCGCGCAACTCGACTTCCAGGCGGCTCATGCGCAAGCGCGCGACGCCGTACACCTTGAGTTCGATCACGCAGCGATCAGCGCGCAACTGGCGGAAAAAGGCCGCGAAAGCATGCTGCTGCACAGTGCAGCCGCCGACCGGCACAGCTATTTGCAGCGCCCGGATCTGGGCAGACGTCTGAACGAAGAGTCGGCGCAGGCATTACGCGAGTACGCCGCCGCTCATCCGGGCGGGCTCGATCTGGCAGTGGTCGTGGCTGACGGGCTGTCTGCGCTCGCCGTCCATCGGCATGCCGTGCCATTCCTGACGCGGCTGGAAGAACAGGCCCGCGCCGAAGGCTGGACGCTGTCGCCAGTGATCATGGTCGAACAGGGCCGCGTGGCCGTGGCGGATGAAGTCGGCGAACTGCTCGGTGCGAAGATGGTGGTGATTCTGATCGGCGAACGCCCCGGTCTCAGCTCCCCGGACAGCCTCGGCCTGTACTTCACCTATGGCCCTAAAGTCGGCCTGAACGACGCGCACCGTAATTGTATTTCAAACGTGCGCCTTGAAGGCTTGAGCTACGCTATGGCCGCGCACCGCCTGCTTTACCTGATGCGCGAAGCCTGTCGCCGGCAGATTTCCGGGGTCAGCCTGAAGGACGAGGCCGAGCTGAACAGCATAGAATCCGACAGTGCTGCTGATCATTCAGACAAGCACATCGGCAACTTCCTGCTCGACGGCCCGGTAGACCCGCAGTAGATTGTACTTTCTAACACCGCCGGGCAGGATCGTCACAATCCGGCGCGCTACATCAGCCCCATAAGGAAATCGAGGCCACACCATGCGGATCATCCAAGCGACTCTTGAACACCTGGACCTGCTCTGCCCGCTGTTCATCAAATACCGGGAGTTCTATGGCGAATCGCCGTTCCCGGACTCTTCACGAGAGTTCCTCGAAAAGCGCCTGCGTCGCGATGAGTCGGTCATCTATCTGGCGCTGGCCAATGATGACGAAGGCAGGCTGCTGGGTTTCTGCCAGTTGTATCCGAGCTACTCGTCGCTGTCGCTGAAACGGGTGTGGATTCTCAACGATATTTACGTAGCCGAAGATGCCCGCCGCCAACTGGTCGCCGATCACCTGATGAAACAGGCGAAAAAGATGGCCAGGGAGACCCATGCCGTCCGACTGCGGGTGTCCACCAGCAGCAACAACGAGGTGGCGCACAAGGTCTATGAGTCCATCAGTTTCAAGGAAGACACTCAGTTCAAGAACTACGTGTTGCCGATCAGTTCAGACTGACTATGCGGCTCGGCACGCGCGGCACTGGCAGACACATCTGGCCGTGCCGCACACACCCTCACGAATTATTACGGAACCTCTTTCAGGCATTCTGCTTCTATAATGCCGCGCAGTCGCTTCTTCCGCATGCGACCCCGGACAGGGTGCTCGCCTCAGGTGTTTTAATGGAATTCAACCCGCTCGACCTTATCCTGCATCTCGACGTCTACCTCGACCTGCTGGTAACCAACTACGGCCCTTGGGTCTACGCGATCCTGTTTCTGGTGATTTTCTGCGAGACCGGGCTGGTGGTGATGCCGTTCCTGCCGGGCGATTCGCTGCTGTTCATCGCTGGCGCTGTGGCTGCCGGAGGTGGCATGGACCCGGTTCTACTGGCCGGGCTGCTGATGCTCGCGGCGATCATAGGTGACAGCACCAATTACGTCATCGGCCGCACGGTTGGCGAAAGGCTGTTCAGTAATCCCAAATCGCGCATCTTCCGCCGCGACTACCTGTTGCGTACGCAGGATTTTTACGCTCGCCATGGCGGCAAAACCGTGACGCTGGCGCGCTTTCTGCCAATCATCCGCACCTTCGCGCCGTTCGTGGCCGGCGTTGGCAGAATGTCCTATCCGCGCTTCGTCGGCTTCAGTGTGCTGGGCTCGGTGCTGTGGGTCGGCAGCCTGGTGACGCTGGGGTTCTTCTTCGGCAACGTGCCGTTCATCAAGCAAAACCTGACGCTGTTGGTGCTCGCCATCATCCTGCTCTCGCTGGTGCCGATGATCATTGGCGTGGTGCGCAGCCGCAGCGCGCCGCCGGTCGACGCTCGCTAAGCCATGTGGTCACTCAGCAACTGGCGCAGGCGGCGAACCCTCGCCCGACACCCGGTTGCTGCCGAGCTGTGGCAGACGGTGCGCGAGCGTCTGCCCATCCTTGACGGCCTGAGCACCGAGCAGGACGCGCAATTGCGTGACGCCTGCGTGCTGTTTCTGAACGACAAATACCTCAGTGCGCTACCGGGCGTCGAGCTGGATGACGAGCAACGGCTGTTTCTCGCCGCTCAGGCACAACTGCCGCTGCTGAGCCTCGGCGAACTGAACTGGTATCAGGGTTTTCATGAAATCGTGCTGTACCCCGACGACTTCTTCAGCCCGCAGCGCCATCGCGATGCCAGCGGCGTCGAGCACGAGTGGGACGGCGAACACAGTGGCGAAGCGTGGCTGCAAGGCCCGGTGATTCTGGCTTGGCCGGGCGTGCTGAGCAGCGGCGACTGGGACGGCTACAACCTGGTGATCCACGAACTGGCGCACAAACTCGACATGCTCAACGGCGACGCCAACGGCCTGCCGCCGCTGCACAGCGACATGCGGGTGACCGAATGGGCCGCGGTCATGCAGAGCGCGTTCGATGATCTCAACCGGCAACCGGATCAGGACCCGGACGCAGAAACCGCCATAGATCCCTACGCCGCACAAGACCCGGCCGAGTTCTTCGCGGTGAACAGCGAGTACTTTTTCAGCGCCCCTGACCTGCTGCACGACAGCTACCCGGCAGTCTACGAACAGCTCAAAGCGTTCTACCGGCAGGACACCCTGGCGCGGCTGAATCAGTTACGCCAACAAAACCCGGCTTATCAGGACACCTGAACGCTGCCGAGGCCATGCGTAGCAACCAAAACAGAATATGCCTATAATCCGGACCACTTTATGGCGGTTTGCGCCACAATCTGTCTGGTTAACCAGGGGACAATGACCCATGAGCTACAGCAAGATTCCAGCAGGTAAAGACCTGCCGAACGACATCTACGTCGCCATCGAAATCCCGGCCAACCACGCGCCGATCAAGTACGAAATCGATAAAGACACCGATTGCCTGTTCGTTGACCGTTTCATGGCCACCCCGATGTTCTACCCGGCCAACTACGGTTTCATCCCCAACACCCTGGCGGACGACGGCGACCCGCTGGACGTGCTGGTAGTGACCCCTTACCCGGTTACCCCGGGTTCGGTCATCCGCGCGCGCCCGGTCGGCATCCTGCACATGACGGACGACGGCGGCGGCGATGCCAAAGTCATCGCAGTGCCCCACGACAAGCTGTCCCAGCTGTACGTCGACGTGAAAGAGTACACCGACCTGCCACCTCTGCTGCTTGAGCAGATCAAGCACTTCTTCGAGAACTACAAGGATCTCGAAAAAGGCAAATGGGTGAAGATCGAAGGTTGGGGCAACGCTGACGCCGCCCGTGCCGAAATCATGAAATCGGTTGAAGCTTTCAAAGGCTGATCACCAACCCGGTGTTCAGGGTGCTTGCGCGCAAGCGCCCTGAAACATGCTCCCCTCCTTGCTCCCCGCGCAAAGCCGCTTCTGAAACCCCTTCGAAACATTTTTTTACCAATCGCCCGTTTAAAAATGCGCTCGACCTTTAACCACTTGGTAAACAGTCCGTTAATGCCCGTATAGCCGAGCTAAACGCCCAGTGCTGTGTTTAACCAGAAAATCGCTATTACGGAATATGCCTACGCGAAATTCATTCCGTCCGTAGTCCGGATAGCCGCCCACCCCTTGGGATAACGTCGACGTCAACACCCTGTTCATTTAAACGCCCGGACCACGCCCGTAGAATTCGCCCTATGAATACATCAGGCGATCGACTCCGCATCCTCCTTCGGGAGTGCCACCTCACCGCGACTGATTTTGCCGCCAACCGCAAAATCACGCCGCAGCACGTCAACAACTGGTTCAAACGCGGCGTGCCCATGGCGCGCATCGACGAGGTGGCTGAACTATTAACCGTGAACGCCCGCTGGCTGCGCACCGGCGAAGGCCCCAAACACCCCAACGAACCCGCCAACGAAAACACCGGCGGCGATACCCGAATGATCATCCAGCAAACCAGAAACGTCCTGCGCGGAGACGTGGAAATTCAGATCTTCACCGAAGTCGAATCCACTAATGGCGTCGGCAAAACCGTCCTGGCCGAAGCGCCCGGACAACGAATCCGCCTGCCCCTGCAAGTCTTGCAAACCATGGGCATCGACCCGAAAAACTGCATCTGCGTGGCCATGGTCGGCAATAGCATGGCCGACAAGATCCAGGACGGCTCGATCCTCGGCGTCGACCGTGAACTGACCCAGGTCATCGACGGCGAAATCTACGCCCTGGAACACGGCGGCATCCTGCGCGTCCGCTACCTCTACCGCCTCCCCAACGGCGGCCTGCGCCTGCGCAGCCACAACGACGCCGAGTACCCGGACGAAGTGTTCAGCGCCGAAGATATCGATCAGGAGAAAATCCGGATTCTGGGCTGGATATTCTGGTGGTCGACACTGAACAGCCGGCGCAATGCGATGTTGCTGTTGTGACCCGGTTTAGGATTTGAGAGGTCTTCGGGCTGGGCATTGACGGCGAGGTTTAGTATCCTGTGCCCCATCCAAAGCACCCAGCGCGCTGTTGAGCGGTGGGGGCTGGAATGGGGCGGATGATCCGTTTGCTCTGTTATTTATTCGCGCTTCTTCAGGAGCGCACCTGTTGAAGGCGATTGCGGTTTATCAAAAATAGACCGGAACCGCCTACGAGAAGCCGGCCACAAGCCGGCTTTTTAATGTCTCGATACTCAGCTACTGACCGGCATGTGCTACCACAACCGACATTCACCGCACTAAATGTCTTGCAGGTCTCAATAGCGTCAAGTCTATAGCACGCGGTTTGCCTTGCTTCTGGGCACCGTTGAGATAGACACATAGGGCGAGTAGAGATGGAGCACTGGGCTGTCACTCCTTGGGCCAACTGCCACCGAGAACTCGATACAGCTGCACCCGGTCAAGTGCCGCCTGCGTAGCGCTGTCGACCAGCTCGCTTTGAGTGGCCAATAGCGCGCGCTGTACACCCAGCACGTTAATGAAATCTGCTGCGCCTTGGCTGTAGCGGTCGCGCGCCGTACTCAGCGCTATCATGTTCTGACGCACAGCTTCGGCCAAGGCTATGTGATGTTGCTGTTCGGCCGAGTAATCAGTCATGGCATTGTCGACTTCATGCCATGCGTTAAGCACCACGCGCTGATAGTCGATTGCGGCTTCCTGCTCCTGACGCTTTCGCAACTCCAAAGTGCCGGTAAGGCGGCCACCCTGAAAAACGGGAAGGTACAAACTTGGTCCGTAGGACCACATCCGAGATCCCCAGTCCCCGAAGCTGGAACCGTTCAAGGCCTGGGAACCGATACTGGCGCCTAAGCTGATGCGGGGGTAGAAGTCGGCCTGTGCCACGCCAATAGCTGCCGTTGCGCGGTGCAAAGCCGCCTCGCTTTGTTGAATGTCGGGGCGACGCTGAGCAAGCTCGGATGGCAGGCCGACCGGCACATCCGGTGCCGGATTCGGGATGGCCTTCGGCTCAATCAAGTCGGCACGCAGCGCCCGCGGCGCCTCGCCCATTAACAAGCTCAAGACGTTGATCAAGCGGTCTTGCTGAGCGCCAAGCACAGGAAGCTGGGCTTCAATGGTCGCCACTTGGGCCGCCGAGTTGGCAGTGTCCAGATTGGTAGTTACACCATTGTCAAAGCGAGTCTTGGTCAGTTGGTAACTTTGCCGGGCGATCTCCAGGTTTTGCCGGGCGACCCCAAGACGGGCTTGAACACCCCTGAGGCGTATATAGTTGCTGGCGGTTTCAGCAACAATGCTCAGCAGGACGCCGTCACGCTGCGCTTGAGTCAACGCGACGTCGGCATCAGCCGCCTCGATATTGCGGCGCACATGCCCCCAGAGGTCGAGCTCCCAGCTGGCGTCGATAGCGCCGCTCCAAAGTTCGAAAGACGCCTGGCCTTCCAGGCCAGACTCGTCAAGATTACCCACAGAGCTGTTCCGCGCCCGCTCGTACGCGCCGTTGGCACTGACGCCCGGGAGCTGCTCACTGCCGGTTACCTGGCGCATCAGCCTGCTCTGTTCCAGGCGATTGCTGGCCATACGCACGTCAAAGTTGGCTTTCGCCGCACGTTCGACCAAAGTGGTGAGCTGAGAATCCCCTAGTTGCTGCCACCACTGGCTATCAGCTTTCCCGGTGAGGGTTGAGCCCGGCTGGATGTTAGCTTGCCAGGTCTCTGGAAGCTCAGAACGCGGGGCATGAAAGTCCGGGCCGACCGAGCATGCCCCCAGACACGCCAACGCCATGAACAGCAAAGTGCGCTTCATCTCTGCCCCTTGGTAGTGTCGACACTGGCGACGACCGACATACCGATACGCAACCGATCAAGATCAGCCTGATTCGGCTCAAACATAATTTTCACTGGAATTCGCTGAACGACTTTCGTGAAGTTGCCAGTCGCGTTATCCGGTGCGATCTCCGAAAAGGACACGCCGGTCGCCGGCGCGACACTTTCGATATGCCCTCGAAAGCTGTGATCCGGAATACTGTCGACGTGCAATTCGACTGCCTGATTCATGACCATACGTGCCAGCTGAGTTTCTCGAAAATTGGCCACTACAAAGGCTTCGTGTAGCGGCACAACAGCCATCAGGGGCTGCCCTTGTGAAACATAGGCGCCGACGCGAACCGAGCGCAGGCCTACCATGCCGTCCTGTGGAGCGGTAATTCTGGTGTAGGAAACGTTCAGCTCAGCCTGACTCAACGCGGCCTGATCCTTGGCAAGTTCGGCCTTCGCGGCTTCGAGCTGGGCCTTTAGCACATCGAGGGTTTTGGTTGCGGCAACCCGGGACGCCTCATCGCGGTCGCGCGACGCTTGCCAGCTTTGCAGTTCCGATTCAGCTCTCTGACGTTCTTGCTGCGTTCCCGCCCCAGCATTCGAAAGGTTCAGATAGCGCTGCTGGTTGACCTGAGCGAATTTCAGCGATGCTGCGGTTGCACGGGTAGTGGCCGCAGCTTGATCAATAACTGCTGCCTGACGCTCGATACTCGCCTGCAGGTTTAATAATTGTGCCTTGGCAGCCGATACGGTCGCTGCCGCCGATGCTCGAGCGACCAGAAAATCACGATCATCGAGTTCGGCAAGTATCTGGCCGGCTTTGACCGCCTGGTTGTCATCCACCAGTACCTTCGTAACCTGTCCCGGAAGACGTGCAGAAATCAGCACCGAGTCTGCTCTGACGTAGGCATCGTCGGTGCTCTGTACAGCATCGGTGGAAAGAACGTGATAAGCGCTATACACGGCGCATAGGACGACAGCGGAGCAGACCAGGCTGATGGCGGTTCTGTGTTGTTTCATTGCGATACCGGAGGTTGCGGTGGATAGGCGCGTCGGGGCAGGGTCAGCAAGACGATAAGCAAGACGGCGACAACCACCAGCAACGCGAGATAGGCGTCGCTGAAGCTCAGCACGTATGCTTGCCGCTGAACACGCTCAGCGATGGCTGCGAGATTTGAAGTCTGGAGCGGATCAAATAGCTTATGGCTCGCGTACAGACCATCCAGCAGCGTGTTGGAGTGCAGGTGCTCCCGATGAGTGATCAGGTTTTCCAGTGCAGAAGCACCGACGACTGAAAACAGGCCTCGCAGGGTGTTGACCATGGAGGACGCAAATGGGCCTTCCATGGGCTGGATCACGCCTGTGGCGTTCATCAACAACGGCACCACGATCATGGGCTGTGCAAATGCATGGATGATCTGCAGCGCATAAAAGTCTTCGCGAACCCACTCACTGGTCAAAAGTGAACCACCGATGCAGGCGATAGCCATCAAGACGAGTCCCGCACCGATGACATACCGGGAGTCCACCCAATTGCGATTGACCACGAAGGCCACCAAGGGCGTCAGTAGCAATTGCGGGAGAGCAATCATCAGGGCCGTTGGCATAGTCTGCAGATAACGATATCCCTGAATCTCTGTCAGGTACGCCGAAGGAATGGAACCGCCAGCCATCGTCAGCATCAGGAACAGGCAAAGAGTCACGATACCGAAGGCGAAATTGCGACGCTCCAGCAGCTGTAACTTAAACAACGGCAGGGGGTGGAACCATTCGTTAAGCAGAAACAGAGGCAATGTCGTTGCAGCGCCCAGGAGCATGAATGCAATCAGCGGCGAGTTCAGCCAATCGAGTCGCTCTCCCTGAGTAAGGGCCACTATCAGCATGGAAATGCCAGACACGCCTAGCAATGCGCCACGCCAGTCGGCCTGCTTGAAGCGTTCCAGCCGAATCGGATCCTGAGGCAGGCCATAGGCAATTAAGCCAGCACCTATCAAACTTGTAGGCACGACCTGCCAGAACACCATTCTCCAATCGCCGCCATCCGTCCACAGCGCGGCTAGCGGTGTAGCAAGGTTAGGGCCGAACGTTGCCGTCAGGGCATATGCAGAAAGTCCATACAATTTGATGTGCCATGGCAAGAAGCGCAGGGCGGCGGTCATCAACAGCGGTGGCAACGCGCCCCCTGCCAGCCCCTGCAACACGCGCAGCATGACCAGGCTTTCATAGTTGGGTGCGAAAGGTGTGAGGATGCCGAACAGGGTAAAAGAGCACGTCATCACAATGGCATAGCGGCGAATTGAGAACGTCATGGCCAGCCATGGCGATAGCAGCATGGCGCTCACTTCCGCCGCAGCATAGGCGGTGCCAATCCAGGTACCGTGGTCGTGACTCAAACCAAAAACACCTAGAATATCTGCCAGAACCGTTTCGGTGACCCGGTCGTTGATACCGGCGGTGAGAGCAGCGAGCAATACGCCCACCAAGCCGATAGCCAGTCGCCAACCGAATGGTGCCGGAACAGGGGGCTTAATAGGTGCTGACAAAAGAAAATTCCTGTTGCGGGGAGACGATGACAAATCATTTATTCGATACACTATACCAACCAATGATACTTGGAGCAAGACCATGACGGTTACGGAATCTGATCGGGGCAGTGTCGGCGTCATCGCGCGGGCGGCAGCAATCCTGCGGACTCTGGAAGACGAACCCAAGGGTTTAAGCCTCGGAGCCATCGCTAAAAAAAGTGGACTGCCACGCTCCACCGTTCAGCGGATGGTGGATGCGTTGGCTCAAGAGGAACTTCTGGAAGTAAATGGTCCAGGTGGGGTTTGTCTGGGTCCGGCATTGATGCGTCTGGCCTCGCACAGCCATGTCGACATCACACAGAAGGCGCGGCCGTACCTTGAAGAGTTGTCGCGGGCAACAGGCGAAACAGCGGTTCTGATAGGTGCCAGCGGAGCCGAATTGTTGATTCTGCACACGGTGGTCTCACCCAGTGCGCTACGTGTCGCGCCAGTAGCGGGTAACTTCCTGAGTATCTACGCAACAGCGGGTGGCAAAATCCTGTTGTCTGCCATGAGTGATAAGGCAGTGAGAAATATTCTGGGCTCCAAGGTCAAGCAGCTGACTGCCCAGACACCAACCCTCGAACAGTTATTTGGGCAGCTCGAAGAGATTCGGCAGAGCGGATTTGCAACGGACTTCGATGAGCACACACCAGGTGTTGGCGCAATCGCAGTCGGCCTGCAGACGCCACAAGGTCAGTACGCGATTGACGTAGTCGGACCCGTTTGGCGAATAGAAAAAGCCATCGACACCATCAAGGCGGCGTTGATCAAATGCCAGAGAGATCTGACCGACGCGATGCGCAGCATCGCCTGACCTGACGTTCACTACCCGATGCTGCTTGATCTTTTCCTGGAAGCACGCGAAGTCGCCGAAATAACGAAAGAAGTTGGCCACCAAACTCGGGCGACTGTAGTCCCTGGTTTTGAAAACCAAGGACGACGAGAAAAGGCTCGATGTGATTGGGTCCATGGGGTCTGCCGGGGCTCGGGACCGATCGGTATATGTTGCTCCGTGAGCTGTACGCCATGAACCCGAGCTGCCCCATCAAGGCAAATGTACGATGACCCCGCGTACGATTCTCTGCACATGATTACTTTGTGGCACACACACCTGCGCAAATATCATGGTTTCTAAACCCGATACGCCTCCGCATGCACCAGCTTCCTCGACTTGCGCCAGTACGAGCGCACGGCCTTGGCCAGTGTTGGCGAGATCGTGAATAGCGCGATGGTGATGGAGGATACCCACCAGCCAGGTCGCAGGCAGTTCAGCACGTACTGATTGAGCCAGATGCGCATGATCCTGACCGTGTAGGCTTCGGTTCCGAGATGCCGCAGTTGCTCTATATCTGCGGCGCTGTAGAGCGTTTTCAGCACGTAATTATTTGCCACGAAACGTTCGGGGAAATCGACACCGGCGACGCCATGGTCCAGTACCCTGAAGTTGCACCTCAGAACTTCGTCCCACAATTTCAGATTGCTTAGCCCCACCTGGCACGGTCTCGTCAGTTTGGCGTCTATGCCACGCCTGCGCATGGCGCCGAGCATGATCGCCTGTTCGCTGACCATACGTGCAGACGTGTAGCCGACGAAGTTTCCGAAGGGGTTGCGTGAAGGTTTCGGGTTGAAGAGGTCTGCCCTTTCGAACAGCGGCTGTTCCCACATGAAAAGCATGGCGTCGCGGCTGCCGAACTGAACCAGATCGGAGATGTGGAACAGTAGAGGGAAGCGCGCCGGGTCACGGATGTAGAGCGTTGTAGCAGTGATGGGCGTATCGAAAAGGCGCAGCTCGGCTGACTCGGTCTCGTCGTACTGCCCCGCAACGGCGAGGGCTGCGCTGGTCAGGTTGTGATCGGCGCGCATCTTCATGACGTAGGGCCTTGTCGCAGCCTGAATCCCGCACAACGTTGATCGCAGCATGCGGTTGGTGTTGATCTGGTTGTCGGCATCATCGATGAAAGAACCAGGGTCATCTGACACGACAATCTGATCGACCTCGATGGCCGAAATGTCTTCACTGCGCCAGGTCGACACGATGATTTCCGCCTGCGGCAGGTGCGCTCTGATCGATGCGATGCAGGCGAAGATATTCCGTTCGGGGCTCAGGTTGCGGTAGAGCGGGCCTTGAATAACTACGCTGATTTTTCTGGAATCAACAGCCGAAAGATGATGCATGCTTTTCAACCTTGTAATCGGAAAGAACAACTGCCACAGAACGTCGCGGCCTGTTCGGTGCTGCCGTAAAGAGCAGTCAGGCGGTGATCGACGCCCGTCGGAACAGCCGTCGTAAAAGGTGCCGCACACGCCGCAATAGCCCGTACAGCAGTGGCAGGCTAATCAATACTTTCTCGATGCGGGTGATCCTGAATAGCCTGCCGACTCGTGCAGATCGAATCGATTCAGAGGCACTTGACGGCAAATTGTTGAACGACGCATTGAAGGCCCGCGAACAGACGCCGAGGTACATCGCAGGCACGAGGATTACCAGGTTGCGGTTCCGTAACGTCGGGGCCAGATAGTTATAACGGGCGACTTTCTGGATGAAGTCCATGCAGGTGGGCAAGTCATGCTGCCCGAAATCAATCATTATCCAGTCGCTATCGACTTTATCCATCAGCAACGCAATCCGGTTGGCGACGATGCCGCTGATACCGTTCTCGTGCAGAAAGTCATCCAGACTAAACTCGGCGCTGCCTACAGTCCGATCATCGGTAGAAGGTTCGCGCAGGTTGTGGCGCTCATCGATGACCAGGACCGGGACGGTTTTTCCTTGCTCGTGCCGGATGCGGGAAAGCTGCCCTGCAAGCGCCTCACCTGAAGGGCCAGAGCTCAAATGCGAAACGACGAATATCTTCACTTTGAGCTCCTGGCGTAATACTTGAACGGCGTGGAGTTGTAGATGGCTTTTACTGCGTCCCACAGGCTCTCGAAATAGAAAATCTTTCCGTTGTTCCGGTAAGCGCGAACCGCTGAAATCACAATCCCCGGAAGCGACAACAGGTGATGATGAAAATACTCATCATGGCTGCCGACAAACCAGGTACGTGAGCTGCGTTGCCGCAGCATGTTGCGTATTTCGCTACTTTGAATGATCAGCGTTTGTTTGGTGTGGATGGGGTTGGCAAGGAATCGATTGATTAGAAACTCTTGCCGAGTGTTGGGTAACTGGTCAAACAGCACCAGCTTTTCGAAGTCGGCAATAAACTCTTTTACCGCCTCGATATCATTTCTGAAAGTAGCCTGCTGGACAACATGATCAATCAGTTCAATCCAGCTCCGCACACTGACTCGGCCAAGGCCTGTGGGAATTGTCACCGTCGTAGGGCTGGCAAGGTACTTTCTTCCAAACTGATGCAGTTTGGATAGAGCCGTCTCGGCGTAGAGGTTGATGAGAGGTTTTTTTCGAAGGAGCGAAAAATAACGCGGGCCGACGCGCTCCAGCTTGCCACTCACGGACTGAACAACGGTTTCTGCACCCAAGAGTGCGCGTGAGGTAACTGATTGAGTGATACCGAATGGATTGACTCTGCCCGGCACGCCAGCTTTGGAGAGGCGTATTCCATGTTCGATGTCTTCAAACTCTACCCAATAAAGGGATTCATCCAGCGGGTAGGCGTTCCACACGTCCTTGCGGCAAATATAGAGACTCCCGGTCGGGTAGCTAGGTATCCTCTGAAAAAGCCCATTTTTTTGGAGAGGAACCGGGCTGGAGCGCCTGTATTTACTGGCTTCGACTTTTGAAGAAAAGGCTTTTTCAGACCTTCCCTAGAATCATTGTTATGACGCATCGGGCTGGCACAACAGAACCCGGTCCGCTCGATCTCGGAAAATATTGATGGGGCAATAATGGCTGCATCGCTACAATTGCGGTTCAGCCCTTGCAAACCTTCTGCAATTTCGCCCATCGCCATGCCGTAATCCGAGTAGCGGCGTGGATGCATACTGATTCGATTGTCAAAAAAAAGACTTTGCAGTGTCATCAACGGATAACGCGGCCCGAAGCGGCGCACGATCTCGCCGAAATGCCGGGGCAGAAAGACCCGGTCATGCAGGATCACCAGGTTACTGTAACGGGCCTCCTGCGCGAGGCGATTCTTCTTGCAGATCTGTACAGGCGGCGCGGTGATGTCTTCACCAACAATATGCACCTGGTTGAAATAGGCGAAGTTGCTACCGGGGGTGCCGCACAAAAGTATTTCTTTGCGAGCGACGTCGATTTCCAGAATGCGTTTCACCACGGCATTCAGAACCGTGGCGTCGCCCGGCCTTACAGGGAGACAGAAGCTCCAGCTATCCAGGTCGTCATCCGCTTCGGCGGCCAGCTTCGATCGCTTTTCATACGTAATAGAAGTAGCCGAACGCTCGACCGCTATAAGCGATTTGGTGAAGTAGTCGCGATCCAGATAACACCCGACAGGTGTGTCTTCGATAACCGTGATCTTCTCGCCAACGTTCAGAAAATGCGCGGCGTCCCACAACAGTAGCGGCGCCAGCGGCGAATCACTCTGGACGCCATAAAAGCAATAGGCACCCTCCCCGTACATGCAAATGGGTCGTTGTGCCGCATGCAGTTTTTTAATCACCTTGTCGGGCTTGCGAACCGCGTGTTTGCGAAACGAGATCAGGCTTGAACATTCATGGGCCAGAGGCAGCTCGGCAGGAAGATCGCGCAGGCTGCTCGTCGATACATAGCCAAGCTGTGGGTGATGTTGAAGAAGGGTCGTTTTCATGAGTCAGACGACGTATTTGTCAGCAAGCACACCCGGCACTTTCACGACAACCGTCGTCGCATCGGTAAGCGCTTCGAAAGCCGTGATATCACCAGGCTCCAGAACAATGATGTCGCCCGCCTGCCAGACCTGATCGCGCATGCTCACGGTGCCGGAAATCAGCACGGTTATCTCGGTGGCAACCTTGTGATAATGAGCGTCTTCCTTGTCCCCCGCCTTGTAACTTTTGACGCCGACCTCACAGGAATCGGTGCTGAACACGGCTGGCTCGAAACCGCCCACGAACCAGCCTTTGACCATGTCCGCCAGTTTTGCAGTTTTCATCGCAGGTCTCCTGCTTCAAACGCATGCAACTGGCTTTGGGTTTTCAGCGGTCGATACTAACTCGGTTCAATGCGGAAAGAGCCGATGTTCTTTTGCATCAACACCAGTTCGTTAAGGGCGGGCGCGAGGTAGAAGTTGCCATTGACGCGGGCGTCCTTGCGGATCATTTCTTTTGCCGCCGAGACAAACAACGCACCTGATTTGAACCAGTACATGCCCGCAATGGCGTGCGGGCTGATCGGGTTTTTCTCTGCAGCTTCAATGACCCGACCTTCGCTGTTCAAGCGTGCAAACGAGTAACGCGGGTGTAGCGAGTTGAAGATCACCACTCCGGCATCCTCATTTTTTTCGCGGAACGAATGGACCACCGCGTGCAGGTCTGTATCCAGAAAATCGCTGACACTGAGAATCAGTAATTCATCGTCACTGTCGATTTGCTCGCTTGCCAGAAGAGCCGTACAGGCAGCACCCTGAGTGAGGTTGTGAATGGGAAGAACTGCGGCACTCGGATGCATCTGCTGCACCATGTTACGGAGGTGCAGCCTGACGACATCATCGTTTGCAAACGTGCAGATCATTCTGCCCGGCTCCAGCGCTGCGCAGTTGTCGATCAGGGTTTGAATCAGCGGTTTGCCGTTGTGCTCGCAAAGGTATTCCGGGTATTCACCGTCGCTGCGCCGGGCGTATCCCTTTTTGCCGGACAGAATAACTATGTTGAGTGCGCTCACAGGCTGACCACCTTGTCGAGGTTGATGGAGTCCAGCCTGCCCATGATGTTGTTGAGATTCACGTCACAGGTTTCCGCCACGACCAGAACATGCGCGCCCGAGGCCCTCGCAGCCTTGATGCCGTTCTCGTTGTCCTCGACGATCAGGCATTCCTCCGGCAGCAGGCCCAACTGGCGGATGGCCTTGGTGTAAATATCAGGCGCTGGTTTGGCGTGCGTCACATCTTCATTGGAGAGTTGCAGGTCGAGATAACGGCTGAGATCGGCCCGGTCCATCATCACCTCCACGGTGTTACGAATGGAGTTGGACGCAACCGCCAGCTTGTAGCCCAGCGCTTTCAAGGATGACAGCGCGTACTGATGCACGAAAGTCGGCTTGCACTGGGCATAGACGATTTCCATGGTGTACTGCTGCTTCATCTCATTGATGAATGCATGCAAAGCCACCGGCAGGTCGCGCTCGACACTCAGCATGTCGAGCTTGCGCGAGGTGGGCAGGCCGTCGTAGGCAGTCAGGTGTTCGTGGCGACTGATGTTGTAACCAAACAGGCCGAGTGCCTTGTTCAGTGCATCGTAATGCCATTCCTTGGCCTCGATAAGGACACCATCCATATCGAAAATTACTGCCTTGATCATGACTGCCTCACTTGAAGAAATTGACCGCATCCACGGGGGTATCTGTACACAGCGTCAAGCGGTTCTGTGACTTGAGCTCGCGCAACTGCTGCCAAAGCGCAAGACCATTGCGGCCATGCAGCTCCGGCGACACCATACACACGCGCTTGCCGCGGGCCAGAAGGTCATCGATGACCTGATTGGAAAACCATTCGCTATCGAAACCGTCAAGCCAGATACCTGCGGCCTGATCGATCCAGGCTGGCGACGGCTCTACGTCGCTGAGCCGCGTGTAAGTGAGCACCTTTTCCAGCAGATAGCTGCGCATGTCGGGGACGGCCATGTCGAAGGCGAACCAGTTGGTATGGCCATGGCGAGCGAAGGTTTCCCGGAGAGCCAGTGCCATACCGTCGGCCTTGACGTTGATCGCCAAAGGCAGGTTGCGACCGGCCATGATGTCGAGCAAGGCATCGAGCGTCAGTTCGCCGCCTACTGGCATGTCATGAGAAATAACCAGCTGCCCCGCCACATCGCGGACATCGGTTTCAGTACCAAAACCGAGGTCGAAGGAACGATTAAATGCGACGGCCAGGTTGCGCTCGTCTTTCTCCAGCCAATAACCGCGGTGACTGATGATCTGCATGTCAGCAGGCCTCGCCCGATGTTGCTTGCCTGCTCACGGGCAATGACAGGAACAGATTCAGGTCGGCAGGAATACCCAGGCCATACATGCCAAAGCCTTCGGAACCAACGTTGTAATGAACGACTGTGGCGCCGTGTTCAATGAGCTCGTTGTAGGCCGGGGCAATGTAGAACTCACCGTTGACCCGCAAGTCTTTCTCGAACATGGCCTCAATGGCGGATAGCAACTGACTGGCGCTGCGGAAGTTATAGATACCGACGGTCGCTTCGTCGGAGATGACCTGTTTCTCCACCACCCGATCGATCAGGCCTTGCGGATTGAAGCCGACGAATGACCACTTCGGGTCATTGGCCTTCATCGTCATGATCAGGCCATCGGCATCAGCTTCCTGCATGGCACGCAGATAGGCATCGATGTCCACGTCAACGTACTGGTCGCTGTTGGCAATCATCACCGGGTGAGCAGGGTCGATCAGGTGTTTCGCCGCATACACCGTACAGGCCGCGCCATCGGTGACCCCTTCCAGCTCGACGACTTTGCATCCCGGCGCCCAGTCATTGAGTTTTTCCTCAAGCCCGTATCTCGCAACGTGCTCCGCCTGACAGATGAAGATGAATGTGTGCGGGCAATCCGGCGTCAGGTTGTCGATCACGACTTTGATCATCGGTACGCCGTGTACAGGGATCAGAGGCTTGGGGTCGGTATATCCCGCTACCGCAAAGCGACTGCCGGCCCCTGCCATGGGAACAATAATTTGCAGCATGGAAATACCTTCATGAAATAGCGTTACAGGTGTGTTGATAAAGCTTCAGGGTATAAGAGCGGCGGTGTTAATAATGACCGTGCTCAATCATCTGGCCACGTTCGAGGGTCAGGTATCGCTGGCAAAACTCTTTGCCTTCTTCTACTGCGTGAGTGACAAGAATCAAGGCCATTCCGTCTTCCTGCATACCGCGGATGCGCTCGTGACATTTGCGCTTGAAGGCTTCGTCACCCACAGCAAGTACTTCATCAGCCAATAACGTCTGTGGCTCTACATGGACAGCGACAGAAAACCCCAGACGCATATACATGCCGGATGAATAGTTTTTTACCGGCGTATCAATAAAGTCTCCAAGACCGGAAAAATCAACGATCTCATTGAAGCGTGAACGTATTTCCTTGTTGCTCAATCCGAACAGGCTGGCGTTCAGGTAAATATTTTCTTCACCCGTCAGTTCAGGGTGAAAACCCACACCTATTTCAATCAGCGGAGCGACGCGGCCCACCGTCGTCAAACGGCCGCTGGTAGGAACAAGAATGCGTGAAACCAATTGCAGCAGCGTGCTTTTACCTGAGCCGTTGTGCCCCACCAATGCCAGCGACTCCCCCTTGCACAAGGTGAACGAAACATCGCGAACGGCGGTAAAATCTTCGACGCGCTCACGGTGCCTGACGTCAAACAGGCTCAGGAACTTTTGCTTCAAACCACCCCGGTTGTGGCGCAGAACGAACTGCTTGGTGAGGTTTTCTGCCTTGATGACGACAGTGCTCATAAGTACTCCACCACGCGGTCCACTTTCCTGAACATGAAGAGCCCGATAAGCAGCGATGCAGCGCCCAGCAATACGCAAAGCACAAGATCTCGAGTATCCGGAACGACTCCGGCATGCAGAATGCTGCTGAAACTGTTGAAGTACAGGGCAACCGGGTTATAGGCAACGATGCTGGCGATGCCTTCAGGCAACGACGAGGTGACCCATACGATTGGCGTCAACCAGAACAGCAAGGGCAGGAACACATCGATGAAGTGCCTGGCATCCCGCACGGTGATCTGGATGACACTGAGCGCCAGGCCGACGCCCATGATCAGTGACATGAACGCAAGCAGCACAATCGGGTAGAACAGCAAGGCGCGTGTGAACTCACCACCCAACACCGTAAACAACGAGGCATAGACGAGCATGCAACCGATCCAGAATACGACAATCGCCAGCGCCCCCGAGACCGGTAACAACAGGCGGGGAAAACGTAACTTGCGAATGAGATTGCCGTTATTGATGAGCCACTCGCCGCTCTGCGACACTATTTGTGTCAGAAGCATCCAGTGCACGATGCCTGTTACCAGATGAAGTGCAAAGCGATCCTGGCTGCTTGGCAGGATATAAGTGAAGACGGTGTAATAAGTGAGCGTAACGACCAGCGGATTACCCAACGACCACACAAAACCCAATGTTGCGCCCATGTAACGAATCTTGATTTCTTTGGAGACAAGATTAATCACTAGATCGCGCCACTTGATGATGCCAGTACTGCATAATAACGACATGTTTTAGTCCAGCCGGTGGGAAGAGAATCTCGCAACTTTCTGCTGCAAGCACATGCTCCTCCTTTTGGGTGAAAGGCAGCTATAGGACCGTGCCTTGCTTGTTGTGGGAATATTCCACAAACTCCTGAATCAGGAAAAAACATCCGACAACGATCCCCCTTTGAACAAGCGAGGCTACCGATGACTGATACTCCTTACACTCCGCCAAAGGTCTGGCAACAGGACACGTCCTCAGGCGGTACATTTGCCAGCATTAACCGCCCTGTCGCCGGTCCTACACATGAAAAGGAATTGCCCGTCGGCAAGCATCCGCTGCAGCTGTATTCGCTGGCGACGCCCAATGGGATGAAGGTCACGATCATGCTGGAGGAGTTGCTGGCGCTGGGACACAGTGGAGCGGAATACGACGCGTGGCTGATTCGCATCTCCGAGGGTGAGCAGTTTTCCAGCGGCTTTGTCGAGATCAATCCCAACTCGAAAATCCCTGCGCTGCTGGACCGAAGCCATGAGACGCCTGTGCGGGTGTTCGAATCCGGATCGATTCTGCTGTATCTGGCGGAGAAGTTTTCCGCGTTCCTGCCTGCCGATCCGGCAGGACGTACCGAGACCCTGAACTGGCTGTTCTGGCAGATGGGCGCTGCGCCTTATCTGGGCGGCGGGTTCGGGCATTTCTATGCGTATGCGCCCGAGAAGCTCGAGTACCCCATCAACCGGTTTGCGATGGAGGCCAAACGTCAGCTCGACGTGCTGGACCGTCGCCTGGCGGAACACCGCTACCTGGCGGGCGACACGTATACGATTGCCGATATCGCCGTGTGGCCGTGGTATGGCGCGCTGGTGCGCAACAAGGTTTATTCGGCTGCCGAGTTCCTGTCGGTGCATGAATACCCGAACCTCATCCGCTGGACTGAGGAAATTGCAGCGCGCCCGGCAGTGGTAAAAGGCCAGAAGGTCAACCGCACCTGGGGCGAAGAAGCTGATCAGGTTCCCGAGCGGCATGCCGCATCTGACCTGGAAAAATAAGGGGCGAATCAAGGTCTTCGGCAACGGAAACCTGATGTGACAAACCCATCGGAAAATCTGAATCGAGCAGGTGTGATCCGGACGTAAAGTAGCCGGCCTTAAAGACTGTCCAAGGACGCACCTGCCATGAATCCGGGAATCATCCACCTTACTCAGACCTTGCAACTGCCTGTCCGTCGGCCGCGTAACGGAGTAGTTGCCGCATGAGTACTCCAAACGCACCGCAGACACCGGCCGCCGATCGCTTTGATGAAGTGCTCGCGATGATTCAAAGCGCTCGGCAGCAGGCTGCACAAGCGGTCAACACTCGCCTGATCGAGCTTTACTGGCAAGTCGGCGCGCACATCAGCCGCAAGATTGAAAGCGCCGAGTGGGGTGACGCGGTGGTCAGCCAGCTTGCCGATCATCTGGCCACCACCCAACCGGGGCTACGCGGGTTTACGCGTCGAAATCTGTTCCGCATGCGCCAGTTCTACGAGGTTTACCGTGACGATGAAAAAGTGTCAGCAGTGCTGACACAATTGCCATGGACTCACCACCTGACCATTTTCAGCCAGAGTAAACGCCCGGAAGAGCGTGAGTTTTACATGCGCATGGCAATCAAGGAGAAGTGGTCCAGCCGCGAACTGGAACGCCAATTCAAGACAGCCCTGTTTGAACGCAGTGTCACCCAGCCGGCCAAAGCCTCAGCCATGCTCAAGGAGACCCGGCCAGCCGCGCTGGATGTGTTTCGTGATGCCTACATGGTGGAATTTCTGGAGCTGCCTCCGGGCCATGCCGAAGCGGATCTGCATCGCGGGTTGCTGCAGCGTCTGAGGGATTTTCTGATCGAACTGGGCCGAGACTTCTGCTTCGTCGGCTCAGAATATCCGGTGCAGGTGGGTGGCCAGGATTTCGCGCTGGACCTGCTGTTTTTCCATCGCGGCCTCAACTGCCTGGTGGCCATCGAACTCAAGGTGGGGCGCTTTGAGCCAGAGTACCTGGGTAAGGTGAATTTCTATCTGGAAGCACTGGACCAGACGGAGCGCAAACCTCATGAAAACCCCGCCATTGGCGTGCTGCTGTGCGCCAGCAAAAACGATGAAGTGGTGGAGTACGCCCTGAACCGCTCGTTGTCACCCGCACTGATTGCCGAATACCAGACGCGATTGCCGGATCGACAATGGTTACAGGCCAAACTCCACGAGTTTTACGCACTGGACAGCGCCAGGGACGATCAGTAATACCTGACAACCGCACGGATGCATTACGCTTGCCCGCTAACGTCATTCGTTCCGGAGCCCCAGATGCCGCACAGCAAAGACCCTCGAGCTCACACTGCCCTGTCGCAACGCGGCCGTAGCGCAAGCAGCGGGCCGGGGCTGGCGGTCAATCCACCGGTGGTGCGCGTCAGCACCGTGCTGTTCGACAGCCTGCAAAGTTTGCGGGACGCAGAGATCCGCACGGCGGGGCCGGAACGTTCGCTGACTTACGGCGCCAATGGCAATCCGACGGCCTTCGCCCTGCAGGATCTGGTCTCCGAGCTTGAAGGCGCCCACGGCACCTGCCTGTACCCGACCGGGCTCGCCGCAGTGGCGCAGATGTTTCAATCCTTTATGCATCCGGGCGATCACGTGCTGATCACCGAGTCGGTCTATGGTCCGGTGCGGCGACTGGCGAACACGTTGCTAAAAGCGTTCGACATTCAATTCGATTTTTACAGCGCCGACGGCAGCGATGTGGAATCCCTGATCAAAACCAATACGCGGATGATCTACGCGGAAGTGCCGGGCTCGCTGACCTTCGACATGTGTGACCTGCCCGCCCTGTCGCGGCTGTGCAAAGCAAAGAACCTGCTGCTGGCGGTGGATAACTCCTGGGGTTCGGGGGTGCTGTACAAGCCGCTGGAACTGGGCGCAGATATATCGCTGATGGCGCTGACCAAGTACGTGGCCGGCCATTCGGACGTGATGATGGGCAGCGTCAGCACCACCGAAGCCCACTGGCCAGCCCTCAAAACCATGAATACCGCAGTAGGCAACACCGTCAGCCCCGACGATGCCTATCTGGTGCTGCGCGGCGCACGAAGCCTGGCCGCGCGCATGGAAATGCATGAACGACATGCGCTGCACGTGGCGCAGTGGTTACAGCGCCAGCCTCAGGTCGCGCGCGTGCTCTACCCCGCATTACCGGATGATCCGGGCCACGCTATCTGGAAGCGCGATTTCCACGGTTGCAACGGTTTGCTCAGCTTCGAGTTCAAAACCGCTGATCGTCAGGTGCTGGATCGCTTCGTCAGTGCCTTGCAGCTGTTCGGGATCGGCTATTCCTGGGGCGGTTTCGAAAGCCTGATCACCGAGATCGAACAGCACGGGCCCGACCGAGGCACCGGGCCGATGTTGCGCTTGCAGATCGGTCTGGAAAGCCCGGACGATCTGATCGCTGATCTGCACAACGGGTTTGCAGCGGGTTGATCCTCCCAGCCACGGCAATGGCACAGACCCGTCGCCGTGATTTGCCCCGACGCCGTCGCTCTGCTAGTGTCGCGCGGTTTAACCTCTACCGGAAATGCCCCCATGGCCCGCAAGAAAGCTGCACTGGATTTCGAACAGTCCCTCGCTGATCTGCAAGCGCTGGTAGAGCGGCTGGAGAATGGCGAACTGTCTCTGGAAGACTCTCTGACCGCCTTCGAGCAGGGTGTGCGTCTGACCCGCGACTGCCAGAGCGCCCTCACCCAGGCCGAGCAGAAGGTTCAGGTCTTGCTGGAACGCGACGGTGAGCTGACCGAAGAGCCGTTCGACGACGCGGAACTCCCCGAATGATTGCGAGCTATCAGGCGCAAAGCCAGACGCGTGTGAATGCCGCGCTCGAGGGCCTGTTTCAGGCTCCGAGCCCTGAACTGACACGCCTCTACGACGCCATGCGCTACAGCGTGATGAACGGTGGCAAGCGCGTGCGCCCATTGCTCGCCTACGCAGCCTGCGAAGCGCTGGGCGGTGTCGCCGAAGATGCCAACGGTGCGGCCTGCGCGGTTGAGCTGATCCATGCTTATTCGCTGGTACACGATGACTTGCCGGCGATGGACGATGACGATCTGCGCCGTGGCCAGCCCACCACGCACAAGGCATTCGATGAGGCCTGTGCGATCCTTGCCGGTGACGGCTTGCAGAGTCTGGCGTTCACCGCGCTGCTCGCACCACACCTCAGCTCACGCGATGCCGAAACCCGTTTGCAGATGGTCAGCACACTGGCCGCTGCCGCAGGGCCGGCCGGAATGGTCGGCGGACAGGCGATCGACCTGGGTTCGGTCGGGCTGAAGCTGGATCAGGCTGCGCTGGAATATATGCATCGGCACAAGACCGGCGCGTTGATCGAAGCCAGCGTCAGGCTCGGCGCACTCGCCAGCGGCCATGCCGATCAATCACGGCTCGCTGCCTTGCAGGTGTATGCACGCGCGGTCGGCCTGGCTTTTCAGGTGCAGGACGACATCCTCGATGTCGAAAGCGATACCGCCACCCTCGGCAAGCGCCAGGGTGCCGATATCGCGCGCGACAAGCCGACCTACCCGGCGCTGATCGGGCTGCAGGCAGCCAAGGGTTATGCCCTGGAATTGCGCGATCAGGCGCTGGGCGCACTGGCTGATTTCGGCCCTCAGGCCGAGCCGTTGCGCGAGCTGGCACGCTACATCGTGGAACGTCGCCACTGAGGGCGATCAGCCAGACCGAATTTCGATGAATCAACCGGAGTTCATCAGGTCACAGTCACTAAGCTTGTGAGTAGACGGACTATCCGCCGACTCACTTCATGGGCAGCTTGCGATGCATAAGGTAAACTGCCGCCTCTTTTACTTATAACGATTCGCCTGATGCCCACGACGTTCAAAGACATCCCCCGCGAGCGCCCAGTTACTCCGCTGCTCGACCGTGCTGATACACCGGAAGGCCTGCGCCGTCTGGGTGAAGCCGAGCTGGAAACCCTGGCCGATGAACTGCGCCTGGAGCTGCTGTACTCCGTTGGCCAGACCGGCGGGCATTTCGGTGCCGGTCTTGGGGTCATCGAGCTGACCATTGCCCTGCATTACGTGTTCGACACGCCGGACGACCGTCTGGTGTGGGACGTGGGCCATCAAGCCTATCCGCACAAAATTCTGACCGGCCGTCGTGCGCGTATGTCCACGCTGCGCCAGAAGGACGGTGTTGCTGCCTTTCCGCGCCGCAGCGAAAGTGAGTACGACACCTTTGGCGTCGGCCACTCCAGTACCTCGATCAGTGCCGCGCTGGGCATGGCGATTGCCTCGCGTCTGCAAGGCAGCGAGCGCAAATCCATCGCGGTAATCGGCGACGGCGCGTTGACGGCAGGCATGGCGTTCGAAGCGTTGAACCACGCGCCGGAAGTCGCGGCAGACATGCTGGTCATTCTCAATGACAACGACATGTCGATCTCGCGCAACGTCGGCGGGCTGTCGAATTATCTGGCGAAGATTCTCTCCAGTCGCACTTACACCAGCATGCGTGAAGGCAGCAAGAAAGTGCTTTCGCGCCTGCCCGGCGCCTGGGAAATCGCGCGGCGCACCGAAGAGTACGCCAAGGGCATGCTGGTCCCAGGCACATTGTTCGAAGAGCTGGGCTGGAATTACATCGGCCCGATCGACGGCCACGACCTGCCAACCCTGATCGCCACGCTGCGCAACATGCGGGATCTGAAAGGCCCGCAGTTTCTGCATGTCGTGACCAAGAAAGGCAAAGGCTTCGCGCCAGCCGAGGTCGACCCGATTGGCTACCATGCGATCACCAAGCTCGAACCGGCGAATGCGCCGGTCAGCATCCAGAAAAAAGTCAGCGCGCCGAAGTATTCCGGCGTGTTCGGCCAGTGGATCTGCGACATGGCGGCTGCCGATTCCCGTCTGGTAGGCATTACGCCAGCCATGAAGGAAGGTTCGGACCTGGTTGAATTCAGCGAACGTTTTCCTGAACGTTACTTTGACGTAGCCATTGCCGAACAGCATGCCGTGACCCTGGCGGCGGGTATGGCCTGCGAAGGCAGCAAGCCGGTTGTGGCGATTTACTCGACTTTCCTGCAACGCGGCTATGACCAACTGGTGCATGACGTTGCGGTGCAGAACCTCGACGTCCTGTTCGCCATCGATCGCGCCGGACTGGTCGGCGAAGACGGCCCGACTCACGCAGGCAGCTTCGATTTGTCGTACCTGCGCTGTATCCCCGGCATCGTCGTCATGACGCCAAGTGATGAAAACGAACTGCGCAAATTGCTCAGCACCGGTTATCTGCACAACGGACCGGCGGCCGTGCGCTACCCGCGCGGCACCGGCCCGAACGCAGTGATCGAAGCCGACCTCGAGCCGGTTGAAATCGGCAAGGGCGTTGTGCATCGACAAGGCCAGGGCGTTGCGATACTGGTCTTTGGCGTGCAACTTACCGAGGCGTTGGTGGTGGCCGAGAAACTGGATGCGACGGTCATCGACATGCGCTTCGTCAAACCGCTGGACGAGACGCTGGTGCGTGAAGCTGCCGCTCATCACGAACTGCTGGTCACACTGGAAGAAAACGCAGTCATGGGCGGTGCCGGTGCGGCGGTCAGCGAATTCCTGGCCCGCGCCAACATCCTCAAGTCAGTGCTGCACCTGGGCTTGCCGGACGTTTACGTCGAACACGCCAAACCCGCGCAGATGCTCGCCGAATGCGGGCTGAATGCCGAAGGGATTGAAGCAGCGATCAATAAGCGACTGGTTTTGATGGGCTGACGGCTATACAAGTCCGCTCCCGACTCAAACCGTGAAGCGGACAGGTGCCGCCGCGCTTGTGTGGGAGCGGACCGGGCGACGCTTCGCTTGTCCGCGAACTGCCGGGAACCGGCAGCAGAACCGGTACACACGGTACATCAGACACAACCAAGGTCACCGGCTTTGGGCCCGCTACGCAGCCCATCGCGGACAAGTCCGCTCCTACGCCCTTCGGGCAGAAGCCTGATTTATGGGCACTCGAGGCTGCTATGGATAGCGGACAGGGCAGCCCTTCGCTGTGTGAGAGCGGACCGGGCGACGCTTCGCCTGGGTGGGAGCAGACCGGCAGACGCTTCGCTTGTGTGGGAGCAGACCGGGCGACGCTTCGCTTGTCCGCGAACTGCCGGGAACCGGCAGCAGAACCGGTACACAAGGTACATCAGAGGTAACCGATTTCAGGGCCGCTACGCACCCTATCGCGGACAAGTCCGCTCCCACGCCCTGCGGACAGAAGCCCGATTAAGGGGCACGCCAGGCTGCTGTGGATAGCTCACAGAACGACGCTTCGGGTTCTTGATGCGTCGGTTTTTGTAGAAGCGCCGTTCTCCGGAATTCCCAAGGCATGCTCAGTATCAGGCTGTCGGCAGCCGATACAGGTAAAGCAGCACCACGCTGGAAAACGCCAACAGGCAAACGGGTAGCGGATGCAGGCCGAACAGTACGGCGATTGCAGCAATCCAGGCGGGAAGCCCGGCAGCGAGAAATGCAACGCGACGCACAGCGGCGAGTTTGATCCAGGCGGCGGGCTCTTCGGGCGTGTCAATCGCGGCCTGGGTGGCGGCCAACGCACGCCTGTGAGCCCCGAACGGCTTCACACTGACAAACATCGAGCCGATGCCTGCGATGAACAGCGGTATCGCCAGCACCGGAATGAGCGGTTCACTGGAGCCGAAAAACAGACAGACCACCAGCAGCGGCGCCAGGGTCAGACCCAATTGACGCCACCAGGCCATTTCCAGCTTTTGGCGAACCTCGCTGCGTGTCACGCCGGGCCGACCTCGCTTTGATGCTCATTGCCCATCATGTGTCCCAGCTTGCCGGCCTTGGTCGCCAGATAAAGGCGATTATGCGGGTTCTGCCCGGTGTGCAGCGGCACTCGCTCGGCAACCTTGATGCCCATGTCGGTCAGTGCTTTGACCTTGCGCGGGTTGTTGGTCATCAAACGCAATGACTGGACGCCCAGATGCTGAAGCATCGGCAGGCAAATCGCATAATCACGCTGGTCGGCCGCAAAGCCCAGACGCTCGTTGGCTTCGACCGTATCAGCGCCGCCGTCCTGCAACTCGTAAGCGCGGATCTTGTTCATCAGGCCGATACCGCGCCCTTCCTGGCGCAGATACAGCAATACACCACGCCCTTCAGCGGCGATCGCGCGCAGAGCGGCCTCAAGCTGAGAGCCACAATCGCAACGCTGACTGAACAGGGCGTCGCCCGTCAGGCATTCGGAGTGCACGCGGCCAAGCACCGGGGCGCCATCCGCGACGTCACCCAGACTCAGGACAACGTGCTCACGGCCAGTTGCCGACTCGACAAAGCCGTGCATGGCAAATTCTGCAAAAGGTGTAGGCAGTTTGGAAGCGGCGACAAATACGACGGGCATCGGGTGCTCCTGATCAGTATGAAGACTGGAAATTCGCAAGATTTGCATTGTAACAGCAAGTTCCTACAGGCGCTCAGGCTGAATTCTCGAGCATTTAGATCATAAAGTTCGATGGATAGACGTGAATCGCCCCCTTCACTGCGCGTCGCCGAAATGCTGGTAGCCACGAATGCCGGGGGTGATATCTGCACCGGCACTGTCGATCAGGACCACGCCCTGCCCGACCTCAACCCGCCCGATCACCTGCACGGGCCAGCCGGCCGCCTGTAAATCGGGGAGTCGCGCGGGCGGCAGGGTGAACGCCAGAACGTAATCGTCACCGCCGCTCAGCGCGGCGTGTCGCGCGGCGGGCAAGCCGAGCAATGCCAGCAGAGGCTGCGATATCGGCAACCTGTCGCGCTCGATCAACAACCGGACGCCCGACGCACGGGCGATGTGCCCGCAATCTGCGAGCAGACCGTCGGAGATGTCCAGCGCCGACGTTGCCCTGCCGCGCAATGCCTGACCCAGCGCCAATTGCGGTTGCGGCGACCAGTACCGCGCCAGCAGCGGCTCGGCAATCGAAACCTCGGCGCAGCGCTGATTCAGTACCAGCGGCAACGCCCCTGCGCCATCGCCAAGTGGGCCGCCGACACACAACAGGTCGCCTGCGCGAGCGCCGCTGCGCGTCAGGGCAAGCCCGGCCGGTACAGCGCCGAACACCGTCAGCGTCAGGCTCAAGGGGCCACGCGTGGTGTCGCCCCCGATCAGGCGCAGCGTGCAGCCTTGCGCCATCAGGTTCAAACCACGCGCGAACGCCTGCAACCAGTCGGCATCGACCTGCGGCAGGGTCAAGGCCAGGGTAAAGGCAACGGGACGAGCGCCCATGGCCGCCAGATCACTGGCAGACACTGCGAGAGCACGCTGGCCAAGCAGAAAAGGGTCGCAGCTATCAGGAAAGTGCACCCCGGCCACCAGGGTGTCGGTGGAGATCGCCAACTGTTCGCCGGGCGGCACCGCCAGCAGCGCGCAGTCGTCGCCAATCCCCAGTGCAACGTCCTCGCCCACCTGCGCACAGGGCGCGGCAGCGAAGTAATTGCGGATCAGCTCGAACTCTCCCATGAGGTCAGGCGCAAATCAGCGCTTGTAGGCCTTCACTTCGACTTCACGCAGGCGCGGTGCCAGCTTGTCCAGCACACCGTTGACGAACTTGTGCCCGTCAGTGGAGCCGTAGACTTTGGCCAGCTCGATGCCTTCATTGATCACCACGCGATAAGGCACGTCGATGCGCTTGAGCAATTCGAACGTGGACAGGCGCAAGACCGCCAGTTCAATCGGATCGAGCTCTTCGATAGTCAGATCGAGACAAGGCGCCAGCGCAGCGTCGATCTCGGTCTGGTTGGTCGCCACACCGTGCAGCAGCTCACGGAAGTAGGTGCCGTCAACATTGCTGAAGTCGTTGTCGACGCGAAACTGTGCTTCGATTTCGTTCAGCGCGTGGCCAGCCATGTGCCGTTGATACAAGGCCTGGGTTGCCATCTGACGCGCTTCCCGACGTTTGGCGCTCTTGCCTTTGGCGATTTCCGGCGATTTGGCGTCGCGCGGGTTGAACTGGTCGGTATCGTCGGAAATCACTTGGCCTCCAACTGCGACAGCAGACTGACCATTTCGATGGCGGACAGCGCAGCTTCGGCGCCTTTGTTGCCGGCCTTGGTGCCGGAACGCTCGATGGCCTGCTCGATCGAATCGACCGTCAACACACCGAAGGCAACCGGAATGCCGAATTCCATGGACACCTGAGACAAGCCCTTGACGCATTCGCCTGCCACGTATTCGAAGTGCGGCGTACCGCCACGAATCACCGCGCCCAGCGCGACGATGGCCGAGAACTCGCTGCGCTGGGCAACTTTCTGCACGACCAGCGGAATTTCGAACGCACCCGGCGCGCGGATGATGGTGATGTCGCTTTCGCTGACGCCGTGGCGTACCAGCGCATCAACGGCACCGCTAACCAGGCTTTCCACGACGAAGCTGTTGAAACGGCCAACCACCAGAGCGTAACGGCCCTGGGGAGCGATGAAAGTACCTTCGATGGTCTTCAAGGTCATTCGGTGAGTCTCGTATTAAAGAGCAAGCCCGCCTTGGGGCGAACTTTGAGGGATATTAGGCCACGAATCGCAACCGTCAGGCCGGAACCCGCGAAAAAACCGCCTTCCGCATGCCTCGACCTGCCGATATTTATTCGGAGGGCACGTATTCTACAACTTCCAGATCGAAACCGGATATCGCATTGAACTTCATGGGTGAACTCATCAGGCGCATTTTGCGCACACCGAGGTCACGCAGGATCTGCGAACCGGCACCGACCGTGCTGTACGTGGTCGGTATCTTGATCGGTTGTTGCCCGGCGGTTTCCCGGATATGCGCCAGCAACACATCGCCATCCAGCGGGTGACCGAGCAACAGCACCACGCCACTGCCGGCCTCGTTAACCGCACGCATGGCGGCGCGCAGACTCCAGCGGCCGGGCTGTTTGACCATCAGCAGGTCACGCAGCGGGTCCATATTGTGGACGCGAACCAGCGTCGGTTCTTCTGCGCAAATTTTGCCCAGGGTCAGCGCCAGATGCACATCGCCCTCGACCGAATCGCGGTAAGTCACCAGGTTGAAACTGCCCAGTTCGCTGTCCATCGGCTGCTCGGCAATCCGCTGAACGGTACGTTCGTGGATCATCCGGTAGTGAATCAGGTCGGCGATGGTGCCGATCTTGATGTCGTGTTCCTGTGCAAATGCTTCGAGTTCGGCGCGACGCGACATGGTGCCGTCGTCGTTCATGACTTCGCAGATCAGGCCGGTCGGCTCGAAACCGGCCATGCGCGCCAGATCACAGGCCGCTTCGGTATGACCGGCGCGCGCCAGGGTGCCACCAGCCTGAGCCATCAGCGGGAAGATGTGCCCCGGGCTGACGATGTCTTCGGCCTTGGCTTCCCTGGCTGCGGCAGCCTGCACGGTGCGTGCGCGGTCGGCGGCGGAAATACCGGTGGTCACGCCTTCGGCGGCTTCGATGGAAACGGTGAACTTGGTGCCGAAACCGGAGCCATTACGCGGCGCCATCAACGGCAGCTTGAGGGTTTCGCAACGCTCGCGAGTCATCGGCATGCAAATCAGACCACGGGCGAAACGCGCCATGAAGTTGATGTGCTCGGGTTTTACACACTCGGCGGCCATGATCAGGTCGCCTTCGTTCTCGCGGTCTTCGTCATCCATGAGGATGACCATCTTGCCTTGGCGAATGTCTTCAACCAGTTCTTCGATACTGTTGAGCGCCACGCGGCACCCCCATGATTCAGGATTTCAGGTAGCCGTTCTCGGCCAGAAAGCTTTCGGTGATCGTGCCGTGACCCGGCTCGGCGGCCTTGTCGCCCAGCAACAGACGCTCCAGATAGCGCGCCAGCAGATCCACTTCCAGATTGACCTTACGGCCAGGCTGGTAGTCAGCCATGATGGTTTCGCTCCAGGTGTGAGGCACGATGGTCAGTTCGAACTCGGCGCCATTGACCGAGTTGACGGTCAGGCTGGTGCCGTCGACCGTGATCGAGCCTTTGTGAGCGATGTATTTGGCCAGTTCACGCGGCGCACGCACCGTAAACTGAATGGCGCGGGCGTTCTCGGCGCGGGAGACGATTTCGCCGACACCGTCGACGTGCCCGCTGACCAGATGACCGCCCAGACGCGTCGTCGGTGTCAGGGCCTTCTCCAGATTGACCCGGCTGCCGCTCTTGAGATCGACGAACGCGGTAACCGTCAGGGTTTCGCGGCTGACGTCAGCCCAGAAGCCGTCGCCAGGCAACTCGACAGCGGTCAGGCACACACCATTCACGGCGATGCTGTCGCCGAGTTTGACGTCACTCAGGTCGAGCTTGCCGGTTTCCACGTACACGCGGACGACGCCACCCTTGGGGGTCAGGGCGCGGATGCTGCCGATTGATTCGATAATGCCGGTAAACATGGGTCCTCCGGGAGAACAAGGGCTGCGCTAGGCGAAGCCGGGAATTATACGCCGGGTGCAGAGACAGGGAGAGCAATGACTCGCCAGTCATTGCCGACGGCTCGCATTTCGACGATCTGCAGTTCCAGCGCTTCACTCATCTGCGCCAGCGGCAGATCGAGCAGCGGCCGGGCCGATGAGCCGAGAAACTTGCCGGCGATGAAAATCTGAAATTCGTCGACCAGCCCGAGACGCGCAAACGCACCCGCCAGACGCGGACCGGCCTCGACCAGCACCTCGTTGACGCCACGGTTTGCCAGTTCACCCATAAGCTTGCGCAAGTCCACATGACCCGCGCTGTCGGCCAGCGCCAGCATTTCATGGCCTTCTTCCTGATAACGGCCCCGTGCCGACGCGGCGGCACAGGTCACCACCAGCGCGCTGCCGGCCTGAAAGAACGGCGCATCCAGCGGCACACGCAGGCGGCCGTCAATCAGGACGCGCAAGGGTGGACACGTGGCGGCCAAGGCGCTCATTTCGGCATTGAGCCCCAGTTCATCAGGACGCACGGTCAGGCGGGCGTTGTCTGCCAGCACGGTATCCGCGCCCGTCAGTACCACGCTTGACTGCGCGCGCAGACGTTGCACCGCAGAGCGTGCTTCGGGGCCGGTGATCCACTGGCTTTCACCGCTGGCCATGGCCGTTCGACCATCCAGACTCATGGCAAGTTTGACCCGGACATAGGGCCGACCGGTCTCCATGCGCTTGAGAAAGCCTTTGTTCAGCGCCCGCGCTTCGCTTTCCAGCACGCCGCACTGAACGCCGATGCCGGCATTCATCAGGCGCAGCAGGCCGCGACCGGAAACGTCCGGATTGGGGTCCTGCATCGCGGCAACCACGCGCGCCAGCCCGGCATCCACCAGCGCATCGGCACAGGGCGGCGTACGCCCCTGATGGCTGCACGGCTCAAGCGTGACGTAGGCGGTCGCGCCTCTGGCCAGCTCTCCTGCCTGACGCAAGGCATGCACTTCAGCATGGGGCTCGCCTGCTCGCGCATGCCAGCCCTCGCCGACGATCTGGCCATCACGCACGATGACGCAGCCGACTCGCGGGTTGGGGTGCGTGGAATACAGACCTTTGCGCGCCAGTTCCAGCGCACGCGCCATGTAATGAACGTCGAGGGCAGCCTGCTCAGTCAACAATGCACTCATTCCTTACCCGGCTCGCGGGCCAGACGGTCGATTTCTTCACGAAATTCGTTGAGATCCTGAAAACGGCGGTACACCGACGCGAAACGGATATAGGCCACTTCGTCGAGTTTTTGCAGTTCGGCCATGACCAGTTCGCCGACGACCAGCGATTTGACTTCACGTTCGCCGGTCGCCCGCAGCTTGTGCTTGATATGCGCCAGCGCGGCTTCAAGTCGCTCGACACTCACCGGACGCTTTTCAAGGGCGCGCTGCATGCCGGCGCGCAGTTTTTCTTCATCGAAAGGCTGGCGGCTGCCGTCCTGCTTGATCAGACGCGGCAAGACCAGCTCGGCAGTCTCGAACGTGGTGAAACGCTCGACACAGGCCAGGCATTCGCGGCGGCGGCGTACTTGCTCGCCTTCGGCGACGAGGCGGGAGTCGATGACTTTGGTGTCATTGGCACCGCAGAAGGGACAATGCATGGTGGCTGGCAACGAAAGAATGAGGAGCGCCATGTTAGCGCATCCTGTCGGCAAGACAAGGCTGGGCCTTTACGGTATATAGATAGACGCGCATTAAAGCGATGTTAAATTGCCCGCACTCGGTAATACTGCAGCTCTGGCGTCGCGCAGCCTTTTGATTTTTGCCTTGTGGAGCTTTTGATGACGCTACGAACCCTGTTTTTGCTAGGCCTCGTCGGTTTGCTGGCCGCATGCAGCAGCAATGACGCCCCGAAACCTGCTGCACCGCCACCGGTTGCTCCGTCGATCAAGCTGCCCGCCGGGCCAGGTCCGCTGCAACCTTTTCAGCGTGAAATCAGCGGGCAACTGCTGGGTGTACCGGCCGGGGCCGAAGTCGAGCTGGCGATGCTGGTGATCGACGACCGGGGTCGTCCACAGAAACTGCTGACCAACACCCTGCTCAAGGGCAACGGCCAATCGCTGCCGTTCCAGCTGCGTTTCAATCCGGAAGCGTTTCCGGTGGGCGGACGCGTGGAACTGCGTGGCCGCGCCAGCCAGTCCGGGCAGTTGATCCTGCACCTGCCGTCGATGCGTATCGACCAGCCAACCACGCAGGCATTGGGGCAGTTGCAGTTCGTCAAGGCGCCATGATCGACAGTTGAAGTGATCGTTCCGCACGCGAATGCGTTTCCCGTCATACGATAGTTGCTTACGCACGCTCCAGCAGGCGTGCCAAAGCAGAGCATCGGAGCGAGACTCTGTTACGCCGCTTTCAGCATTGCCCTGCGGGCTTTATAGTTGGCGGCATTCAGAATCTTCGAGACGCGCAATGAGCCAGGACACTGCTTACATCTTCGACGCGACCACCGCGACCTTCGATCAGTTAGTCATCGACAAGTCATTCGATCAGCCCGTACTGGTCGATTTCTGGGCCGAGTGGTGTGCGCCCTGCAAGGTTTTGATGCCCCTCTTGCAGCAGATCACCGAAAGCTATCAGGGCGAACTGTTGCTGGCCAAGGTCGATTGCGACGCAGAGCCGGATGTCGTCGCACGCTTCGGTATTCGCAGCCTGCCAACCGTGGTGCTGTTCAAGGACGGCCAGCCGGTGGATGGTTTCGCCGGGGCCCAGCCGGAATCGGAGATCCGCAAGATTCTCGAGCAGCACGTCGTCATGCCGCCACCGCCAGCCGCCGACCCGCTCAAGCAGGCGCAAACGCTGTTCGCCGAAAGCCGCTTCTCCGAGGCCGAGGCGGTGCTCAAGGTGCTGCTGGGCGAAGACAACAGCAACGCGGCCGCGCTGATTCTGTACGCACGCTGCCTGGCGGAGCGTGGCGAGCTGAGCGAAGCCAACGCGGTGCTGGACGCCGTGACGGGCGATGCGCACAAAGCCGAGCTGGCCGGCGCCAAGGCGCAACTGACCTTTCTCGCTGAAGCTGCCACCCTGCCGGATGCCGCCGAGCTGAAAAGCCGCCTGGCGCAGAACCCACAGGATGACGAAGCCGCGCACCAACTGGCGATCCAGCACCTGTCGCGTCAGCAGTACGAAGCCGCACTCGACGGACTGCTCAAGCTGTTCATCCGCAACCGCAATTACGCTGAAGGCCTGCCGCACAAAACGTTGCTGCAAGTGTTCGACCTGCTGGGCAATGATCACCCGCTGGTTACCGCTTACCGCCGCAAGCTGTTCGCTGCGCTGTACTGACCTCTCCGGCGACAGGCATCACAGCGGTGCCTGTCGCGGGTCGTCCGATCAGACTGTCTCGATCCAGCTGTACAAAGGCGCATCCCCGCCGCTCTCGACTTTCACGTTGGCCGAATGACGCAAGCGCACCAGCAAATGCTTGCCGGCTGCCGTGCTGCCGGTCAGCCCTTCCAGTTGCGCCAACAGATCCGGCCCGCTCATGTGGCCGGCCTTGTGCAGCAATTCCTGAGCGACCTGCCACAGCCTGTCGTCCGGATTGACCGGCTTGCTTTCGACCACCGCTGCCGACACCTCGGGCGCGACCGCTTTGAGCTGCGCCCCCAGCCGGGCCCAGTCGCCTTCGTCCAGTTCAAGGGTCAAATCCACCGGCCACAGGCCTATGCTTCCACGAATACGCAACATGATGTGTACCTGCTGACAATCAGGCGTACATGCTCCCACAGGCTGACCGCGCTGCCCATCGCTCAGGCGTAACGCCACTGGCTGATGGTCGGTTCCTTGCCGTTCATGAAGTCGCCCAGCGCCCGCACGTTGTAGACGTGTTCCCAGTGCTCGACAATCCTGCCATCACGAAACCGCCACAGGCCGCAGAACGGCATGATGATTTTCCGCCCCTCGCAACTGGCGCGCATCTCGCCCACCACCGAGCCGAAGTGATCGTTGGCGACAATATCGTGGACGTCCATGTACAAGGTCTGACGGGTGCGTCTGAGCAGATTGATCTCGTGGGAAAGCACCGCATCTTTACCGATGGCGATGGATAACCCGCCTCCCGCCCCCTGATCCGCTTTGTGCAGCACGATGTCGGGATCGGCAAATTCGGTGATGCGTGTCAGATCCTTGTACACCGCACGCAGTATTTCCCTGTTCGGATGGAGCTTGTTCATGGGTATCTTCCTTGATAGTGCACTCGATCCAGGTCGAGTGCAGGTCCCGGCTGGCGATGAAAATCCTTCCGGCGCATCCGGCGCATCCGGCGCTGGCGTAGCAATTTTCATTTTCCAGAGTAGGACTTGGTGATGCACAGTGTGAGACCCGTTCGGCATAAGCATCGGGTCTGGTATTCCGAATTACACGTTCGAATGCCGATGCGCAGAGGCGCGATGATCCGCACAACGAGTAAAAAACACGTCCACGCACTGACATGATTGTTATAAGATCACATAACAGTTTTTTGAATGATACTCCGGAGTTCGCTATGCGCCGTCTGCTACTTGCCCTGCCCTTTGCCCTGTTGCCACTGGTTGCCGCCCACGCGGCTGAAGAACACGATCATGATCATGGCGACGAACACGGCAGCCTTGGCGCGCACGAGCACGGTGTCGGGCGTCTGGATGTGGTGCTGGAAGGCAAGACACTGGAGTTCGAATTCGACAGTCCGGCCATGAACATTGTGGGCTTCGAACACGTTGCGACGTCAGACGAAGACAAGGCCAAGGTCGCCAAGGCGCGTGAATTGCTGCTCAAGCCTAATGCGCTGTTCAGCATTGCCGATGCCGCCAACTGCTCGGCCACGTCGGTGAAGCTGGAAAGCCCGCTGTTTGGCGACAAGGATGACGATCACGAAGAGCACGCCAAAGCAGGCGACGCCGATCATCATGAGCACAGTGAAATCCACGGCCACTACAAATTTGTCTGCGACGCACCGGCGGTACTGCGCAAGCTCGACCTGTCGCAAATCTTCAAAACCTTTCCCGACACCAAGAAGCTTCAGGTACAACTGATTTCGCCGAGCGGCCAGTCGGGCGCAGAAGTGATTGCAGCGAATCCGACCCTGAAATTCTGATCGCACCCTGCGGCACCATGACCGGGCCTGGCCCTGTCTTTTAATTTCCAACCGAGCATGAGTCACGCCATGACCCAAGCACTGATCGAGCTATCGGACCTGAGCTTCAACTGGCCCGGCCATCCTCAACTGCTGGACATCCCCAGCTTCCGCCTGCAAACCGGCGAGGCCCTGTTCCTCAAAGGCCCCAGCGGCAGCGGCAAAACCACGCTGCTGGGCTTGCTCGGCGGCGTGCAGAAGCCGGTCAGCGGCAGTATTCGTCTGCTGAATCAGGAGCTATCGAGCCTGTCGTCAGCGGCGCGTGACCGTTTTCGTGTCGATCACACCGGCTACATCTTCCAGCAGTTCAACCTGTTGCCGTTCCTGTCGGTGCGAGAAAACATCGAGCTGCCCTGTCACTTTTCCAAGGTGCGCGCCGAGCGTGCCAAGCAACGCCATGGCAGTGTGGAAAACGCTACGACCACCCTGCTCGCCCACCTGGGCCTGAAAGATCCGGCGATGCTCGCCCGTCGCGCCGACTCGTTGTCCATCGGCCAGCAGCAGCGCGTGGCTGCCGCCAGAGCGTTGATCGGTCAGCCGGAACTGGTGATTGCCGACGAGCCGACATCCGCGCTGGATGCCGATTCGCGCGAAGCGTTCATTCGCCTGCTGTTCGCCGAATGCCGCGAGGCCGGGGCCAGCCTGCTGTTCGTCAGCCATGACCAGAGCCTGGCCCCCTTGTTTGATCGCAATCTGTCGCTGAGCGACCTGAATCGCGCTGCCGTCGCTGTGGAGAGTTGAGATGTATCTGTTTCGTCTGGCCATCGCCAGCCTGGCCAACCGCCGCTTCACCGCCTTTCTCACCGCCTTCGCCATTGCCCTGTCGGTTTGCCTGCTGCTGGCCGTGGAACGCGTGCGCACCGAAGCCCGTGCCAGTTTCGCCAGTACCATCAGCGGCACCGACCTGATCGTCGGCGCGCGCTCCGGCTCGATCAACCTGTTGCTGTATTCGGTGTTCCGCATCGGCAATGCCACCAACAACATACGCTGGGACAGCTTCGAGCATTTCGCGCAAAGCAAACAGGTCAAATGGGCGATCCCGATTTCGCTGGGCGACTCGCACCGTGGCTATCGGGTGATGGGCACCAACGAAGCGTATTTCGAGCATTACCAGTTCGGTCGTCAGCTACACCTGGAAATGGCCGAGGGCCGCGAGTTCCAGACCGACCCGTTCGAAGTGGTGCTGGGCTCTGAAGTCGCCAAGGCGCTGCATTACACGCTGGGCGACAAGCTGGTGCTGGCGCACGGCGTTGCGGCGATCAGCCTGGTCAAGCACGACGACAAACCGTTCACCGTGGTCGGCATTCTCAAACCGACCGGTACGCCGGTGGACCGCACGCTGCACATCAGCCTGGGCGGCATGGAGGCCATTCATATCGATTGGCATAACGGCGCGCCGGCACGCGGCAATGAACGCATTTCCGCCGATCAGGCACGCAACATGGACCTGACACCCAGTGCGATTACCGCCTTCATGCTGGGCCTGAACAGCAAGATTTCGACGTTCAGCCTGCAACGCGAGATCAATGAATACCGGGGCGAGCCGATGCTGGCGATTCTGCCGGGCGTGGCCTTGCAGGAACTGTGGGGTTTGATGGGCACCGCCGAAAAGGCCTTGTTCGTGATTTCGCTGTTCGTGGTGCTGACCGGCCTGATCGGCATGCTTACCGCGATTCTCACCAGCCTCAACGAGCGCCGCCGGGAAATGGCGATTCTGCGCTCGGTCGGCGCGCGCCCTTGGCATATCGCCAGCCTGCTTATACTGGAGGCTTTCGCGCTAGCGCTGGCCGGTGTCGTCAGCGGCCTTGCACTGCTCTATATCGGCATTTTCGCGGCCCGCGACTATGTGCTCGAAAACTACGGCCTGTACCTCTCATCTATGCCACCTGGCCAATATGAATGGACATTACTGGGTGGTATTCTCGGTTGCGCGCTGTTGATGGGAACCGTGCCAGCGTGGCGAGCCTACAGGCAGTCACTGGCCGATGGACTGTCAATTCGTTTATGAGGACCTTCATGATGCGGCGCATGCTACTCACTCTGCTGCTCTCGGTTACCACTCATGTGTGGGCCGCCGAGCCGCGTGAACTGACTTGGAATGAGATGATTCCACCCGACGCACCTGTGGTGAAGCCGGTCACGGCGCCACTGCACGACCTGTCGAAGCTGTCCGATGCACTGGCCATGGAAGCGGCGCCTGCGGCCCATCAATTGGCCCCGCACGCACCGGTGGTCAAGGCGCTGGATGGCAAACTGGTGCGTTTACCGGGCTATATCGTGCCGCTTCAGGTCAGTGAGGAAGGCAGAGTGACGGAGTTTTTGCTGGTGCCGTATTTCGGCGCCTGCATCCATGTGCCGCCGCCACCAGCGAACCAGATCGTGCATGTCACGAGTGAGCTGGGCGTGAAGGTCGATGAGCTGTATCAGCCGTACTGGATCGAAGGACCGATGCAGGCCAAGTCGTCAAGCAGCGAACTGGCAGAAGCGGGTTATCAGATGCAGGCAGACAAGATTCTTGTCTACGAGTTGCCGGATTCATGAGGATGACGAGGTTCCCAGTGATTTCATTGAGCTGAGTCAAAGTCGCCGCTCGACAGCGCTTTAACATTACGCCCATAAATTTTGAATGATCTCTGGAGCCTCCATGAACAAGCATTTGCTACGCGCGTCTGTTGTCGCGCTTGCCATCACCGCCCCGGTTGCGGCACAGGCCTACGAAAAAGGCGATTTCATCGTTCGCGCCGGCGCCGCGCACGTTCAGCCCAATGAAGACAGCGGCGAAGTCCGGCTCGATGGTGCCAGGGTTTCCGGCACCAAGGCGACCCTGAATGGCGACACCCAGCTCGGCTTGACCTTCGCTTACATGCTGACCAACCATGTCGGCATCGAATTGCTGGCCGCCACGCCGTTCAACCATACCGTGTCCGTCAAAGGCCTGGGCCCTGGGCTGGACGGCAAGCTGGCCGATGTCAAACATCTGCCGCCGACTCTGTCGTTGCAGTACTACCCGATGGAGCCTTCGTCCAGATTTCAGCCGTATGCGGGCGTGGGTATCAACTACACCACGTTCTTCGACAACGACCTGACCAGCGACCGCAAGAATCAGGGTTTCAGCAACCTCAAACTCAAGGACTCGGTGGGTCTGGCCGCGCAGCTGGGCATGGACTACATGATCACCGACAAGGTGCTGGTCAACGCTTCGGTCTGGTACGTCGACATCGACACCCAGGCCACCGTGGACGGCCCGTCTGCCCTGGCGGTCGGCCGGACCAAAGTCGATGTGGATATCGACCCGTGGGTGTACATGGTCGGCGTGGGTTACAAATTCTGACCTGCACATCTTCAATCGCCACAAACACAAAGGCACCCTCATCGGGTGCCTTTGTGTTTTATGGCAAGCATCGATATCAAAGCATCGATTTGGCGATCTTGGCCTGCTCGTCGGCGTGGTACGAGGAACGGACCAGCGGGCCCGAAGCGACGTTCTTGAAGCCCATCTTGTACCCTTCCTCGGCGAACCAGGCGAAGGTGTCCGGATGGACGAAGCGCTGCACCGCCAAGTGGTTACGCGATGGCTGCAAGTACTGGCCCAGGGTCAGCATGTCGATGTCGTGCTCACGCATGCGCCTCATGACTTCGATGACTTCCTCGTCGGTCTCGCCCAGCCCCAGCATCAAGCCGGATTTGGTCGGTACGTGCGGGACCATCTGCTTGAAGCGTTGCAGCAGAGTCAGCGACCACTGGTAATCCGAACCCGGACGCGCAGCCTTGTACAAGCGTGGCACGGTTTCCAGATTGTGGTTGAACACATCCGGCGGCTCCGCTGCGGTGATTTCCAGCGCAACGTCCATGCGCCCACGGTAATCGGGCACCAGCGTTTCGAGCTGGACGCCCGGCGACAGCAGACGGATCTCGCGGATGCAGTCAGCGAAGTGCTGAGCACCGCCGTCACGCAGGTCATCGCGGTCTACCGAGGTGATGACCACGTACTTCAGACGCAGGTCGGCGATGGCGATGGCGAGGCTCTTCGGTTCGTCGGCGTCGAGTGCTTTCGGACGGCCATGGCCCACGTCGCAGAACGGGCAACGACGGGTACAGATGTCGCCCATGATCATGAACGTTGCAGTGCCGCCGGAGAAGCATTCGCCCAGGTTAGGGCAGGATGCCTCTTCGCAAACGCTGTGCAGCTTGTGCTTGCGCAGCAGTTGCTTGATACGGTCGACTTCCGGGGAAACCGGGATACGCACGCGAATCCAGTCGGGCTTCTTCGGCAGATCGACGGTCGGAATGATCTTGACCGGGATGCGCGCAACCTTCTCCGCTCCGCGCAGCTTGACGCCGGCTTCGACTTTCGGACGGGCCACACGCTCGGAAACGTCAAGCGTCGGGATCAGGGTTTGCACGGTGTCAGTCATAATGGTTTATTCCGCCCGTAAGGGTAGCCTGCTCAGCGTAGTCGAGGTGGTTGACGAGCTGCGCACGCAGTCGGGCACTAACCTCGGAAAATTCTATCTGCCCTGCCTGATCGCTCAGTTGGGTCATGGCCAGCCCGGCGTAGCCGCACGGGTTGATGCGGCGGAACGGCTCCAGGTCCATGTCGACGTTCAGCGCCAGACCGTGAAACGAGCAGCCGTTGCGGATACGCAGGCCGAGCGACGCGATTTTCGCGCCGTTGACGTACACGCCCGGCGCATCGGCCTTGGCCGCTGCCGTCACGCCATAATCGGCCAGCAAGCCAATGAGCGTGTTCTCGATCCGGGTGACCAGATCGCGCACACCGAAGCCAAGGCGCCTGACATCCAGCATCAGGTAAGCGACCAGTTGGCCCGGGCCATGATAAGTCACTTGGCCGCCACGATCGACCTGTACGACAGGAATATTGCCCGGCAGCAGCAAATGCTCGGGTTTACCTGACTGCCCCTGGGTGAAGACCGGCGGGTGCTGGACCAGCCAGACTTCGTCAGCCGCATTCCGGCCACGCACGTCGGTGAAGCGCTGCATGGCGTGCCAGGCGGTTTCGTAATCGATCAGACCCAGATCACGAAAGCCCAGGGCACCGCTCATCAGAGCACCATGTGCACGAAACCCGTAGCGCGAAGGGCACTATTGATGTCGCGCAACTGGTCTTCGCCGGTGGCGATGATGTGCAGCTGGACGGTGGTGTATTTACCGTTGCTGCTCTGACGCTCTGCCAGCGTCTTGAGGTCGACCGTGGCGTGCTTTTCAAGCACTTTCATCACGGCAGCCGTAAAGCCCACACTGGTGTCGCCGATAATCTTGATCGGGTAGTCATTGCAGGGAAATTCGATTTTGTGCGACTTGACGTCGGTATCGGTCATGGCAGTAAAGGTCTCACAAGCCGTGACGACGGACACGCAGCCCGCTCAGATCATGAGCAGGCCGCGAGAAGGTCGGCAGTAGTTACTGGAGGGTCAGTTGAACAAGCCGTAGAAGAACAGGCGGATGCTATCCCACACGCGGCGGAAAATGCCACCTTCCTCGACCGCTTCAAGCGCGATCAGATTAGCGGTGTGAACCACCTGATCGTCCTTCTTGACTTCAACCTTGCCGATCACGTCGCCCTTGGCGATTGGCGCAACCAGCTGCGGGTTCATGGTCATGCTGGCCGACAACTTTTTCATGTCGCCTTTAGGCATGGTCATGTTCAGATCTTCAGCCAGACCGGCCTTGACCTGACGCTCGGTGCCTTTCCAGACGGTCGCCTGGGCCAGTTCGGTGCCCTTCTGATAGAAGTTCTGGGTTTCGAAGAAACGGAAGCCGTACGTCAGCAGCTTCTGGGTTTCAGCGGCACGGGCCTGCTCGCTGTTGGTGCCGAACACCACGGCAATCAGACGCATGCCATCACGCACAGCCGAGGACACCATGCAGTAGCCCGCTTCGTCGGTGTGACCGGTTTTCAGACCGTCAACGGTCTTGTCACGCCACAGCAGCAGGTTGCGGTTAGGCTGCTTGATGCCGTTCCAGAAAAACTCTTTCTGCGAGTAGATCGCGTAGTGAGCCGGGTCTTCATGGATGATCGCACGGGCCAGGATCGCCATGTCGTGCGCCGACGAGTAGTGCTCCGGGTTCGGCAGACCGGTCGGGTTCATGAAGTGACTGTTGGTCATACCCAGATCGGCGGCCGTCTTGTTCATCATGTCGGCAAAAGCATCTTCGCTGCCGGCAATATGCTCGGAGATCGCGACGCTGGCGTCGTTGCCCGATTGAATGATGATGCCGTGCAGCAGGTCGCTAACGGTCACTTGGCTGCCGACCTTGATGAACATCCGCGAACCGCCTGTGCGCCAGGCGTTTTCACTGATGGTCACCGGATCGTTCTCGCCGATCTGGCCGCGACGGATTTCCAGAGTCGCGATGTACGCCGTCATCAACTTGGTCAGGCTGGCCGGAGCCAGACGCTGATCACCGTTGTTTTCGACCAGTACATTGCCGCTGGTGGCGTCCATCAGCACGTAGGCCTTGGCCGCCAGTTGCGGTGCGGCAGGCGTCATCTGCTCTGCAGCCCAGGCAGCCGGGGTGATTATCAGTGGTACAAGCAGGCATAAGCGTTTTGCAAAGGTGGTGATGTTCATCCGTCTCTCGAGAATCCTAATGGGCAAACATGCCCTTGCGGGCAAAGCTGAACAGACCGGCGAAGCGAAAGCGCTTCGGTACGGCTCGTGGCGCCAGGCTGTAGCCCTGGCTGACAAAGTCGCCTGTTCGACACACGACCTTGTGGACAGTTGCCTGCAACGCTTGCCCGATGGCAAATCCCGCTGCCTGCAACTGCATCTCGCCCTCCATTGTTGCCGGAGGGCGACTGTCAAAAACGTTTACTGATCCGATGTCACAACGCTCGGCTGGCCCAGATTGGCCGACCTGACGCTGTTTTGCAGCTGCTGGGCTTCACCCTGCGTGTCGATCGGTCCCATCCGCACCCGATATAGCGTTTGCTGATTGCGTGCTATCGAGCTGACGAAAACCGGCGCTCGAACCATCCCGCTCAACTTCGACCTCAGGAGCTCCGCAGCGTCCGGGTTGGCGAAGGCTCCCACCTGGAGAAACAGCCCAGCGGCTTGTCCTGAAGCGTTTTTTTTTGCGTCAACCTGCAACGGCACGACCGGTGCTGCGTGCTGCTGGGGCGGCGGCGTGTACTGTTCGACGGTGCCGGTCGACGTGGACAGCGCTGGCGGCGTCGCCTGGGCCATGACCTGCGGCTGATTGAGCATCAGCGGCGCCGGACGGCCACGCTGCGCCCACCATTCCTGCGGGTCGATGCCTTCGACCTTGACCCGGGCGGTGCCGGTTTCGGCGTAACCCAGCTTTTTGGCGGCGGCATACGACAGGTCGATAATGCGGTCCGAATAGAACGGGCCACGGTCGTTGACGCGCAGGATGACGGTGCGGTTGTTGTCCAGGTTGGTCACTTTGACGTAGCTGGGCAACGGCAGGGTCTTGTGCGCGGCGCTCATGCCGTACAGGTCATACACTTCGCCGTTGGCGGTGTTTTGACCATGAAACTTGGTGCCGTACCACGAAGCAGTGCCCGAAGCGACGTAACGCTTGGAATCGCTCATCGGGAAATAGGTCTTGCCCAGCACGGTGTACGGGTTGGCCTTGTAGGCACCGGTATGCAGGGTCGGCGTCGCATCCGGGATACGCGAAACGTCCACATCCCACCACGGCGCGCCGTCCTTGTGGGCCCGGTTCACGTCCAGCCCCGGCATCGAGCGCACCACGGCCCCGCCTTTCGGCGCCTGCGTGGAGGTCGTCGTGCGCGATGGCGACGAACAGCTGGCAACCAGCACAGCCAGGCCAGTCAACGCCAGAAGCTTGAATGATTGAAGAATCGGCAATGCCCGCATTACTTGACGCCTCGAGCTTGAACCAACGATTCAGACAGCTGATACACGGCCATGGCGTACATCACACTGCGGTTATAACGGGTAATTGCATAAAAATTGTTCAGACCCAGCCAGTATTCAGGACCATTATCGCCATCAAGACGGAACGCCGTCACCGGCATGTCATCGCGCAGCGCATCATGACTTGCCCAGCCCAACCCTCGCAACTCCCCAACCGACATTACCGGGTCGAGCGCCGGGCTCAAACCTTCATCGACGCGGTCACCGCGTGCCGTGGCGCGGCTGACGACTGGCTGACCGGCCACCCATCCGTGTCGTTTGAAATAACTGGCGACACTGCCGATGGCATCGTCCGGGTCGGTCCAGATATTGATGTGACCGTCGCCGTCGAAATCCACGGCATACGCGCGAAAGCTGCTCGGCATGAACTGCGGCAGCCCCATCGCACCGGCATACGAGCCTTTGAGCGTCAGCGGGTCAACCTGCTGCTCGCGCGCCAGCAGCAGGAACTCACGCAGTTCCTTGCGGAAGAACGGCGCGCGTGGCGGGTAATCGAAGCCGAGTGTCGAAAGCGCATCGATCACCCGGTAATTACCGGTGTTACGGCCGAAAAAGGTTTCCACGCCGATAATCGACACTATGATCTGCGCTGGCACACCGTATTCCTGCTCGGCACGCGTCAGTGCCGCTTCGTGCTGACGCCAGAAGTCGACACCGCGGGCGATGCGCGCGTCGGTGATGAACATCGGCCGATAATCCTTCCACTGCTTGACCCGTTCGGCCGGGCGGGAAATCGCATCGAGAATGGCCTGCTTGCGCTCGACCTCACGAAACAGGCTCATCAGTTGCTCACCGGCAAAACCGTGATCGCGGGTCAGTTCACCGACGAATTCAGCGACTTGAGGCGAACCCTCATAGTCACCGGCGAGCACTTCCTGCACTGAGCCGAGGATGCCTACCAGACCGACCACTGGAGCATATCGAGCCCAGTTAAGCACTGCTTGCATTGAATAGTTCACCTTAATCAAACCTGTGCAATCCATTTACGATGTGTATGGATCGACATCAAAACTCCAAACGCTGACAGTAGCGTCACCAGCGAAGTTCCGCCGTAGCTAATGAAGGGCAGCGGCACGCCCACCACCGGCATCAGGCCACTGACCATACCGATGTTGACGAAAACGTAAACAAAAAACGTCATGGTCAGCGCGCCGGCCAGCAATTTGCCGAATAGCGTCTGTGCCTGCGCGGTGATCACCAGCCCGCGACCGATCAGCAGCATATAGATGATCAGCAGCGCGCAAATACCCACCAGCCCGAACTCTTCGCCCAGCACCGCAATAATGAAGTCGGTGTGGCTTTCCGGCAGAAAGTCCAGATGCGACTGAGTACCCAACAGCCAGCCCTTGCCGAACACCCCGCCCGAACCGATGGCGGCCTTGGACTGAATGATGTTCCAGCCGGTGCCCAGCGGATCGCTTTCCGGATCGAGGAACGTCAGCACGCGCTGCTTCTGATAGTCATGCATGAAGAAGAACCACATGGCGACCGCCGCAGGTACGGCAGCCGCCAGCACGCTGAGAATCCAGCGCCAGCGCAGGCCGGCCATGAACAGCACGAACGCACCGGAAGCCAGAATCAGCAACGAAGTACCGAGATCGGGCTGGCGCACGATCAGCACGAACGGCACGCCGATCAACGCCAGACTGACCGCGACGTGCTTGAGATGCGGCGGCAGCGTGCGTTTGGACAGATACCAGGCGATGGTCGCCGGCATGATGATCTTGAGGAATTCTGAGGGCTGGAAGCGGATCACGCCGGGAATATTGATCCAGCGGGTCGCGCCCATGGCGTTGTGGCCCATGACGTCCACCACCACCAGCAACAAAACGCCGATGACGTACAGCACCGGCACCCAGCGCGCCATGAATCGCGGCTCCAGTTGCGCGATCACCACCATCGCCACCAGACCGATGCCGAACGAACTGGCCTGCTTGATCAGCAGATCCCAGTTCTTGCCACTGGCCGAATACAGCACGAACAGGCTGCCCGCTGCCAGCGTCAGCAACAGAATCAGCAAAGGACCGTCGATATGAATGCGCTGCAGAAACGTGGCGCGGCGGCGCATCACGTCTTCGCTGGACAGGATGCGGTCAAAATTACTCTTCACGGGCCGCAGCCTCCAGATTCTGGGAACCGGCATACTCAGGCTTGAGATGGCCATTTTCGTCGAGCAGCCACGCGTCCATGACCTGACGCACGACCGGCGCCGCGACGCCGGAGCCGGACTCGCCGTTCTCGACCATCACGGCCACCACGATTTTCGGGTTGTCGGCCGGCGCGAAGCCGACGAACAAGGCGTGGTCGCGATGGCGCTCCTGGACCTTGGTACGGTCATATTTCTCGCCTTGCTTGATCGCCACGACTTGCGCCGTACCGCTCTTGCCGGCAATCCGGTATTGCGCACCGATTGCCGCCTTGCGCGCCGTACCGCGTGCGCCGTGCATTACTTCCTGCATGCCGTGGTTGACCCGCGCCCAGTTGGCCGGATCACGCAGCACGATGTTCGGCATCGGGTTCTCGTCCACCGGCGGCTTGCCCTCGATGGTTCGGGCCAGGTGCGGCCGGTTCCATACACCTTTGTTGGCCACCAGCGCAGTGGCCTGCGCCAGTTGCAGCGGCGTGGCCTGCATATAGCCCTGACCGATCCCGAGAATGAGCGTTTCGCCCGGGAACCAGGCCTGACGGCGGGTCGCGCGCTTCCAGTCCCGCGATGGCATCAAACCGGGCGACTCCTCGAACATGTCCAGCGAGACCTTTTCGCCAATGCCGAACTTGTTCATGTAGGTCGCCAGCCGGTCGATGCCCAGCTTGTGCGCAAGATCGTAGAAGTACGTGTCATTTGAGCGCATGATCGCCGTGTCTAGGTCCACCCAGCCATCACCGGTCCGGTTCCAGTTACGGTACTTGTGATCGTAATTGGGCAGTTGGTAATAGCCTGGGTCGAAGACCCGCGTAGCGGGCGTCACGACGCCGGCATCCAGCGCCGCAATTGCCACCGCAGGCTTGATGGTCGAGCCCGGCGGATAAAGGCCGCGCAGGATACGGTTGAACAGCGGCCGGTCGATGGAGTCGCGCAGCTCGGCATACGCCTTGAAGCTGATGCCGGTCACAAAAAGGTTCGGATCGAAACTGGGCGCACTGACCATCGCCAGCACTTCACCGGTACTCGGTTCAAGCGCCACAACAGCACCCCGGCGCCCGCCCAGCGCAGCTTCGGCGGCTTCCTGCAGATTGATGTCTAGGCTCAGGACAATGTCCTTGCCGGGGATCGGGTCCGTGCGTTTGAGCACGCGCAACACGCGGCCACGGGCGTTGGTCTCGACCTCTTCGTAGCCGACCTGACCATGCAGTTCGGGCTCGTAAAAACGCTCGATACCGGTCTTGCCGATATGGTGGGTGCCGCTGTAATTGATCGGATCGAGGCTTTTGAGCTCTTTTTCGTTGATCCGCCCCATATAGCCGACCGAATGCGCAAAATGCGGCCCTTGCGGGTAATGACGCACCAACTGCGCAACCACGTCGACGCCCGGCAGGCGGAACTGATTGACGGCGATCAGGGCGATCTGCTCTTCGCTCAACTCGAACAGGATCGGCACCGGTTCGAAGGGCCGACGCCCCTGCTTCATGCGCTTTTCGAAAATGATCCGGTCATCGGGGGTGAGCTGCAAAATGTCGACGATGGTGTCGAGCACGCTGGACCATTCGCCAGAGCGCTCACGCGTCATGGTCAGGCTGAAGCTGGGCCGGTTGTCAGCCACCACGACGCCGTTGCGGTCGTAGATCAGGCCACGACTGGGCGGAATCGGTTGCACGTGAACACGGTTGTTTTCCGAGAGCGTGGAGTGATAGTCGTACTGAATGACTTGCAGGTAATAAAGCCTGGCGATCAGCACACACACCAGCAACACGACCGCCACAGCACCGAACACGACCCTGCCGCGTACCAGACGTGCGTCTTTTTCGTGGTCTTTGAGGCGGATCGGTTGAGACATTTAGGCCGTGTTCACAGTAAGGACGATGCTACTTGTGATAAGGGTGCCCGGACAGGACTGTCCAGGCGCGATACATTTGCTCGCCAATCAGGATGCGCACCAGCGGGTGCGGCAAGGTCAGCGGTGACAGCGACCAGCGTTGCTCGCTGCGGGCACAGACCTCAGGTGCCAACCCCTCCGGGCCGCCCACCATCAGGTTGACCGTGCGCGCATCGAGACGCCAGCGATCGAGTTCGACCGCCAACTGTTCGGTGCTCCAGGGTTTGCCCTGCACTTCCAGCGTGACAATCCGCTCGCCCGGCTGCACTTTCGCCAGCATCGCTTCGCCTTCCTGACGGATAAAGCGCGCAACATCGGCGTTCTTGCCACGGGTATTGAGCGGAATTTCCACCAGTTCGAGGGCGAGTTCGGATGGCATACGCTTGGCGTACTCGTGCCAGCCTTCCTCAACCCACTTGGGCATGCGTGAACCCACCGCGATCAGACGCAAACGCACCGTGATGCCTTATTCGTGGCCTGGGGTGTGATGCGCAGCGCTGGCAGCACGGCTTTGCTCGGCACCCTGCCACAGACGCTCAAGGTCGTAGAACTGGCGTGCGGCGGCAGTCATCACGTGCACGATCACGTCGCCCAGGTCGAGCAGCACCCAGTCACTGTCGCCCTTGCCTTCTTCGCTCAGGGACTTCAGACCGGCAGCCTTGACCTTGTCACGGACGCTGTCGACCAGTGCGTTCAGCTGGCGGTTGGAAGTACCGGTGCAGATCAGCATGTAATCGGCGATGCTGGTCTTGTCGCGCACGTCGATGGTCAGGATGTCGGCACCCTTGATCTCTTCGAGGGCTGCAACGGCAACCTTGACGACTTCTTCACTGCTCATTTTTTGCTTTGTCATATAAAACTCATTCAGCTCGTATGTGTGGGACCGCCCAGACGCTTGTCGATAAAAGCGTTTCAGGGCAACCCATCTGTGTTCGGCGCACGGTAAAGCCCGTGCACATCGATATAGGCCAGTACCGCGTCTGGCACCAGAAAACGTACCGACTTACCGCTGGCCAGCAGTTGACGGATCTGGGTGGCAGACACCGATAAAGGCGTCTGCCAGACGAATGTAATCTGTCCGCCCGGCCCTTTCAGGGCCTTCGGATCGCTGACGGCGCGTGCCGCCAGCAGGTTGCGCATGGCATCCGGCGACTCGCTGTCCGCGTCCGGGCGTTGCAGCACCACGATATGGCAGTGCTCCAGCAGTTCTTCCCACCGGTGCCAGGTCGGCAGCCCGCAAAAGGCATCCCAACCCAGCAACAGGAACAACTGGTCCTGAGGCGCGAGTTCTGCACGCATCGATTCCAGTGTGTCGAGGGTATACGACGGTTTGTCCCGTTTCAGTTCACGGTCATCCACCGTCAAGGGCGACACACCGGCCACCGCACTGCGGACCATCGCCAGACGGTCCTGAGCGGTAACGCTCGGCATGTCACGATGCGGAGGCCTGGCGCTGGGCGTCAGGCGCAACTCATCGAGTTCCAGCAGTTCGGCCACTTCCAGCGCACCGCGCAAGTGACCGATATGAACCGGGTCGAACGTCCCGCCGAGCATGCCGATACGTCTGGGCAGCACAGCCTCGGGCTCGCTCAAGTCAGGCTTGCCCGCGCAATTGACCGTCGCCGATCACGATGTACTTCTCGCAGGTCAGGCCTTCCAGCCCGACCGGGCCGCGGGCGTGCAGCTTATCAGTAGAAATGCCGATCTCGGCACCCAATCCGTATTCGAACCCGTCAGCGAAGCTGGTCGGTGCGTTGATCATGACCGAACTGGAGTCGACCTCGGCCATGAAGCGGCGAATCTGGCTCTGATGCTCGGAAACGATGGCATCACTGTGATGCGAGCCATAGTGATTGATGTGCTCGATGGCTTCGTCCAGCCCGCTGACGAAACGAATCGACAAGATCGCCGCCAGGTACTCGGCGTGCCAGTCTTCTTCGGTCGCGGCAATGACGTCGATCAGCTCGCGGGTGCGTTCACAACCGCGCAACTCGACACCCTTCTCGCGAAACTGCGCTGCCATCGGCGGCAGGAAATCAGCAGCGATGGTCTGATCGACCAGCAGGGTTTCCATCGCGCCGCAGATACCGTAACGATAGGTCTTGGCGTTGAAGGCGATTTTCTGTGCCTTGGACAGGTCGGCGTGCGCGCTGACATACACGTGGCAAATACCGTCCAGATGCTTGATGACCGGCACCCGCGCATCACGGCTGACCCGCTCGATCAGGCCCTTGCCGCCGCGCGGGACGATAACGTCCACGTACTCGGGCATGGTGATCAGCGCGCCAACCGCTGCACGGTCGGTGGTTTCCACCACTTGCACCACGGCCGCAGGCAAACCGGCCTCGGCCAGACCGCGCTCAATGCAGGCCGCAATGGCGCGATTGGAGTGAATCGCCTCGGAGCCGCCACGCAAAATGGTCGCGTTACCGGACTTCAGGCACAGGCTGGCGGCGTCGATGGTCACGTTCGGACGCGACTCGTAGATGATGCCTACCACGCCCAACGGCACGCGCATCTTGCCAACCTGAATACCCGACGGCCGATAGCTCATGTCGCGGATCGCGCCGACCGGGTCGGCGAGGCTGGCGACCTGACGCAACCCGACGATCATGCTGTCGATGCGTGCGGGGGTCAGGGCCAGACGTTCCAGCATGGCCGGCTCGAGCCCGCTGGCCTGCCCGTTGGCCAGGTCCAGCGCGTTGGCGGCAGACAGCTCATCGCGAGCGGCATCCAGCGCAGAAGCTGTGGCGAGCAGGGCGCGGTTCTTCTGCGCAGTGCTGGCACGACCGATCACGCGCGATGCTTCGCGGGCGGCGCGACCCAGGCGGGTCATGTAGTCAAGAACGGACTCGGTCATGGTCTCAGAGGTCTTGGCAAAGAGGAAAGCGGCCGATTATAGCTGTCGTGGGGCACGAACGACAGCGCAGACAGGCGGATGGTCGATAACAGTGCGCAGATTTCTTGCGCAGACCAACGCTCATCACGCTCAGCACTCATCGCTACACACAAGTCCGCTATTGATTCTGGCCGAGGCCGTGGGAGCAGGCCGGGCGACACTTCGCTTGTCCGCGGTTTTGCTGCCGGTTCCCGGCAGTTCGCGGACAAGTCCGCTCCCACGCCCTGCGGGCAGAAGCCTCGTTGTGGGCCAGATCATTTGGCGTTAAACACAAGTCCGCTACTGATTCTGGCCGAAGGCCGAAGGGCGTGGGAGCGACCGGGCGACGCTCCCACGCCTTGCAGGCAGAAGCCTGAACGGCCCATTTTCCGAGCTTTTCAGGACTCATGTAGAACGATGAGCGCTCAGCCTTTGCAGTGTCGCGACCGGCGTCGCAGGGAGACGCACGCACAAAGCGCTCGCGCGGGTTAACCGGCTTGTCATGATTCAGTCATTTTCAGAAACAACAAAGTCGCCAATACCGACACATTCAGCTGCAATTAAAGTTGCGCTTGCTATGATCGATCACCTTTTCAACGTACCTGTCTTATCTATGCCTGCTGCTATGCCCGTTGCTCTTCTGGACAGTTTTTTCCAGCGTGATGCCCAATTGCTGGCGCGCGACCTGCTGGGCAAGGTCATCCGCCACAAGGTCGGCGAGTTGTGGCTGGCGGCGCGAATCATCGAGACCGAAGCCTATTACTGCGCAGAGAAAGGCAGCCACGCGTCGCTCGGCTACACGGAGAAACGCAGGGCGCTGTTCCTCGAAGGCGGCCACATCTATATGTATTACGCGCGCGGCGGCGACTCGCTGAATTTCAGCGCCGAAGGGCCAGGCAACGCGGTGCTGATCAAGTCGGCATTCCCGTGGACCGACGCGATCAGCGACGAGAACGCCTTGGCACAGATGCAATTGAACAATCCCGACGCCAGCGGCCAGATTCGCCCGGCGCAATGCCTCTGTGCCGGCCAGACGCTGCTGTGCAAGGCGCTGGGCCTCAAAGTCCCGGTCTGGGACGCAAAGCGCTTCGATCCGCAAAAACTGCTGGTCGAGGACGTCGACCAGGCGCCCGAGCGCATCATTCAGACCACCCGACTGGGCATCCCCACCGGCCGCGACGAGCATTTGCTGTATCGCTTCGTGGACGCCGGTTACGCACGATTCTGCACACGGAACCCTCTCAGACGCGGCCAGGTCGAAGGCCGCGACTACTTACTTCTCGATCAAGGAAACTGACCCATGGGCGACCTGCTCAGTGGCATGACCGGCTGGTTGACGGCCAACCCCTCCTGGGTAGCTGTCGCGATCTTTGTGGTGGCATTTACCGAATGTGTCGCGATTGTCGGGATTGTCGTGCCGGGCACCGTGATCATGTTTGCCATTGCCGCGCTGGCCGGCAGCGGCATTCTGCCGTTGAGCGAAGTGCTGCTGCTGGGCTTTCTGGGCGGGCTGCTCGGGGACGCGGTGTCGTACTTCATCGGCCGTCGTTTCCACCAGAACATTCGCCAGTTGCCGGGCCTGCGCACCCACCCGGAATGGATGGCCGGGGCCGAGACCTATTTCCATCGCTACGGGATTGCCAGCCTGCTGGTCGGCCGCTTCATCGGCCCGCTGCGGCCCATGCTGCCGATGATCGCCGGTATGTGCGACATGCCGCTGCCACGCTTTGTAGCGGTCAGCGTGCTGGCGGCCGCAGGCTGGTCGATTGCCTACCTGATGCCGGGCTGGGCCGCCGGTGCAGCCATTCGCCTACCGCTGCCGGATGGTTTCTGGCCCGAGGCCGCGGTGGTCGGTGCCGGGCTGGCGATTCTGTTCGGTTTGAGCATTCAGAGCAGCATTCGCCAGAAGCGTTACGCCACCAAAGTGATTTCCGCACTCAGCCTGATACTGGTGGCGGCGCTGTTCATTGGCTGGCCCTACCTGGCTGATTTCGACAACGGTTTGATGACGCTGGTCCAGGAGCACCGCAGCGAAGCCGCGCAGAACATCGTGCTGTTCGTCACCAGTATCGGCGACTTCAAGGCTCAGTTGCTGGCGGCGTCCTTGCTGATCATCGTGCTGGCAGTTGCCCAACAGTGGCGCCACGCAGCCTTTGCGCTGACCGTCACACTGGGTACGGCCATCGCGAACGGTACGCTGAAAACGTTCTTCGCCCGCGCGCGCCCGGAAGTTCTGCTCGACCCGATTACCTCCTACAGCATGCCCAGCGGGCACAGTTCTGCGGCGTTCGCGCTGTTCATGACCCTCGCGGTGCTGGCGGGCCGTGGCCAGCCGGTGCGTTTGCGCCTGACCTGGATGCTGGTCTGCGGCATTCCGGCGCTGGCGATTGCCTTGTCACGGGTGTACCTGGGCGTTCACTGGCCGACCGATATTCTGGCCGGCATGCTTTTGGCGTTCTGCGTCTGCGCGGCCAGCCTGGCGTTCTTCCAGCGCAAGCAATCGCTGAGCGCAATGTCAGTGCGGGTCTGGTGGCTGATCGTTCCGGCGATGACTGCCCTGCTCGGCATATTTGCCGTGCGCGCGCTGTCGCATGCGGTGCTGCGCTATCAATACTAAACGTAAACGGCGAAGCTGACAGCTTGTCAGCGCGCCTTCGAGGCATTGTCTACACTCCCCTCACACAGGAGAGTGAGCGACGGCGTTGCCGAAGGAGTGCTGATGTCTCGCCTGAATCGCTATACCGCAACACAGCATCGGCAACGCGGTGCAATCGGCCTGATGGCGGCGCTGACGCTGGGGCTGGCGCTGTTGTGCACGCTGGTCGTGGTTGACAGCGGCCGGCTTTATCTGGAGAAACGCTCGCTGCAGCGGGTTGCGGACATTGCCGCGCTGGAAGCGGCCGGACGCCGAGGCACATGCAGCGGCACCTCCAGCGCTGCGGACTTTGCCAGGCAAAGCGCCATCCGCAATGGCTTCACCCCCGGCAGCGACAGTCGCACGCTGACAATCCGCTGCGGCACGCTGGTGTTGAACGCTCTGAGCCAGCGAACGTTCAGTGTCGACCAGACCCAGGCGCTGGCCATCGAGGTGGTCGCCACGCACCCTGTGCCACGCAGTATTGCAGCAGGCATCGGAGCCTTGTTCGGCGGCCCGGCAACGCCACAGAATGTTCCGCTCAGCGCCAAAGCCGTCGCCGCCAGCGCCTCGCCACTGGCGGCCCTGACCATCCGCAGCGCAACGGTCACCATCGACAGCACCCGCGCGGCGATCCTCAACCCGGTCATTGGCAGCCTGCTCGGCGGCACGCTGAACCTCAGCGTGGCCAACTGGCAAGGTCTCGCCAATACCGATCTCAGCCTGCTCAGCTACCTGAACCGACTCAAGACCGACCTCAATCTGACGGCCATCGGCTACAGCAGTGTGCTTAGCACCTCGGTGTCAGTCAGCCAGTTGATTCAGAGCGCAATCAATGTGCTGGACCCAGGCGCGACATTGGGCGGCACCGCGACCATTGCAGGTTTGCAAGCCTTGAAGCTGGCGTCCGGGGCGACCACGGTGGTATTGGGCGATTTGCTGTCGATCCAGGGCGCACCGGATATCGCGGCATTGAGTGCCAATCTGCGTCTGATGGACCTCGTGCAGGGTATTGCGCAACTGGCCAATGACAAAACCGGTATTTCCAGCGCCGCGCAGATCAATGTCGGTAACCTGGCACAGGTCACGACGCGCATTCAGGTGATCGAGCCGCCGCAGCTTTCAGCCATTGGCGACCCGAGCAAGATCGACCCGAGCAACCCCAAAACCGGCGCCAACCGGATTTACGTGCGTACCGCGCAGATGCGGGCGCTGGTCTCGATCAATCTGCCGGTGCTGGGCACGATCACGTCGCTGGTCAATACCGCCAGCTCGGTGGTCGGCAGCCTGACGCCGATTCTCAGTACTGCATTAAGTCTGAATATTTCCGGCACTCTGGGCGCTACCACTTGCGCACTCGGGCTGACCAGTTGCGTAGTCGCCGACCCCAAATTTCTGACGGCCGGCGCATCCGGCCCCAGAATCGACCTGAGCCTGTCGCTGGCGAGTGGCGACAGTTATGTCACCGGTTTCACCTGCGCTAGCAATACCAACAAAACCCTCAGCGTCAAAACCGACGCCGCCTTGCTCAGCGCGAAAGTCGGCTGGATAGAACCTGCGAATGCATTTCCGACCAGCACTGATCCGGCGGCAGTGACCGCCCTCCCTCTACCAGTACTCGATATCGGCACCATGACCTGCCAGAAGCTGCTAGGGCTCCCTACTTTAGGGACCTGTGGACCTCGCGTCGCCTTCGGCGGTGGCGGCATCGGCCTTACATTCGACACAGTCAGCCAGTCAGCGCTGGGCAGCTCGTCGGTGGTCAGTACGACCTTCAGTTCGCCCAATCTGCCGGAAATCAGCAACGCCCCGTATTTCCAGACCGGCGTTGCGCACACCAAACCAAGCACGTTGCTCAACGGCACGGTGTCCAGCGTGAAGGTGAATGTCTACAAACCGGCGACCAGTAATGTGCTCGGCAATCTCATCACTGGCACGGCGACCCTGCTGAGCAGCCTGACTGTAGCGCTGGATACCATCGTCGACGACACGCTCACCCGCTTGCTGACTTCGGTGGTCGACCCGTTGTTCGAGTCGCTGGGCCTGAACCTGGGGGCTGCCGATGTCGGCGCCAATCTGAGCTGCAACCTCGGCCAGGCGACGCTGGTGATTTAATCGGCGTTGTAGATCGGCAATTCGATGCGGAAGCGTGCGCCTTCGTCAACGTTGCTGACGGTCAGTTGGCCGCCCATCTGGTCGACAATGCCGTAGCTGACCGACAACCCCAGCCCCGTGCCGACGCCCATCGGTTTGGTGGTGAAAAACGGCTCGAAGATGCGTTCCAGCAAGCGCGGATCGATACCACCGCCGTTGTCCTGCACCACCAGGCGGATGATATTTTCATCGCGCTCGGCTTCAACGCTGATCCACGGTTCGAAACTGCGGTCTTTTTCCCGGCGTGACAACAGCGCATCGCGTGCATTGACCATCAGGTTGATCAGCACCTGCTCCAGCTGATCGACATGCCCGCGCACCTGCACGCCTTCGATCATGCTCCCGACCCGCAACTGCACGCCTTTGCCTTTCATGCCTTCGGTCAACATCGAGATCGTGCCTTCCACCGCCTGAACCGGATCGAACAGTTGCTCCTCGATCTCGGAGCGCCGACCGAACACGCGCATGTGGTCGACCACCCGCGCCGCACGCTGCACCTGAGAGTCGATGCGGTTAAGCTTTTCGGTGAGGTAGTCGATATCCACGTCGCCGCGGCCCAGACGCTTGAGCACGTTGACCACCGCCATGCGCATGACATTCAGCGGCTGGTTGATCTCATGCGCCAGGCCGGTGGCCATTTCGCCCAGGGTCGCCATCTTGGCGCTCTGGTTCAGCTGCATGCGCGAGCGCCGCACATCGGTGTTGTCGCGCCCCACCGCCTGAATCTCGACCAGCTTGCCCTGTTCGTCGAACACACCTCGATCCGCCCACACCCACCAGGCATATTCACGACCGGGCAGCTCGATGCAGATTTCTTCGGTGCTCAACGGCGACTCCGGGGTCAACAGCCCGATGCGCCTGATAAACGCTTCGCGCTGTTCATCGGAGAGCCAGTCGCCCAGATTGATCCCGGTCAGCTGTTCCGGGGTGCATTCCATGTAGTTGGCCAGTGGCCGGTTGCCGAAGCTGAGCACCAGGTCCGGCGTGTAGCGACAGATCATCGCCGGAGAATCCTCGACCAGAATCCGGTAACGCTCTTCGCTCTTGCGCACCTGCTCCGCCGCCAGCGTTGCCTCGGTCACATCCAGCCACAGACCGACGGCTTCTACCGGGATACCCAGGTCATCGCGCAATAGCCGCGCCTCGTCCAGCAGCCAGTGATAATCACCCTGCCGGTCACGGAGCCGATAACGTCGGCTGACGAAGCCTTCGCGCAGCAACTGGCGAGTACGCTCGAACCAGATGTCGCGGTCTTCGGGGTGAATGTACTCAGCCAACTGACCGTCGACGCAGTCAGCAAGCGTCCAGCCCAGCAGCGGAGTTAGGCTGTCACTGAAAAAAGTCGGTTCCAGATTGCCCTGATCGTAACGCTGCACGTAGATCACCGCGGGCGAACTGGCGATCAGGTTGTCCAGCCGGGCGTGCGCGGCGGCCGCTTCGGTTTCCTGGTTCTTGATGTCGCTGACGTCGAGCATGAAGCCGAGCACCCGCTGCACTTGACCACTGACCAGCGCCTGCCCCTGAATCCGAAACCACAGGGTTTCCTGGGCCGGGTCGCTCTGCGCCAGACGCACGCACAGCAGCATCGGCGTGCCTTTGTCGCGCAGCCGGGCCAGGCGGCTGGACAATTCCTGCCGATCTGCCGGATGAATCAGCGCCAGCCAGTCTGTACGCGACAGGCTTTCGATCCGGTCGCCGACACGCAGATTACGCGCCAGCTGCGGGGCGAGCAGGATTTCGTCGCTGTCGGGCAGCAGCTCCCACCAGCCAGTGCCGAGCAGGTCCTGCAGCACCGCCAGACGCTCGACGTGGTGTCGGTTATGTTGCTCGGACAGGCGAAACAGCACAGGCCCGGCCAGCGCCGAGCACAGGTTCAGCCATTCGCGCTCGCCCAGATCCGGCGACTGCTGCTGAGGGTCATAAAAGCCGAACATCAGCCAGGCCTTGGCCACGTTGTCCCGACTGTGCGGGATCAGAAAGCCATTGGCGTTGCCGAAAGCACTTTGCAGACCGGCATGACCCGCGTCGCTGCCAAACTTCAGTTGATGCGCGCTGTTGGCGTCGAACTGGTCCAGGGCGCTGCCCAGGCGCTGCCCGACCTGCCACAGCTCCGGCGCGGTGTGGGCGCTGTATTGACAGTAGACACGCCAGCCGACGCCGCTGATTTCCGGCAACACCAGCGCGACGCACGGGATTCGCCAGAGCTGCGCCAGCTCTTCCAGTTGTTCGGTCACCACGGCGGTCAGCCGCTCTACATTGCAGACCCGTACTCGCTCGGCCATCTGCCCGGCAAAGCGCAGACACTGCTGACGACTGCGTGCGGCGCTGGCCTCTTCCATCAAGTCGCTGATATCGAGCAATTGCAGCAGCCAGCCCTTGCCATGCGCCTGCACCCAGCCACGCGCGTGCAACGTGTGCGCATCGGCACTTTTGAAATCCAGGTCGAGCATGTGCCCCAGCCAGTCGTGCGGCACGCCCTCGATGACCAGCGCGCTGTTAGGCAACAGCAGGTTCATCAATCGTTGCGTCGCTGCCATTGGCGCGGCGATGCCCAGCCGCGTCAGCAGATGCGCACTGATGCTCTGCACCCGCCCCTCGTCATCGAGCAGCAGGTAGAGGTCGGCACCAATCGGATCAGGCTCGCTGCTCGACGGCACACTCTGCGGCCCGGGCGGCGCTTCGCCACGGCCCAGCCAACGGCTCAGGCGGTTTTTTTCAAGGGGCAAGTTGCAGGCTCGCTTGTGCAGTAAGGTTATTCGGCAAGCGCGGGACCTCACCGATGCCCGGAAGCGTCAACAGCGGCAACACTTGGGTCAGACGGGTCTTGGGGTACTGGATAGTCACCGTCAGTACGCCAGCGCTGTAGGTCACGCTGGTGTAGGCAGGATTGAAGCCCAGCGCTGCCGGCATCCACGCCAGTTGCGTCATGACCACGCTCTGAGCCTGGCTGCGCAGCAGGGTGTCGTAGTTGGCAATGGCCGGACTGAGCGCAACACTTCGACGCACCGCTTCACTGGCGGCCGCATTGAAAGACTGCATCATGAGCAACGGCAGGCTATAACTCACCATGCCATAGAACACAGCAAAAAAAATCACGAACACGGCCGCGAATTCAATAGCGGCAGCGCCCCGCTGTTTGCGTGCAGAAGAACGATGCAAGACTGTTTTCATATCGACGTCTACCCTGACACTTGCTACCTGAAAACAGCATAGATTCTTTCCGGCAAAGGTAAAACAGTATGTGGTTTGATTGATGAAATTATTTTGCTTACTTGTGTGGTTTGCCGTATGTGCCGAGCAGGACGCTCGAAAAAAGGAAATCTCCAACCGGCTGACACTTGGCGCAATGGCCCTGGCGGCGGGATACCTGTTCGTTTATGGCCAGACCTGGCTGGGCGCTGAACCTGCCGACGCCGCTCTGGCGCTGCTGATTGCTCTGGGCTTGACGCTACCCGGCTATGCACTGGGCAGGCTGGGCGCGGGCGACGTCAAGCTGTTGGCGGCACTGGCCCTTGCAGCAAACAGTACGTATGTGTTGTGCACGTTTATTGGCGCGGGCATTGCGATGCTGACGTGGTTGATCGTCGGGCGCAGCGCCTGGCACCTTATTCACCAAGGGTTTACGCAACGTTATCGGTATATGAACCCGGCAGCGCCAGATAAACATCCTTTCTCGCCGTTTTTATTGGCCGGACTGTTAACCACTGCAGTATTGATCCACTAGTCGAATGAACAGTTAATGCTATGTACATAATCAGAAAGTGCAGCTACGTTTGAATAAACGCTGTGAAACACGTCACGCTCGAAAATTACCCCATTGTGTTTGCTGAATGGATAAAGCCCTCGATTTGTTATCGAGGTACTACAGCATGGAGTCGCATGTGAATACATTACCGATTACAAAAGTTCTGGTGGTCGATGACCAGCCTCTGGTCGTTGAAGAACTCAGTGAATATCTGGAGAGCAATGACTTTCATTGCGTGCGCTGTCACTCGAGCCTGGAAGCCATCGAACAGTTCAGCCATGACAGCAGCATCGGAATCGTCCTCTGCGACCTGGAAATGCCCGGCATGAACGGCATCGAGATGGTCGAAGCCATGAAGCAGATCGGCGGCAAGACGCACCTGTTCGAGGCCATCATGCTGACCGGGCGGGCCGAAAAAAAGGACGTGATCAAAGCCCTGCGCGCAGGCATCGCCGATTATTACCAGAAACCGGTCGACCTGCAGGACCTGCTGGAAGGTGTGAAACTCCAGTTGATCGCGCTGGATGAGCGGCAGAAGAACCGCAAACAGCTGGGCCTTCTCAATGAAAAGCTCCAGCACCTGGCGGCATCGATCGATGACCTTTATCAGAATCTGGACAACACCCGAACCCCACCGCCCGCCGAGCCCAAAGCGCGCAACGTTGCGCAAGGCAATACGCCGGTAACCATGGCGCTGGCCAAACTTTCACCGCGTCAGGTGGATGTGGCAAAACTGGTCAGCACCGGGCTGACCAACTATCAGATTGCCTGTGAACTGGGGATTACCGAAAACACCGTCAAACTCTACGTGTCGCAAGTGCTGCGCCTGACTCACATGCACAATCGCACGCAACTGGCACTGGCGTTTTCGCCCAGCAAATCCGCCGGACGGCAGCGCGCGACCGAGAATCACGACTGAAACGAATCAAGCCTTTACCACATGGTAAGGCGCATCTGACAACGTCGAGTGCACCTGATTGCGACCGGCATGCTTGGCACGGTATAGCGCGATATCGGCCTGGGACGCGAGGCTCAGGCTGTCGTCATGAGGGCCAAGGCAGACCACCCCGGCGCTGAAGGTGCAAAACAGGTCGACCGGCTGCGCGGGGTAATGAATTTCAGCGAAACGGTGGCGAATCTCGTCGAGCACTTTATGCGCGCTGTGAATGTCGGTGTCCGGCATGACCACCGCAAACTCTTCGCCACCATAACGGCCGATAAAGTCAGTCTTGCGCAAGCGCTGCTTGAGAAACAACGCCAGGCTTTTGATCACACGGTCGCCCATCGGGTGGCCGTGGCTGTCATTGACCTTCTTGAAGTGATCGATATCGAGCATGGCAAAGCACAGCGGCTTGTTTTCACGGCGCGAGCGAAAGCTGCAGTCTTCCAGCAGTTGCAGGATGTGCGTGTGATTGTAGAGCCCGGTCAGGCTGTCGCGGACCATCCGCGCTTTCAGGCTGCGGGCCCTGGCGGCACGGTTGCGAACAGTGGTGATCAGATGGCGCGGCTTGATCGGCTTGGTGAGAAAGTCGTCGCCGCCCTCGCTCATGGCGTCAAGCTGCTTGTCTTGATCGTCTTCGGCCGACAGGTAGATGATCGGCACGCTGACGTAACGGTCGTTGTGCCGAATGACTTTGGCCAGCTCGGTCCCGGTGCAGCCCGGCATGTACATGTCGAGAATGATCAGGTCAGGTTGAAACTCGGCCAGCTCGGCCATCGCCTGAATCGGGTCGATCAATACCCGCGTCACGATACCGGCAGCATTCAGCACGCGCTCGGTGTGCATCGCCTGAGCACGCGAGTCATCGATGATCAGCACCTTGTACGGCTCATATTGAGCCACGCAGGTCAGAACTTCGATCTTCTCCAGCAGGCTCGACGCTTCCAGCGCCCCGGTCAAAAACTCCTCACCCCCCGCACGTACGGCGGCCAGCCGGGTGGGTGTATCGGTTTCGTGCAGGCTGAAAAACAGCAACGGAAGCTTGTGCTCCAGCCCTTCCTGAGCTTGGGAGGCCAGTTTCAGCCCCTGGCCGGTGCCACCGAAATCGACATCCATGACAATCGCTGCCGGATGCCGCTGCGCCATCGCGGACTGGAAGTCGGAAACGCTGTGCAAGGACAGCGCCGCCAGACCGAAAAACTCCAGTTGTTTGGCCAACCGCTCGGCGCGTTCATCATCCTGAAGCACGACATAAACCGGTTTACGCAGCGGCGGCAGTGCGGTGTGTTCCAGCCTGTCGCCGTGCCTGAGCCCGGTCCGTGACAAGCGCTGCATCAGGCGATTGAGCTCGGTAATGGCACTGCTGTTGAGGCGCCCGCGGTTGGCTTCGACGGCGTCCAGCGCCTGGCCGATTTCGGTCGCCAACGCAACATGCTCGGCCTGCTCGAAGCGCTCGGCAAAACGCAGCAAGCGCAGGGTCGACTCGTTGAGTTCGGCCATGTCGGCCAGCGACCATTCGGCTTTTTGCAGGCGTTGCCACGTCTCAAGAATCTGACGTGCCTGATGAATGACCCGTTGGGCAAAATGATGCTTCAAACGATCGCGACTGGGATCTTCGGGCTCTGTCATATTCAGGCTACTGTGATGTTGCTGAGCGGTACGGCTGATAGCGCTATGCTAGCACCTCCCATACGACGCCAGCGCGCCGTAAGTCACTTATTTGACAACAAAACAATGGCGCATAGCCATCACTCAAAATCAATCGACTGATAGATGGAGGCTATAAGCTATAAGCTGCAAGTCAGAAGCGTTCGGCTTATGCTTGAAGCTTGCAACTGCCCACTAAGCTTGCGGTCGAACGATTCGTGAAGCATTCAACTCAAGATCGAAAGGACCCTACCATGCTGGATTGGAAGAACCGCGCAGGCAGCCCGGGCGAGCGCACCGCTGATACCTCATCGGCCAGACGCCGAGGTTACCTGGGTAACCTGTTCTATAGCCGCGCGCTGGGCGCCTTGGTCTTGATTTATCTGTTGGTCGCGTTGCTGGTCGGCTGGTACTGGAGCCGCGAGCCCGCTCTGTTCCCGGTGCAACAAAACGCACAAGCCGCTGCCGAGCGTGAAGGCAAGCAGATGGTCATCGGCTACACCACCGTCGAAACCTTGAAAAGCGTGGCCGGCACCCTGCTGAACAAGCCGGGTGGCTACCTGCTGAATGACAAAATGCCACCGGGTGTATGGCTGGACAATATTCCAAGTTGGGAATACGGCGTACTGGTACAGGTCCGCGACCTGAGCCGTGCGCTGCGTAAAGACTTTGCCCGCTCGCAATCGCAGTCGGCCGAAGACGGCGATCTGGCCCGTGCCGAGCCACTGTTCAACGTGAAGGACGACACCTGGCTGTTCCCTTCCAGCGAGTCGCAATACGCCGAAGGCATCAAGGCCTTGAGCCGCTATCAGGCCCGTTTGTCCGATCCGAACCAGAAAGGCGCGCTGTTCTATGCGCGTGCCGACAACCTGAACAACTGGCTGGGCGATGTAGGCACCCGCCTGGGTTCGCTGTCGCAACGGCTGTCGGCCAGTGTCGGTCGGGTCAAGCTGAACAGCACGCTGAAAACCGAGAGCAACATCTCGGTCAAACCGGGCGAAGTGCCGCAGGTCGATGAGGAAATCGTCGAAACCCCGTGGTTGCAGATCGACAACGTGTTCTACGAAGCACGCGGTCAGGCCTGGGCGCTGTCGCACTTGTTGCGCGCCATCGAAGTCGACTTCGCTGACGTGCTGGCCAAGAAGAATGCGACGGTCAGCGTGCGTCAGATCATTCGTGAGCTAGAGGCCTCGCAGGAACCGATGTGGAGCCCGGTCATTCTCAACGGCAGCCCGTTTGGTATGTTCGCCAACCACTCGCTGGTCATGGCCAACTACATTTCCCGGGCTAACGCTGCGGTGATCGACCTGCGTCAGTTGCTGAATCAGGGCTGATATGGCCATTCCCTCGAACGAGGCCGCGCATCGCGCCGCCTCCGACGCCGAGCAGATCGCTTGGGTCGACGAGCAGGATCAATTGCTGGGCTCCCGGGTTCGCGCCGAGCTGCGCGAACAAGGCCTGATCGGGCGTGGCACCTACATCCTGCTGTTCAACAGCGCAGGCGAACTGTGTGTACACCGGCGCACCCTGAGCAAGGCGATTTATCCAGGTTTCTGGGATGTGGCCGCAGGCGGGATGGTGCAGGCGGATGAAAGCTATGCCGAATCTGCCGCTCGCGAGCTTGAAGAAGAGCTGGGGGTGAGCGGCGTGCCGTTGCAGGCACACGAACGGTTTTTCTTTGATCAGCCGGGTAATCGGCTGTGGTGCGCGGTGTTCTCGGCGGTGTGGGACGGGCCGCTGACACTGCAGCCCGAAGAGGTGCTAGAAGCGCGCTTCATGCCGGTCGACGACGTGTTGCGTCAGGCAGAGCAGAACCCTTACTGCCCTGACTCACTGGCAGCGCTGAAACGCTACCTGGAACAGGCCGCACATTTTCAGTAACTCACCCGTTCAGGAAGCCACCCGTCCAGTAAAGCCCCGGTTCGCAAAAGCGGGTGTTCGGTAAGCAAGCGTTCAGTAAATTGGCACGTCCAGCCCCTTAGCAACAGGCCTGTTTGCCGTTACACTGCGCGACCTTTTTCAAACTGTGTCGGCACTGCCGCCGCAGTAGCGCTGCCCCTGCCAGAGTGGGGCTTCGCGGTCGACGGCTCGTGCGAGCCCGACCGGTCTTCGGTCCTCAACAAGAGGATTTTGCGTGGCTAAAAAAGCCGCTTCTCTCGCTGCCTTGGGTGGCTTGGTGTTTTCAACCGACGCAGGGCGTCATTGCCCCGATTGTCGCCAACCCGTTGCTGACTGCACCTGCAAGCAGACGGCCATTCCGGAAGGCGACGGCATAGCCCGTGTGCGCCGCGAGAGCAAAGGCCGTGGCGGCAAGACAGTCACCACCATCAGCGGCGTGCCGCTGGCCGAAGAGCCGCTCAAAGAGCTGGCCAAAGCCCTAAAGCAACGCTGCGGCACAGGCGGATCGCTCAAGGACGGCGTGATCGAGATTCAGGGCGATCATGTCGAACTGCTGATCGCTGAACTGACCAGAAAAGGCTTCAAGGCCAAGAAGTCCGGCGGCTGAACCCGCGAATCAAATCGTCATTTCAACTCATTACACTGCGTCCAGCTGGCTAATGGCTGGCGCTACGACTTCTTTATAGGGGACTTCGATGTCCGTACGACGCACACGCAAAGACGATGGTAGCCAATGGACCGTTGCGGACAGCCGCAGCGTTTATGGTATTCGCCATTGGGGCGCGGGTTATTTTGCAATCAACGAAGCGGGTCGCGTTGAAGTTCGCCCCAACGGGCCCGGCAGCTCGCCGATCGATCTTTACGAGCAGGTCGACAATCTGCGCAAGAGCGGCCTGTCGCTGCCATTACTGGTGCGCTTCCCCGACATCCTGCAAGACCGCGTGCGTCAGCTGACCGGTGCCTTCGACAGCAACATTGCGCGCCTGGACTACCAGAGTCAGTACACCGCGCTGTACCCGATCAAGGTCAACCAGCAGGAAGCGGTGGTGGAAAACATCATCGCCACACAGAACGTGTCCATCGGTCTGGAAGCCGGTTCCAAGCCCGAACTGATGGCCGTGCTGGCACTGGCGCCGAAAGGCGGCACCATCGTCTGCAACGGTTACAAGGACCGCGAGTTCATCCGTCTGGCGCTGATGGGCCAGAAGCTCGGTCACAACGTGTTCATCGTCATCGAGAAAGAATCCGAAGTCGAGCTGGTCATCGAAGAAGCCGCCGAGCTGAAAGTCGCCCCACAAGTCGGCCTGCGTGTGCGCCTGTCGTCTCTGGCGTCGAGCAAATGGGCTGACACCGGTGGCGAGAAATCCAAGTTCGGCTTGTCTGCCGCGCAATTGCTGTCGGTGGTCGAGCGCTTCCGCAAGGCCGGTCTCGATCAAGGCATCCGCCTGCTGCACTTCCACATGGGCTCGCAGATCGCCAACCTAGCGGACTACCAGCATGGTTTCAAGGAAGCGATCCGCTATTACGGCGAACTGCGCAAACTCGGTCTGCCGGTGGATTACATCGACGTCGGCGGCGGTCTGGGCGTCGATTACGACGGCACGCACTCGCGCAACGCCAGCTCGATCAACTACGACATGGACGATTACGCCGGCGTCGTGGTCGGCATGCTCAAGGAATTCTGCGACGCGCAGGGTCTGCCGCACCCGCACATTTTCTCGGAAAGCGGCCGCTCGCTGACCGCGCACCACGCCATGCTGGTGGTTCAGGTGACCGACGTCGAGAAACACAACGACGAAGTCCCGGAAATCGCTGACAAGGAAAGCCTGCCGGAAACCGTGCAATGGCTGGTTGACCTGCTGGGCCCGACCGACATCGAAATGGTCACCGAAACCTACTGGCGCGCGACGCACTACATGAGCGACATCGCCACCCAGTACGCCGACGGCAAGATCAGCCTCGCGGAGAAAGCGCTGGGCGAACAATGCTACTTCGCCGTCTGCCGCCGCCTGTACAACTCGCTGAAAGCGCGTCAACGCTCGCACCGTCAGGTGCTCGATGAACTCAACGACAAGCTGGCCGACAAGTACATCTGCAACTTCTCGGTGTTCCAGAGCCTGCCGGATACCTGGGCCATCGGCCAGGTGCTGCCGATTCTGCCGCTGCATCGTCTGGGCGAAGAACCGGTACGCCGCGCCGTGCTGCAAGACCTGACCTGCGACTCCGACGGCAAGATCAAGCAATACGTCGACGAGCAGAGCATCGAGACCAGCATGCCGGTGCACTCGCTGAACGAAGGCGAAGACTATTTGCTGGGGATCTTCCTGGTAGGCGCCTATCAGGAAATTCTGGGCGACATGCACAACCTGTTCGGCGACACCGATTCGGTGAACATCTATCAGAACCCGGATGGCAGCGTGTATCACGCCGGTATCGAAACCCACGACACCATCGAAGACATGCTGCGCTACGTGCACTTGTCGCCGGAAGAACTGATGACCCATTACCGGGACAAAGTCGCCAGCGCCAAGATCACCCCGCGCGAACGCACCTACTTCCTCGACGCCCTGCGCCTGGGCCTGACGCGCTCTTCGTACCTGTCTTCCTGACGGTATTCACGGGCTCATCATTTCTCGTTCCCGCAGGGGAACGAGAATCTTGTTCCCGTCGTAGGCCAAACCAGACACGCGCCTGATGACACCAACCCGACCTGCGTAATCCCAAGCCCCATCCCTCTGTAGGCAATGTCCTTTTCTGCCTGATCAAGCCCTGCGCCACCTGCCTTCTCCGCCAGAATCCGCGACCGCATTCCCGCCGAGACACCTTCATGCCCGACCCAGCCAGCGCGCCGTTCTTTCGTCTGGAAATCGCCCGACTGCAACGCTGCTTTGACGTCATATCCTTCAATCCCACAGAGGCAATCAGCCAGCCATTTGTGTTTGAAATAGAGATTCTCGGCGACGGCTTCGACCTGGATCTCGCCAGCCTGATGTTCAAGTCGGCCTACCTGAACCCGGGCGACGAGCCGGGTTTTCACGGGCAGATCCACAGCGCGACCCGCAGCCATTACCACCCCGGCCCGGCGTGCTACACGCTGACCATGGGGCCCCGGCTGAGCTGCCTGGCTTTGCGTTACAACTCACGCCTCTTCCAGCACATGACTGCGCCACGCATCATCGCTCAGGTGCTGGAAGAACATGGTTTGAAAAACAGTTATCGCTTTGACCTGCAGACAGAGTGCCGCGAACGCGAGTGCTGCGTGCAGTATCAGGAATCCGACCTGCAACTGGTGCAGCGCCTGTGTGCAGAAGAAAACATCCACTCTTACTTCGTTCACTCACGAAGACACCATCATCTGATCTTCGCGGACACCCGCGTCACCGCGCGAGCGTTACCGCCCCGCCCGCTGATTGCACAACTGCAACGGGGCTGGCTCGTGGGCCCTGGCGGCGAAAAAGCCAGGCGCGATGCCTCGGGCCGGGTGCAGGTGCAGCTCGAATGGGACCTGCACGCTCATACAGGCGGATGCTGGCTGAACCTTGCGCCGGGGCTGGACTTCGAATGCCTGGGTGGCGTGCCGGTGCTGGTGAGCTTTACCGAGGATGACTCACAACCGCCGCTGATCACCGCCTGTCTTCAGAATCCGAGTCACGATCCACTGGCCGTTTTTGAATCACCCGACACTCACGACGCCGACAACGTCCACATGCACCTCGACTGGCAGACCCTTTCGGAGGCTCAAAGACACCTGCACCTGCAAGATGGCACCTGCATAGCGATTGGCGAAGGCAGCGAACTGACCGTGGAAACCGGGCAAAGCACGCTGCGGATCGATCACTACGCCGTCGAGCTGAGCAGCCCGCGTATCAGCTTTGCCCGCCAGACAAATGACCCGGCAGGTGATCCGGATGCCTCTGCCTGACGTAGCGGTAACACTGCGGCAACCGGGGGCTATTATGGTAGTCTCAGCCCTATCCGAATGATCTGTCAGAGCCCGAACCATGACCCGAACGATTTTACTGACACTGCTAGGCGGAGTATTACTTGCTGCACTGGCTGGCTGTTCGCCCTTGAGGGTGCTGAACAACTTGAACCCGAACGGCCCCGTCGATCATGTTTCCGGCCTGAGCTACGGTCCGGACCCGCGCAACATGCTGGACATCTACACGCCGAAATCGAAACCGGCCAATGCGCCGGTGGTGGTGTTTTTCTATGGCGGAAGCTGGAGAAGAGGTTCCAGGGCTGACTACGCGTTTGTCGGCCAGGCACTGGCGGCACGTGGCATCGTCGCTGTCATTGCCGACTACCGGCTGTACCCGCAAGTACGCTACCCAGGCTTTCTCGAAGACTCGGCCCAGGCGGTGGCCTGGACGTACAAACACATCAAAACCTACGGCGGCGATCCCGAACGCCTGTTTGTGATGGGTCACAGTGCGGGCGCCTACAACGCGGCGATGCTGGCCCTCGATCCTCGCTGGCTGGCGCGTGAAGGATTGTCGCCGTCGATTCTCAGCGGCTGGATCGGGCTGGCCGGGCCTTACGACTTCTTGCCCATAGAGGAAGAGGAAGTGAGACCGGTGTTCTTCTACCCGAACTCGCCTCCGGAGTCGCAGCCCGTCAAGTACGTGAGCGCCAGCGCACCACCGGCGCTGCTGATGGCCTCGCGCAACGACACAGTGGTCAACCCCGAGCGCAACACCGGCGGCCTGGCGCAGAAGCTGCGAGCAGCAGGTGTACCGGCGCGTGACGTGTATTTCTCGCGCACCAATCACGGCACGCTGGTCGGTGCGTTCGCCAAAGTGTTGAGCAGCCTGGCACCGGTTGCGGACGAGGTTGAAATGTTCGTCAACAACACGCCGCACAGGCACCCGGCCGCGAAAGCATCGGCTCAGTGAGTGAACCAGCCATCGCTACGTGTCAGGCGCCAGGCAATGGCGCCCAGGCTCAAGCCGCGCAGCAGGGTAAACGCCAGAAAGGTCAGCCATAGCGCGTGATTGCCATGGCTGGAAGCCAGCCACGCAACCGGCGCGATGCCTGCCGCGCTGATCAGCATCGCGTTGCGCATTTCGCGGGCCCGCGTGGCGCCGATGAACAGCCCGTCGAGCAGATAGCTCCAGACCGCGAGCAACGGCATCAACGCCAGATACGGCAGGTAGGTGATCGCCGTTTCACGAACCTCGGGAATGTCGGTCTGCAGGCTGACGAACCAATGCCCGCCCGCCAGAAACAACAGCGCAAACCCCACGCTGGCAATCAGCGACCAGCCGCCTGCCACCACCAGTGAACGACGCAGCGTGTCGCGGTCACGCGCCCCGATGGCATGGCCGCAAAGCGCTTCGACCGCATGCGCCAGCCCGTCCAGTGCATGAGCCGTCAACAGCAGGCCGTTAAGCAGCAATGCGTTGGCCGCGACCGTTGCATCACCGAGCCGAGCGCCCTGCACGGTAATCAGAAACATGACCGATTGAAGCGCCAGCGTGCGCAGAAAGATATCGCGATTGACCGCCAGCAACGGCCGCCAGTTGCTCCATAGCTTCAGCGCCGACCAGACAATCTGTCCGGGCCAGGCGCGCAAAGTCTTGCGCGCCAGCAGCAGGCCGAGCACCACGCCGGTCCATTCCGCCAGCACCGACGCGCGGGCCGAGCCAATAACGCCCCAGTCCAGCTCCATCACGAACCACAGATTCAGCACGATGTTGACCACATTGGTGACCAGCAGGATCGCCAGCGGTGCCCGGGCGTTCTGCGTGCCGAGAAACCAGCCGACCAGCGCATAACTGGCCAGCGCCGCAGGCAGGCCGAATAATCGAGTGTGGAAAAAGTCCAGGGTCATCTGTTGCAAGTCGGCAGACGGCTGCATCATCGCCAGCGCCAGATGGCTGAACGGCAAGGCGATCACGCCCAGCAATAATGCCAGTCCCCCGGCCAGCAACAGCCCCTGCAACAGAATCCGCCGCAGCGCCGCGCTGTCACTGCGCCCCGCCGCCTGCGCGGCAAACCCGGTGGTGCCCATGCGCAGAAACCCCATCGCCCAGGCGAGAAAGGTATACAGCGTCGCCCCTACCGCCACGGCACCCAACTGATGCGCATGCGGCAAATGGCCAATCACCGCACTGTCGACCAGCGCCACCAGCGGTACGGAAATGTTCGACAAAATCATCGGCGCCGCCAGCGCCCAGACACGCCGATGGGTTGAGCGGTGACGCCAATCAGTGAGCAACGTAGACATGAGAACCCCCGACAAGGCGGGCATTGTAGCCACAGCGCGAGGGCTATGCAGTTTAACTATCGTGCGACGCCCCTTACCCCAAATGCGTCCGGGCGCACGCTGTTCAATCTGACAGTAATACTTGTCACCTCGACTGTTATATAGTCGCCTCCTCTCTACCGTTGCCGATGAGTGCCCACATGTTGAACAAAGGATTGTTTCTGGCGTGCGCGCTTGCGCTGCTGAGTGCCTGCGATTCCTCGACGCCAGACACACCTGCGGCGGGCACCGCCCCCGCGACTCAGGCAGCGGTTACCCAGGCCCGGCCCAAACCCGCCGTGGACCTCGCCGCGCTGAGCAAGCGCTATGCAGGGCGCGAGCTGACGGTCATCGACGTCTCGGAAATCCAGGTTGACGGCGCCAGCACGCTCTCGGTGAGCTTCTCGGTGCCGCTGGACCCGGAGCAGAACTTCGGCGACAAACTTCATCTGGTGGACAGCAAGAACGGCAAGGTCGACGGTGCCTGGGAGCTGTCGGACAACCTCATGGAGCTGCGTCTGCGTCACCTCGAGCCGCAGCGCAAACTGGTGCTGACCGTCGACGCCGGGCTGCAAGCCGTCAACAAGGCCAAGCTGGCCGCCGAATACATCAGCCGCCTGGAAACCCGCGACCTGCAAGCGACTGTCGGCTTCGCCAGCCGGGGCAGCCTGTTGCCGACGCGCCTGGCTGAGGGCCTGCCGTTCATCGCCCTGAACGTCGACAAAGTGGATGTCGAATTCTTCCGGGTCAAACCCGATTCGATGCCGAACTTCCTCGCCCAATGGGACGGCGCGTCGAGCCTGTCCAGCTACAGTTCTGAAGAGCTGCTGCCCATGGCCGATCTGGTCTACAGCGGCCGATTCGACCTCAAGCCGGCCCGTAACACCCGCGAAACCGTACTGCTGCCGATTGCCGGCATCAAAGCGCTGCAACAACCGGGCGTTTATCTGGCGGTGATGCGCGCGTCAGGCACTTACAGCTACACGCAACCCGCCACCCTGTTCACCCTCAGCAATATCGGCTTGTCGGTGCACCGTTACAGCAATCGCCTGGACGTTTTCACACAGGCGCTGGAAGATGGCAAAGCCCTCGGTGACGTGAGCGTCGATGTCTATGACGACAACGGCAAAGTAGTCGCCCAAGGCAAGACCGACAGCGATGGCCATGCGCAATTGCCGCTGCCCGCCAAAGCGGCGGTCGTTCTGGCGCACAAGGATGAACAGACCAGCATGCTGCGCCTCAACAGCTCGGCGCTGGACCTGGCCGAGTTCGACATCTCCGGCCCGCAGGCGCATCCGCTGCAATTCTTCATTTTCGGCCCGCGTGACCTGTATCGCCCCGGCGAAACCGTGCTGCTCAACGGACTGCTGCGTGACAGCGACGGCAAGCACGTCAAACCGCAACCGATCACTGTCGAAGTGCGCCGTCCTGACGATCAGGTCAGCCGCAAATTCGTCTGGGAAGCCGACAGCAGCGGTTTTTACCAATATCAATTGCAGCCTGCCGAAGAAGCGCCAACCGGGCGCTGGCAACTGGTGTTCGACCTAGGCGACGGCAAACCGCAGCTTTACGAATTCAAGGTCGAAGACTTCCTGCCCGAGCGTCTGGCACTGGAGCTCAAAGGCAGCGATACGCCGGTCGCACCGGCCGACGACCCGCAGTTCGACATCACTGGCCGCTATCTGTACGGCGCGCCCGCTTCGGGCAACAGCCTGACCGGTCAGGTGTATGTGCGTCCGTTGCGCGAAGCAGTGGCCAAATTGCCGGGCTACCAGTTCGGTTCGATCACCGAAGCAGACCTCAAGCACGACCTGGAGCTCGAGCCCGTCACCCTCGATGCCGAAGGCCACACGACGCTCTCGGTGAAAACCGAATGGGCCGCCGCCAAGTCGCCGCTGCAACTGATTCTGCAAGCCAGCCTGCAAGAGTCCGGAGGGCGTCCGATCACTCGTCGTCTGGTGCAGCCGATCTGGCCGGCCGAGCAACTGCCCGGCGTGCGCGCGCTGTTCGGCAGCAGCACCGGTGGCGATGATTACGACGATGAGGCCAGCAAAGGCGAAGCGCAAACCAATGGCGACGGCCCGGCCGAGTTCGAAATCGTCATGGCCGATGCCGCTGGCAACAAACTGGCCGCCGACAACGTCAAGGTCCGTTTGATCCGTGAGCGCCGCGACTACTACTGGAACTACTCGGCCGATGACGGCTGGAGCTACCACTTCAATGAGAAATTCCTCAACCTGAACGAGGAAACCCTCAACATCTCCAAGGACTCCACGGCCAGGATTAGCTTCCCGGTGGAGTGGGGCCCGTACCGCGTCGAAGTGGAAGACCCTGCCACGGGCATGATCAGCAGCCTGCGTTTCTGGGCCGGTTATCGCTGGCAGGACAACACCGACGGCGGCGCAGTCAGGCCGGATCAGGTCAAACTGGCGCTGGACAAGCCTGCTTACAACGACGGTGACACGGCAACGGTCACCGTCACGCCGCCAGCCGCAGGCAAGGGCTATCTGCTGATCGAGTCCAGCGAAGGTCCGCTGTGGTGGAAGGAAATCGACGTGCCGGCCGAAGGCAAGTCATATGAAATCCCGCTCGACAAACAATGGGCGCGTCACGACTTGTACGTCACCGCGCTGGTGATTCGTCCCGGCGAACGCAAGGCCAATATCACACCGAAACGTGCCGTGGGCGTGCTGCACCTGCCGCTGGACCGCGCGCCACGCAAGCTGGCGCTGACCGTCACCGCGCCGGAAAAAATGCGTCCCAAACAGCCACTCACGCTCAAGGTTGCTGCCAAAAATGCCGACGGAAGCGTGCCAAAGCAGGTCCATGTGCTGGTGTCGGCGGTGGACGTCGGCATCCTCAATATCACCCGCTACGCCACGCCCGACCCGTTTGCCAGCCTGTTCGGGCGCAAGCAATACGGTGCTGACCAACTGGATATCTATGGCCAGTTGATCGAAGCCGGTCAGGGTCGTCTGGCGAGCATGGCGTTCGGTGGCGATGCGCTGGCCAAGGGCGGCAAACGTCCGGACACCAGCGTTACCATCGTCGCGCAGCAGAGTGCTCCAGTGACGCTCAATGATGCGGGCGAAGGCGAAGTCAGCGTCGACATTCCGGACTTCAATGGCGAACTGCGCATCATGGCGCAGGCCTGGACCGACGAGCGCTACGGCATGGCCGAGGCGAAAACCGTGGTTGCCGCGCCGATCATTGCCGAACTGTCGACGCCACGCTTTCTGGCCGGCGGCGACCAGACCAGCGTCGCGCTGGACATTTCCAACCTCTCGGGTTCAGCGCAGAAGCTGGACGTGAAAATCAGCGCGGAAGGCCAGTTGAGCATTCCGGGCGGCGATCAGAGCAAGCCCTTGCAGCTCAAACAGGGCCAGCGCGTCACCTTGAAAGTGCCGGTGCTGGCGCAGGGCGGGCTGGGTCAGGGCAAGATCAAGGTGCTGGTGGAAGGCTTGGACCTGCCGGGCGAAAACCTGCCTGCGTTCACCCGCGAATGGACCGTAGGCGTGCGCCCTGCCTACCCGGCGATGCTCAAGCATTACCGCGCCACCCTCAACGATCAGACCTGGAGCCTGCCGGACGGCGCGCTGGAGGCGTTCGAGCCTGCGGGACGTGAAGCGCTGCTGTCGCTGTCGAGCCGTCCGCCGCTGAACCTCGGCGAACAGATTCGCGCGCTGAAAGCTTACCCTTACGGCTGCCTGGAGCAGACCGCCAGCGGTCTGTATCCCTCGCTGTATGCCGACGCCGAAACTCTAAAGCGCCTGGGCCTGAGCGGCGAGCCGGATGCCGAACGCAAGCGCAAAGTCGAAATCGGGATCGAGCGCTTGCTGGGCATGCAGCGCTACAACGGCAGCTTCGGCCTGTGGGGCTCGGATGGCGACGAAGAATACTGGCTGACCGCCTACGTCACCGACTTCCTGCTGCGCGCCCGCGATCAAGGCTTCGCCGTGCCGCCGGACGCGCTGAAGAAAGCCAACGAACGCTTGCTGCGCTACTTGCAGGATGCTGGCCAGATTCAGGTCAATTACAGCCAGAACGCCGAACATACGCGCTTTGCCGTACAGGCTTACGCCGGGCTGGTGCTGGCACGCAGTCAACAGGCTCCGCTGGCGGCATTGCGCAGCCTGTTCGACCGTCGCAGCGATGCGCGCTCCGGCCTGCCATTGGTACAACTGGCCGTGGCGCTGGAGAAGATGGGCGACAAACCGCGCGCCGATCTGGCCCTGACCGCCGGCCTGGCGGTCGGTCGCAAGAACGAATGGCTGGCCGATTATGGCAGTTCGCTGCGTGATCAGGCGCTGATTCTGGCGTTGCTGGAAGAAAACGACCTGGCCAAGGACAAGCGTGACGAGCGCCTGTTTGCCCTGGCGGATGAAGTGGCTGCCAGTCGCTACCTGTCCACTCAGGAAAGCAATTCACTGTTCCTTGCCGGTCGCAACCTGTTGAGCAAACCGGAGAAGGACTGGACCGCGAGCATCGCCAGCGGCACCGAAACCCGCGAGCTGAGCAACAAGCAGCCGGGCCTCAAGCTGGACGGCACCGTGCTGGGCTCGCCGCTTACCGTTCACAATCAGGGCAGCGAGCCGCTCTATCAGCAGCTGACCGTCTCTGGCTATCCGACCCAGCCGCCTGCGGCCGGTGGTGAAAACCTGAGCATCCGGCGCGAATACCTGACCCTGAGCGGCGCGCCGTTGAATGTCGGCGCGTTGAAAACCGGGCAACTGGTGCTGGTGCATCTGGAGATCGCTGCCAAACAGCGCGTTCCGGACGCCTTGGTGGTGGACTTGCTGCCCGCAGGTCTGGAACTGGAAAACCAGAACCTCGCGCAAAGCTCGGCCAGCCTGGAAGACGCCAGCGAAGAGGTGAAAACCATCCGTGAATCGATGCAGAACGCCGGGATCAAGCATCAGGAATATCGCGGCGACCGCTACGTGGCCGCGCTGGACATCGACGGCGGCAACAGCGTGCACTTGCTGTATCTGGCGCGAGCCGTTACACCCGGCACCTACCGCGTACCGCCGCCACAAGTGGAATCGATGTACCGCCCGAACTGGCAGGCCCTGGGTGATGCGCCAGCGCAGATGGTGGTCAAAGGCAAGTGATCACTGACTGCTTTGCTTGCTTGGAATGCGATCTTGTGGGAGCGAAGAGGCCGGTGCATCCGCTGAAGATGTGCCGTCCGGCATGGAGCCTTCGGTCGCCTTTTACCCGAAATGGTCTGACACGACGCGGTTCTGTGGGAGCGAACTTGTTCGCGAAGAGGCCGGTGCATCCGCTTGAGATGTATCGTCCGGAATAAAGCCTTCGCGAACAAGTTCGCTCCCACAGGGACAGCGTACATCCGCTGAAGATCTGTCGCCTGAAATAAAGCTTTCTCGAACAAGCGAAGAGGCCGGTGCATCCCCTTAAGATGTATCGTCCGGAATAAAGCCTTCGCGAACAAGTTCGCTCCCACAGGGAAAGCGTACATCCGCTGAAAATGTACTGCCTGAAATGGAGGCTTCTTGAATAAGCGACGCGTCGCCCGGTCCGCTCCCACAGGGAGGCGAAGTTAGCCCATCAATGAATAATCCAGCTCAGCAACCAGAGGCCCAGCGCCAGCCAGATGATCCCGAGAATGATTGACGCACGCATGAACGCGCGGACGGCCGAGTACAGCAGCATCAGGCCGATGATCAGTGCGACGATGCTGATCAGCGAGGTGTCCATACCGAGCGTGCGCGACAGGCCGTCGACAAAATTTCCCCCGGCATGGGTAAACCCGTTGAACAACCACGCCAGACCGTCGACGAAGAAACGAATCACCGCGCCGATGGCCTGCCCGAGCCATTCAAAAAAGCCTTCTACCTGCATATGTACGTCCTGATTGGGGTCGTGAAGAAAATGATCTGTCCGCTTTGGCTATCGCCAGGGGCGCCAGGTTCCGTGGATCATAAAGGCTCTTTGCGTTGAAACCTGAATTTCTTCTGCGCCTCGTGCAAAAAATCAAATGGCTGGCAGGCGGTATTTTGCTGCTCATCGCCCTGCTCTGGCTGGCTGATCGCATTTGGCCGTTACCACTGCCCAAGGACGATCTGGCCCGTGTCGTGCTCGCCGAAGACGGCACGCCGCTCTGGCGTTTCGCCGACGCCAATGGCGTGTGGCGCTACCCGGTTACGCACGCTCAGGTATCGCCGTATTACCTCGAAGCGCTGCTGACCTACGAAGATCGCTGGTTCTACAGCCATCCGGGCATCAACCCGCTGGCGCTGGTGCGCGCCAGTTGGCAGAACCTCAGCGGGACCCGCGTGGTGTCCGGCGGCAGCACGCTGTCGATGCAGGTTGCGCGGCTGCTTGACCCACATTCGCGCACCCTGCCCGGCAAGTTTCGCCAGGTGTGGCGCACCTTGCAGCTTGAGTGGCACCTATCGAAAGAACAGATCCTTGACCTGTACCTCAATCGCGCGCCGTTTGGCGGCACGCTGCAAGGGGTGGCCGCCGCCAGTTGGGCCTATCTGGGCAAGTCCCCGCAAAACCTGACCCGCGCTGAAGCCGCGTTGTTGGCGGTATTGCCGCAGGCGCCGAGCCGTTTGCGGCCTGATCGTCATCCGCAGCGTGCGCAACTGGCCCGCGACAAGGTGCTCAAGCGGCTGGCCGAGTTCAAGGTGTGGCCGCAGGGCAGCGTCGACGAAGCACTGGAAGAGCCGTTGTGGCTGGCACCGCGTCAGGAACCGAGCCTTGCGCCACTGCTGGCCCGACGCCTGAATCGGCCGAACAGCCCGCCATTGATCCGCACCACACTGGATGCCTCGCTGCAACGGCGCATGGAAGACCTGTTGATGGGCTGGCGGGCGCGATTGCCGGAGCGTACCTCCGCAGCGATTCTGGTGGTTGAAGCAGAAAACATGGCGGTGCGCGCCTACGTAGGCTCGGTGGACATCAGCGATGCCAAACGTTTTGGCCATGTGGACATGGTCACCGCACTGCGTTCGCCGGGCTCGACGCTCAAGCCGTTCCTCTATGGTATGGCGATGGACGCCGGGCTGATTCACTCCGAATCGCTGATGCAGGACGTGCCGCGTCGCTATGGCGATTATCGGCCGGGCAACTTTTCGACCGGTTTCGGCGGGCCGGTCGCCGCCAGCTCCGCGCTGTCGATGTCCCTCAACCTGCCTGCCGTGCAGCTGCTTGAGGTTTACGGCCCGAAACGCTTTGCCGCCGAACTGCGCAATGGCGGCGTGCCGCTGACCCTGCCTCCCTTGGCCGAGCCGAATCTGGCGCTGATTCTGGGCGGCGCGGGCAGTCGGCTGGAAGATCTGGTGACCGGCTACAGCGCCTTTGCCCGAGGAGGACGCAGCGCCGATGTGCGACTGCAACCACAGGACCGGCTGCGCGAGCGGCGGATGATGTCACCGGGGGCGGCGTGGATTATCCGGCGTATTCTCAGCGGTCAATCGCGGCCGGACATCGATCCGCGTGCAGAGCTGGTGCAGCGCCCGCAACTGGCCTGGAAGACCGGCACCAGTTATGGTTTTCGCGATGCCTGGGCGATTGGCGTCGGGCCGCGTTTTCTGGTCGGTGTGTGGATAGGCAGGCCGGACGGTACGCCGGTGCCAGGGCAGTTCGGGCTGGCCTCGGCTGCGCCGCTGATGCTGCAGGTGCACGATGTGCTGGTCAATCGCGACAGCCAGCGCGGGATTGCTGCGCCGGTTCAGGCGGTACCGTCGAATGTCGGGGTGGCGGCGATCTGCTGGCCGCTGGGTCAGCCGATGAGCAAGAGCGACCCCAATTGCCGCCGCCAGCGCTTCGCCTGGACACTGGACGGCACCACGCCGCCGACCCTGCAAGCGGCCGATCAACCGCTCGGGCTGGGTTTGCAGGAGCGTATATGGGTCAATGCCAAGGGCTTGCGGGTCGGCAGCCGTTGCCCGGATGCCCAGTCGCAGGAGATCGCCCTCTGGCCCGCGCCACTGGAACCTTGGCTGCCCAAGGCGGAACGCCGCGAAACACGCCTGCCGCCCGCCGACCCGGACTGCCCGCCACAAAACCTGAACCTCGCGCCGCCACTGAGCATCGTCGGCGTGCGCGAAGGTGACAACCTGCGCCTGCCCGCCTCCAGCCGCCAGGCGCTGCGCCTGAACCTCACGGCGCTGGGTGGCAGCGGACGACGCTGGTGGTTCATTGATGGCGCACCACTGGCCGACACCGACACCCAGCAAGACTTCACCCCGACCCTGAACAAGCCGGGTCGCTATCAATTGAGCGTTTTGGACGAAAGCGGCCAGACGGCGAGGGTTGAATTCAGTGTGGTGGAGTGATTGGGCTAGCGCGGCGGCATGTTTCACTGCCGGTTCCCGGCAGATCGCGGACAAGCGAAGCGTTGCCCGGTCCGGTCCCACAGAAACAGAGAGATGGCCAGCCGTTACTGAACCTGAAAGATCTTCGGCTCGGGGAACAGGTTATTGAGGGTTTCCAGCAGGCGGACGTGGTAGATGGGTTTGCGGAACAGATCGAGCACGTGCAGGCGCAGCAGGTCGCTGACGTCGTCCATGTCGGCATGGCCAGAGGTCACGATGACGGGCAGGTGCTGGCGGGAGGTGTGGTCGCGCAAGTGACGAATCAGCTGGATGCCGCTCTCCTCCGGCATCCGCAGATCGGTGATAACCAACGCAATGTCCGGGTGGATCGTCAACTGATGCAGGGCCATCTTGACGGAGGACGCCGTGAAGCAGCAGAACCCCTCGCCTTCGAGCAGTTCCGCCAGCTCCTCGTTCGCGTCCTCTTCGTCGTCAACCAGAAGCAATTGCTGGCGGGTGGGATGGACAGCCATGTAGTTATCTCAATAGGGATGAGCTCAGAAGCACGATCATAAACTACCCTGCGGCTGGCGTCGCGCTAGTAGTAACCAATGCATTTTGAAGCTTTGTAAAAATTGTAGCCACGTTCTTACTTATATCCGGCACAAACGCAACGATTGCAACAGCAACCATTGCAGCGATCAACGCATACTCGATACCCGAAGCCGCCTCACGGTCCTTCAGTAAACAACTGATCCGGGTATAGGCACCCACATAAACCTTGGTAAGGAACATCTCATTTCTCCTTGCGCCTTCAAGGCGCGAACATGCACGACACATGCGAAACCGTCTGCACCCTCAGCATTGTCCCCAAACCCCAAACCCACAATCGCAAAAAAGCATTAACCGGAAAGTTATAGCCCCGGCAAAGCCCCCCGAAACAGACACTTCCAGCACAACCCCATCGATCCAAAAACCCTTTCAGACCAAAGCACTATGGCGCTTTTGCAACAATGAGCTAACGTCACACAAAAGCCTGTATGCCGTTCACCGTTGCCTTATTGCGAAGTTGACGCACCGGTTCGAGATTGTCTCGCGATGACAAAGGGAAAGTTGCCATGAGCAGTCGTATCACCATGGTGCTCGCTGTACTGTTTTTGCTGGGCGCGTTGATCGCCGGGTATCTGGGAATCGTGGTCGGCAGGCCGGCTGAAGAGCCTGCTGCCGTTCCTGCGCCGGCCCCCACCGTCACCGCTGAATTACCCCCCCAAGCCGTTCCGACACCGCCCGTCGAGGACGCGTTGCGCCACGATGTCGTGGTGGTCGCTCGGGACGTCCCTGCCTACACGCCGATCACACCGGAAGATCTAGTGATTGAGCGCCTCAAGGTAGCGCCGCCCGGAAGCTTTGACACCATCGATAAACTGGTGGGCCGCAGCAGCTGGCGAACGCTGAACGCCGGAACCTGGCTCAGCGAGAGCAACTTCGAGGCGGGCGGCACGCTGGCGCGAATGATCCGCCCGCATGAGCGCGCCTTGGCGTTGCAAGTGGATGAAGTGATCGGCGCGTCCGGGCAACTCAGCCCCGGCGACTACGTCGACGTGCTGCTCTATCTGGCGGAAGACACTGCCAACCCCGTTCGCTCCACCCAAGTGGTGGTACCTGCCCTGCGCGTGCTCAGTGTCGGCGAATTGCTCGGCCCGGATCGCAACGGCAAGCCGGTGCAGCACGTCACCGCTGACGAACGCCTCCAGCAGGAGCAGCGCCGCAGCAGCGCGCGGACCGTCTCGGTGGCCGTGCCGGAGGCTTTGCTGGGGCGCCTGATGCTGGCCTCGCAAACCGGCGTATTACGCCTGGCCGTGCGCAGCGCTGACGAAGGCAATCTGCAGGATTACTGGGCTGGCGACGGCAGCCGTCGCGACGTCGCCGAGCGGCTGGATTCAGCCAGTCGTCAGTTGGTCAGCTTTCGCCAACTGAGCCTGAGCCCGGCCAGCGCCTCGACTCCCGGTGCAGCCTCACGCACATCGCGCCCCGTCGAAGTCATACGCGGTAACCAGATCACGCAACAAACTCCCTGACAGAGCAAGGATTGCATTTGATGAGCTGCTGTTTCGTGCCAGTTAAAAAAAGCAGGTGGCTGGTCGTCCTGTTGACCGCCCTGTCCATGGACTCAGTCTGGGCCGCGCCGGGCAGTTGCAGCACGCTCGCTGCGATGCCAGCGGCGGTGGAAATCGATCAGGGGATTCAGCAGAACATCAGCTCACCAGTGGCGATCACGCGTATCGCCGTAGGCGACCCGAAAATTGCCGACGTACACGTGAGCGGCAACGATGGCTTTCTGCTGACCGGCGTCGCCCAGGGCACCACCAGCCTGATGGTCTGGACCGCCTGTTCCAGCGCGCCGCGCCAGAGCATGGTGTTCGTCCGTGGGCGGGCGACTGCGTCGATGGTCGAGACGGCATCCGTGCCGTCCGGCGACGCACAGTTGCCCAGTCAAGTGCAGACCGACATCCGCTTCGTCGAGGTCAGCCGCAGCAAACTCAAGGAAGCCAGCACGTCGATCTTCGGTAAAGGCTCGAACAACTTTCTGTTCGGCGCGCCTGGCACGGTGCCGGGCGTCAACGTCACACCCGGCACCGTGAGCGCAACCCGGCCGAGCATTCCGTTGAACAACAGCAATTTCAATATCGTCTGGGGCGGCGGCAGCAGCAAGGTGCTGGGCATGCTTAACGCCATGGAAAACAGCGGCTACGCCTACACACTGGCGCGTCCCAGCCTGGTCGCGCTCAACGGCCAGAGCGCGAGCTTTCTGGCTGGCGGCGAGTTCCCGGTGCCCGTACCCAATGGTGAAGGCAACGGCATTTCCATCGAGTACAAGGAATTCGGCGTGCGTCTGACCCTGACGCCGACAGTGGTAGGACGCGACCGGATTCTGCTCAAGGTCGCGCCGGAGGTCAGCGAGCTGGACTTCTCTGCCGGTATCACCATCGCTGGAACCACCGTGCCCGCGCTCAATATCCGCCGCACCGACACCAGCATCGCGCTGGCCGACGGGGAAAGCTTCGTGGTCAGCGGGCTGATCAGTTCCAGCAACAGTGGCTCGGTGGACAAGTTTCCCGGGCTGGGCGACATCCCGATTCTTGGCGCTTTTTTTCGCAGCTCGCAGATCCAGCGTGACGAGCGTGAACTGCTGATGATTGTCACCCCGCATCTGGTACAACCCCTGGCCGCCAACGCCCAGTTGCCCTCGCTGCCGGGCGAAGGTCTGCGCAATTACGACCCGAGCTTTCCGCGCCTGTATTTCCTGGAAAGCGGCGATTTCGACCGGCGCAGCGGGTTATCCCAATGAGCCAGGCGCTGAGCCAGACGTTTCTGGCAATCACCCGCAACAACACCGACCTGGAGTGGCTGCAGAGCGCGCTGGGTTCGCTTGGCCAGGTAGTCAGCGCTGGCACCGGCAGCCTCGACGATTTGCTGGCGCTGGTCGACGTGACCTTTGCCAGCGTGGTGTTCGTCGGCCTGGACCGCGAGCACCTGATGACTCAGAGCGCGCTGATCGAAAGCGCACTGGAAGCCAAGCCGATGCTGGCCATCGTGGCGCTGGGCGACGGCATGGACAACCAGTTGGTGCTCAACGCCATGCGCGCGGGGGCGCGGGATTTCGTCGCCTATGGCTCGCGCTCCAGCGAGGTCGCCGGGCTGGTCCGGCGCCTGAGCAAGCGCCTGCCCGCCGTGACACCAAACCCGAACATGAGCGGCCTGTCGGTGCTGTATGGCGCGCAGAGCGATGATGACGGCGCACTGATCGCGACGCACCTGGCGATGGTGGTGCACAAGACCGGGCAACGCACGCTGCTGCTGGACATGGGCGTGCCGCGCGGCGACAGCCTGTCGTTGCTCGGCCTGGAATCCACGTTCAGCTTCGGCGATGCCTTGCGCCATTTGCGCAGGCTGGACGCAACGCTGATCGACAGTGCCTTCACCACCAGCGAGAGCGGCCTGCGCATTCTGGCCTACGCCGAAGCCGATGATCATCTGGAACAGTCCAGCGCCGCCGAGCTGTACATGCTGCTGAGCGCGCTGCGCCAGCACTTCCAGCACGTTATCGTCAACCTCGTGGGCCAACCGGACAACGAAGCACTGCGCTCGCTGGTCAGCCACTGCGATCAACTGCTGTGGTACACCGATCAGAGCGTTCTGGGCTGCCGCCGCAACCTGACGGTACTCAATAACTGGCGCGAGAAAGGCATGAAAATGCAGCACGCCAGCCTGCTCGTGGACCGCTACCTGCGCTCGGTCGCGCCCAATTCGGAAACCCTGGGCAAGACCTTCGGCCTGCAGGTGCTTGCGGTGCTGCCGCTCGCCGCAGAACTGCGCCTCAACGCCAAGAATCAGGGCATCACGCTGTTCGAACTGGCGTCGCGCGACGCCTTGTGCACCGGCGTGCGGCGTCTGGGCGAACACCTCGCGCGCCATTCAGAGGCTCAGGAAAAATCCGACAAAGGCTGGCTCGCACGACTGTGGGGGAATAAATAGTGGCGGAAAAACTGTTTGGCGTGTCTTCACGTTCGCCAGGTCAGGGCGATGACGGGCAAGGCCTGAAACTGGTATTGCACCGCTACATCATCGACGGTATCGAAGAGAGCGGCAAAAACCTGCTCGAAGGATCACGACCGGCGCTGGCGCAATTTGTCATCGACAAGGTTGCCGAGTACGTCGCACGCCTGCGGGTGGCCATTTCCCGTTACGAAATGGAGCGCCTGGCTGAAGAACTGGTCGACGAGCTGACCGGCTTCGGGCCGCTGGAAGTGCTGCTGCGCGACACTTCAGTCACGGAAATCCTGGTCAACGGGCCGAGCAAAGTGTTCGTCGAGCGCGATGGTGTGCTGCATCACACCGACCTGCGTTTCATGGACTCGCACCATGTAGAACGCGTGATGCAGCGCATTCTCGCCCCGATGGGCCGGCGGCTGGACGAGTCTTCGCCCATGGTCGACGCACGCCTGCCCGACGGCAGCCGGGTCAACGCCATCATTCCGCCCATCGCGCTGGACGGCCCTTGCCTGTCGATCCGGAAGTTTCGCAAGGACATGCTCAAAAGCGCCGATCTGGTGGCGATGCAGACCATCGACCAGCCGATCTTCGAGTTCTTTCAGGAAGCGGTCGGCAAGCGTTGCAACATTCTGGTCAGCGGCGGCACCGGCACCGGCAAAACCACCATGCTCAACGTCCTGAGCCAGTTGATCGACAGTCATCAGCGGCTGGTGACCATCGAAGACGTGGCCGAGCTGCAACTCAGCCACCCGCACGTGGTTCGTCTGGAAACCCGCCCGCCGAACGCCGAAGGGCATGGCGAAGTACGCGCCAGCGACCTGATTCGCAACTCGCTGCGGATGCGCCCGGACCGCATCATCCTCGGCGAGATTCGTGGCGTCGAAGTGCTGGACGTGCTGACGGCGATGAACACCGGCCATGACGGCTCGATGAGCACTGTCCACGCCAACAATGCGCAGGACGCACTGTTGCGCCTGGAAACCCTGGTCGGCTTGACCGGACGCCTGATCCCCGAGAAAACCCTGCGGCAAATGGTTTGCGCGGCACTGGACGTGATCATCCAGCTGGCCCGCCTGCCGGACGGCCGACGCTGCGTCAGCGAAGTGGTGGAGGTGGTCGGGGTGCGCGACGACATTTATGTCACCAACACGCTGTTTCGTCTGGACCGGCGCACCGGAGTCGGTTTCATGCGTGAAGCGACGCACGCGGCCGGTGACAAACTGCGGCCGGGCTACTGATTTGGCCAGGGAGGCAGCATGACGGCATCGCTGATACTGGGCCTGATTTCCGTGCTGCAATTGATGGCGTCCATCCGCCTGTTCTATCTGGCGCTCAATCAGGAAGCCAGCGAGCGGGTCAGGCAGCGCCTGACCGCCGGGCAGGTCGCGCCGGTCGTCGAGAAACCCGGCTGGGCCAGGCTCGACCGCGCGTTTATCCGCGCCGGACTGGGCCATCCGACCGAACGCGTGGGGCTGGCGCTGACGCTGTATGCGCTGGTGGTCCTGATCGGTTACGGACTGGGCGGCGGCATCGGCGCAGTCTGCGCGCTACTTGGCGTGCCCTTGATGCTGCGCCTGTTCGTTTCGTGGCGCTATCGGGTGCGCGTGCGGCGCATGATCGAGCAACTGCCGCAATTGCTCGACCACAGCGTGCGCAGTCTCAAATCAGGCAGAACCCTGTCCGACGCGGTGCTTTACGGCATCGCAGCCGCAGACCAGCCGCTCAAGGACGGCATGAGCCGCATCGAGCGCAACGTGCAACTGGGGGTCAGCCTGCCGGACGCCGCCCGGGATTTTGCCGAACTGTACGAAAGCGACGAGTTTCACCTGTTTGCCCTGGGCCTGCGGGTCAACCATCGTTATGGCGGCAACGCCAGCGAACTGATGGAAAACCTGATCAGGCTGATTCGCGAGCGCGAGCAGGCCGGTCGCCAACTGCGCGCCATGACCGGCGAAACGCGCATGACCGCGCTGGTACTGGGGCTGCTGCCGGTGGGAATGGCCGGTTATTTCATGGTCGTGAACCCCGACTATTTATTGCACATGTGGAACGACGGCAGCGGGCGAATCATGCTGAGCATGGCGTTTGGCCTGCAACTGCTGGGCTGTCTGAAGTTGTGGCGCATGCTGAGGAGCATTTGAAATGGATCTGCTGTTCAGCGCCTTGATGCTCACCGCCGCCGCATTTCTTCTGCTGTCCGGCATCGCTCGCAGACGTCGCGACGAGCGTCTGGTCGAGCAACGCCTGCGCGGCATTGTGCTGCGCGAAAGTCGATTCGGCAGCCTGCTGCGACTGCTGGGTGACACGCACGTCGGCCAGCGCAGCATCAGCCTTGATTCGGAAACCCAGATACTGCTCAACCGCATTGGCTGGCGCCGCGCCAGCAAACGTTCGCTGTTCGCCGCCTGCCAGATCGGCGTGCCTGTCGGTTTGATGTGTGTGGTCGCGCTGGTCCAGTTGCTGTTTTTCAAGAATATCGAGCAGCCATTGATCGCGCCGGTGTTTGCGCTGGGGGTCGGTTATCTGCTGCCCAAGAGAGTGCTGGCGGTGGCCGCCAAACGTCGCCAGAAACAGGTGGTGCTCGAAATTTCCACGTTCATTCCGCTGCTGCGCATCCTCTTCGAATCCGGCATGGCGGTCGAACAGGCCTTGCGCGTGCTGAGCAGCGAGGGCAAAGAGCTGCTGCCGGTGTTGTCCGATGAAATCCGCGTGGTTCTGACGCGCGTCGATTCCGGGCTGGAGCTAGGTGAAGAACTGCGCAAAACCGCTGCCCTGCTGGCAGTCGACGAGTTGAGCGATACCTGCGTGATCCTCAATCAACTGATCCATCAGGGCGGCGGTGCCCTGAAATCGCTGCTGACGCTCAAACAACTGATCGACGACCGGCGCCTGACCCGCTTGCAGGAATACATCTCCAAGCTGTCGGCCAAAATGTCGATGGTGATGATGGCGTTCCTGTTTCCGGCCCTGCTGATCGTTCTGGCCGGTCCCGGATTCATCGCCATCAGTCGCGCTCTGGGCGGCTGATCAGCGTGCGTTGTCGCTGCGTCGCCCACACAAGGAGGAAAAAGGTTTGATGAAAACAGCCATTGCGATGCTTTGCATCCTCACGCTGAGCGGGTGTGCCAGCGACGGGCGGGCACTGTGGACGCCAACGTCTTCGCTACACGCCAGCGAATGCCCCAAGCTAACCTCCGATCAGGAGTTCGCCCTGAATCTCGCGCAGAACATGGCCGATGAAGGCCGCCTGCATGCCAGCCTGGCCAATCTCGAAGGGTTGCCGGACAGCCTTGGCGAAGTGCGTCTGCGCAAGGCCCGGGTGTTGCGCCTGCTGGGCAGCAATGAAGCCGAGCCATTGTATCGCAGCCTGTTGGGCACGTGCCGCGCCGCGCAGGGTGAACATGGCCTGGGCCAGTTGGCCGCGGCGCGAGGCGACAATGTGCTGGCTCAGCAACATTTGCTCAGGGCCAGCAAACTGCAACCGACCGACGAAAAGATCCGTAACGACCTGGGTGTGGTGTACCTCAATCAGCTGCAACTGGAGCAGGCACGCTTTCAATTCCTGACGGCCATGGAGCTCAAACAGTCCGACTCACTGGCAGCGATGAATCTGGCCACGCTACTGATTTATCAGAACAAGTGGACACAGGCTGCCGAGCTCGCATCCCGCGCGGGCCTGACGCCAGAGCAGATCACCGATGCCCAGGCACGCGCCGAACAACTCAGGAAAAACCCCGCCACTGCCTCGCCACCCGCCAGACCTGTCGCACGCCTGGCCGGACAACCACATCGCCCGACACCCGAGGTACAGCCATGAAACGCATCGTGCTGGCAGGCATCACCTCACTGGTGATTGCAGGAAACGGCTGGGCCGACAACGGTGAGTCGTCGCCCCCCGCGCCAACCCAGGCCGAGACCTGGCTGCAACTACAGGCCAGCGGCAAGGCAGCGTCGCCAACGCCGCAGGCCAATACGTCCACGGAACGCGACCTGAGCCTGCAACGCTGGCTTGAGACCTACAAATACAACATCCCGGAATTCTATGAGCGGGACGCGGGCGGCAGTTTTTCCTCGGATGGCAAATAGCCCAGCCAGACGCCCTGAAACCGCCCCTTACAAACCACAGCTCAGCAGGCCGGGAAGCACTCCGTTATCATGCGCGGACTTTCGAGATTCGAGATTGCCATGCGCCGTTTGCTTTGCCTGATATTACTGATCCTGGCCCTGCCCGTTTCCGCTGCGGGCCTGCTGGACAGCCGTCCCGCATCGACGCTGGGCGGCACCTCGCTGGATAACAGCAAAGATTTTCTGCCCGTTCGTCAGGCGTTTCAGTTGAGCCTGATCGATACCACGCCGGAGTCGATCAAGCTGCGCCTGGTCGCCACCGAAGGCTATTATCTGTATCGGCATCGCTTCCAGTTCCGCACCGAGCCCGCAGATATCGGCCTGGGCGAAGCGCAATTGCCCAAGGGCGAACAGAAGCATGACGAGTACTTCGGCGACGTCGAGGTCTATCACGGCATTCTCGATATCGACTTGCCACGCAAGCCCGGAGAACAGCGCCCCTTCACCCTGGTCGTCACCTATCAGGGCTGCGCCGACAAAGGCTTGTGCTATCCGCCTGAGACCGAGCGCCTGAGCATCGGCGACGTGGCGGCCAGCCCGACCGCCAACCTGTCCGCACCGGCCACCGCAGCCACCTGGAGCTGGAAAGAGCTGGCATTGTTTTTCTTCGCCGGTGTGGGTCTGACCTTTACGCCGTGTGTATTGCCGATGCTGCCGATTCTGTCCGGCGTGGTCCTGCGCGGCCACGTCGGCGGCTTGCGCGGCTTGAGCCTGTCCCTCGCGTATGTGCTGCCGATGGCGGCCTGTTTTGCGCTGCTGGGCGCGCTGATGGGTGTATTCGGTGCAGGCTTGAATCTCCAGGCACGATTGCAATCGGCCTGGGTTCTGGTGCCTTTCTCGGCGTTCTTCGTGATTTTCGCCATCGCCATGTTCGGCGCGTTCGAACTGCGTCTGCCGCAAGCGATCAGCTCGCGTCTGGACCGTATCGCCGGCAAAACCGAAGGCGGGTCACTGTGGGGCGCGGCGGTGCTGGGCGTGGTTTCCAGCCTGCTGGTCTCGCCTTGCGTTTCCGCTCCGCTGGCGGGCGCGCTGCTGTACATCAGCGCCAGCGGCGACGCCGTCGGTGGCGGGCTGAAACTGTTTGCCCTGGGGCTGGGAATGGGCGCGCCATTGCTGTTGATCGCCACGGGCGGCGCCACCTGGCTGCCGAAAAGCGGGCCATGGCTGGTCACTGTGAAGAATGCCATTGGCGTGCTACTCCTGGCATTGGCCATCGGCCTGCTCAGCCGCGTGCTGCCGGGGCAGATCACCCTGCTGCTGGTCGGCCTGCTGTCGGCTGGCGTAGCGCTGTTTCTGGGCGCACTGGAATTCACCGAAAAAACCACCCGGCAAAAACTCGCCCAACTGCTCGGGCTGGCGCTGCTGGTCTACGCGCTGGCCTGCTGGTACGGCGCGCTGTCCGGGCAAACCGACCCCATGCGCCCGCTGGGCCGCGAGTACGCCCCTGCAAACAACGGGACAGCAGCGTCCACGGCTTCTGCGCAATGGCAGACGATCACCACCTCGGCCGAGCTGGACCGTGTGCTGCAAGAAGCCCGCAACGCCGGCAAGCCCCTGCTGCTCGACTGGTATGCCGACTGGTGCATCAGTTGCAAGGTCATCGAACACGAAGTCCTGCCTGACCCGGGTGTCGTCGCCGGGCTGGCAGGCTATAGCCTGATCCGTTTCGACATGACGCAAAGCAACGCAGAACAACGCGCTTTGCTCGACCGTTACAAACTCTTCGGCCCGCCCGCGATGCTTTTTTTCGCGAAAAACGGCGAAGAACTGCAAAACGTACGCGTCGTCGGCGAAATAGACGTGGCAGGCATGATCGAGCGTCTGAATAGAGCAAATGACCAAAACTAAACGGTGAGTCACAAACTTTGCGCGAATATCGCTCATCGTGCTGGCTACTGTAGTTAACTGGACAGTCCATTGCCCTTCCGGCATAGTCGCCGGGCGTAACCCGCTCGCAGACAACAAAAGGAACACGCAATGGCGACTATCCTGGTCCTTCACGGGCCCAACCTGAACCTGCTCGGTACTCGGGAACCCGGGGTCTACGGCACCATTACCCTGCCACAGATCAACCAGGACCTAGAGCAGCGCGCACGCGATGCCGGTCACCATCTGATGTACCTGCAAAGCAATGCCGAATATGAACTGATCGACCGGATTCACGCTGCCCGTGACGAGGGTGTGGATTTTATTTTGATCAATCCGGCTGCTTTTACGCATACAAGCGTCGCAATACGTGACGCGCTGATGGGAGTGAGCATCCCATTCATCGAAGTGCACTTGTCGAACGTGCACAAACGCGAACCTTTCCGTCATCACTCCTACTTTTCAGACGTCGCGGTAGGAGTGATCTGCGGCCTGGGCGCCAGTGGATACCGTCTGGCCCTGGAAGCCGCTCTGGAACAACTGGCCGCCAATGCCAGGCCGTGACGCGTTCAGCCTTGAAGCTGACCACGCGGCCTGAAGCAGCCGGCAAAATGCCCTTACAGAACCTTGGGAGTTGATTAATGGATATTCGCAAAGTCAAGAAACTGATCGAATTGCTGGAAGAGTCCGGCATTGACGAGCTGGAAATTCGTGAAGGCGAAGAGTCTGTACGGATCAGCCGCCACAGCAAGACCCCGGCACAGCCCTACTACGCTCCTGCTCCAGTGGCTGCTCCGGTAGCAGCCCCGGCACCTGCCGCCGCTCCGGCTGCGCCAGAAGCGCCATCGGCTCCCAAGCTGAACGGTTTTGTGGTCAAGTCGCCAATGGTCGGTACGTTCTACCGTACCCCGGCGCCTACTTCGCCAGCATTCGTCGAAGTCGGCCAGACCGTCAAGAAAGGCGACACCATCTGCATCGTCGAAGCGATGAAAATGATGAACCACATCACGGCAGAAGCCAGCGGTGTGATCGAATCCATCCTGGTAGAAAACGGTCAGCCGGTTGAGTTTGACCAGCCGCTGTTCACTATCGTTTGAACCGGGGAGAGCCTGCGATGTTGGAAAAAGTTCTGATCGCCAACCGCGGCGAAATTGCCTTGCGCATCTTGCGTGCCTGTAAAGAACTGGGCATCAAGACCGTCGCTGTACACTCCACGGCAGATCGCGAGCTGATGCACCTGGGCCTGGCAGACGAAACCGTCTGCATCGGTCCGGCACCGGCCAACCTGTCTTACCTGAACATTCCGGCGATCATTTCCGCTGCCGAAGTGACCGGCGCCACGGCGATTCACCCTGGCTACGGTTTCCTCGCGGAAAATGCCGATTTCGCCGAACAGGTCGAAAAATCCGGCTTTGCCTTCATCGGCCCGAAAGCAGACACCATTCGCCTGATGGGCGACAAGGTTTCTGCCAAGGACGCCATGAAGCTGGCCAATGTGCCTACCGTTCCGGGTTCTGACGGCCCGCTGCCGGAAGACGAAGCGACTGCGCTGCGCATCGGTCGCGAAGTCGGTTATCCGGTGATCATCAAGGCCGCCGGTGGCGGTGGTGGTCGCGGCATGCGTGTGGTTCATCGTGAAGAGGACCTGATCGAGGCCGCTTCCCAGACCCGCGCCGAAGCGGCCGCCTGGTTCAGCAACCCGATGGTCTATCTGGAAAAATACCTGACCAACCCGCGTCACGTGGAAGTCCAGGTCATTTCCGATGGCCAGGGTCAGGCGATTCATCTGGGCGACCGCGATTGCTCGCTGCAACGTCGTCACCAGAAAGTTCTGGAAGAAGCACCGGCACCGTTCATCGACGAACAGGCACGCGCTGATGTACTGGCCGCCTGCGTCAAGGCATGTATCGACATCGGTTATCGCGGCGCGGGGACTTTCGAGTTCCTGTACGAGAACGGTCGTTTCTACTTCATCGAAATGAACACCCGTGTTCAGGTGGAGCATCCGGTTTCGGAAATGGTCACCGGTATCGACATCGTCAAGGAGATGCTCAGCATCGCCGCCGGCAACAAACTGTCGTACACCCAGGATGACGTGGTCATCAAGGGTCATGCGCTGGAATGCCGGATCAACGCTGAAGACCCGAAAACCTTCGTTCCGAGCCCGGGTCTGGTCAAGCATTTCCATGCGCCGGGCGGTAATGGCGTGCGGGTCGATTCGCACCTGTACAGCGGTTACAAAGTGCCGTCGAACTACGACTCGCTGATCGGCAAAGTGATCACCTGGGGCGCGACTCGCGAAGAAGCCATGGCACGCATGCGCAATGCCCTGGATGAAATCGTGGTCGACGGGATCAAGACCAACATCCCGCTTCACCGTGATCTGACCCGTGATGAAGGCTTCTGCGAAGGCGGCGTCAACATCCATTACCTGGAGCATAAACTGGCCAATCAATAAGCCAGTGTGTTTCACAACGACAAAGCCGCAGTGATGCGGCTTTGTTGTTTGCAGCGCATAGCAGTAAACTTGCCCGCTTCCTGCGGCCTCAAGGGCCGCGCAAGCCGCACCTATTTCAGAATCGAAGGTAATCCGCCATGCCTTGGCTGCAAGTCCGTCTCGCCATCAGCCCAGAACAAGCCGAAACCTACGAGGACGCCCTGCTTGAAGTCGGTGCCGTGTCTGTGACCTTCATGGACGCCGAAGACCAGCCGATTTTCGAGCCCGAGCTCAACACCACGCCCTTGTGGACGCACACCCACTTGCTGGCGCTGTTCGAAGCCGACACCAATGCCGAAATGGTTCTCGCCCACTTGAGCCTGCTGACCGGCGCAGAACTGCCTGAGCACAGCGCCGAAGTCATCGAGGATCAGGACTGGGAACGCAGCTGGATGGACAACTTCCAGCCGATGCGCTTTGGCCAGCGCCTGTGGATCGTACCCAGCTGGCACGCTGCGCCGGAACCGGATGCCGTGAACCTGCTGCTCGACCCGGGCCTGGCATTCGGCACCGGCACGCACCCGACCACCGCCCTGTGCCTCGAGTGGCTGGACGGTCAGGACCTCAAAGGCTGCAACGTACTGGATTTCGGTTGCGGCTCGGGCATTCTGGCCATCGCGGCGCTGCTGCTGGGTGCCAGCCAGGCAGTCGGCACCGACATCGACGTGCAGGCGCTGGAAGCCTCGCGTGATAACGCCGGGCGCAACAACATCGCAGCCGAACGTTTCCCGCTGTACCTGCCGCAAGACTTGCCCGCTCAGCAGGCCAACGTGCTGGTGGCCAACATTCTGGCCGGCCCGCTGGTGTCGCTGGCGCCGCAGCTGACCACGCTGGTCAAGACCGGTGGTCGCTTGGCGCTGTCCGGGATTCTCGCCGAACAGGGCGAAGAAGTCGCTGCAGCCTATGCTGAAAACTTTGAGCTTGACCCGATCGCAAACCGTGATGGCTGGGTACGCATCACGGGCCGCCGCCGTTAATCGCCGCCTGAACCGGACTGCCGCATGACCGACAGCTTTGTCACCCAGTGCCCGCACTGCCAAACCAGTTTCCGAGTCAGCCACGCACAATTGAGCGTGGCGCGCGGCGTGGTGCGTTGCGGCGCCTGCCTGCAGGTTTTCAACGCCGCCCGGCAGTTGCTGGAACAGCGTGCCATCGACGACTCCGGGCGCACGGTGGTTGCGCCGCTACCCGCCGTCACCGAGCAATCGCTGCCTGAACAGCCCGTCACGCCGCAGCCGGCATTCACGCCACAGCCCTCGCAGGCCAAGGCCGTCGAGGACGACGATGACATCTGGCAGGTCAGCGAAATGGACCTGGACAACCTTAATCTGGACGAAGAGCTGGCGCGCCTCGAACAACGCGAGACCCGCCGGCCGGACACCTTCGAGCAAACGGCCAGCCCTGCCGATAACGACACGGTAAGCCTCACCGCCAAGCGCGACACCCGTCAGACCGACGAGGCCGCCTGGGTCGACACGCTGCACAACGACGACGTCGAGCATTTGCCGGAGCTGCACGCCGAGGTCGTTTCGCAAGATTCCACCGAAGAGCCAGAACCCGTGTCGGACAACGACCGTACCGAGCCCTCGCTGTCGCTGGATAAAGACCTCGATGATGACGAGCCACACGTGCCCGTCATCATTCAGCGCAAGGCGCTGCCTGTCGAGAAGGCCGAGCGCTGGTCCGCAGTGGATGACGACGATCAGGATGACGAGCATGAGCCCGAGCCTGATCTGCGCAGCAAACGTGCCCGCAACGAACCGGCCGTGCGCGATCAGGCATTGCTGGACCTCACCGACGACCCTTTGCAGCTGGACTGGCAGCGGCCCAAGCCGCGCTGGGGCCGGCGCCTCGCCTGGATCGTGCTGGTTGTGCTGGCGCTGGCCGGTCTGGCGGGTCAATACATCTGGTATCACTTCGACCAACTGGCGCGCCAAGACCAATACCGCCCCTGGTTTCAGGAAATCTGCCCGCAGATTGGCTGCAAGGTGCCGAGTAAAGTCGACATTGCCCAACTCAAGAGCAGCAATCTGGTGGTGCGCAGCCACCCCGATTTTCAGGGGGCGCTGGTGGTCGACGCGATCATCTACAACCGCGCACCGTTTTCTCAGCCATTCCCGCTGCTGGAGCTGCGTTTTTCCGACACCAGCGGCCAGTTGATTGCCAGTCGTCGGTTCAAACCGAGCGAATACTTGAGTGGCGAGCTGGCCGGCAAGGATGAGATGCCGCCGCAGACGCCGATCCATATTGCGCTGGACATCCTTGATCCGGGCGCCAAAGCGGTGAATTACAGCCTGAACTTCCGCTCTCCCGAATGACAGGCGATTACCGCAACCCACTCCCTTAACGGCCCTGACTGGCCTGATTTGCGCTATAGAACGCAGCATGATCACCGAAGTTTTTCTATGAATCGGCGCTTGATTACGTTCTTCAAGGGCCGAAGACAGCTGTTCAGATTTTATCCAATTCAGCCTTTATCCAGTCATCGAGAGCGGGTATCATGTCAACCCTTTTTCAAACTCTCGGTTCGATCTGACGGTGGCGCAAGCGGCTGGCTGGACGGGCCGTTGCAGACCGGGTGAAACGTTTTTTTTACACGGCCTGCGGATGATTTGGCCTCCACAACAGGTAAGGCTATGTCGGCAGTACGCATCGGCCCATATACAGTGCACAACGGCCTGGTTCTCGCCCCGATGGCGGGCGTCACCGACCAGCCTTTCCGTCAGCTGTGCCGACAACTCGGTGCGGGGCTGGTGGTGTCGGAAATGGTCACCAGTGACATGAGCCTGTGGAACAGCCGCAAATCGCGTCTGCGCATGATCCACGAAGGCGATCCCGAGCCCCGCTCGGTACAGATCGCCGGGGGTGATCCGCAGATGCTGGCCGATGCGGCACGTGCCAATGTCGAACTGGGCGCCCAGATCATCGACATCAACATGGGCTGCCCGGCCAAGAAAGTCTGTAACAAGGCGGCCGGTTCGGCGCTGCTGAAAGACGAACAACTGGTCAATGACATCCTGCAGGCCGTGGTGGCGGCAGTCGATGTGCCCGTCACGCTGAAGATCCGCACGGGCTGGGATCGCGACAACCGCAACGGTCTGACCGTGGCGAAAATCGCCGAACAGGCCGGCATTCAGGCATTGGCGGTACACGGACGCACCCGGGCTGACCTTTACACCGGTGAAGCCGAGTACGACACCATCGCCACGATCAAGCAAGCGGTGTCGATTCCGGTCTTTGCCAATGGCGACATCGATTCACCGGAAAAGGCCCGGCGCGTGCTCCAGGCCACCGGCGCGGACGGATTACTGATTGGCAGGGCCGCCCAGGGGCGCCCCTGGATTTTTCGCGAGATAGAACACTACCTGCGCACCGGGGAAACACTGCCGGCCCTGCAGTTGAGTGAAGTGGAACGCATTCTGCTTGAGCATCTGGCAGCGCTCCACGTTTTCTATGGCGACGTGATGGGTGTGCGTATCGCGCGCAAGCATGTCGGCTGGTATCTCGCAACCCTGCCGGGCGCCAGAGAGTTTCGCGCCCTTTTCAATCGTTTGGAAGATACGGAAGCACAGTGCGCCAACGTTCGGGAGTTCTTCAGCCAAGGCTGCAAGGGCCCGGATAACCAGAATGATAAAGAGGTGGCCGCATGACGTTGATGACCGAGACTTTAGTGAGTGGAACAGCCCCTGTGAGCGACAATGTCAATTTGAAACAGCACCTCAACACGCCGAGCGAAGAGGGTCAGACCCTGCGCGGAAGCGTCGAGAAGGCGTTGCACAATTATTTCGCCCACCTCGAAGGCGCATCCGTCACTGACGTCTACAACCTGGTGTTGTCGGAAGTCGAGGCCCCGCTTCTGGAAAGCGTGATGAACTACGTCAAGGGCAACCAGACCAAGGCTTCCGAGCTGCTGGGGCTGAATCGCGGCACGCTGCGCAAGAAACTCAAACAGTACGATCTGCTTTAAAGCATTCAAAACAGAAAAAGCGGCCCTCCCTGCACCCGGTCGTTTTTTTTGCTGACTTCTTTTGCTTTTGATGGAAACCGAGATGACCGACCAGACTACCCGCCTGCCGATCCGCCGCGCTCTGATCAGCGTATCCGACAAGACAGGAATCCTCGAATTTGCCCGCGAGCTTGAAGCGCTTGGCGTCGAGATTCTTTCCACTGGCGGTACATTCAAGCTGCTCAAGGACAACGGCGTTGCGGCGGTCGAAGTGGCCGATTACACCGGCTTCGCTGAAATGATGGACGGCCGGGTCAAGACCCTGCACCCGAAGATCCACGGCGGCATTCTGGGCCGTCGCGGTGTCGACGACGCCATCATGAACGAGCACGGCATCAAGCCGATCGATCTGGTCGCGGTCAACCTGTACCCGTTCGAAGCCACGGTTTCCAAACCGGGTTGCGACTTGCCGACTGCTATTGAAAACATCGACATCGGCGGCCCGACCATGGTCCGTTCCGCTGCCAAGAACCACAAGGACGTCGCTATTGTGGTCAACGCCGGTGACTACGGCCGGGTGCTGGAAAGCCTCAAGGCAGGTGGCTTGACCTACGCGCAGCGTTTCGAGCTGATGCTCAAGGCGTTCGAGCACACCGCCGCCTATGACGGCATGATCGCCAACTACCTGGGCGGCGTCGACCAGACGGCCGAAACCCTCAGCACCGAAGGCCGCAGCCAGTTCCCGCGCACCTTCAACACCCAGTTCGTCAAGGCTCAGGAAATGCGCTACGGCGAGAACCCGCACCAGAGCGCGGCGCTCTACGTTGAAGCCAAACCTGCCGAAGTCGGCATCGCCACCGCGACCCAGTTGCAGGGCAAAGAGCTGTCGTTCAACAACGTGGCCGACACCGATGCGGCACTGGAATGCGTCAAGAGCTTCGTCAAGCCGGCCTGCGTGATCGTCAAGCACGCCAACCCGTGCGGCGTTGCAGTCTGCCCGGATGACGAAGGCGGCATCCGCCAGGCTTACGAACTGGCCTATGCCACCGACTCGGAATCGGCGTTTGGCGGCATCATCGCCTTCAACCGCGAGCTGGATGCGGCAACCGCCAAGGCCATCGTCGAGCGTCAGTTCGTCGAGGTGATCATCGCCCCGAGCGTCAGCGCCGAAGCACGCACCATCATCGCCAGCAAAGCCAACGTGCGCCTGCTGACCAGCGGCCAGTGGAACGAGCGTCTGCCGGCCTGGGACTACAAGCGTGTCAATGGCGGTCTGCTGGTGCAGAGCCGCGACATCGGCATGATTACCGAAGCCGACCTCAAGGTCGTCACCCGGCGTGCACCGACCGAACACGAAATGCATGACCTGATCTTCGCCTGGAAAGTCGCCAAGTACGTGAAGTCCAATGCCATCGTCTACGCCCGCAACCGCCAGACCATCGGCGTCGGCGCAGGCCAGATGAGCCGCGTGAACTCCGCACGCATCGCAGCCATCAAGGCCGAGCATGCCGGCTTGCAGGTGCAGGGTGCGGTGATGGCGTCCGACGCCTTCTTCCCGTTCCGTGACGGCATCGACAACGCGGCCAAGGTCGGCATCACCGCCGTTATCCAGCCGGGCGGCTCGATGCGCGACAACGAAGTGATTGCCGCGGCAGACGAAGCCGGCATTGCGATGGTGTTCACCGGCATGCGCCACTTCAGGCACTAATCAGAAAAACGGCCGCACTGCCGCAGGCGTCTGCTGCGTTGAATGGGGCTCCGCTGATGCTCATTGCCAAGAGGCAACTCCGCTCAGCGAAGCCCCATCCGCCTTGCATACACCAACGCCATTGCGACCTCGTATTGCGGTATTGATCCTTGCAGACACACCGCGTACTCCAGAATCAGCGTCATCGAGGTTTTTGAAATGAATGTTTTGATCATTGGCAGCGGCGGTCGTGAACACGCTCTGGCCTGGAAAGTCGCTCAGGACCCGCGTGTCCAGAAGGTGTTCGTTGCACCCGGCAATGCGGGCACGGCGATTGAAGCCAAGTGCGAGAACGTGAACATCGACGTGCTGGCGATGGAGCAATTGGCGGATTTCGCCGAGCAGAACGTTTCGCTGACCATCGTCGGCCCTGAAGTGCCATTGGTTGCAGGCGTTGTCGATCTGTTCCGCAGCCGCGGCCTGCATTGCTTCGGCCCGACGGCCGGCGCTGCGCAGCTGGAAGGCTCCAAGGCATTTACCAAGGATTTTCTGGCGCGCCACAAGATCCCGATGGCCGACTATCAGAACTTCACCGAGATCGAGCCTGCACTGGCGTATCTGCGTGAAAAAGGCGCGCCGATCGTCATCAAGGCCGACGGTCTGGCGGCAGGCAAGGGCGTCATCGTCGCCATGACCCTCGCCGAAGCCGAAGACGCGGTACGCGACATGCTGGCCGGCAATGCTTTTGGCGATGCCGGTTCACGCGTTGTAATCGAAGAGTTTCTGGATGGCGAAGAAGCCAGCTTCATCGTCATGGTCGACGGCAAGAATGTGCTGCCAATGGCCACCAGCCAGGACCACAAACGCGTCGGCGACGGCGATAGCGGCCCGAACACGGGCGGCATGGGTGCCTACTCCCCTGCCCCGGTGGTCACCGCCGAGGTTCATCAACGGGTCATGGACCTGGTCATCTGGCCGACCGTCCGTGGCATGGCTGAAGAAGGTAACGTTTACACCGGTTTCCTCTATGCTGGTCTGATGATCGACAAGGCTGGCAACCCCAAGGTGATCGAGTTCAACTGCCGCTTTGGCGATCCGGAAACCCAGCCGGTCATGTTGCGTCTGCAATCGAGCCTGGTGTTGCTGATCGAAGCGGCTCTGGCACAAGCGCTGGACAAGGTCGAAGCCCGATGGGACCCACGCCCGAGCCTGGGTATCGTGCTGGCGGCCGGTGGTTATCCTGGCGATTACGCCAAAGGTGCCGTCATCGAGGGGCTGGATGCCGCTGCGCAACTGGAAGGCAAGGTATTCCACGCAGGCACCGCCTTGCAGGATGATCGTGTCGTGACCAGTGGCGGTCGTGTACTGTGTGCCACAGCACTGGGTGACAGTGTCGGCAGCGCGCAGAATAATGCCTACGCGCTGGCATCGAAGGTCAATTGGGAAGGTTGTTTTTACCGTAATGACATTGGCTACCGTGCCATTGCCCGCGAGCGTGGCGAAGAACAAGAATGATCAACCCGGCCAGCGCCTGACCAAAGGCTCTGGCCGGCTATCCTGCGCTGCGCGGTTTTACCAGGCATTCACTCACGAAGGGATTTCATAGTGCGTTGGCTCAGGATTGCCATAGCCTCAACGGTCGGCCTGCTGACCTTGCTGTGCATGCTGTCGGCTCAGGCAGAGCATGGCGCAGGCTGGTCAACGCTGCTCGACGAAAAAGCCAGCCTGTCGCTGGATGAAATCCGTTCGGCGCGCTATCAGAATCAATTCAGCCCCACCGAACTGGAGCGTGTCGCTGCCACCGAGCGCAGCGGCGCGGTGTGGCTGCATTACCGGTTGCAACCCACCCAGCACGAGCAACTGCTACGCATCTTCGCGCCAGACCTTGTCAGCGCTGACATGTATGTCATGGATGGCGACCAGTTGATCGATCACCTGCGCACCGGTAACGAGGTGCCCATTGAAGATCAGCGCCTGCCTTCCAACGATTTTCTGTTGCCTATTCCGCAAAGCTCGGCCTCTCTGGATATCTACCTGAGGCTGGTGTCTGCCCAGAAAATGCGTCCCAGCATCACGCTGGAGTCAGCGATCCAGAGCGCGGCAGACGAGACCGAACCGTTTCTGTTCGGCCTGTTGTTCGGTGCGCTGTCGATGCTGATCGTACAGAACCTGACGCGCTATGGGCATACCCGCTCACGCAGCAATCTGTGGCTGGCGGCCTGTGAGTCGTTGCTCGGGCTCAGCGCCCTGCTGTTGCTCAACCTGCTGCGCCCGATCGATCCATGGCACATCGCCCAGACGCCAAGCGCGCACTTGGCTCTGCTGTTGGCTGCGGTGGCAGGCTTGATCTACACCTACTACTTCTTTGTCCACCGCAATGTGCGCAAGCTTGATCGGCTGCTGCTGGGCAACGCCGTACTCATGGGGCTCGGCGCGCTGCTGGTACTGTTCGACAGCACACTGCCGATCAACATCCTTACCTTCGTTCTGGTGTCGATTACCACCCTGAGCATTCTTGCGGTGTCAGTGTGGCACTGGCAGAAAGGCTATCGTTCAGCACGCCTGTTCGTGCTGGGGATGATCACCTTCAATATCGGTTACATGGTGGTGCTGCCAGGCCTGTTGTGGCTCAGCCTGATCCCGCCACAATGGCTGATCCTCGCGCTGCTGAGCGTATTCTGCATCAGCGGCTTGTTGATGAGCCTGGCCCTGAGCGAACGCCATCGCAGCATCACTGAAGACCGCTTCAGCCTCAGTCGCGACCAGGCCGCCAGCACCGCAGAAATCAATGCCAAGGCAGAATTTCTGGCCAAGATCAGCCATGAGATACGCACACCGATGAATGGCGTGCTGGGCATGACCGAACTGTTGCTTGGCACGCCGCTGTCGGTCAAGCAGCGCGATTATGTTCAGACCATCCACAGCGCCGGTAACGAGCTGCTGACACTGATCAACGAAATTCTCGACATCACCAAGCTGGAATCAGGGCAGATCGAGCTCGACGACGTGCAGTTCGACATCAGCGCGCTGGTCGAGGACTGTCTGAACATTTTCCGCGCCAAGGCAGAACAGCAGCAGGTCGAACTGATCAGCCTGATCCAGCCGCAGGTGCCGCGTGTCATCAGTGGCGATCCGACCCGCTTGCGTCAGACCCTGTTGAGCCTGCTGGAAAACGCCCTGAAGAAAACCGACGAAGGCGAAATCCTGCTGGCAGTGGCGCTGGAAACGTCGAAAACTGGCCCGGTTCGCCTGCGCATTGCGGTGCAGGACAGCGGCGAGTCGATGTCCGACGAAGAGCGCGACGAACTGCTGCATGCCGAGCTGCACAGCAGAAACTTCCTCGCCAGCAGCAGGCTGGGCGGCCATTTGGGGCTGGTGATTGCCCGCCAGCTGATCGTGCTGATGGATGGCGAGTTCGGCATCCAGAACAGCGGCACCCCAGGCAATACACTGTGGCTGACCCTGCCGCTGGACGCCAAGCTGCTGGAACAGCCGACCATCGACCTGGACAGCCCGTTGAAGGATGCCAGGGTGCTGGTGGTCGACGACAATGATACCTGTCGCATGGTGCTGGTCCAGCAATGCAGCGCCTGGGGCCTGAATGTCAGTGCCGTGGCGTCCGGCAAGGAAGCACTTGCACTGCTGCGCACCAAGGCGCACCTGCGTGACTATTTCGATGTGGTCCTGCTGGACCAGAACATGCCCGGCATGACCGGCATGCAACTGGCCGCCAAGATCAAGGAAGACCCGAGCCTGAATCACGACATCCTGCTGATCATGCTCACCGGCATCAGCAATGCGCCCAGCAAGATCATCGCCCGCAACTCCGGTATCAAGCGCATTCTGGCCAAACCGGTCGCGGGCTACACGCTCAAGACCACGCTGGCCGATGAGCTGACTCAATTGAACAAAGGCGTAACAGCCCCCAAGTCCAGCCCGGTGTTCAACACTCCGGTCAGCGTGCCGGGCGACTTCCGGATCCTGGTGGCCGAAGACAACAGCATTTCGACCAAAGTGATTCGCGGCATGCTCGGCAAGCTCAATCTCAATCCCGATACCGCCAGCAACGGCGAAGAAGCGCTACGCGCCATGAAAGCGCAGCGCTACGATCTGGTGCTGATGGATTGCGAAATGCCGATCCTCGATGGTTTCTCGGCCACTGAGCAGCTACGTGCCTGGGAAGTCGGCAATCAGCGCGTGCGCACGCCGGTTGTCGCCCTGACCGCGCACATCCTCACCGAACACAAGGATCGCGCACGTCAGGCCGGCATGGACGGCCACATGGCCAAGCCCATCGAGTTGTCGCAACTGCGCGAACTGGTCGAGCATTGGGTGGCCCATCGCGACAAGGCTCGCGGACTGACCTCGGCCGGCGAGTTGTATCAACAGAACTGACAGCGCATCGGCAAAGCACACGGGCCTGATAGACTGGCGCTGCCCACTCATCTGCCGATGCGAGCCAACGTCATGCTTCACGTGTTGTTCAGCGTTTATCTGAAAATGCTGGTGCTTTACAGCCCGTTCTTCGTTCTTTCCTGCTTTATCAGCCTGACCCGAGGTCACTCGCGCAAGGAACAGCGTCGTCTGGCCTGGAAAGTGGCGCTGGCCACGCTGATCTCCAGCGTGCTGCTGTACTTGTTCGGGCGGATCATTTTCGATGTGTTCGGGATTACCGTCGATGCGTTTCGGATCGGCGCCGGCAGCGTGCTGTTCATCTCGGCATTGGCCATGGCGCAAGGCAAGTCCGCGGTGCAGACCGACAACATCCAGCAGGACGTGACCATCGTTCCGTTGACCATTCCGCTGACGGTAGGCCCCGGCACTATCGGTGCGCTGCTGGTCATGGGCGTCAGCCAGCCCCACTGGGATGACAAGCTCACTGCCATCCAGAGCATCGCGCTGGCCAGCCTGACGGTCGGCGTGGTGCTCTACCTCGCAAACCGCATCGAGCGCATTCTAGGTGATCAAGGCTTGCAGATCGTCAGCCGCCTGATGGGGCTGTTCGTCTGCGCGCTGGCTGCGCAGATCATTTTTACCGGCGTCAGGGGTTATCTGCTGCCCTGATCGGGCTCAGATAGATGCCGAACGCACCATATTGCGTGCTTTGCCATCCAGATAACGCGCCACGTCGCTGCGAAAAGCCGCGTAAACATCGCGGTCAAAGGTGTAACTGCCGCCCTTGAAGTGGAACAGCAGTCATCGCGTACCCGGCGCATGGTCGTCAACACTCAGGTGCAGACTGCACAGCAACAGAAGGGTCCGGTTCGGCTTGTAATTTTCACAGGGTACGACCTGAAAACTGCCAAGACGGCCTTGATCGAAACCGTTTTGAAAATAAGACTCCGCTGCCTGATTCACCCCCATCACACTGAAGGCACGTTGCACCATGCCGCCAAGACGCTTGCGGTCTGCAGGGTTGCTGAGCTTGAAGGTCGCCTGCAGCAAATCGTCAACGTTACTCACGACCAGCGAGTCCCCCAGAATCACTCCTGTTTGCTGTATGCCGCGCGCCTTGAGCCGGTTGCGGTAGTAATGCATCCAGCTGCTCCACTGCGTCTTGAAATCGAACTGTTTGCCGGCGAACAATTGCGCATCCAGCAGCACGTCCTGAAGGTCGGAGCGTTCCTCGCTCGATAACCCTGGAAGAAACGCCACCATACTGGGGATATTGCCCAGATAGGCGGCGTTATCTGTGTCTGTACTCATTTTTTTCACTCTCTTCCATGAGGGCCTGACTACCGTTGCAGGCTGATGATGTTGGCTGTAGCGCGATCAGACATCGGAAACCTCAGTCAACGTCTCGATCAGGCCCGCACGCCTGGTTGCCAGCGCCGAGCTGATTTTGTCGCGAGACTGTAGATACACAAGATCCATCAGGTGCAGGGCGTAGAAGGTCAGACTGATATTGCCAACCGTACTGGCAGGCTCAAGAACGTCGAACAGAAAGCCGTCGCTCAGCGGCTGGCGGGTGACAAAATGGAGCTGTACCAGCGTCAGGTTACGCTGCTCGTCGATGAAACCTGTTTGCACAGCCACGACGGTCTGCGCGCCTCCAGCATGATCCGCCTCCTGTTCAAGCACTTGGCCAGCCAGCAATCGAACGGCCCGACTTCCAGAAGGCTGCGTGCAAGCCTTGCGCAACGACTGCTCCGCATGATCAAGCGCCGCTGGTGTGACTGACGCTGCAAGCGCTCGACGGACACTGCTCCATATTGTCTCGGTAGCGTCTGCCTCCAACGGCTCACTGACATGCTCGCTGGCTTTGAGCATCCAGCCAAAACTCATTGCCGCCGCCAGCTAGGTTTCATTCCATTTATCGAAGCTGGCAAATTTCGGGTATTTCTTCGATGCGGCCAACTGCACATACAGCATCGAGTCCATGACATCGCTGTGCGAGGCCGTCTGACCCTGCTCAGGAAAAAACAGCAGACAACCCGCGTTGACCACCCCGGCGTTCAGTTTCTGCTTCATGGGAAAATTCCTTTTATCCCGGCAGCGGAGACGACACGCGTCTCCGCAAATAATCCATTCAGATCTCGAACGCGTCGATTGCACTCTTGGCGCTGTCGCCCAGTTTTTGCTGAATCATTTCGCGCTGACGTGCATACAGACGGGTGTTGAGCACCAGATTGTCCTCACCCTTCCAGGTTTTGACGTTGGTGTCCTGCCATTCCCAGAACAGAACATTGGTGACTTCGCTGTCGGTCTGAAAGCTGACTGCGGCCATGGCCAGATTGACGGTGCCATCTGCCGACTCAATGCAGGAGGCGATGCGAAAACTGCCGCCACGGTGCGCTTTGGTCTGGCTCTCGAACAGGCGCAGCGGCTCTTTTTTGGCACTCAGGGCGGCAACGGCATCAGCGGCGACCTTGAGCATCAACAGCGAGGCAGGGCCTGGCAGAGCCGCGGCGGCGATGGCCGAACCGAGAATCTCGAGACCGACCTCGTCCATGGTGAAGCGTTGCTGCGCGGCACTGTAACGCGAGTAGTTCCAGTGCGTGGACAGCCAGCCAACCTTGGAGAGCACTTCATTAAATTTGTCGTACCACTGATCGCCCTCTGTTTCGGCGTTGAACTCCTTGTTGGCGACCAGGGTAGCGAACAGAAAGGAGTCCATTACGTCGTCCTTGTTCAGCCGCGACACGCCCTCGGCAAAGGCGATAAGGCCGCCTGCGACGACTGCGGCTGTAGCGCCCTCGTCACTTGCGGTGGCGCCCGTCGCATCGCCGCCCACCAGACGCGACGGGGCATTTCGAGCTGCAAAGGCGGCCAATTGCGGGGGGCAGTCAGCCAGCTCACAGGCAGCGAGGTAATCAAGGTTATCGATGGTGCTCACAGGGGTTTCCTTTTTCATTTCATTAGTCCTTTAATTAATGCGTCCCGATAGACAGGAACAAGACTAACGAAATAAAACGGATTGCCTGGCCGCGCCCTGTATCGATAAATGTCTGCGCCAAGTCGCCAGATTGCTGATTGCTGCGAAAAAGCAACACGTGGAACGGCCTGTGATCCCCTGACAGATCGGGCATAACAGAGCACTCCACGGGCAAACAACGAAATGAATTACAAGGTGGGTAGCTCGCAAGCGATCAATTCCCGCGATATGCAGGCCGAAAGTCCAGCTTGCATATCGCGCTTTTACATAAGGGTTTCGGCGCTTTCCCACAATCACGCGAGGGCCGTATTACAAGTCGTCGGGATCAGGCTGTAGGCTTCTGGCCATACCAGCGCGGCGTATACACCCAATGGCCACCGCTGTTACGAGGAAAGGTGCAGGTCAGCGATGAGCCGATCAGCACCATGGTGCGCATGTCCACCTGCTCCGGTGTCAGTTCACCCAGCGTGATTACACGCAGTGTCTGACCCGGACGACCAACGTCACGGCCCAATGTCACTGGGGTTTCGGGCAGCCGATGCTGACGAACGATTTCCAGCGCACGCCCCAGTTGCCAAGGTCGAGAGCGAGAAATGGGGTTGTAGAAGGCCAGTGCCAGATCGGCTTGGCAGGCAAGGTCGAGACGCTTTTCGATGATCTCCCACGGCTTGAGGTTGTCGGACAGCGACAGCACGCAAAAGTCATGACCCAGCGGTGCGCCGGCCTGAGCGGCGGTTGCCAGCGAGGCCGAGACACCCGGCAGAATCTCCAGCTCGACCGCATGCCAGTGCGGATTATCGGACTCATGCAGCGCTTCGAGCACCGCCGAGGCCATGGCGAAGACGCCCGGATCACCGGACGACACGACTACCACCGAGCGACCTTGCGCGGCCAGCTCGAAGGCATGTCGGGCGCGCAGCATTTCTTCGCGATTGTCGGTGCTGTGCAGCACTTGATCAGCGCGAAACGGCCCGGCCATGCGCACGTAGGTTTCGTAACCCAACACATCATTGGCGCGCGCCAGTTCGGACTTGACGGCCGGTACCATCAGGTCCGTAGCGCCGGGGCCCAGGCCAATCACCGCAACACGCCCACGGCCACGACCGATCCGCTCTGCATCCAGCGGCTGCTCGGCGACGGCAATCGCCATCTGATTACTGACGGAGATGGAAGTCAGTGGCTGCGGCACGGCACTTGAGGCCATGTCGCTGGCCGACCCCGTCTTGACGAAGCGCACGGGAACGCCCAGCTCCGCAGCCGCCTGATGCAGGTGCGCGTTGGCCATCTGCTCTTCGCTGGCCAGCAGGCAGGCCAGGGATTGTTCGGCAATGCGCGAATCATGCAAGGCCGAGCGAACCCGCGCCGCCGTTTCCTCGGTTATTTCACTGACGGCCACCAGCACGCTGCGCGGGTAGATCAGCAATTCATTGGCTGAAGGCTCACGCACGGCAGAGCCGACATGAATCGCCAGTTCGGCTTGCGGATCTTCAGGCAGTTGCGCCCGGTCGAGCCACGGCGCCTCGCCTTCGATGCGCACCGGCTCACCGGAGAGCAGATCGGAGACAAAGCGCTTGCCCAGCTCCAGATCGCCCAACGCATAGCCGCTGGGAGGGTTGAGCAAACACGTGCCGAAACGCAGCTCGCCGCTGGTGGTGATCGCCGGTGCAACACCAAGCCCGGTCGCAATGTTGCGCGCCATGACATTGACCCCGCCCAGACCGCCCAGCAGCGGCACCACGGCGCTGCCGTCTTCGGCCACGGCCAGCACCGGCGGCTCGGCGCCTTTTTCCAGCAACAGCGGCGCCAGCGTGCGGATCACGATGCCCGCCGCACACAGGGCAATGATCGGCGTGTTCTGCCGGTATAACTGACGCAGCGTCGCGCCAAACTCTCGGTAGGTGCAATCAGCGCCGCTCACCCGCTCGGCAAGACCGTGAATCTGCGCGCCAAGAAACAACTGCTGAAGGCGCCGCGCCGTAGCGAGGCTGCCATTGCCCAGGATGACGATGGCCGGAGTGTCGAAAGTCATCAGCCTTGCCACCTGTCGCCGGGGACGATAATCAGCGAAAAGTACGGCGACGACATCGGATCGACCTGATCCAGCGGCACGATTTTCTGGTTGCTCATGGTCGCACGCTCGACATACAGCGCACGCCCGGCCATGCCCAGCTCGGTCAGCACTTCACGCACTTTGTGAAAGTTGCGCCCCAGCTTCATGATCACCGCGGCATCGGCATCGGCCAGCTTGCGCTTCAGGTCATCGTGGGACAGCACACCGGACAGTACCGACAGGCTCTGGTTGCGGTACACCAACGGTGCGCCCAACACCGAAGCGCCGCCGAGCATCGAGCACACACCCGGAATCACTTCGGCCTCATAGCGGTCGGCCAGGCGGTCGTGCAGGTACATATAAGAGCCGTAGAAGAACGGATCGCCTTCGCAGATCACCGCCACATCACGACCGGCGTCCAGATGCGCAGCCACTTGAAGACTGGACGCGTCGTAGAAGTCGCTGATGACTTTCTCGTACGACAGCGGCGCTGGCAAGGCTTCGGTGGTGACCGGGTAGACCAGCGGCATCAACGTTTGAACGTCCTGCAAGTGCGCCTCGATGATGCCGAACGCGTTGCCTTTTTTGCCCTTGGCGACGAAATAGGCAACCACGGGCGACTCGCGCAGCAAGCGCAGGGCCTTGACGGTAATCAGCTCCGGGTCGCCGGGGCCGACGCCCAGGCCAATCAATCGACCGCGTGCCTGCATCATTCGATCTCCGTAGCCAGTGCGTTGACTGCGGCTACGGCCATGGCGCTACCGCCACGGCGGCCCTGCATGATCACGAACGGCACGCCGCGGCTGTCGGCAGCGAGCATGGCCTTGGATTCGGCAGCGCCGACAAAACCCACCGGAAAGCCGAGAATCAGCGCAGGTTTTGGCGCACCCGCATCGAGCATTTCCAGCAGATAGAACAGCGCGGTCGGTGCGTTGCCGATCACCACAACACTGCCTTCCAGGTGCGGACGCCACAGCTCCAGCGCCACGGCCGAGCGGGTGTTGCCCAGTTCCAGCGCCATTTCGCGCACGCCTTCATCGTGCAATGTGCAGATGATCGGGTTATTGGCAGGCAATCGGGTACGGGTGATGCCTTCGGAAACCATGCGTGCGTCGCACAGGATCGGCGCACCGGCGGCCAGGGCGTTGCGCCCGGCGCTACCGGCACCTGGCGAGAAGCGCAGGTCTTCGATGACTTCGACCATCCCGCAGGCGTGGATCACGCGCACGGCGAGTTTTTCCAGGTCGGCAGGGATCGTGTCCAGGCGCGCTTCGGCGCGAATGATCGAGAAGGAATTGCGATATATCTCCTGACCGTCGCGGATGTAATCAATCATGCCATGCTGCTCCGTGAGTCGGCGTTCAACTGCGCACCGACTGCTTCAATAGTAAGGTCACGCGCGCGCAGCACACCGAAACCGGGTTGGGCTGCGTCGCGAAAATAAAGGTCATAACGGCCGGGCGCCACGGCCAGCAAGGTCACCGGCGCGATGTGAGCGGCGGCACAGGAACGCGCGCAACCGCTCAGATGCACAGGCTGACCGCCAGCCAGCCCGGCAGCCAGTTGCAGGGCATCAGCCTTGGTGTCGGCCAGCCCTTTGGCACAACCGGCAGAACCGGTACACGCTACGATCTGCGCCAGCGGCTGTTCGACCGAACAGATCAGGCCCACCGCCTGCAAGTGCGCCATGACCGCTGACGCGCGCGCGACCGGCACATTGGGCAACAACAGGCTTTGCCAAGGCGTCAGGCGCAGAGTGCCGTCGCCCTGATCGGCAGCCAGTTGCGCCACTGTAGCGAGCACGGGCGCGGTCAGACGACCCAGCGGCACCACCGCGCCGACCGCAACCAGACCGGGCTGCGCCTGTGGGTAAACACCGATATGGCGATTGCCCTGAATGGCCGGACGCTGCCAGTCGGTCACTGCGTCATCAACCCGCAACGCGCAGCTCAGTCGGCTGGAAAGCTGGCGCAGCAGCTCATCTGTGGATAACTCTGCCAGCAAATGGCGCATCCGGGTGTGCTCCGGGCGAGCCAGGTCGAGAAACAGCTCAAGCAGCGCGACAACCAGCGCCTCTCCAGCCCTCAGCGGCACGGCGGCCAACGGCCGATCATGGGCCGGACATCCCGCCAAACCGAACGCCAGCCATACTTCACCGTCCAGCTTCAGTGCAGACAGCCACACGTCATGCGGGTGTTCGAGCATGACCAGCGCTTCGCCCGCGTCCAGCGACAACGCGAACTTGGGCGACAGTTCATGAAAACGCGGGTGGTTTTCCAGCGCCTCGATAATCTGCGCCGCCAACGGCCAGGCATCGAACAGCAGGTGCGGATCCAGCCCGGCGGTCGGGCTGAGCATCAGGTTGCGCACATCGTCGCTGGCCGGATTGGCTGGGCCGAGACCAGCGTTCATCAGGCTTTCGATCAGCCGCTCGTGCTCTGCGCCGATGCCGCGAATCTGTAGATTGGCGCGGTTGGTGGCTTCGATCACGCCCTGTGCATAAGTCTGCGCGGCCTCTGCCACTGCCGACGCCTGCACACTGGTAATAACGCCGCCCGCCAGTTTGATCCGGCAGATCCCGCCGTCCAGCGCCGGGACGATACGCAGCAACCCCGGACAGGCCGAGGGGCGTAGCGTTGTCGACGATGTGCGAGCGGACTGCTGCTCGTTCAATGGATCACCCGGTATGAACTGGCTGGAAACGTAAATGGATTAGAGCACTTGTACCCCGTTGGGCGCGGTATTATGCCTGCTTTGTCCGCAGGCATGAAAAGGCGCTCTGTCGGAAGTTCGAATTGAGGTATGTGCATGTCGCCGTGGCTGACAGTGGTGGGAATCGGGGAAGACGGTTACAAAGGGCTGGGCAAGAACGCCCGGCACGCTCTGCTGCACGCTGATCAAGTGTTCGGCGGCCCGCGCCAGCTGGCGTTGCTGCCACCCTGCATCCGTGCCGAACGGCGTGCCTGGCCGAGCCCCTTCTCGCTGAACCCGGTGCTGGAGCAGCGCGGTGCCGAGATTTGCGTACTGGCCAGCGGCGATCCGATGCTGTTCGGCGTCGGTGCCAGCCTGACCCGCGTGGTCGCCCTCGAAGAAATGCGCATTCTGCCTGCGCCTTCTTCTTATTCACTGGCTGCGGCCCGGCTGGGCTGGCCGCTGCAAGAAGTCGTCACGTTGTCGGTGGTCGCTCGGCCCATGGCGGCGCTGAACGCTCACTTTCATCACGGCGTGCGCCTGCTGGTGCTGAGTAATGATGGCAGCAGCCCGGCGATCATCGCGGGTCTGCTGCGTGATCGCGGCTTCGGTCCGAGCCGTATGACCGTGCTGGAGCATCTGGGTGGTGACGCCGAACGGCGTGTCGAGGGGCTGGCCGGCGAATGGGGCAATCCTGACATCGCCGCTCTGAACGTCGTCGCCATCGATTGTCGCGCCGACGCCAGCGCCCTTCGCCTGAGCACCCTGGCCGGTTTGCCGGACACTGCCTTCGAGCATGATGGTCAACTGACCAAGCGCGATGTTCGGGCCATCACCCTCGCCCGCCTTGCACCGGTGCCGGGCGAGCTGCTGTGGGATGTCGGCGCAGGCTGCGGCTCGATCGGCATCGAATGGATGCGTGCGCACCCGACCTGCCGCGCCATGGCCATCGAAGCCGACGAGGGTCGTCAGCAACTGATCGAATTCAATCGCGACGCACTGGGCGTGCCCGGTCTGCAACTGGTTCGCGGCAGCGCGCCACAGGCGTTGAGCGGTCTGGAGCGTCCGGATGCGATTTTCATCGGCGGTGGCGTCACGCGGATCGGCGTGCTGGAAACCTGCTGGGAGCAGTTGCGATCCGGCGGTCGCCTGGTCGCCAACGCGGTGACCCTGCAAAGCGAGGCCGCGTTGATGACCTGGCGCGAACGGCACGGCGGCGAACTGACCCGGATTCACGTCGCGCACGCCCAGCCTCTTGGCGAGTTCGACACCTGGCGCCAGGCCCTGCCGATCACCCTGCTGGACGTAGTCAAACCCTGATGCGCGACGAAACCGCCGAACAGCCTGCTCCGCTGCGCAGTGGCCTGACCACCGGCAGTTGCGCGACCGCGACCAGCCTGGCGGCCGCGCGACTGCTGCTCTGCGGACAGGTCAGCGATGCGGTGGACATCGTCTTGCCCAAGGGCAAGCAGGTGCAGATGCGCCTGGAATTCTGCCGGGTTGTGGATAACTTCGCCGAAGCCGGGACGCTCAAGGATGCCGGCGACGACCCCGACGTCACCCACGGCGCGCTGGTGTTTGCCCGCGTCAGGCTGGAAACGTCACCCGGCGTGCGTTTCGTGGCAGGCCCCGGCGTCGGTAGCGTAACCCGGCCCGGTCTGGTGCTGGCAGTGGGCGAGCCGGCCATCAATCCGGTGCCGCGACGCATGATGACCGAGCATTTGCTGCGGCTGGCGGACGAAGCAGACTACCGCGGCGGTTTCGAAATCACGATTGGTGTCGAAGGCGGCGAAGCGCTGGCGCTCAAGACCATGAACCCGCGCCTCGGCATTCTCGGCGGGCTGTCGATTCTCGGCACCAGCGGGATCGTCCGGCCGTTCTCATGCGCGGCTTACATCGCCTCGATTCATCAGGGCATCGATGTCGCTACCGTCAACGGCCACCGGCACATCGCCGCCTGCACCGGCAATGCCAGTGAAGACACCATGCGCAGGGTCTACAACATCCCCGATATCGCCCTGATCGAAATGGGCGACTTCGTCGGCGCGGTACTCAAGCATCTGCGCAAGGTCCCTGTGGATAAGTTGAGCCTGTGCGGCGGCTTCGGCAAGATCAGTAAACTGGCGGCCGGGCATATGGACCTGCACAGCCGTCATTCCAGCATCGACCTGCCTCAATTGGCGCGTTGGGCAGCGCAGGTCGGCGCGGATGCTGCCTTGCAGCAACAGATCCTGCACGCCAATACCAGTCAGCAGGCGCTGGCGATGTGCGCTGCGGCAGGGGTGCGGCTGGGTGATGAGGTGTGTCGTCATGCGCTGGCGTTTGCCCGCAGCGTGGTGCCTGCCACTGTTCAGGTCGAGGTGTTCGCCATCGACCGTCAGGGCGGGATAGTCGGTCAGGCGGGCGTTGCGTTATCGAAGGAACACAGATGAAACGAATTCTGCTGTTGGGCGGCATTACCGAAGCGCTGGCGATTGCTCGCAGGCTCGGGCCTGAGCACATCTACAGCCTGGCCGGCGTGGGCCGGGTACCGACGGACCTGACGTGCCAGTTGAAAGTCGGTGGCTATGGCGGCGCAGAAGGCATGGCGCAGTACATGCGCGAACAGGGTATCGACCTGCTGCTGGATGCCACCCATCCGTATGCCGCACAGATCAGCCACAATGCGGCGCTCGCGGCGCAGATGGCGGACATCCCCTGCTGGGCTTTACGCCGCACAAGCTGGCAAGCCGGTCCGGATGATGACTGGCGTGAAGTGGCCGACTGGGCAGAACTGATCGCGGCGCTGGCCCCGTTCAAACGCCCGCTGTTCACCTTGGGTCGCGAGCCGTTGCAGCACTTGCATGAAATCCCGGCACATCAGTTCTGGACACTGCGCGCGCTGGACAGCTACCCCGGCAACGAACGCTGTGAAGTCATCGGCGCCCGCGGTCCGTTCTTCCTGGACGATGAACGTCAGCTGTTTGAACAACGTAATATCGACGTCCTGATCAGCAAAAACAGCGGCAGCCGCTCCACCGAACCCAAACTCGACGTCGCCCGCGAACGCGGCCTGCCCGTACTCATCCTCAAGCGCCCGCAGTTGCCTGAGGTGGACAGGATTTTGTGGAGCGTGGATGAGGTGCTTGGGGCGCTGGCATTTTGAGACTGTCTCAAATGCGGGATCGCCGCCCTGGTCGCTCACATGATCGACAACGCTTATGTGGGAGTGACCGGGGCGGCGATCCGCATTGCTCACAAAGAGGCCCGTATGACCACCGAAGATTTATGCTCAATGTGAGTCCGCCTTCGCGAGCAAGCTCGCTCCCACAAGATCAATGCATGCCTTGAGCGGCAGCCTTCGCGAGCAATACGGTTCGCCGCCACGGTCGCTCTCACATTTTCAAAGCCAGATAGCGTCCCATAAGGGATAATCACGCACGCTTTTGACCAGGCCGGCGCGAACAGGGTTGGCAACAACGTAACGGGCATAATTCACAAGGCTGTCTTCAGTCCGGATGCTGGTGTCGTGGAATCCGCTTTGCCAAAACGGCCCACTGCAGCACTTTGCTCTGTTTATGGCGATCGCGCTTTTCGATTTAACGCGCTGTACAACTCGGGATAAAGATTGACCATTCAACTGCAGCAGCCAGTGGATATGGTCGGGCATGATGACCCAAGCCAGTGAATCAGCCAGTTGCTGCTCCTGGACTTGCCGAAGTTCATCGACGAGCAGGCGCCCCATTCGCCAATCGGAAAAAACAGGATTTCTCTGAAATGTTTTTGCGGTTACCAGATAAATTCGGCCTGCACTCGATATTCGCCCCGAGCGCAAACGATGTGACTGTGCCCTCTCGTTCATTCTCATCACCTTATGGCTGTGTGCTGAGGAGCAACTCTACGAAACGGGCGCAAGCGATAGGGCTCAAAGGTTTACCTAGAGGGTGTAGACAAAATAAATTAAACTTTCACTCCCTTGTCTGAATAGCCCTCAAGCCATGCCTAAAACCGGACGTCCTCGCTCGATTGCCGCCGAGCACTATCCCGTGCTGGTGAAACTCGCTCATGCACAGCCCTATTCCAGCCAGGCCGAATTGGCGCTCGTATTCTTCGCCGAAACCGGTATCACTGCGCATCCCGACACCTTTGCAAAAGCGTTGAAAATGGCAGGGATTACGCGTGTAAAGCAGCGGGCCAAGGGAAGTTTTCAGTCACCTGAACCTAATAAAGCCTATGGCTACAATGAAACCCACCGCCGCCAACTGCCGGAGCAGCTATATCCGAGTTGCTTGACAGATACCGAGTGGGCACTGGTCGCCGACCTGTTTGAAAGCCAGGGCGGACGAGGAGTGCCACCGCTTCACTCTCGGCGCACGTTGCTGGAAGCCTGTTGCTATGTCGTACGCACGGGGTGCTCATGGCGAATGCTACCCCGCGATTTTCCTCATTGGGACAATGTCTACAAAACGTTCCGCCGGTGGAGCGCTCAAGGCAAGTTCGAGCAAATGCATGATCGCTTGCGAGCTCAATGGCGTGAGCGGGAAGAACGCGCTGACAGCCCGTCAGCAGCGATCCTGGATTCACAGTCGACCCGCAGTTCTCCTCAAGGCGGTGACAGCGGCTACGACGCAGGCAAAAAAGTGAAGGGGCGTAAACGAAGTCTGATTGTCGATACATTGGGCCTGCTGCTGGCTGTCAGTATCAGTGCTGCAAGCGTGCAGGATCGTGACGCGGCGGATGATGCGGTGGCGTACTCGAAGGAAAAATATCCGTCACTGAGCACGCTTTTTGTTGATAGTGCGTACGCAGGAAAATGGGCACAGCGCACCCATCAACTGCACGCTATCGATGTTCAAGTGATCCGTGGCCCGAATAACAGAAGAACAGGGCAATGGCACTCTGAACAAGGCGATCTATTTTCCGTGGAGCCTGTTCAGACTGGATTTGTGGTCATGCCCAAGCGATGGGTAGTGGAGCGAACTCATGCCTAGAATGAGAGAGCTCGGCGACTGATCATGCATCATGATCGCCTTTTTGCGGTAAGCGAGGCATGGGTTTGGTTGGCCGAGGCTCGAATACTCGCGCGCCGACTCACTACATGATTTTGTCTACACCCTCTTAGGGCGTGCATTATTGGAATAAAGTTTGCCGGGTCTTATGGTATAAAAACAGTATGACTGTCGATTGAATACTTTTTAGATGCTTAGCTAGGGAGACGCTGAACAATTAACCCGTTCGCACCGTCCCCATTTCCAAGCCGGTTTTTTTCAACCTGCCGGCCTTATTTTACGTTTCTCGAGCAGATTTCTGCCCTCATTTTGCTGAAAGGCGGGCCAGTCCCGCCTTTCAGATGGATTTATCCTGCCGTCTGTTGTAAATACCGCTTGGCCAGCATCAGATTGGCCAACCCAAACAAACTGAACAACTGCGCTGTATTCTTTTCCAGCCCACGGTAGCGAACCTTGCGATGATTGAAGCGCACCTTGATTACCTGGAAGGGGTGCTCGACCTTGGCACGCAGTTGCGCCTTGGCATATTCAATTTTGCGCTTGACCCGATACAGCACGCTGCCTTCGCCGTGCTGCTTGTAACTGCTTGGCCGTTCTGCAATCGACCAGATAACGTCCCGTTCAGCATGCTCCGGTCGCTTGGCCGCACCGGTGTATCCAGCGTCACCCGAAACATAGGTTTCGTCACCGTGAAGCAACTGGCCAACCTGGGTGACATCCGCCACGTTAGCGGCCGTCCCTACTACGCTGTGCACCAGCCCCGACGTGGCGTCTACACCAATGTGGGCCTTCATCCCAAAGTGCCATTGATTGCCTTTCCTGGCCTGATGCATCTCAGGATCACGCTTGCCTTCTCGGTTCTTGACCGAGGGCGGCGCGGCGATCAGAGTAGCGTCGACGATAGTGCCTTCCTTGAGCAGCAGCCCCCGGCTGGCCAGATGCTGGTTAATCGTTTCAAACAGCAGCCGGGTTAGCTGATGGACTTCCAGCAAGCGGCGAAAACGCAGCAAGGTGGTGGCATCCGGTGCAGACTCGCGACCCAGGTCGATACCCATAAAACCGCGGATGGCCTGGCTGTCGTAGACGGCATCTTCGCAACCTTCATCGGAGAAACCGAAACACTGCTGCACGACGTACATGCGCAACATGCGCGACACCCCTATCGCAGGGCGTCCGCGCTTGCCTGCGGTGTTGCTATAAAACGGCGCCACTTGCGCCTCCAGCAGGGCCCAGGGCACCAACTGTTCAAGGTCAGCCAGGAAGCGATCTCGGCGAGTCTGCTTTTTCTTGCCGGTATATTCGAGTTCGGAGAAGGTCTTCTGCACGCGCGTAACGCTCACGGAGAGGGAGGCTGTTGAAGGAACTTAGTGTGCCAAGGGTGGGGACAGTTGGCTATTTTTGCAGCGCCTCCCTAGGTATTTCAAATGCTTGGTCGAGCCATCTTCTCACTCCTTTCCAGAACGCCCCGGAGAATCCCCCCATGCTCAAAAAAGCACTCCTGCTGGCCGCATTACTGCTGCCGGCCTGTTTCGTCCACGCTCATGAGTACAAGGCAGGGCCGTTGCTGATCGGTCATCCGTGGTCGATGGAGCTGCCGCCCAATGCGCCAACGGTGGCGGTGTATTTCATTATCGAGAACAAGGGCGACAGCGCCGACCGGCTGCTCAGTGTCGATACACCCATCGCCGGGCAGGCGCAATTGCATGAGCATGTACACGCCGACGGGCTGATGAAGATGCAACACGTGCAGGCAGTCGATATCCCGGCAGGTGCCAAGGTGAGTTTCGCGCCGATGGCATGGCATGTGATGCTGCTGGACATCAAGGATCGTTCGAAGCTGATCGTCGGCCAGCGCTTCCCGATGACCCTGCATTTTGAAAAGGCGGGAGATGTCGAGGTGCAGGTCGTGGTACAAAAGCAGGCTCCCGAGCACCAGCACTGAGTAGCGTTGCAGATTGAGCACCACCCGTCGTCGCCACAGCCCAGCCCTGCCCCGTAACCGTCGGGGCGCATGGCTGAGCCTGTTTGCCATGTTGATGATCTTTATCGGCCCACTGGTTTCCCAGTCGATGCCGATGGATCAGCACGCCGGCATGTCGACATCCATGTCGATGTCCATGCCCGGCGACAGCCACGCTCATCATGGCGCCGAGCACGCCATGCCTGCCGATACCGGCATGAGCGACCACGCGCTGTGGGCCAAGTGCGGTTATTGCACCCTGCTGTTCAGTTGCCCGGCATTGCCCCATGTACTGGAACTGGTGGCCGCTACGCCGCCCATACCCAGCGACTTCTTTGCGCTGCTGCCGCTACCGGGCCATGCACGCAAGTCGATCTTCCCCAATGCCCGCAGCCGAGCTCCACCGACGCTCGTTACGGCCTGACCCGAACGAAAAAATTCCACGATTGCGCGCCGCTCCATAGCTGTGCGCGATTCGTGCTGTGTTATCCCTGTTGGGGAGCGTTGAACGTGTCCAAACCTGTTGTCTCCTTCTATAACCTTGCCTGGCGATGGCATTTCTACGCCGGGCTGTTCGTCGCGCCATTCATGATCCTGCTGTCGCTGACCGGGATCATCTACCTGTTCAAGCCGCAACTGGACGACCTGATGTACCGCGATCTGCTGTACGTCGCGCCAGCCGAGCATCGTCTGGCTGCCGATGAGCTGCAACAGCGGGTGCTGAGTGCGTATCCACAGAGCTCGATTGGCAAGTATTTTCCGCCGACCAGCACCGAGGGCAGCGCGCAATTCGTTGTCAGCGAACAGGGCCGCGAGCTCAACATTTTCGTCGATCCGTATCGCGGCGAAATTCTTGGCACTCAGGACGCCAAGGATAATTTGCAGGCGATTGCCCGGGCGCTGCATGGCGAATTGATGATTGGCACCGTGGGTGACCGACTCATCGAGCTGGCGGCAGGCTGGGGCATCGTGCTGGTGGTCTCCGGTGTGTATCTATGGTGGCCACGAGGTCGCTCGGCGGCCGGCGTGTTCTGGCCGCGCCTGACCGCCAAAGGCCGTGTACTGTGGCGGGACCTGCACGCAGTGACGGGGTTCTGGGGCGCGCTGTTGTTGCTGTTCATGCTGCTGAGCGGCATGACGTGGACCGGCCTGTGGGGCAAACAATACGCTGCGGTGTGGAACACTTTTCCGGCAGCCATGTGGACCGACGTACCCAAGTCTGACAAGCAGGCTGGTGAGCTGAACAGCGCCAGTGCGCAGACTGTGCCGTGGGCAATGGAGAACACGCCAATGCCGGTTTCGACTGGCGAGCACGCTGAGCACATGAACCACATGCACATGTCCAGCGCACCGGCAGCGCCGACCGTGTCGCTGCAAAAAGTCGTCGACATCGCACGCGCCAGAGAAATCGTACCGGGCTACAGCATCACTCAGCCGAAGACGGCCGACGGTGTATTCACTGTGTCGGTGTTCGCCGACGACCCGCGCGATGACGCTACGCTGCACATCGACCAGTACACTGGCAAGGTGCTGGCCGATGTCCGCTATGTCGATTACAGCGCGGTGTCCAAGGCCACCGAACTGGGCGTGATGCTTCATGAAGGCAAGTTTTTCGGCTGGGTCAATCAGTTGCTGATTCTGCTGGTGTGCCTGATGGTGCTGCTCAGTTCGGTCAGCGGCCTGGTGATCTGGTGGAAGCGCCGCCCTCAAAGCGGACTGGGTGTACCGCCGTTGCGCCACGATCTGCCACGCTGGAAAACCGCGACCGTGGTGATGATTGCGCTGGGGATAATCTTCCCTCTGGTGGGCATTTCGATGCTGATTGTCTGGGTGCTTGACCGAATAGTGCTTTCGCGCTTTGCCAAACGGGCGGCAACAGCTTAGATTGCTCCGTGCGGGGCCTGAAACCATTGAGTGGCGTTGTGATGAATTCCTCCTCATACCCGGTTTCAGGCCTCGCCTCTTCCCAAGTCACCTGACCTGCCTGCTCGTCGCCCCTTCCTACCGACCGCATGGGCATTGCCACGCGTATAGGGCAACGCTGCCCGACAGCCATGCGCCGCCAACACTGGCTAGATGCAATGAACCGCCTGGCTACAGCCTGAAACGGATCATCTTTCATCGAGACGAAGTGGCGCCATGAACGCAACGTTAGACACCTCCCCGCAACCTGTTCAACCTACGCCTGACAGCAGCACATACCCGCCTGCCCTCAGCGACACGATACGAGAGCTGGTGCATGAATTGCTCCGGACAGTAAAACCCGGGCTGGACGTCCAGGCCACCTGGCTGGCTTATCGCGACAGCAGATTACCGCCTGATGCCGAGAACAATATTCACAGTGCTCCGCTGATCGATAGCCTGATCGAGCATTTCACCGGCAGGCTGAGCTGGGAGGACCATGAGGTGCAAGGCTTTTATCCAACGCCTTCAGCCTCTGCGCAGGCACCTGTCATCGAACCCCTGGGCCGAACAGCCATCCTGGATCTCTACGCAGGGGTCAGGCAGCAGCTGGAACCGCTTCACAGTCGAAAACTTTCAGACTATTGGGCCTTTACGCGGCCAGAGGGTGGCACCCGACGCAGCGAATTCCTCGCTGAAAGAATCAGGTGTCTGAAATCTGAATGTGAAATTCAGATTTCTCTGGGAAAGATGACCACACGCCATTTCACGATGCTTTCGGCAGCCTTGAAATCATGTGTGGACAGTGCTGTCGATGAGCTCCAGCCCCACAGCGTTTACAGCGTATCGGCAAGCGTCGACAACGGCGAGCCGGTTGCATTGTCCGGTGCCTTTGCCATCACCCGCAGGTTTCGTACGCAACCTGTAATGACGGACGAAGAAGAGCTGGAAGACATTTTGCTCTTCACCCCTTATGACGGGCTGGAAGCGTTTGCGTCGTTCAAACAGATGAACGACAGCTTGATCCAGCGAGGGACCGATTCTGAATATCGACAGTTTCTTCAAGCGCAGCTTATTCAGGCGGATACGAGTACGACCACGATCAGCACGCTGCGCTGGCATTACACGGCGCTGAGCGGAAACTTCCTCAGTTTGCTGATGAGCCGTCAGGTTACCGAACAACAGTCCGGATTCGCGCGTGCAGTTCAACTTGCTCGCGCGCAACAGATGGACTCTGCTGCCTTCGAACAGTTGTATTGGCGCCTGCTGGCTCCCGACTTTCATTTCAATAACCACCGGCGTCTTGATCAACTGGATGCCGAGCTGGTTTATGCCCACATGCCCGACTGGTGGAAAAACATGGGGCAACGCCAACGCGAAGAATGGCGTGAACAGGCACGGCGCTTTGGTGAGGCAGTCATGAAACTTCAGCGCTCAAGCAATGAATACTTCGATCGCCCCGAGATTGACAGCCAGGTTTACCTCAAACGCTATATCGACCAGCAACTGAGCGATGCACTGAACCGGGCCGGAATAACACTTGAACCGGAGCGAATCAGGGTGTCACTCGTGTCCCTGACAAGTCCGGAAGTCCTCGGAATACAGGGTGCTCCCGTGACCCCGAGTGTATTGACCACCACGGTCCCACTCACGCAACTGGCTCATGACGATGCGTATCGAAAAAAGGCAGAAGATGCAGTACTCATCACAGTGACTGACGATACGGACACCCGCATCAAACCGCTGAACAGCGATTCCATCATAGAGCTGATCAGGGTTATCAAGAACCCGCAACATCTCGACAATTACCTCGACCTCCATCTGAAGTCGTCGGCCTATGCTCATCAACTCAAGCGCTTGCAGCGGGATCAGTTGGAGTCCCAGATGCGGATGGCGTTACTGGAAATCGAGCAGCAGGCCTTCCCACTGACAGGCACCAGCTGGATCAAGGCCGTTCTTGATGGTCCATCGCCCAGAAAACGTCGCACCGTCAATGGTGAAGGAATCGAAGTCAGGTTTTTCAGTGTCAACGGGCTCAAGATGACCAATGTCATGTTGATTGCCCCCATAGACAGCTTCGACAAAGGTCCGCTGGTGCTCTGCACGCTGGACGCCCCGGACGGTGTGGTTTTTCGCTGGTTCAACAGCATGTACCACCTCAAGGTCAGTTTTCTGGAAGAAAAACCATTTCAGCGCTACCTCCTCCAACAGATCCCTGTATCCAGACGTCTGGAGATGTTGCACGCCATGAGCTACGAGAAAGAGGCGAAGCACTGGCGTGTACCGGATATCTTCACACGCCTGTCCCCTATACCGATACCCGAGCGACTGTTGCGCCCGGTGATATTTGTCAGCCAGACCAAAGACTTTTACGAGGAAGGTCACGAGACCAAGATCAATCAATTGATCGTCGAGGCCAGGCGACGCATGAGCCTGACCAGCGATAAAGGGCTGTCCGGGCAGGGTTTCAACCTGTTGACCAGCATCGCGATCCTGTTTTTGCCTGAACCGATCATGATGCCTATCGCGCTGGGCATTGGTTTATACAAGACTTGGAGCGCTTTTTCGAAAATCGAGGAAAACGACCTTGAGGGCGCTGCCGAGGAGTTTCTGAGTGCAGTTGATTACATCGCCATTGCACTGGTTGGCCGTCTGGCGCTGGCACTCAGACCGACAACGTACGCCGTGAGCGCAACACGGCGTCCGCACTTGATACGCCGGATTGGCCGCGACGGGCAGGTGCAGATCGGATACCTGATGTCGCACACCAATACCCCTCGACTGGGTGGATCAAAACTCACCGTCGCAATGGACTCCACACGCTTCGTAGCGATCGAGATAGAGAATCAAACCTGTTACGTAAGCCGTCGTACCAACCTGTTTGGTCATTCGCGGCTTTATCGACCAAGTCCGATCAATGCCAGCCTGCTGGTGCACGAGCAGGAATACGCGTTGCGCACCACCAGCGGGGCCTGGAAAGCCGTGGGCAAAGAAATACCCCGGATCAGCCCACAGGCAATTCGCAATGCCCGGTCACGGTTGGCCAATGCGTTGACCGACTGGCCCTCATCTTTTCAAGAAGCCAGTGCCGTCGAGCGCATGCAGTTCGAGGCTGATTACCTGGCGTTGAGCAAAGCGTCCAATGCAGAAAATCTTTCCGAAATTGTGGCTTACACAGAAGGTGGATCGCCAGACATCAATCCGATGTTGCGCAACGGCATTCGCAGTACGGCCACGCGCAGGTTTCTGGATCAGTTCTGTCGACTCAAGGAATGGCATGGCACAGCTTTTCGCGCGACCTATGTCACCAACAAGGGGATGGCATGCCTTGAACGGGAAGTGGGCGCTGTCTTCGTAGACAACGGCGTGCAGTCCGCATCCGTGGCGCGAGCCAACGCCTCCCGATGGAGCCAGGACGGATTTGTGAGCAGCAACGCCAACATCGAAAATCATCCTGTTTTCTTTATCTTTGCACCGGGCATTCCCAAGAAGAACATGTTTACCGGCTTTCTCGGCGATCACGTTGCTATCCCACCGGGGACCCCGATGCAGCTTGCGGCCACGCAGCGGCTCAACGGTCAACTGTTTGCGTGGTTCGACGTCCCGGAACAACTTGTAGACCACACCTACGACCCTTACAGCGGCGAGCAGGAAATCTGGGTGTAAAACCTGACAAGCTGGCTTTCCTGCCCCGCACCATTGCGATGCACCGCGTGCACTCTGCGCAAATACTCGTTCCAGCTTGGTGCGCAACCGCCAGCCGGGCGCAATACATTTGCTCCATTTGAGACGTCAGCGCGTTGGCCCAGCAATTGCTAAAGCTTGATAAAAGCCGCATTGCAATGCCGTGACAATCCCGAACAACAAACAAATGGAGCCAGTCAATGAAGCGTCGCAGCCTGATCAAAGCCTTTACCCTGTCCGCATCCATCGCCGCCATGGGGCTGACCTAGACCGTTCAGGCTGCCGAGACCATTAAGGTCGGCATTCTGCATTCGTTGTCCGGGACCATGGCAATTTCCGAGACCTCGCTTAAAGACATGGCGTTGATGACCATCGACGAGATCAACGCCAAGGGCGGTGTCAACGGCAAGATGCTTGAGCCGGTGGTCGTGGACCCGGCGTCCAACTGGCCGCTGTTCGCCGAAAAAGGCCGCCAGTTGCTGACGCAGGACAAGGTCGCGGTGGTATTCGGTTGCTGGACCTCGGTGTCGCGAAAATCCGTATTGCCGGTCTTCGAAGAGCTCAATGGCCTGCTGTTCTACCCGGTACAGTACGAAGGCGAAGAAATGTCGCCCAACGTGTTCTATACCGGTGCAGCGCCTAACCAGCAGGCGATTCCTGCGGTCGAGTATGTGATGAGTGAAGAAGGCGGCTCGGCCAAGCGCTTCTTCCTGCTCGGCACCGACTACGTCTATCCACGTACCACCAACAAGATTCTGCGCGCGTTCCTGAAATCCAAAGGGGTAGCGGACAAGGATATCGAAGAGGTCTACACCCCGTTCGGTCACGCCGACTATCAGACCATCGTCGCCAACATCAAGAAATTCTCCGCCGGTGGCAAGACCGCCGTCATTTCCACCGTCAATGGCGACTCAAACGTGCCGTTCTACAAGGAACTGGCCAACCAGGGCCTCGAAGCCACCGACGTTCCGGTTGTAGCCTTCTCGGTGGGCGAAGAAGAATTGCGCGGCATCGACACCAAGCCGTTGGTCGGCCATCTGGCCGCGTGGAACTACTTCCAGTCGGTGGAAAACCCGGTCAACAAGAAGTTCGTCGCTGACTGGAAAGCTTACGCCAAGAAGAAAAACCTGCCGGGCGCGGACAAGGCCGTCACCAACGACCCGATGGAAGCCACTTACGTCGGCATCCATATGTGGGCGCAAGCGGTCGAAAAAGCCAAGTCTACCGACGTGAACAAAGTACGCGAAGCGATGGCCGGACAGACGTTCGCCGCCCCCTCGGGCTTCACCCTGACCATGGACAAGACCAACCACCACCTGCACAAGCCGGTGATGATCGGCGAAATCCAGGACGACGGGCAGTTCAACGTTGTCTGGCAGACCAAAGAACCGATCCGCGCCCAACCCTGGAGCCCGTACATTCCCGGCAACGACAAGAAGCCGGACACCCCGGTGAAGAGCAACTGACCGTCGCTCTTACGCTGGACGTTATGCACAAGTTCTGAAGCACCGAAAGTCGGAGGCTTCAGGCTTCTGCCCGCAGGGCGTGGGAGCGGACTTGTCCGCGAAGACGGCTGTTCAAACGATACATCTTCAGTAAATGTACCGGCCCTTTCGTGAACAAGTTCACTCCCACGGCCTTCGGCCAGAATCGAGAGCAGACGACACCACACTGAATCAAGGCCATATTGATATGCCTTCTTACCTCTACCGTTTCATCCTCGCCATCAGCCTGTTGCTGCCCGTTGCAGCTCAGGCCAGCGATGCGGGTGATTTCGCCGCTGCCAGTGCCTCGAAACAGGCCGAGCTGCTGGAAGCCTGGGCAGCCGCTCCAGCGCCGGAGCGCATCGAATTGCTGGAAGCGCTGCGCGATGGCAGGGTTGCAGCTGACAGCAGCAAACGCGCGTGGATCGAAAACAACGCCCAATTCATGCCCGTGGATGCCGAAGCGCCCGCTGCCGCCGACGCCCCAACCCCTGATGAACCGCGCAAACTGCGCTTGAATAATCGATTGCGAGGGCTGGTGGAAACCGCACTGGCCAGCCATCAACTGTTAGCGGCTGATACGGCCGTACGCCTCGCGGCCGCCCGGCAATTGCAGCGAAGTGCCCGCCCTGCGCAACTGGATCTGCTGAGCCAACGGGCTGCCAGCGAAACCGATGCCAGCGTCAAAAGTGCCCTGACGCTGGCGCTGGCCAACCTGCAGATGGTCGATTCCAGCCCCAGCGTGCGCCTGGCAGCCGTGCGCCTGCTTGGTGAAACCGGCGATCCGCTGGCCCGCACCCGTCTCGAATCGCTGCTGGCACCCGGGGTGGAAACCGACAGCTCAGTGCGCATCGCAGCAGAAACCAGCCTGGCTCAGGTCAACCGCAAGTTGATGATTGGCGAGTTGCTCGGTCAGGCATTCAGCGGCATGTCGCTGGGCTCGATCCTGCTGCTGGCCGCGCTGGGTCTGGCAATCACCTTCGGCCTGCTCGGCGTGATCAACATGGCCCACGGCGAAATGCTGATGCTGGGCGCTTATTCAACTTATGTGGTGCAGCTGATGTTCCAGCGCTACGCGCCGGGCGCTATCGAGTACTACCCGCTGATCGCGCTGCCAGTGGCATTCTTTGTCACCGCCATGATCGGCATGGCGCTGGAGCGCACGGTGATTCGTCACTTGTACGGCCGCCCACTGGAAACCCTGCTCGCCACCTGGGGCATCAGTCTGATGCTGATTCAGGCCGTGCGCCTGGCTTTCGGCGCGCAAAACGTCGAAGTGGCCAACCCGGAATGGTTGTCCGGCGGGATTCAGGTGCTGCCCAATCTGGTGCTGCCGTACAACCGCATCGTGATCATCGCTTTCGCGCTGTTCGTGGTCGTGCTGACCTGGCTGCTACTGAACAAAACCCGCCTGGGCCTGAACGTGCGTGCCGTGACCCAGAACCGCAACATGGCCGCTTGCTGCGGCGTGCCGACCGGGCGCATCGACATGATGGCGTTCGGACTGGGCTCGGGCATCGCAGGACTGGGAGGCGTCGCGCTGAGCCAGATCGGCAACGTCGGCCCCGACCTTGGCCAGAGCTACATCATCGACTCGTTCCTGGTGGTGGTGCTCGGCGGTGTCGGGCAACTGGCGGGCAGTGTGACGGCGGCTTTCGGGCTGGGCATCGCCAACAAGATTCTTGAACCGCAGATCGGCGCCGTGCTGGGCAAGATCCTGATCCTCGCGCTGATCATTCTGTTTATCCAGAAACGTCCGCAGGGCCTCTTTGCACTGAAAGGACGGGTGATTGACTGATGAGCCAGCCATTGATGGTAACCGCCGCACAAAAAGTCGGCCCCAAGGGTACGCTGGCCGTAGGCAGCCTGATTCTGGCCGTGCTGCTGGCGTTGCCACTGCTGTCGTTGCTGCCAGCCGATAACGGCTTTCAGGTCTCGGCTTACACCCTGACGCTGGTCGGCAAAATTCTCTGCTACGCCATTGTCGCCCTCGCGCTGGACCTGGTCTGGGGCTACGCCGGGCTGTTATCGCTGGGCCACGGCCTGTTTTTCGCCTTGGGCGGCTATGCGATGGGCATGTACCTGATGCGTGAGGCGGCTGGCGATGGCTTGCCCGCGTTCATGACTTTTTTGTCGTGGACCGAACTGCCATGGTACTGGACGGGCACCGACAACTTTCTCTGGGCACTGTGCCTGGTGGTGCTGGCTCCAGGCCTGCTGGCGCTGGTGTTCGGCTTTTTCGCCTTCCGCTCGCGCATCAAGGGCGTGTATTTCTCGATCATGACCCAGGCCCTGACCTTTGCCGGCATGTTGCTGTTCTTCCGCAACGAAACCGGCTTTGGCGGCAACAACGGCTTCACCAACTTCCGCAGCATTCTGGGCTTCAGCATCAGTTCGCAAGGCACTCGGGCGACGCTGTTTCTGGCGACGGTCGTGTTACTGGTCGCCTGCCTGTACATCGGCTGGAAACTGGCGCAGAGCAAGTTCGGGCGGGTGCTGACAGCGCTGCGTGACGCAGAAAACCGCCTGATGTTCTGCGGTTACGATCCGCGCGGCTTCAAGCTGTTCGTCTGGGTGCTGAGCGCGGTCATGTGCGGTCTTGCCGGGGCTTTGTATGTGCCGCAAGTCGGCATCATCAACCCCAGCGAAATGTCGCCGACCAACTCCATCGAAGCCGCTGTGTGGGTCGCCCTGGGCGGTCGCGGCACATTGATCGGCCCGCTGCTCGGCGCGGGCCTGGTGAATGGCATGAAGAGCTGGTTCACCGTGGCTTTCCCGGAGTACTGGCTGTTCTTTCTCGGCGCGCTGTTCATCATCGTCACGCTGTATCTGCCCAAGGGCGTCATCGGCCTGCTGAAGAAAAGGAGCGAGCCATGAAAACCACTCCGACCCCGTCATTCATGCTCGAACCGGTGCTGGCCCCTAACTCCGACGCCGGCACCAGCCGCGATGCGGTAGGCCTAGGCAAAAGCGCAGGCAAAGGGCTGAACACGCGGCATGGCACGATCCTTACGCTGGAAGACATCAGTGTCAGTTTTGACGGTTTCAAGGCGCTGAATGACCTGAATCTGTACATCGGCGTGGGCGAGCTGCGCTGCATCATCGGCCCCAACGGCGCAGGCAAGACCACGTTGATGGACGTCATTACCGGCAAGACCCGCCCCAGCCACGGCAAGGCCTGGTTCGGCGAAACGCTGGACCTGACGCAGATGAGCGAAGTGCAGATTGCCCAGTCCGGGATTGGCCGCAAATTTCAGAAACCCACGGTGTTCGAAGCCCTGAGCGTGTTCGAAAACCTGGAACTGGCGCAGAAGACCGATAAATCGGTATGGGCCAGCCTGCGTGCACGCCTGAGTGGCGAACAGCAGGACCGGATCGATGAAGTGCTGGAAACCATCCGCCTGACCAGCTCGATGCATCGCCCGGCGGGCTTGCTGTCGCACGGTCAGAAGCAGTTTCTGGAAATCGGCATGTTGCTGGTTCAGGACCCGCAGCTTTTGCTGCTCGACGAGCCGGTGGCAGGCATGACCGACGCCGAAACCGAATTCACCGCCGAACTGTTCAAGGGCCTCGCCGGCAAGCACTCACTGATGGTGGTGGAACACGACATGGGCTTCGTCGGCTCGATTGCCGACCACGTCACCGTGCTCCATCAAGGCAGCGTGCTGGCCGAAGGCTCACTGAACGACGTCCAGGCCGACGAACGTGTGATTGAAGTGTACTTGGGGCGCTGACGCGAAGAACTGATCGTTCCTGCGCTCCGCGTAGGAATGCATGTCCAGACGCTCCGCGTCGCAAAGCGGTGATCATGCTGCAACGGAAGAGACACGAACCATGCTTCAGGTCGAAAAGCTCCACCAATATTACGGCGGCAGCCACATTCTTCGCGGTCTGTCGTTTGATGTGAAGGTCGGCGAAGTCACCTGCCTGCTGGGCCGCAACGGTGTCGGTAAAACAACGCTGTTGCGTGTACTGATGGGCCTGCTGCCGTCAAAAGAAGGCTCGGTGCATTGGGAAGGCAAAGCCATTACGGGTTTCAAGACGCATCAGCGCGTGCACGCCGGTATTGCCTACGTGCCGCAGGGGCGGGAGATCTTCGGGCGGCTGACGGTTGAGGAGAACCTGCTGATGGGCCTGTCACGCTTTCCCGGCTCGGAAGCCAAAGAGGTGCCGGCGTTCATCTACGAACTGTTCCCGGTGTTGCTGCAAATGAAGCATCGTCGGGGCGGTGATCTGTCTGGCGGTCAACAGCAGCAGCTGGCGATTGGCCGGGCGCTGGCAAGCCGCCCGCGCCTGCTGATTCTCGATGAGCCCACGGAAGGTATTCAGCCGTCGGTGATCAAGGAAATCGGCGCGGTGATCAAGAAGCTGGCCGAGCGCGGTGACATGGCGATTCTGCTGGTAGAACAGTTCTACGATTTTGCCGCAGAGCTGGCCGATCAGTATCTGGTGATGTCGCGGGGCGAGATCGTTCAGCAGGGCCGGGGCGAGAACATGGAGGCCGACGGTGTACGCGGTCTGGTCACCATTTGATGCGCCAATCCGTTATCGTGCAGCACTCGACAAAGCAATGAAGACGCCATGAATCTGCCAGCACCTACTGCCCTGTTCACACCCAGCTGGCACGCCGAGCTGGAACTGGGCTATGGCCGTTTCGATGACGGCACGCGCCCGACCCAACGGCGCCACAAAGGGCCGTTGCGGGTACAAAAACATCTGTACGCCGAAGGGCCTGAGGTGTGCCAGCACATCATCGTTCACCCTCCGGGCGGAATCGCCGGCGGCGACCGGCTGGACATTTCAGTCAACGTCGGCACCGATGCCTGGGCGCAACTGACCAGCCCTGGCGCCGCCAAATGGTATCGCGCCGCCAGCCCTGCGTTTCAACAGTTGGCGCTGCATGTCCAGCCCGGCGCGACGCTTGAATGGCTGCCCCAGGAAACCATCGTGTTCAGCAACGCCCAGGCAGAACTCACCACGCGCATCGAACTGCACGGCGATGCCCGGTTATGCTATTGGGACGTCGTGGCGCTGGGGCGTCCGGCCAGCGGCGAGCGTTTCGAGCATGGCCACTTTCAGTCACATCTGGACATCCGGCGTGACGGCGCATTGCTCTGGCATGAACGGCAACGCATTATCGGCGCTGACCGGCTGCTGTATTCGCCTGTCGGGCTGGATGGCAAAACGGTGTTCGCCACCCTGCTGATGACCGGTGAAGTGGCCAGCGACCTGCTTGAAGAATGCCGCTCGCTGTCGATGCCCAATCCGGTCCGCGGTAACCTGACTCAGTTGCCGGGCTTGATAGTCGCGCGCTGCCTGGCTGACGAAGCCTTGCACGCCAGGGCCTGGCTGATACAAATCTGGAAACGCCTGCGGCCTGCCCTGCTGGGACGCGAGGCGGTAACACCAAGAATCTGGAATACCTGATTGATGACTGGACGCTCTGCGTTCCAGGGGAACGATCAACCACCGAATATGAAGAAACGGACGACCCATGGACCTGACGCCACGCGAAAAAGACAAGATGCTGATTTTCACCGCCGGGCTGGTTGCCGAACGGCGCCTGGCACGCGGCGTGAAGCTCAACTACCCGGAAGCCATGGCCTACATCTCGGCGGCGTTACTGGAAGGTGCGCGTGACGGGCAGACCGTCGCTGATCTGATGCACTACGGCACCACCCTGCTGAGCCGCGATCAGGTCATGGAAGGCATCCCGGAAATGATTCCGGAAATCCAGGTAGAGGCCACCTTCCCGGACGGCACCAAGCTGGTCACCGTGCACCAGCCGATTGCCTGAGGAGACGAGCATGCAAGAGCTGATTCGTGATGCACAGCCGGAAGATCTGCCGGGCATTCTGGCCATCTACAACGATGCGGTGCTGAACACCACGGCGATCTGGAACGAGCAGCCGGTCGATCTGGGCAACCGTCAGGCCTGGCACGCGTCTCGCCAGGCTCAGGGTTACCCGATCCTGGTCGCCGTCGACAGCGCAGGCGAAGTACTCGGCTATTCCTCGTTTGGCGACTGGCGGCCGTTCGAGGGCTTTCGTCATACCGTGGAGCATTCGGTGTACGTGCGTGCCGACCAGCGTGGCAAGGGTCTGGGGCCACGCTTGATGGCTGAGTTGATCGAGCGCGCTCGCACCTGCGGCAAGCACATGATGGTGGCCGCCATCGAAAGCGGTAACACGGCCTCCATTGCCCTGCACGATCGTCTAGGCTTCAGGATCACCGGCCAGATGCCGCAAGTCGGCACCAAGTTCGGCCGCTGGCTGGACCTGACGTTCATGCAGCTTGACCTGACGCCCGGCGCTGCGCCGCCCGCCTCACAAGCACCTGCATCCCTTTAGAGAGCACGCCATGAACCACGCACAACTGCGACGTGTCACCGCTGAAAGTTTCGCGCATTACCGCCATGGCCTGGCGCAGTTGCTGTTCGATACGGTTCATGACGGCGCCTCGGTAGGCTTCATGGCCGACCTCGACATGGAGCAGGCGTATGCCTGGTGCGATGGTCTGAAAGCCGATATCGCCGCCGGCAATCTGCTGCTGTGGGTGGTCGCCGAAGAAGAGAACGTACTGGCCAGCGCGCAACTGTCGCTGTGCCAGAAGCCCAGCGGCCTGAACCGCGCCGAAGTGCAGAAACTGATGGTGCTGCCTGAGGCTCGCGGCCGTGGTCTGGGCAGGCAACTGATGGACGAGGTCGAGCAGGCTGCGGTCAAACACAAACGCGGACTGCTGCACCTCGACACCGAGGCAGGCTCGACGGCTGAAGCGTTCTATCGCTCGCTGGCCTACAACCGGGTCGGTGAGTTGCCGGATTACTGCGCCACACCAGACGGTCGCTATCGGCCGACCGCCATTTATTTCAAAACCTTGGGGCAACCGACATGATCCCTGGTCAATACCAGATCCAGCCCGGCGACATCGAACTCAACGCCGGTCGCCGCACCCTCAGCCTGACCGTCGCCAACAGCGGCGACCGGCCGATTCAGGTGGGCTCGCACTTCCACTTCTTTGAAACCAACGACGCACTGACCTTCGACCGCGCCGCCAGCCGCGGCATGCGCCTGAACATCCCGGCCGGCACCGCCGTGCGCTTCGAACCGGGCCAGTCGCGCGAAGTCGAACTGGTGGATTTGGCCGGATTGCGCAAAGTCTGCGGCTTTGCCGGGCGGGTGATGGGGGAGCTTTAGCTTCAAGCTTCAAGCTTCAAGCTTCAAGAAGAAAGCCTACGACGACTTGCTGCTTGCAGCTGGTCGCTTTGAAAAACTGACAGCTTGCGGCTTGTAGCTTGCAGCTCTGAATCCAAGGTACGAGAGATGAAGATAAGCCGACAAGCCTACGCCGACATGTTCGGCCCCACCGTTGGTGACAAGGTTCGGCTGGCGGATACCGAGCTGTGGGTCGAGGTCGAGAAGGACTTCACCACTTATGGTGAAGAAGTGAAGTTCGGCGGGGGCAAGGTTATCCGTGACGGCATGGGCCAGGGCCAGCTGCTCGCTGCAGACGTCGTCGATACGCTGATCACCAATGCCTTGATCATCGACCATTGGGGCATCGTCAAAGCCGACGTGGGCATCAAGAACGGCCGTATCGCGGCCATCGGCAAGGCGGGCAACCCGGACATCCAGCCGGACGTGACCATTGCCGTCGGCGCAGCCACCGAAGTCATTGCCGGTGAAGGCATGATCCTCACCGCAGGCGGCGTCGACACGCACATCCACTTCATCTGCCCGCAGCAAATCGAAGAAGCGCTGATGAGCGGCGTGACTACCATGATCGGCGGTGGCACCGGCCCTGCCACCGGCACCAACGCCACCACCGTCACGCCCGGCCCGTGGCACATGGCACGCATGCTTCAGGCCTCGGACTCGTTTCCGATGAACATCGGCTTCACCGGCAAAGGCAACGTCAGCCTGCCCGGGCCGCTGATCGAACAGGTCAAGGCCGGTGCCATCGGCCTGAAACTTCATGAAGACTGGGGCACGACCCCGGCCGCCATCGACAACTGCCTGAGCGTTGCCGACGACTATGACGTGCAAGTGGCGATTCACACCGACACGTTGAACGAGTCAGGTTTTGTCGAGACCACCCTGGCGGCGTTCAAGAATCGCACGATCCACACCTACCACACTGAAGGTGCCGGTGGCGGTCATGCGCCGGACATCATCAAGGCTTGCGGCTCGCCAAACGTGCTGCCCAGCTCGACCAACCCGACCCGGCCGTTCACCCGCAACACCATCGACGAGCACCTCGACATGCTCATGGTCTGCCACCACCTGGACCCGAGCATCGCCGAAGACGTGGCCTTCGCGGAAAGCCGCATACGCCGCGAGACCATTGCTGCCGAAGACATTCTTCACGACCTGGGCGCGTTTTCGATGCTCAGCTCCGACAGCCAGGCCATGGGCCGGGTTGGCGAAGTGATCATGCGCACCTGGCAAACCGCCGACAAAATGAAGAAACAGCGTGGTCCGCTGCCGCAGGACGGCACCGGCAACGATAACTTTCGCGCCAAGCGCTACATCGCCAAATACACCATCAACCCGGCGATCACCCACGGCATCAGCCATGAAGTGGGCTCCATCGAAGTCGGTAAGTGGGCGGATCTGGTGCTCTGGCGTCCGGCGTTCTTCGGCGTCAAACCGACCCTGATCCTCAAGGGCGGTGCCATCGCCGCCAGCCTGATGGGCGACGCCAATGCCTCGATCCCGACACCGCAACCGGTGCACTACCGCCCGATGTTCGCCAGCTTCGGCAGCTCGCTGCACGCCACCAGCCTGACCTTCATCAGCCAGGCCGCGTTCGACGCAGGCGTGCCAGAAACATTGGGCTTGAAGAAGCAGATCGGCGTGGTCAAAGGCTGCCGCACCGTGCAGAAGAAAGACCTGATCCACAACGACTACCTGCCGGACATCGAAGTCGATCCGCAGACCTATCAAGTGAAGGCCGACGGCGTGCTGCTGTGGTGCGAACCGGCGGATGTACTGCCGATGGCGCAGCGCTATTTCCTGTTCTAGAGAGGCTTGCCAATGCGCAGCATTCGCATGCTCAGGCACTTTTAATCTGCAGATTGAACACAGGCTCGTGAAAAGCGCGCTGACTGACAGAAATGACAGTCAACGCCCTGTATTTCGTGTCATGCAAAGGAGGTACTATGCGCCATCTTTCGCCACGCACCTCCAGCAAGGTAATCGGCCATGCGCCTTTCCGAATTCATCGTTGTTCATGTGGATCGCATTGTCGACGAGTGGGAAGACTTCGCCAGAACCCTGAAACCCGCCGCAGAAACGATGACCAAGGTCGAGCTGCGCGATCATGCCAAGTCGATTCTGCTCGCGGCCGCGCGGGACATGAGAACTGCACAGAGCAAGAGCGAAGAGATCGCCAAGGCCCGTGGCGAAGACGTGCACAAGACGCCGAGCCTGGACGAAGCCGCCTGCAGTCATGGAGAGCTACGTCATGAGGTCGGTTTTGATCTGGTGCAGATGACGTCAGAGTTCCGCCATTTGCGCGCGAGCGTCATCCGTTTGTGGGTCGAAAGCCTGACGGCACCGCAGTTGGCCGACTTTCAGGAAGTGATCCGTTTCAACGAAGCCATCGACGAAGCGCTGGCAGAGTCAACCGCCGCCTACGCCGAGCGCGTCGGACGTTCTCGGGATATCTTTCTGGCCATTCTGGGGCATGATCTGCGCGCGCCGCTTCAGGCCGTCAGCATGTCCACTGAATTGCTGGCACGCAAAATAACGCTGGACGAGAAGACTCAGTCCTACGTTTCGCGCATTCAGAACAGCACTCGCCACATGGGCGCGATGGTCAGCGATCTGCTGGAGTTCGTGCGCAGCCGCCTGGGTGCCGGGCTGCCGGTGGAGCGCAAGTACATGGACCTGGCCAGCGCCTGCCGCGAAGCTATTGAAGAAGCCTGCGCCGGGCATCCGGACTCGACGCCGGTGCTGAACATCGAAGGCAACACCAAGGGCCACTGGGACACTGGACGCATCAGCCAGATGCTGCAGAACCTGATCGGTAACGCCCTGCAACATGGCGCCGCCAGTCACCAGATTACCGTCAGTGTCACCGGCGCCGAGAACGCGGTGGTGCTGGTCGTGCACAACGAAGGCAAGCCCATCGCTGAAGATGCCATCGGCACGATTTTCGATCCGCTGGTGCGCAGCACCGAGGAAAACAGCGAGACACGCGGCACTTCGACCAGCTTGGGCCTAGGTCTGTTCATCGTCAAGGAAGTGGTCAACGCTCACGGCGGCAGCATCACCGTGACCTCGACCATTGGTGATGGCACCACGTTTACCGTGGTGCTGCCAAAACACTGATCCACGCCGGCTGCATGCTCTTCGACATGCAGCCGTGACGCTTCACGTCATCTCGACGCCGAATCGGCTCAGCCCTTCCAGTGCGCACGCGGGTCGAACGCAGCGCTGTCAGCCAGCTTCTGCCAGAGCGCCCGCGTCGTCTCGTCGGACTGTTTGGGCATGACGATCTTCAACTGCGCGTACAAATCGCCGCGCTCGCCATTCTTGTTCATCAGGCCATTGCCCTTGATTCGCAGGCGTTGACCGTTCTGACTGTCGGGCCGGATGGTCAGGTTGAGCCTGCTGGTCAGGGTCGGCACCGCCACTTTGGTGCCTAGCGCCGCTTCCCACGGGGCCAGCGGCACGGTGATCACCAGATCATGGCCTTCGACCTCGAACATCGGATGCGGTGCAAGGCGGATGATCAGGTACAGATCCCCGCTGGCACCGCCACCGACACCCGGAGCGCCCTGGCCCTTGAGCCGAATGCGCTCGCCGTCGACCACGCCCGCTGGAATCTTCACGTTCAGGGTCTTGGTGATATCGCTCATGCGCTGGCCGTTGGGGCTGTGCTGAGGCACCTTGAAACTGACCTGCTTGGACTCCCCGGACAGCGTTTCCTCGAGGAACACCGCCAGCTCCATTTCAACGTCCTGACCCTGGCGTCCCGGATTGCGGGTGCGTCCGCCCTGCTGCGGCCGACCACCGAAAATGGAACTGAAGAACTCGGAAAAGTCCGCCGTCTCTTCAAAACCGCCAGCACCCGCCCCGGCACGGCTTTGCCAGCCCGGCGGGGTCTGGAACGGACGGCCCTGTCGACCGTACTTGCGCAGTTCATCGTACTCGGCGCGCTTGTCAGGGCTGCTGAGCACCTCGTAGGCTTCGGACGCTTCCTTGAATTTGTCTTCGGCGCCGGCCTCCTTGCTGACGTCGGGATGGTACTTGCGGGCCAGCTTGCGGTAGGCGGTCTTGATCGCCTTGTCGTCCGCAGTGGGCTCAACGTCAAGTATCTTGTAGTAGTCTTTGAAATCCATGTAACGATCACCTATCCGATTTATCCGGCAAAGCCAGATACGCTGGCGTCACGCGCCCAGCTTCCTCTGTCAAAGAGGCATCTGGATTACCTAACGTCGAAAAATGTACAGATAGACAGCCGCGTTTTCAGGCGGGTCGAGCTTTCGACAACCTGGTCTACCGAGAATCCCTTCAAGATTGGGGGTAACAGGCCTCAGTTCAAGCCTTGGGCGCAAATACAGCCAAGCAAATATAAGCGACGTGTCGCGCTACGCAATTTGCGCGTGCTGACATAAACTGCGCGGCCGTTTTTTGACTGGAACGTAAAAGACATGAATGACCAATCCCCGGCCCGTGCCTGCGGTATCGATTTCGGCACGTCCAACTCCACCGTCGGCTGGCAACGACCCGGCGTGGAATCGTTGATCGCGCTGGAGGACGACAAGATTACCCTGCCCTCGGTGGTGTTCTTCAATATGGAAGAGCGCCGCCCGGTGTATGGCCGCCTGGCGCTTCACGAGTACCTGGAGGGTTACGAAGGCCGCCTGATGCGCTCGCTCAAGAGCCTGCTGGGTTCCAAGCTGATCAAGCACGACACCAGCGTGCTGGGCACGGCAATGCCGTTCAAGGATCTGCTGGCGCTGTTTATCGGCGAGTTGAAGAAGCGCGCCGAGAACACCGCAGGCCGCGAGTTCGAACAGGTTGTGCTGGGTCGCCCGGTGCATTTTGTCGACGACGACGCCCTGGCCGATCAGGAAGCCGAAGACACGCTGGCGGAAGTGGCGCGCAAGATCGGCTTCAAGGACGTGTCTTTCCAGTTCGAGCCTATTGCAGCCGCCTTCGATTACGAGTCCACCATTGAAAACGAAGAGTTGGTGCTGATTGTCGACATCGGCGGCGGTACGTCAGACTTCTCGCTGGTGCGCCTGTCGCCCGAGCGGCGCCAGCATGATGATCGCCAGCAGGACATCCTGGCCACCGGCGGCGTGCACATCGGCGGGACCGACTTCGACAAACAGTTGAGCCTGCAGGGCGTGATGCCGCTGTTCGGCTATGGCAGCCGCATGAAAAGCGGCGCGTACATGCCCACCAGCCACCACATGAACCTGGCGACCTGGCACACCATCAACGCGGTGTACTCGCAGAAGTCCCAACTGGCGCTGGGCAGCATGCGCTACGACATCGAAGACACCGGCGGCATCGATCGCCTGTTCAAGCTGATCGAGCAACGCGCCGGGCATTGGCTGGCCATGGAAGTGGAAGAAACCAAAATCCAGCTGACCCACGCCGAAAGTCGTCATTTACCGATGGATCGAGTGGAAGCCGGGCTGAGCGTGGACCTGAACCGGGTGATGTTCGAAGCCGCCATCGACGCCCAGCTCGAGCGGGTACGCAACAGCGTGACGAAGTTGCTGAATGACGCGGGCGTGAGCGTCGAGCAGGTCAATACGGTGTTCTTCACCGGCGGCTCAAGCGGCATTCCGGCGCTGCGCAACAGCGTATCGGCCATGCTGCCCAACGCACGCCACGTCGAAGGCAACATCTTCGGCAGCATCGGCAGCGGCCTGGCGATCGAAGCGAAGAAGCGTTACGGCTAAGCTCAAAAGCGGACGCGGAGCATTGGCACGATAGTCAATTTGCGGGAGCGGACTTGTCCGCGAACTGCCGGGAACCGGCAGCAAAACAGCCGCCTCGGTGTACCAGACACAACCGACGCAGCCTGTTTTGGGGCCGCTTCGCAGCCCATCGCGGACAAGTGAAGCGTCGCCCGGCCCGCTCCCACGCCCTCCGGGCAGAAGCTGCGTTCTGCGCTCCCGTCCAGACGGGTATCAACATCAGCCTTAAACCAACCCTTCCTTCTGCAACTCGCTCTTCAGATACGCATAATAGATCGGCCCTGCCACCACACCCGGCAGGCCGAAGGCGGCTTCGAACAGCAGCATCGCCAATAGCAATTCCCACGACTTGGCGTTGATCTGCCCACCGACGATTCGCGCGTTGAGGAAATACTCGACCTTGTGGATCACGATCAGATAACCCAGCGCCGCCAAGGCGACCCAGATCGAGATCGACATGCCGACGATAAAGATCAGCGTGTTGGACATCAGATTACCCACCACCGGCAGCAAGCCGAGCAGGAAGGTCATGATGATCAGGGTTTTGGTCAGCGGCAGGTGAATGCCGCACAGCGGCAGCACGATGGCCAGAAATACCGAGGTAAAGGCGGTATTGAGCAAGGAGATTTTGATCTGGGCGAAGACGATATTGCGGAACGCCCGGCTGAGCAGATACAGACGATCGAACAGCGCGGCAGCCAGCGGCTTGCGCACGTGATCAGCGGAGATGCGCTGCAAGGCAATGATCGCACCCAGCACCATGCCGATCAGCATGGTGACGAACATGTGCGCCGCGCCTTTGCCGATCAGTTGCAGCTCACCCACATGCTTTTGCAGCCACTGCCCCAGCGAAACCCGTAATTCCGCGGCACTGGCGGGCAGATAGGCATCGATGAACGGTGGCAGCTGACCACGAGCACGATCCACCAGCACCATGAACTTGTCCAGCGAAGCGCCCGGATTCTCGGCTTCATGCAGCACAAAGCTGATGACGCCGGCAAAAATCAGGGTCAGCAGACTGACCACGATGGTCCCCAGCAAGGCCACCGCCAGCCAGCGCGCACGCTCGCCGGAGATCAGGCGTTGCAGCTTGGGGGTCAGCATGTTGACCAGTTCGAAGACCAGCAATCCTGCCAACAGGCTGGGCAGCAACTTGAAAGGCAGTACCAACAGCAAACCGCCAAAGACAAGAATCCAGCTGGCTATTAACACCTGACGCGCAGAAAACGTTGGCATAGACCCTCAAAGGGCAACACTAGGAAGGTGGGCAGTCTGCCAGCCTTCTTAGCCGAGAACCAGCGATGCGCAAGGTGGAAAAAATGCGCCGCGATCATCCATCTGATGATCGGCTTGAAAACCGCGCGCAAGTGCCGTATTTGCTGCACGTGCACGCGCTGATCCAGGCGTCGGGCAATGCCGGAAAATTATTTCTTCTTGAGACAATCGCTCATGAAGCTCTTGCGAGCGTCACCTTTGAGCGCATCGGCGCTGGCAGTCGCATTGCAGGTCTTCATTTTTTCCTGCTGGGTGGGTGCTGGCGGCGGTGCAGCTTTCAGGCAACTGCTCATGAACGTCTTGCGCTCGTCGCCCTTGAGCGATTTGGCGCTGGCGTCAGCGTTGCAGGTGGTCATCTTGTTCTGCTGCGCGGTGGCGGCAAAACCCTGGGCGGACACCATCAGGCCAACGAGCAATAGAGGAATACCGAGCTTCTTCATCGATCGACTCTCCAGATCCGCTGCGCCGGGCGGCACAGGCTGAGAATCAGTGTAGTCAGCTGTTGCGAGATATGACGTGGCACGGTGCATTAGCCGGTAAACAGGCGGATAATCGCCCCTCGTTTTCACGATGATCCCCTCATGCAATACGCGTTTCCGCTGATCACCATCCTTATCTGGGCGGTCAATACGGCTGTCACCAAGGCTTCGTCCGGGGTGATCTTCCCGGCCGAAATAGGTTTCTATCGCTGGGCAATGGCCGGGCTGCTGTTCACACCATTCATGCTCAGGCCCGTCTGGGCAAACCGGGCGGCGATCAAACCGTTGCTGGGCAAGATTTTTATCCTCGCGGTGCTGGGCACGGCGCTTTACCAGAGCCTGGCGTATTTCGCCGCTGGCCTGACGACCGCCACCAATATGGGGATCATTCAGTCCATGGTGCCGATGATGGCGCTCGGGCTGTCAATCGCCTGCCTGGGCAATCGCCTGACCTCGGGCGCGCTGGTGGGCGCCATCATTTCATTCGCAGGCGTGGTGGTCGTGGTTTCGGCGGGCAATCCGGGTGATCTGATCGAGCACGGTGTCAATCGAGGGGATGCGATGGTGCTGGTGGCAGCAGCGTCCTATGCCATCTACAGCACGCTGCTGAAGAAGTGGCAACTGTGTCTGCCGCCCCTGCAATTGCTGTATGTGCAGATTCTGCTGGCGATTATCGTGCTGCTGCCGCCGTTCATCCTGTCGGCAAAAACCGGCCTGAATGCGAGCAACATTCCGATGGTGCTGTATGCGGCCATTCCCACGTCCATGCTTGCGCCATGGCTGTGGATGAAAGCGATCATGCGCCTTGGCCCAAGCCGCACGACCCTGTTCTTCAACCTGATGCCCATCGCCACGGCATTGATTGCCGCGGCGACGCTGGGCGAGCAACTGGCGCTCTATCACCTGTTCGGCGGAGCGCTGACCTTGTGCGGGGTCATCCTTGCAGAACGCTGGACCACGCCGTTGCGGTCAAAAGCGGATTAGGCAGTCGCGCTGCTCTCGCCCACCTCCAGGCTGTGAATCGAAACATCGGTGATGCCGGCAGCGTGAGGAATGCCGGTTTCGCCGCCTGAAAGTTCGTCCAGTTCTACATGGTGCTTGAGCGCCAGCTCGTGCACCACCTCGATGATGGGCACGTCCAGATTCTCGATAACGTCTACGTGGTGCTCACCGAGCAGGGTGTACTCGATCTCATACAGTTCTTTATCGCTCATCGCATCTTCCTGGCCGTCACTGAGGATCGGCTGATTAACGAACTACGGTCTGACACCGATGACCGAGCCGAAGGCCGGGCTGAACGCTCGACCATGCCATCAGATTGACCTCGGCCTTTCGGGAACGTGCGGGGAATATTCAAAGGGCCATCGTTTCCCGACGATCGTGGCATTCTGGGCCAGGAAAGCCACTAATGCGACAGTAAAATACTGCCTTATCGCCATCTTTTTTTCGAACTCTTCAGCACCGTGCCCGCTCCAAGGCATACCGGGCCAAAACCGGCTCTGACCTGTGGAGCAATAACGATGTACAAGAAAATCCTCGCGGCAACATTTGTCCTGGCAACAATGGCAGGTTGCAGCAACACAACCGTGCAGAACCCGGTGGACTACGTCACGTATCGCAACGAACCGCTGGTCAAACAGGTCGAGAACGGCATGACCCGCCAGCAAGTCCTGACCATCGGCGGCGAGCCTTCGACCACCATCGAGCGCAAGGTCAACCCGGGCACGTGCAACAACTACATCATGACCAAAGACGGCCACAGACAGGTTTACCACGTCAGCTTCAACAGCGACGGCCGTGTGACCAACAAAGGTTTCATGACCTGCGAACAGCGCGAGAAGAACGAAAAAGCGATGTAATAAAAGCACGCCGCAAACAAAAAGCCTGAGACAGAATGCCTCGGGCTTTTTGTTGAATGCGTTTTAGAAAACCAGCTTGAACAGGGCAATAACCACGACCAGGCCGATCAGAAAGATGATGCCTACGGTGCTTCCCAGAAACTTGAGCATTGTGTATCTCCACGATTTATTTGGGTCACATGGTTGGGACCCCACCGCTCGGCGCTCGTTTCTTATATTTTTACATTTAGTCACATCCGCCCTGTCCTGCGAAAATCCGATAAAACTTTTTCCCTCCCGCGCCACTCACAACCTTTGCTGATCTTGCCGGGCAACGCACAGAGCGAGACAGCAAAACCTGATGAGTCCTGGAGAAAAATGATGAACTCTGCACCGCAATCACAGCTATCCGATGTAAACACCCTGCGCCAGCGTGCGCGCCAGAACGTTGAAAATGGTGCGGTGACTGAAGGCTACAGCGCTGACCGTGAGACGGTGTTGCGCCTGCTCAATGAGTCGCTTGCGACCGAACTGGTCTGCGTACTGCGCTACAAGCGCCACTACTATATGGCGTCTGGCCTGAAGGCCAGCGTCGCAGCGGAAGAGTTTCTGGAGCATGCGACCCAGGAAGCCGAGCACGCCGACAAACTGGCCGAGCGTATCGTGCAACTGGGCGGCGAACCGGAGTTCAACCCGGACCTGCTGTCGAAGAACTCTCACGCGCAGTACGTTGCCGGTAACACGCTGAAAGAAATGGTCTACGAAGACCTCGTCGCCGAGCGCATCGCGGTCGACAGCTATCGCGAGATCATCCAGTACATCGGCGACAGCGACCCGACCACCCGCCGCATCTTTGAAGAAATCCTTGCTCAGGAAGAAGAGCATGCCGATGACATGGCGGACATTCTCGAAGGCCTGTAAAACGCGGCACCCAGTAAAAAAGCCAGGACCTGTGTCCTGGCTTTTTTGTGGGAGCTGTCCCGTCCTGAATAAGGTTTACACCTTCTGACCTTTCCTCAGGAGGACTCAATGAATTCGGGCAAAAGGCGCAGCCAGCGCGATTACACGCTAGCCTTTAAATTATCGGTCGTAGATCAGGTTGAAAAAGGCGAGTTGAGTTATAAAGAAGCCCAGCGACGCTATGGCATCCAAGGCCGGTCGACGGTGCTGGTCTGGTTACGAAAGCACGGTCGACAGGATTGGAGCCAAGGCGCATCAATTCGAGAGCCGAGGAACAGGTCCATGACCGAGCCAACACTCCCGCCGACACCTGAGCAGCGGATTAAAGAGCTTGAAGAACAGCTGGTGCTGAGCAATCAGAAGGCCCAGTTCTTTGAAGCTGTCGTGAACGTCTTGAAAAATGACTACGGTGTTTCCATCGTAAAAAAGCGACCCGGCAAGTCCTCTCGCAAGGGCAAATCCAAGACCTGAGCATTACCAGGGCTTGCCTGTTCATGGGTATTTCGCGTCAAGCGTATTACAAGCGTAATCGCGCTTTTGACGCGAAGGTCCGCCAAGACCAAGAGGTGGTGGACTTCGTCCTGGAAAAGCGGCGTCGCCAGCCCAGGCTGGGAACGCGCAAGCTGCACTACTTGATGAGCGTCGAAGCTCCTGCGTCGTTGTGCGTGGGTAGAGACCGTCTGTTTACCATCCTTCGTGATGCGCGCGAGCTGGTTCCGCGCAAACGGGCTTATCACAAGACCACTCATAGTCATCATCGCTTTCGCCGCCACCCCAACCTGCTCAAAGCAGGTCCTGAACAAGTCGTGGCCAATGGACCCGAACAGGTCTGGGTTGCAGACATCACCTATCTGCCTACACAGGAAAGCGTGGCCTATGTGAGCCTTGTGACAGATGCGTACTCACGCAAGATTGTTGGTCATCATGTGCATGAGAGCCTGCATACACAGTCGGTGATAAAGGCACTGGAAAAAGCGGTAGGAGAGCGAAAAACCGATCAGATGCTGATTCATCATTCAGATCGCGGTGCCCAGTACTGTTCCGACCTCTACCAACGTCTGCATACCAGGCATGAAATCCGGTGCTCGATGACTGATGGCTATGACTGTTACCAGAACGCTATGGCCGAGCGAATAAACGGAATTTTGAAGACCGAGTTTCTACTCCATCGGCCTAAAGACTTGGCAGATGCAGTGAAAATGGTGGATGAATCGGTGCAGATCTATAATGGGGAGCGACCGCACCTATCCCTGAAATACAAAACGCCCGACGCGGTGCATCGGGCGTTTTTGAGCGTGAAACAGGTGTAAACCTATTTCAGGACTAGACAAGCGGACCGGGCGACGTTTTGTTTGTCCGCGATGGGCTGCGAAGCGGCCCTGATCCAAACCACCTCAGTTGTACCTGATGTACCGTATGCACCGGTTTACTGCCGGTACCCGGCAGTTCGCGGACAAGTCCGCTCCTACAAAAACCGAGAGATCGCGGACAAGCGAAGCGTCGCCCGGTCTGCTGCCACACAACGCGTTTCTGCCCGGAGGGCGTGGGAGCGGACTCGTCCGCGATGGGCTGCGAAGCGGCCCTGGTCCAAACTACCTCAGTTGTACCTGATGTACCGCATACACCGGTTTTGCTGCCGGTACCCGGCAGTTCGCGGACAAGTCCGCTCCTACAAAAACCGAGAGATCGCGGACAAGCGAAACGTCGCCCGGTCTGCTGCCACACAACGCGTTTCTGCCCGGAGGGCGTGGGAGCGGACTCGTCCGCGATGGGCTGCGAAGCGGCCCTGATCCAAACCACCTCAGTTGTACCTGATGTACCGTATGCACCGGTTTACTGCCGGTACCCGGCAGTTCGCGGACAAGTCCGCTCCTACAAAAACCGAGAGATCGCGGACAAGCGAAGCGTCGCCCGGTCTGCTGCCACACAACGCGTTTCTGCCCGGAGGGCGTGGGAGCGGACTCGTCCGCGATGGGCTGCGAAGCGGCCCTGATCCAAACTACCTCAGTTGTACCTGATGTACCGTATGCACCGGTTTTGCTGCCGGTACCCGGCAGTTCGCGGACAAGTCCTCTCCTACAAAAACCGAGAGATCGCGGACAAGCGAAGCGTCGCCCGGTCCGCTGCCACACAACGCGTTTCTGCCCGGAGGGCGTGGGAGCGGACTCGTCCGCGATGGGCTGCGAAGCGGCCCTGATCCAAACTACCTCAGTTGTACCTGATGTACCGTATGCACCGGTTTTGCTGCCGGTACCCGGCAGTTCGCGGACAAGTCCGCTCCTACAAAAACCGAGAGATCGCGGACAAGCGAAGCGTCGCCCGGTCTGCTGCCACACAACGCGTTTCTGCCCGGAGGGCGTGGGAGCGGACTCGTCCGCGATGGGCTGCGAAGCGGCCCTGATCCAAACTACCTCAGTTGTACCTGATGTACCGTATGCACCGGTTTACTGCCGGTCCCCGGCAGTTCGCGGACAAGTCCGCTCCTACAAAAACCGAGAGATCGCGGACAAGCGAAACGTCGCCCGGTCTGCTGCCACACAACGCGTTTCTGCCCGGAGGGCGTGGGAGCGGCCTCGTCCACGATGGGCTGCGAAGCGGCCCTGATCCAAACCACCTCAGTTGTACCTGATGTACCGCATACACCGGTTTTGCTGCCGGTACCCGGCAGTTCGCGGACAAGTCCGCTCCTACAAAAACCGAGAGATCGCGGACAAGCGAAACGTCGCCCGGTCTGCTGCCACACAACGCGTTTCTGCCCGGAGGGCGTGGGAGCGGACTCGTCCTCGATGGGCTGCGAAGCGGCCCTGATCCAAACTACCTCAGTTGTACCTGATGTACCGTATGCACCGGTTTACTGCCGGTCCCCGGCAGTTCGCGGACAAGTCCTCTCCTACAAAAACCGAGAGATCGCGGACAAGCGAAGCGTCGCCCGGTCCGCTCCTACAAAAGCCCCGTTTCGGGGTTCTTCAGGACTTGTGTATAACGCTGGCCACTCCAGCGCGACAGTGCATTTCTGGAAATCACTTCACCGTCTTCGGCGCCTTGCCGGTGCGCATCTGTTCCAGCAGCGGGCCGCATTGGTTGGGTTCGTTGTCGCCGGTCGCCACCAGTGCCAGCAAGCCTGCCACCGGGCCTACGGTTGCGCCAAGCAGGACCATGCCGGCGCCGCGCAACAGCAGGGGGCCGGACTGCACGCCGGCGTTCGGTTTGGCGAACGGACCGTTGACATACAGCGGCGAACGCAGCGAGAACACGCGGAAGCCCTTGGATTCAGGGTTGACCTGCAAATCCAGCTGTTCGGTCTTCATGTTGGCGGTGCCGCTGATGTAGATGATCGCGTTCTCGGTATCGAAGACGATCAGGCGACTGGTCGCCAGGCCATCCTTGATGCCGAAGTCGGAAGCTGCGCAGTTGATCTTTACGTCCTTGTCGCCGAACAGTTTGCCCACCACATAGTTGCCGACGTTGAGCCCGGCGATCTCCATCAGGCCCCGGCTGATCGCGCCATCATTGACCAGCATTTTCATTTCGCCGTTGGCAGTGCCGAGCAAGGCCGCAATCGAGTTGCCCCGGCCACTGATATCCGCATCACCATTCAGCTCACCGAAACTGGTTTTCATCGGTTCGAAGGTCGGGAACAGTTGCTTGAGCTTGAAATTGCGCGCAGACAGCCTGGCACGGCCCAGCAACGGTTTGTTACGCCCGTCGAGGCGAATATCGGCGTCCAGCTTGCCACCTGCTACGCCAAAGCGCAGCGGCTCAAGGCTCAACTGACCATCATTGAGAATCAGGTGGGTGTAGAGGTCGGTAAACGGCAGATCAGGGCTTTGCACAATGCGCTTGCCGGTGAACTCGACGTCGGCGTCCATGGCGCGCCAGCGATCTGTCTGAAACTCTTCAACCGGCAAGACCTTGCCCGACGGCTGCTTGCTCTCACCGCCGCGTTTTTTCTGCGCGGCATTGGAGTCCGCACCGATCAGCGGCGCGAGGTCACTGAACAGCAACTGATTGGACACCAGCACGCCGCTCAGCTTGGGACGCGGCTGGCTGGCGACATAGCCCAGGTCGCCATGGATATCACTGTTGCCGATCTTGCCGTTGAAGCCTTCATAGCGAAAGCTGGCGCCTGCCGCATCGTGCAGCTTGGCGACTAGTCGGCCATCGGTGGAATAGGCCGGCGAGTCAGGCAAGGCCACACCGGTCAGCGGGTACAGATTGCTCAGGCTGGCGCCGGACAGCTTCAGGCGCAGGTCCAGCGCGCCGAGGTTCTGCGGGTCGGTCAGGGTCCCGGCGATCACCGCATGGGTGTCGCCGACCTTGACGTCTGCCTGCACCGGGAATGGCTGATTCGCGTCTTTGAGCGCCAGCAAGCCACCAATCTTGCCGGTGCCACTCAGTTTCTGGCCGTGGTACTGGCCCGTGACCGCCAAACCGAATGCATAGTCCTGCGGCACCGCACCTTTGTCCTGCGCCTTTTTCGCTTCTTTGCTGCCGACGATCTCACTGAACGGGATCGGCTTGCCGAGCATGTCGATCACTACATCCAGATTGGCGTTCAGCGTCTGGTCATTGAAGCTCACCAGGCCTTTATCGAACTTGATGGCACCGATGTCGATTACCCATTTGGAGGGTTCGGCATTCGGATCGGACTTGGGCAGGTCGAATACCCAGTTGGCACGCCCGTCGGCAAGCCGCTCCAGCTTCGCTTCAGGACCGGTCAGGTCGATACGCGGAATAACCACTTGCTGGACCAGCAAAGGCAGCAGGGAGAGGCGAAATTCGACGTGCTTGAGGGTGACCATCTGCGGCGTTTTTGACCATTCGGGATTGCCCAGCGTCAGGTCGTCCGCGACGAAATGCGGCGACGGCACCCAGGCGCGCCAGCCGCCCAGTTCAGGCTCGCGGGTCCAGCGTATGTCCAGATCGCCGTTGATGGCGAACGGGCGATGCAGCGCTTCGCTGACTTTTGTGTTGAGCGTGGGTTTGATGCGATTCCAGTCGAAAGTAACGATCACGATGACCAATAGGGCCAACAGCACCACGAGGGTGATACCTGTCCATGCGAAGATCTTGCGGCTACGCGTCATGCGTGAATCTCCAGAAAACAGCGCCCCGACCCTGACGCGCTGAATACGACATGATCCTTCGACTGACAAACACGCCGAGGGTTTGATCGGAATACGAAATCAAGCAAAAGGCCAGCAGCGGCACTGCCCCTCATTTGAATAGGTTGCGCTAAAACCTCTTCGACGCAGGCAAAGCGCATTTGGTAAAGTGCTCACCAGTCTATTCCAAGAATCGTTTGAGCCATGCTGCCGCGCGCCGAACAGAAACAACAGACCCGCCGAGCCCTGATGGACGCTGCCCACCAATTGATGGAAAGCGGGCGTGGTTTCGGCAGCCTGAGCCTGCGCGAGGTGGCGCGTACGGCGGGCATTGTACCGACAGGTTTCTATCGCCACTTTGAAGATATGGATCAACTGGGCCTGGCCTTGGTCAGCGAAGTCGGTCAGACCTTCCGCGAGACTATCCGGCTGGTACGACAAAACGAATTTGCTGTGGGCGGCCTTATTCGTGCCTCGGTGAAGATCTTTCTTGAGCGCGTTGCCGCCAACCGTTCGCAGTTCCTGTTTCTGGCCCGCGAACAATACGGTGGCTCGCTGAAGGTGCGTCAGGCGTTGGGTGCCCTGCGCGAGGGCATCAGTGCCGACCTGACTGCCGACCTGGCGAAGATGCCCAAATGGCGACACTTGAATGCCGAAGCACTGTCGATCATTGCCGACCTGGTGGTCAAAAGTGTGTTCGCCATGCTGCCTGAGTTGATCGACCCCCCACCCGCCTCGCTCGCCCCGCACCTCACGCCACAGGCCAAAATCACCCAGCAGCTGCGCTTCATCTTCATCGGCGCCCGCCACTGGCGCGGGCTTGGCAGCCATGATTGAGCGCTGAATCGGGGTCTGCACGACAGGCCCCCTCGCGAGCAATGCGGATCGCCACTCTGGTCGTATCCGCATAGGCGTATGTGATTCGCATCTTTTTGGTGCCTATATGAAATTACGCACCAACAAATGGCGCGAGCAGATATATTGAGATCAATGCCAGCCATTTCCGCCAGCCATTTCCTACACTCTGCGCTGTTGGCAAGCACCTTGCTCTGATTTGAAGCATCGCAATTGCCTGGAAACTATCTGATGCTGGTGATTCACAATCGAATCGAACCTCAGGCCGAATGGGCCGCCGAGCTGCATTTGAATTTCGAGGCGCGCAGCAAAAGCCGTCTGCGCTGCTTCAGTGCAGAAAACGAAGACGTAGGGCTGTTCCTGCAACGCGGTCAGTCACCTTTGCGCGATGGCGAATTTTTGCAGGCCGAGGACGGCCGAATCGTGCGCGTCTGCGCACGTCCCGAGAAGCTGATGCACGTCACGTGCAGCAGCACCTTCGAGCTGACCCGCGCGGCTTATCATTTAGGCAACCGCCACGTCGCCTTGCAAGTCGGTGATGGCTGGCTGCGCCTGCTCGACGATTACGTGCTCAAGGCGATGCTCGATCAACTGGGCGCAACCACTGAGTCCATCGAGGCGCCCTTCCAGCCGGAACACGGCGCCTATGGCGGCGGCCATCATCATTCGCGTGCCGGTGAAGAGGACTTCAACTACCCGCCGCGCATGCATCAGTTCGGCGTGCGCACGTGAACAGCGCCTGGGCGCTTTTGCGTCTGGCCAGTCCGCAGCTGCCGATTGGCGGCTACAGCTATTCGCAAGGGCTGGAGATGGCCGTAGAACAAGCCATTGTGGTCGATCCGCAGACCGCCGGGCGCTGGATCGGCGATCAGTTGCTGCTCAATCTCGCCCGTTTCGAAGCGCCCTTGCTGCTGGCGCATTGCGAAGCGGCCGCCGTTGGCGATTGGGGCCAACTGCTGCAAGTCAGCGAACAGCATCGCGCCAGCCGCGAGACGCGCGAACTGCATCTGGAAAGCCGTCAGATGGGCTATTCCCTGAAGCAGTTGCTCGATGGGCTGCCCGAGCTGGACCGCGATGCTCGCCACTTTCTGCAACAAACCGCAGAGCCGCACTTGGCGCTGGGCTGGGCGCTGGCTGCGCGCACCTGGCAGATCAGCCCGCAGGACGCGCTGGCCGCGTGGCTCTGGAGCTGGCTGGAAAACCAGCTGGCCGTGCTGATGAAAACCTTGCCGCTGGGCCAGCAGGCCGCACAACGTCTGACCAGCGAGCTGTTGCCGTTACTGCAACAGGCGCAGGTCAATGCCAGCAACCACGACACCCATTCTGTCGGCAGCGCGCCTTTTGGCCTGGCGCTGGCGAGCATGGCGCACGAACGTCAATACAGCCGGTTATTCCGGTCCTGATCAGCCCCCTAGGAGAATTCAATGAACAGCCAACCCCTGCGCGTCGGTATCGGTGGCCCGGTCGGCTCCGGCAAGACCGCCCTTACTCTGGCGCTGTGCCTCGCCCTGCGCGACCGCTACAACCTGGCGGTGGTGACCAACGATATCTACACCCGTGAAGACGCTGACTTTCTGGTGCGCAACGAAGCGCTGGCACCTGAGCGCATCATCGGCGTCGAGACTGGCGGCTGCCCGCACACGGCGATCCGCGAAGATGCATCGATCAATCTCGAAGCAGTCGATCAGTTGAACCGGCGCTTTGAGGGTCTGGACATGATCATCGTCGAGTCCGGCGGTGACAACCTGTCAGCGACGTTCAGCCCCGAACTTTCCGATCTGACGATCTATGTGATCGACGTGTCTGCGGGCGACAAGCTGCCACGCAAAGGCGGGCCTGGCATTTGCAAGTCGGACTTGCTGGTGATCAACAAGATCGACCTTGCACCGTTGGTGGGCGCGTCGCTGGAGATGATGGACAGCGACACGCGCAAGATGCGCGGCGAGAAGCCGTTTGTCTTCAGCAACCAGAAAACCGGCCAGGGTCTGGAGCAGATCATTGCCTTTATCGAACGCCAGGGCCTGCTGACTGCGGCCGCCTGAATTCACCCCCTGAGGAACCCGTTGATGAACTACAAAAAAGCCTTGGGCGCCCTTGCCCTGCTGTTAGTACCCACGTTGGCACTGGCTCACCCCGGTCATGGCGATAACGGCCTGATCGCAGGTATCAGCCACCCACTGGGCGGGCTGGACCATTTGCTGGCGATGTTGGCCGTGGGTTTATGGGCCGCGCAGCAAAAAGGTGCGGCGCGCTGGGCGCTGCCTTGCGCCTTTGTCGGCACCATGCTGATCGGTGGCGTTCTGGGTTTCGAAGGCCTGAACCTGCCTGCGCTGGAAAGCGGCATTGCCGCCTCGGTGCTGGCGCTGGGCCTGGCAGTGGCCCTGGCGGTGCGTCCACCACTGGCACTGGCGGTCGCGGCGACTGCGCTGTTCGCACTGTTTCATGGCGTAGCGCATGGTCTTGAGCTGCCAGAGATGTCCAGCCCATGGGCTTATGCGGCAGGTTTCGTAGCGGCGACTGCGGCATTGCATGCGGCGGGTTATGCCGTGGTGCGCGTACTGCCGCAAGCGGCTGCGCCACTGGTACGCCTCGCCGGCGCAGCCTCGGCAGCGACGGGTGTGTGGCTGCTAGCGGGCTGATAGCTGACGCTCGTGCCAACGCTCCGCGTCCCCTTTGCGACGCAGAGCGTCGCGAACTGCATTGCCACGCTGGAGCGTGCGCAACGAGCGGCAAGCGCAGCGTCCCGAATACTCACCGGCGCAGCAATCCTGATAACATGCTGCGCACTTCGACACTGCCGCGATGCCCGCCGATGCCTTCTGTTTCCAGCTCTGACTCCGCCCCTGAACTGACTCCGGTGTTCGCCGCCTTGCAGGAGCATTTCCTGAACGTCGTCGTGCCTCTCTGGCAGGGGCCGGGCTGGAATGCGCAATTGGCATTGCCTTACGAAGCACTGGATGCCAACGATCAGCCGCTGCCGCCGCAACGCTATCGGGCGATGGCCTGCGCGCGGCAACTGTTCCTGTTTTCCAGCCTGATCGATCACGCCGAAGTACCCGATGCGCAAACCCGGGCCGGAGCATTGTTCCGCTCGCTGCAGCAGCATTTCCATGATGCCGAGCATGGCGGCTGGTTTTACAGCATCGATCCACAGGGCAAGCCACTGGATCGCCGCAAGGACCTCTACACCCACGCCTTCATCATCTTTGCCTGCGCACATTACTGGGCGAAGGTGCGCGACCCGCTGGCCGAATCAGTCCTCAACGCAGCGCTCAACGTGGTGGCTGAACGCTTTGCCGACGACGACGGCCTGTACGAAGCGCAACTCGATGAAGACTGGTCAGCGCTGGGCACCGGCGCATTGCAGAACCCGTTGATGCACCTGGCGGAAGCCTTTCTGGCGACGCTGTCGGTGCGTGCCGACCCGGCTACTCAATCGGCGATGGATGCGCTGGTTATCCACATGCAACGCCGCTTCGTCGATACCGCGACGGGTGTGATGCTGGAGAAACCGCTGGGTGCTGTGGATAACTGGTACGAGCCCGGCCATCAGTTCGAGTGGTTTTTCCTGCTGCAATCTGCGCCCGACCTGCACGGTCGCGAACTGCATGAATCCATGACCCGTGCATTTGCGTATGCGCAAGCGCAGGGCGTCGATGCGCAGAGCGGCGCTGTAACGGCCATGCTGACGCTGGATGGTACGGTGCGCGACGCGACCCAGCGCATCTGGGCCCAGGCCGAATACTTGCGGGCCATGGCGCTGAGGCCCGAATGCGATGCCGCACTGCCCCAACAACTGCTGGCGTTCGAGCAGCGCTTTCTGCACGCCAAGGGCTGGAACGAATGCGTCGAACCCGATGGCCGCGTGAGTCGCAGCGATATGCCGTCGACCACGCCTTACCATCTGGCGACCTGCTACATCGGCCTGGCCGACTACATCGAGAATCGCTTCATCACCGCGTTCCCGCCGCCAACGCCTGCAGAAGGCTGATCAGCCGCGATTGCGGTCAATCGCAAAACCGGCCCAGGTCTGGCTGACGGGCATCAGTTCGAGACTGTTGATGTTGACGTGCGCTGGCGTGTTCATGATCCAGAAAATCGTGTCAGCGATGTCCTGCGGCTGGATCGGCTCGGCGCCCGCATAGGTGGCGTCGTACTTGGCCTGATCACCGCCGAAGCGCACCAGCGAAAACTCGCTCTCGCACAGCCCCGGCTCCAGATTGGTCACACGCACACCGGTGCCGATCAGATCGTTGCGCAGGTTCAGCGAAAACTGACCGACGAATGCCTTGGTGCCGCCATACACGTTGCCGCCCGGATACGGGTAGTTACCGGCCACTGAACCCAGGTTGACGATGCTCGCCCCGCGACCATGCGCAATCAGGCGCGGCAGCAACAGACGGGTGGTGTAAACAAGGCCCTTCACGTTGGTGTCGATCATGGTGTCCCAGTCATCCAGATCGCACTTCGGCGCAGGATCGATCCCCAGCGCCAGACCGGCATTGTTGATCAGGCCGCGAAGGCTGGCGAAGGCTTCAGGCAACTCAGCGATGGCGCTCTCCATCGCCTTGCGGTCGCGCACATCCAGCACCAGCGTGTGCACCTTGGTCTGTTTCGACAACTCGGCGCTCAGGGCATCCAGACGGTCCTTGCGGCGACCGGTCAGCACCAGCCCCCAGCCCGCCTCGGCAAAACGGCGCGCACAGGCTTCGCCAAAACCGGAAGTGGCGCCCGTGATAAATACAGTGGAAGTCATGTGATTCTCCTGACATGGCGCGAAATACGCGCAGCCTGTTAGTAAGTGATTGGCAGGGCAGCAGAATGCCCGTCTGCGGGACTGCGATGCAACATCCCGACTTATTCTGTACAAAAAACGATCAACCCGCGCAACGCCATAGGCTACGGGCCTTGCAGGCAGTTTTGCCCACCTTATCCACAGTCAGACACACAATCTTTGGGGGCAACTCGGTTACGCTGAAAGCCCCGCCATACGTGGCCTCCAGCACAACATGTAAAGTTTTTCCCTTGACTTTGATCGATACCCTGAACAGACCGGAGACCATCAGAAAACCGTGATGGCCTGTAGCCCAGATACGGTAACGGCTGGATCACTCTTTCCAATGCTTGTTCACAGACTTATCCACAGGCCGTACAGAGAATAAAGCTGTATGAACGACCAGCTCCAACGCTGTTGACAAACACACTGAAAAGTTGACCGAAACCGCTTGTGCAAAATTTGACCAGCGCGCTACAGGCCTTATGCATAAAGGGCTGCGGGTAAATACTCCCAAGTTATTAACAGCCGGTTCCACAGTAAACCTGAACAAGTCGAAACGGTGACAAAACAACCATTTGCAGCGGTTTTATGTCGCAGTCTGGAGGGCCGTCAAAATTGTTTTCCACAATTGCAGACAACGACGCCCCGGACAGTTGAACGTCCGGGGCGCACGCAGGAAACGGTGAAGTGTTGACTGACTCAGTGGCCGCCCAGATAAGCGTTCCTGACCTCTTCATTGACCAGCAATTCCTGGCCTGTGCCGGACAAACGGATCTCGCCGTTGACAATCACGTAAGCGCGGTCCGACAGCCTGAGCGCATGGTTGGCATTCTGCTCGACCAGAAAGATGGTCATCCCGGTGGCGGCCAGTTCGCGCAGGGTCGAGAAGATCTGTTTGACGATGATCGGCGCCAGACCGAGGCTCGGTTCGTCAAGCAGCAGCAACTTGGGGCGGCTCATCAATGCGCGGGCGATGGCGAGCATTTGCTGTTCGCCACCGGACATCGTCATGGCGCGCTGATTGCGGCGCTCCTTGAGACGCGGAAACAGTTCAAACATGCGCTGCATGTCCTCAGCCGAATGCTTGTCGCCAATCGGGATGGTGCCCATCATCAGGTTTTCCTCGACCGACATGTCGGGGAACACCCGCCGCCCTTCCGGCGACTGCGCAATGCCGTTGGAAGCGATGTAGTGCGAGGACTTCTGGGTGATGTCGGTGCCCTGATAGATGATCTGCCCGTTGGCAGCGCGTGGCTGGCCGAAGATCGACATCAGCAGCGTGGATTTGCCCGCACCGTTGGAGCCGATCAGGCTCACTGTTTCGCCTTCATTGATGTGCAGCGAGACTTTCTTGAGGGCCTGAATCGGCCCGTAAAACACATCGATCTCTTTCAGTTCGAGGATCGGCTTGCTCATACCAACTCCTCTTCATCAGCGCCCAGGTACGCAGCGATCACCTTCGGATCGTTACGGATCTGTTCCGGCCCGCCCATCGCAATCACGTTGCCATGGTCGAGCACCACAATATCGTCGGAAATCCCCATGACCATGCCCATGTCGTGCTCGATCAGCACGATGGTCATGTCGTGCTCGTCACGCAGCAGACGAATCATGCCGCTGAGTGCCTCGGTTTCCTGCGGGTTGAGGCCGGCAGCAGGCTCATCCAGGCAGATCACCTGCGGCCGCGTGCACATGGCGCGGGCGATCTCCAGCCGACGTTGCTGGCCGTAGGACAACTCGCCAGCCAGACGGTTGGCGCAGTCCACCAGATCGACCACCTCCAGCCAGTAGAACGCGGTATCGAGCGCGTCCTCTTCGGCCTTGCGATAGCCCTTGGTGTTGAGAATCCCGCTGATCAGGCTGCGGTTGACCCACATGTGCTGGGCAACCAGCAGGTTCTCGACCACCGACATTTCCTTGAACAGGCGAATGTTCTGGAAGGTACGCGCCAGCCCGGCCCGGTTGACCAGGTGAGTGCCGCCAAACATCTTGTAGTACACACGGCTGAGGAAGCTTTTCGGCGACACGAAGTCGGTGGCCTTGAAGGGTTCGCCCAGCAGCCGGATCACGTTGATGGTCTTGCCGCGGGTGTGCAGTTCGATGCGTCCGCCGGTGGCCTTGTAGAAACCGGTCAGGCAGTTGAAGACCGTGGTCTTGCCCGCGCCGTTGGGGCCGATCAGGGCGAAGATCGAATTGCGACGGACCTTGAGGCTGACGTCGCTAAGGGCCTTGATGCCGCCAAAGTGCATCATCAGGTGCTCGACGGAGAGAATCACTTCAGTGCTCATCGCGCAGCCCCCTCTGTCACCAGCGCGCCTTTGCGCGGTTTCACCCCGGTGCGGCTGATGCGAATCAGGCCGCGTGGTCGCCAGATCATCATCAGCACCATCAGAATCCCGAACAGCAGCACGCGGTACTCGGAGAAGCTGCGCAGCAGTTCAGGCGCAACGGTCAGCACGAACGCGGCGATCACCACACCGACGGTCGAGCCCATGCCGCCCAGCACCACAATCGCCAGAATCAGCGCCGACTCGAAAAATGTGAATGAGGTCGGGTTGACGAAGCCCTGGTAGCTGGCAAAAAACACCCCTGCAAGGCCTGCTGTCGATGCGCCAATCGTGAACGCCGACAGCTTGACCAGCACGTGATTGAGGCCCATCGAACGACAGGCGATCTCGTCCTCGCGCAAGGCTTCCCAGGCACGCCCGATCGGCATGCGCGTCAGGCGATGCTTGATGAACAACACTGCCAGCACGACCAGGAACAGCACGGCGTAGATGAAGATGAATTTCAGGTCCGGGTTGTAATCGAAGCCGAAATATTCATGGATCGGCACCCCGCCATCCTTGGCGCGTCGGCCGAACTCCAGCCCGAGGAAGGTGGGCGCGGGCACCGGCACACCATTCGGGCCGCCGGTGAACGACAGCCAGTTATTCAGCACCAGGCGAATGATCTCGCCGAACCCGAGGGTCACGATGGCCAGATAGTCGCCATGCATGCGCAACACCGGGAAGCCGAGAATGCATCCGGCCAGCGCCGCCGCAATCGCCGCCAGCGGTAACGCCGACCAGAAGCCCAGGCCCAGATACTGATAGCCCAGCGCCAGACCATAAGCACCGATGGCGTAAAACGCCACGTAGCCAAGGTCGAGCAGCCCCGCCAGACCGACCACGATGTTCAGACCCAGGCCGAGCAGCACGTAGATCAGACCGAGGATGACCACGGTCAGAATGTACTTGTTGGCGAAGATCGGGAACACGATGGCAATCACGATCAGCAGCGGAATGATCCAGTACAAGCGTGATCGATGATCCGGTTTGAGCACATGCACGCCGGAGTCGGAGCTTTCGAAGCTCTGGGAAACACGCAGGCCTCTGGGTGTTTGCAGAAACAGACTGATCAGAAAGCGACCGATCATGACCACGCCCACCAGCCAGGCCACGCGGGTCGGCTGCAGGTTGAAGCTGTAGCCATCGAGCACGATCCCGACGATGGGGCCGAACACGATCAGCGCCAGCAACCCGGCGACCACGGCGTCTATCAGACTCTTCTTGATTTCAACAGGTTTGGAAACTGGAACAGCATCAGGAGCGGACATACTTATACCTTCGCCACGAGTGGGCGACCCAGCAGGCCTTGGGGACGGAAGATCAGAATCAGCACCAGCAGGCCGAAACTGAACACGTCTTTGTAATCGGAGTTGATCAGACCGGAGAACTGCGACTCGGCAACCCCCAGGATCAAACCGCCCAGCATGGCACCCGGCAACGAACCGATCCCACCCAGCACGGCCGCAGTAAACGCCTTGATGCCGATGATGAAGCCGGCATAGAAGTCGAACGTGCCGTAATTCATGGTGATCAGCACACCGGCCAGCGCCGCCATGGCCGCGCCGATGATGAACACATAGGAAATGACCCGGTCGGTGTTGATGCCGAGGATCGAGGCCATCTTGCGGTCTTGCTGCGTGGCCCGGCACATGCGGCCCAGCTTGGTGTACTTGATGATGTAGGTCAGCACGCCCATGCCGACGAACGCGGCGATGAGGATGAAGATCTTGGTGTAGGTGATCTGCACGAAGCCGCTGCCGACTTCGAAGCGCCACGCGCCTTCAAGCAGCGTAGGCACGCCTTGCTGGCGGGCGCCCTGACTGATCTGCGCGTAATTCTGCAGAATCAGGGAAATACCGATGGCACTGATCAGCGGTGCCAGGCGGGTCGAGTTACGCAGCGGCTTGTAGGCCACACGCTCGATGACGAAGCCGTAGACACCGGTCACCACGATGGTGAACACCAGCGTGCCGAGAATCAGGAATGGAAAGGATTCCACGCCGAAGAAAGACAAAACCGCGAGACCGATGGCGGCCAGGTAGGCGGAAATCATGTACACGTCGCCGTGGGCGAAGTTGATCATGCCGATGATGCCGTACACCATCGTGTAGCCGATGGCGATGAGGCCATAGACCGACCCGAGGGTGAGTCCGTTGATCATTTGTTGCAGGAAAATTCCGTCCATCACGCACGCTCACACAAGAAGGCAGCTCAGCACCCTGCCGGTCAGTCCCTCGTGAGGCGCGACCGGCAGGTCCGAAAACAACAAAAGAGATGCAGGCTCGCTCATGGGCGAGCCCATCACCGGGTCAGCACCTGACGGGCAGGGCTGACGCGAGGTCTGTCACTTCTGTTTTTCGAGTTGCTTGTATTTGCCGGTGGCGTCCCACTGGTAAACCACGTAGTCGGAGACTTTCAGGTCACCTTTGGCATCCCAGGCTTTTTCACCCATGACGGTCTTGACCGGGTTGGCCTTGAGCCACTCGGCGGCCTTGTCGCTCTTGTTGGACTTGGCGCCATTGAAACCGGCAGCCAGGGCCTGTATGGAGGCGTAAGCATAGAGGGTGTAGCCTTCAGGCTCGTAACCGGCCTTGCGGAATTCATCCACAACGGCCTTGCTGTCCGGCAGTGCGCGCGGGTCGGCGCCAAAGGTCATGTACACGCCATCGACGTACTGTGCACCGCCTGCGGTGGTGACCAGTTCGTCAGTCACGACGCCGTCGTCAGACATGAACTTGACATCCTTGAGGCCCTGCTCGCGCATCTGGCGAACCAGTGGACCGGCTTCCGGGTGCAGACCACCGAAGTACACGACATCAGCGCCAACCGAACGAATCTTCGTGACCAGAGCGCTGAAATCTTTCTCGCCACGGGTCAGACCTTCCTCGAGTATCGGCTTGACGCCACGCGCCGTCAGTTGCTTGGCCGTTGCGTCGGCGAGGCCCTTGCCGTAAGTGTCCTTGTCATTGATGACCGCGACTTTCTTGCCCTTGAGCACGTCGACGATGTAGTCGCCTGCAACGATACCCTGCTGGTCATCACGACCGCACATGCGGAACATTTCTTTCAGGCCGCGCTCGGTCACTGCCGGGTTGGTCGAGCCAGGGGTGATGGCAATCACGCCTGCATCGCCATAGATCTCCGAAGCCGGGATGGTCGACGAAGAGCAGAAGTGCCCGACGACACCAATCACTTTTTCCTGGTCGACGAGGCGGTTGGCAACCGCGACTGCCTGCTTTGGCTCACAGGCATCATCACCTGCGACCAGAATGATTTTCTCCCCATTTACACCACCCGCCTTGTTGATTGCGTCGGCGGCAGCTTGCGCACCTTTCATGTATTGCTGACCGAACGATGCGTTAGCGCCCGTCATTGGCCCTGCCACACCGATTTTCACGTCCGCCTGTGCAAACGAAGACACGCCCAACGCAGTTGCCACTGCGATTGCCAGAAAACCTTTCCTGTAAAACGTATGCGACAGAAGTGGTGCTCCTGAGGATATTTTTTTAGTTGGCACTTTCATGATCGAACAGATACAGCTTTGCTTTTTGCTTAGAGCAAGGCGCGTGCCATTGCTTTTTGGTAATCGAAAATGTCGCGTGCTCGTGCCATTCAACGGCCTGAATGCCTTGCAACAAGGCCTCTCAATCGCTTACGGCGCAGAAGGTGCAACCCCTCCGCGAAAACGCGCAACCCGTGCCGGGTCGAGTAGCAACCAGGACGGAGCCCGATGGGCAACCCATCTGTAACAACACACGTCACCGAAGTGCACACGCGCAGTGCGCGAACGCTACGAGACGCACCAATTAAGGCTAGCGCAATCGCTTAAACCTGCTGAAGCTATCGCACGCTTTCGAGAAGCACGCCCATCCTAGAGATGCATCCACGGTCGCCTGCCCTGTATGTGACCGACAAACGCCTGACAGGCGAGATATCATCACCGCCATTCATGTTGCTGACGTCAGCACGCTCGTGTCGCAAAACAGAGAAGCCCTGCCATGCTGAACAATCGCCATCTGCCGTCGATCGCCGCCCTGCAATGCTTTGAGGCGGTTACCCGGCATTTGAGCTTCACGCGTGCCGCCGAAGAACTGAACCTGACGCAAAGCGCAGTCAGCAAACAAGTCGCGCAGCTTGGAGAGTTGGTGCAGCACCTGCTCTTTCAGCGCGTACGTCGTCGCCTGCAACTGACGCCGGCGGGCGCGCTGTACCTGGCGGAGGTGCGCAAGATCCTCACGCAGATCGAGATGTCCACCCACTTTCTGCGCTCTTATGGTGGCGAAACCGAGGTCCTGCGGGTTTCGACGCCATCGACCTTCGGCGCCCGCTGGCTGGTGCCGCGCCTTAAAGGCTGGCGTCTGCGCCACCCGCACATTCACCTGGACCTGCTGAACGAGCAGGAGCCCGATGATTTGATCAAGGGCCGTTGCGATGTGTCGTTCTATTTCGGTCAGGCCGCCATTCCCGGCGCAGAAAGTGTGAAGCTGTTCGGCGAGCAACTGGTGCCGGTGTGTTCACCCGACAGCCTGCCTGATACCCCCTTCACCGACCCGACCCAATTGAGCGAGCTGGTCCTGTTGCAGAACGCCTTCCGCCCGCAGGCCTGGCATGAGTGGTTCGAAAGTCAGGGTTATCACACCGACCACAGCTATCACGGCCCGCGCTTTGAAACGTTCTACATGTGCATCCGCGCGGCTCAGGTCGGCTGTGGCGTTGCGCTGCTGCCGCGCTTTCTTGTCGAGGAAGAACTGGCCGAGGGCAAACTGGTGATTCCCTGGGATTACGCATTGCCCAGCACTAACAGCGCCTACTACCTGTCCTATCCGGAACACACCGCCGACGTGCCCAAAATCCGGGTTTTTCTACAATGGATGCTGGAACAGTTGGATCAACCGCCAGCTTAAGGGCGACAATGCACCCCCATCCGGCCGTGAACTTTCCGTGCTGACAGACAGGAAGTCACGAGCCCGACATTATCCGGCTGCTCTGGAGAGCCCGATTCAATGAGCGAGAGCGCCTTTTCCAATCGCATCGTGCAAAGCCTGCTCGATACCGATTTCTACAAGCTGACGATGATGCAGGCTGTCCTGCACAACTACCCCAACGTGGACGTCGAGTGGGAGTTTCGCTGCCGCAATGGCGAGGATCTTCGCCCCTACCGGGGTGAAATCAAGCACCAGATCGAGCTGCTGTGCGAGCTGTCCCTGACCCCTGAACATCTGGTCTTTCTGGAGCGTATCACTTTCATCAAGCCGGACTTCCTCAGGTTTCTCGGCCTGTTCCGCTTCAATACCCGCTATGTGAAAACCACGATCGAGAACGACGAACTGTGCATTCGCCTGCACGGGCCGTGGCTGCATGTGATCCTGTTCGAAGTGCCGTTGCTGGCCATTGTCAGCGAAGTGCGCAATCGGCACCGTTACCCGGACACCCTGCTGAGCCAGGCGCGGGATCGTTTGTATGAGAAGTTTGAATGGCTGACCAGCAATGCCACGCCGGATGAGCTGGCCGAACTGAAAGTGGCGGATTTCGGGACGCGCAGACGGTTTTCCTATCGCGTGCAGGAAGAAATTCTCGGCGTACTGAAAAACGATTTCCCGGGGCAATTTGTCGGCACCAGCAACGTGCACCTAGCGCGCCAGCTCGATCTGAAGCCGCTTGGCACGATGGCCCACGAATGGATCATGGCGCACCAGCAACTGGGGCCGCGCCTGATCGACAGCCAGATCGCCGCGCTGGATTGCTGGGTTCGCGAGTACCGCGGCCTGCTGGGCATCGCCCTGACGGACTGCATCACCACCGATGCCTTCCTGAACGACTTCGATCTGTACTTCGCCAAACTGTTCGACGGCTTGCGCCATGATTCGGGCGACCCGGTAAAGTGGGCCGAAAAATGCATCGCGCATTACCAGAAGCTCGGCATCGACCCGATGAGCAAGACGCTGGTATTTTCCGATGGCCTGAATCTGCAGAAGTCACTGGAGATTTTCCGTGCACTGCGCGGACGTATCAATATCAGTTTCGGTATCGGGACTAACCTGACCGCAGACATACCCGGCATTGCGCCGATGAACATGGTGCTGAAAATGACCGCCTGTGCCGGTCAGGCCGTAGCAAAGATTTCCGACGAGCCAGGCAAGACGCAATGCAAGGACCCGAACTTTGTCGCCTACCTGCGCCATGTGTTCAAGGTACCGGCTTTACCGACGCCTGAAAAACCCGCTTGAATTGTCCTATTTACGAGGAGTGAATCATGCACGCCGTACAGCGCCAGATTGCTGAACAGCTCAAGGTCCAGCCACCTTTTGCGGACCAGAACGCGTTGCAGGCCGAAGTCGCCCGCCGCGTCAATTTCATCAAGGAGTGCCTGCAGAACGCACGCCTCAAGACGCTGGTGCTGGGTATCAGTGGCGGCGTCGACTCGCTGACCGCAGGCCTGCTGGCACAGCGCGCAGTCAAGGAGTTGCGCGCGAGCACCGGTGATGACAGCTACCGTTTCATTGCCGTGCGCCTGCCCTATGTGGTGCAAGCGGACGAGCATGAGGCTCAGGCTTCAGTGGATTTCATCGAGCCGGACGAACGCCACACCATCAACATTGGCTCCAGCGTCAAGGCGCTGGCTGCTGAGGTAAAGGCCTTCGACGGGCTGCCGGCCAGCGCTGTGGACTTTGTGCTCGGCAACACCAAGGCGCGCATGCGCATGGTCGCCCAGTACACCGTCGCCGGGGCTTATCAGGGGCTGGTGATCGGTACTGACCACGCCGCCGAAGCGGTCATGGGTTTCTTCACCAAATTCGGCGACGGCGCCTGCGACCTGGCCCCACTCAGTGGCCTGGTGAAAAACCAGGTACGCGCCATCGCTCGCCATTTCGGCGCACCGGAATCCCTGGTGGAAAAAGTCCCGACGGCGGACCTGGAAGACCTGTCACCCGGCAAACCGGATGAAGCCTCGCACGGCGTGACCTACGCCGAAATCGACGCCTTTCTGCACGACGAGCCCGTGCGTGAAGAAGCATTCCGGATCATTTGCGAAACCTACGCCAAGACCCAGCACAAGCGCGAACTGCCGTATGCGCCGTGAGTAACACGAGACTGCGCTCGACCTCAGGTAGAGCGCGGGGGGCTGTGGGAGCGTCGCCCGGTCCGGGTGTCCAGGCGGACACTTCAACTATCGTGCGACGCTCCGCGTCGGCATGCCGTTCCGGACGCTCTGCGTCCTACTCTGGAAACCTGCCGTTACTTGAGCGTCACAGCGCCTTTCATCATGCTGATGTGCCCCGGGAAGGTGCAGAAGAACTCATATTCCTCCGTCGGATCGAGCTTCGATACGTCAAACGTTACCGAGTCGTTTTCACCGGCACCGATGATTTTGGTGTGGGCGATGACGCGGGTGTCGTCCGGTTTCACATAGTCTTTGTCGATGCCAACCGACATGCCGTCAGTGGTGATCGCGCCGGCGTCGGCTTTTTTGCTCAGTACCCAGTTATGCCCCATGACGTTCTTCGGCAAGCTGCCGGAGTGGGTCAATTTGAGGGTGAATTCCTTGCAGCTCTTGTCGATCTGGATGGCTTTGGTGTCATACATCATCTGATCGGTCGAATCGATTGTGGCGCTGCACTCGGCAGCCAACAACTGGCCACTGGCCAACGACAACAGCGAAATCGCTACAAGCTTGCGAATCATTTGAATCTCCAGGGCGGGAATTAGATTAACGTAAAAACTGACGTAAGAAGAGAGTACCCGATCAGGGTCGGGGTTCCGGGACATGCGTCAAATGGTCCCTCGGGCGCTTGCGCCAAGCGCCCTGTTGAAGAACGATTCACGAAGTCAGGTAATTAGGCGCTGACAGGCATTACCGTTACCCTAACCTCGGGATCATGCGTGCCGCCGCCCAGAATCACGCCCCTCAACGGCGACACATCAGAGAAGTCGCGACCCCAGGCCAGGCTGATGTGTTCCAGCGCAGGCTGTACATTGTTGGTCGGGTCGAAATCGACCCAGCCGGAGGCCGGACAGAACACCGACACCCAGGCGTGCGACGCATCTGCACCGATCAACCGTGGTTGACCCGGCGGGGGCTGGGTCAGCAGATAGCCACTCACGTAGCGCGCCGCCAGCCCGCGCGAGCGCAGGCAGGCCAGCATCAGGTGGGCGAAGTCTTGACAGACACCGCGCTTGCGTTCCAGCACTTCCACCAGCGGCGTGGCGACCTGCGTCGCCTCTTCATCGAACGTGAATTCGCTGAAGATCTTCTCCATCAAGGCCTGCACACCGAGCAGCAAAGGTCGACCGGCGGGGAAACACGCTTGCGAAAACTCGACGAACGAACGCTTCAGGTGCACGTAGGGCGATTCGAAGCGATAGCGGCAGGCGTCCAGAATGTCTTCGGTCATCGGCTTGGCGCTGTAGGTCAACGCACTGCGGGTCACTTCCCATTCCGGCGACAGATTGAAGTCCAGAAACGGCCGTTCCAGCACCTCGACGCGCAGCCGGGCGTTGACCTGCAACTCATCATGCGGACGCTCGAACGCCAGACGGGTCAGCGGGTTGCCGAACACGTCCAGTTCATCGCGACGCGTAGTAGGCGTCGGGAAAATCTCCAGTTCCTGTTCAGTGCAGCGCTGCCACGGACTGCTGCGCGGCCACAGATGCGCCAGCTGCTGAGCCAGGGACACCGGGGTGTCGTACTTGTAATGGGTGTCGTGGAAAATCTGGTAAAAAGCACTCATCAGACAGATACCGTGCGTTGGCTGACGTCATCGACGTGAGCAAAATGGCGCAGCGCCAGACGATCGGACGCTTGCCCGCTGCAATCCGCAATGCTCTGCAGCAGATCGGCCAGACCGTCGAGCACGGCGTCGATGCTGCTCTGCCCGAACAGCGGGTTTTCCAGGCTGCCCAGATCGAAACCGGCGAGACGCTGTGCCAGTACCACAAGGCTGTTGTCGCGGGGTGCATCGAACTCATCGTTCAGCCGGCGCAGCGAACGTTGCACCAGCTTGAGCTGAAACAGCACCGCGTGCGGGTTCTGCTCATCGAGCAGCAACAGGTCCAGCACCGGAATCAGGTGCGGTACGGCCATGTAGCGTGAGCGATAGGTGATGCTGCTGTTGCCCAGCTCCAGCAACCACTCCAGCCCTGCCTTCTCGGAGACGGCCGAGCCGCGCAGAAACGCTGCCAGACTGGAACTGAGAAACTTCAAGCGCTCGATACGCCGCCCGATCATCAGGAAATTCCAGCCTTCGTCGCGGGTCATGTCGTCCATGGCAAACCCGGAAAGCGCCGCCAGCGACATCACCAGACGATTGAGAAAATCCACCAGTTCGCCAAAGTCCGGCGCTTCGATTTCCAGACTCAGGGCTTCACGCTGCAATTCGACCAGCGCCTGCCAGTTTTCCCTTGAAAGCTTGCCGCGCACTTGCGAGGCAGCCCATTGCAGGCGCTGCAGGTTGGCGCGCAGGCTGAATGGCCACTCATCGCCCAGCAGGGCCGTCAGCAGACGGTCTCGCAGCTCTTCACCCTCCTCCGCGTCCGGCAACATACCCAAGCTTTCAGCCAGCGCGACGGCGGCCTCCAGCGCGAGCGGATCATCGTCATCGACATAGCGCGTCAACATGATGCGCAACAGACGGGCGCTGTCCTCGCAACGTTCACAATAACGGCCAAACCAGAACAGGTTTTCCACCACTCGCGAGGGCAAATAAGGATCACGGCGGATCAGGTCATACACGCCCAAGGCGCGCTGGCCTTTCCACGGTTCGCCCAGGTGCGAGCGTTCGCCCAGCACCCACGTATCCTTGCTCGCGCCACCGCGCTGCATCGAGACCACGTCGGCGTCGGCTTCGGCAGCAACTCGGGTCAGGCCGCCCGGCAGCACGCGATAGCCATCGCGACTGGCCACGGCGTAGACACGCATGCCAATCGCGCGGGGTTGCAGGCTGGTGCCGTCTGCCTGTAGCACCGGCGCGTGGGACAACTGCGCCAGTTCTTGCGCAACGTAGGCGTAAGGCCGCGACTGCATGCGCTGAGCGAGTGCATTGCGTTGTTCTTCGCTAAGGTCGCGACCGAACACCGGGGCGAAATGCTGCGAGGGAAACGCCGGCTTGATCAGCAGATCAGGCAGTTTCTCCAGCGCTTGCGCCAGCACGGTCGGTTCTCCACACCACCAGGTCGCCACCGACGGCAGAATCAGGTCTTCGCCAAACAGGTATTGACTGATTTTCGGTAAAAAGCCCAACAGGCCGGGCGATTCCAGCACACCGCTGCCCAGTGCATTGGCAACCAGCACGTTGCCCTGGCGCACGGCTTCAAGCAGCCCTGGCACGCCAAGCGCGGAGTCGGTACGCAATTCCAGCGGATCGCAGAAGTCATCGTCCAGACGCCGCATGATGGCGTGAACCCGACGCAGACCGCTGAGGGTTTTCAGGTAGACGGTCGCATCGCGTACTGTCAGGTCACCGCCTTCAACCAGCGGGTAACCCAACTGCCGCGCCAGATAAAGGTGCTCGAAATAACTTTCGTTGAAACGCCCGGGTGTCAGCAGCACCACCAGCGGCGCTTCGCTGCTGGTCGGCGCCTGACGGGACAGGGTCTGTTGCAGCGTGTCGAAAAACCCCGACAGATGCCTGACCTGCAAATCGCGAAAGGTTTCCGGCAAGGCGCGAGCGACGCTTTGCCGATTCTCCAGCGCGTAACCAGCACCCGAGGGTGCCTGGGTCCGGTCGGCGGTTACCCACCAGCGACCATCGGGCGTACGCGCCAGGTCCACGGCGTACATGTGCAGAAAGGTATTTTCCGGCGGTTTGATGCCCTGACACGGCCACAGAAAGTTGTTATGGCCAAATACCAGCTCAGCCGGCAACAAGCCATTGGCGATCAGGGTCTGCGGGCCATACAGGTCGGCGAGCACGGCGTTGAGCAGTCGGGCACGCTGGGCAATCCCTGCCGCGACGTGTTGCCATTCATCCGCCGCAATAATGTGCGGCAACAGGTCCAGCTCCCACGGCCGATCTGCGCCTTTGGGGTCGGCATAAACGTTGTAGGTGACACCGTTTTCCTGAAGCTGGCGGGTCAACAGAGCCTGGCGCTGGATCAATTGCGCCGATGTGCTGCGCTGCATGTGTTCGTACAGGCGACGCCAGTGCGGGCGAACGGCTCCGTCTGCGTCGAGCATTTCGTGGTAGGTACCCTCGGAAAGCGGGTAGCGGTCAAGCAGGTCAGGCATGGAAGGCTCGGCAGGCAACGTAAGGACTTCAGAGTGGTGCAGTCAGATGTCACATCCGTGTGCATCTGACGCACATAGCCACTGTTCTTTTAATGCAGACGCATATCCAGCGTCATCGGCAGCTCGTCGTTAATGTTGAGCGATGGAACGTCCAGTTTGCCGGGTGTGTGGCCGATTCGGAAGAAACGTGACAGACGGCGGCTTTCCGCTTCGTTGGCGTTGACCGGTAACGTTTCGTAATTGCGGCCACCCGGATGGGCGACATGATACTCGCAGCCGCCCAGCGAGCGCTGCATCCAGGTGTCGAGCAGGTCAAATACCAGCGGCGCATGCACACCGATGGTCGGTTGCAGGCAGTTGGCCGGTTGCCAGGCGCGATAGCGCACGCCCGCGACAAACTCGCCAACCCGGCCAGTGGGCTGCAACGGCACCGGGATGCCATTGCAGGTCAGCAGATAGCGCTGCGGTGGCAGGCCAGTGAGATGCACCTGCAAGCGCTCCAGCGATGAATCGACGTAGCGCACCGCGCCCCCGGCCGAACCTTCTTCACCCAGCACGTGCCAAGGCTCCAGTGCCTGACGCAGCTCCAGTTCGATGCCGTTGACCGCGTAATCGCCGACTTTAGGAAAGCGGAACTCCAGGTGCGCGGCAAACCAGTCAGCCTTGACCGGATATCCCGCCGAGTTGAGGTCGGCCACCACGTCGGCAAAATCCTGCTCGATGAAGTGCGGCAGCATGAAGCGGTCGTGCAACTGCGTACCCCAACGCGCCAGTTTGGCCGGTGCGTAGGGCTCACGCCAGAAACGTGCGACCAGCGCCCGCAGCAGCAATTGCTGGGCAAGACTCATGCGCGCGTGGGGCGGCATCTCGAAGGCGCGCAGCTCCAGCAGGCCCAGACGCCCGGTTGCGCCGTCCGGCGAATACAGTTTGTCGATGCAGAATTCGGCACGATGGGTGTTGCCGGTGACATCGATCAGCAAGTTGCGCAGCAGACGGTCGACTACCCACGGCGCGACTTCTTCGCCGGGCTCGGGCATTTGCGCGAAGGCGATTTCCATTTCGTAGAGCGAGTCGTTGCGCGCCTCATCGATACGCGGTGCTTGCGAGGTCGGGCCGATGAACAAGCCGGAAAACAGATACGACAGCGATGGATGGTTGTGCCAGTAGCTGAGCAGGCTGCGCAGCAGGTCCGGGCGACGCAGGAACGGCGAATCCGCCGGTGTCGCCCCGCCGAGCACGAAGTGGTTGCCGCCGCCGGTGCCGGTGTGCCGGCCGTCGATCATGAATTTTTCGGTGGTCAGCCGCGTGAGACGCGCCTGCTCGTAGAGAAACTCGGTGCGTTCGACCAGTTCGTCCCAGCTTGCAGAGGGCTGCACGTTGACTTCGATCACTCCCGGATCAGGCGTAATGCGGAAGTTGCACAGGCGCGGATCGCTCGGCGGCTCGTAGCCTTCCAGCAGGATCGGGCATTGCAGCTCTTCGGCGGTCGCTTCGATCACCGCCACCAGTTCAAGGTATTCCTCCAGCTTTTGCAGCGGCGGCATGAACAGGTACAGACGCCCGTCACGCGCCTCGGCACACAGCGCGGTGCGGGTCAGCCAGTCGGCGGACTCATCAAGCTCCGGCGCACGCTCGGCGTCGCTTTCGCTGGCCTTGAGCTGCGCGGTCAGCGAGTCGCTGTCGGCCAGCTCAGGGAAGTCCTGATTGTGATCGGTCGGATGGATGAACGGATACTCCGCCGCCTTGACCCACGGCTGCGAGGCCAGCGGCAGTCGGTAACCCAGTGCCGAATCGCCGGGCACCAGACGGCAGTGTTCGTCACGCAGGTACCAGCGCCCACTCTGCCAGCTATCACCTTTTGCGCTGCGGGCCAGCGGCAGCACCTGGCCAATCATCTTGTCCAGACCTTGCGCGAAGACCTTGCGCAGACGCGCACGCTCCAGCTCATCACCCAATCGCGAATCTTCGGCGGTCACGTTGACCGGCAGCGCACCTTCGCGCCACAGGTAGTAGAAGTTGTCTTCGTAGGCCGGAAACACGAAGCGGCCAGGCAGCTTCAAGCGTTCGGCAACACTGGCGAGGAAGCGCCCGGCCAGTTCGCCGGTCGCGCCATAGTCCTGCGTTTCATCAGCGATCAGCGCGTTGTTGTGCCAGACCGGCTTGCCATCCTTACGCCAGAAACAGTTCAGCGACCAGCGCGGCAATTGCTCGCCCGGGTACCATTTGCCCTGCCCGAAATGCACGATGCCCAGCGGCGCGTAATGCGCGCGCATGCGCTGGAACAGCTCGGCGGACAGTTCGCGCTTGCGAGGGCCCAACGCAGCGGTGTTCCACTCGGCGCCATCGCGATCATCGATGGACACGAATGTCGGCTCACCGCCCATGGTCAGGCGCACATCGTCGCGCAGCAAATCGGCGTCAATCTGCCGACCGAGGGCCTGAATGTCCTGCCATTGTTCTTCGGTGTAGGGCTTGGTGACGCGGGGCGCCTCCCAAATGCGCTCGACCGACATTTCGTGGCTGAATTCGGTTTCGCACGGCTCGACCAACCCGCTGATCGGCGCGGCCGAAGACGGTTCGGGGCTGCACGCCAGCGGAATGTGCCCTTCGCCTGCGAACAGCCCGGAAGTGGCATCCAGCCCGACCCAGCCCGCGCCCGGCAAATACACCTCGCACCAGGCGTGCAGGTCGGTGAAATCGACGTCGGTGCCGGAAGGCCCGTCCAGCGCTTCGACATCAGCCTTGAGCTGGATCAGATAACCCGACACGAAACGTGCGGCCATGCCGAGATGGCGCAGCAGCTGCACCAGCAGCCAAGCCGAATCGCGGCAGGAGCCCGAGGCGTTTTCCAGCGTGAACTCCGGGGTCTGAACGCCCGGTTCCATGCGGATCAGGTAAGCCACGTCCTGGCTCAGACGCTGGTTGAGGCCAACCAGAAAATCGATAGCCGGGATCGGCTCGCGACTGATGCTGTCCAGATAGGCCTGAAACCTCGGCGTCAGCGGCAGCTTTTCGAGATACGGGGCAAGCTCACGCTGCTCTTCGCTGGCGTACGTGAAGGGAATGTTTTCGGCGTAGGGTTCCAGAAAGAAGTCGAACGGGTTGAACACCGCCATTTCGGCGACCAGATCAACTTCGACGCGAAACTCGTCGGTCTTTTCCGGAAAAACCAGGCGCGCCAGGTAATTACCCTGAGGGTCCTGCTGCCAGTTGATGAAGTGGTTTTCAGGCAAAACTTTAAGCGAATAAGACAGCACGCGGGTGCGGCTATGGGCGGCCGGGCGCAGACGAACGATCTGAGGACCCAGTTCGACCGCGCGTTCGTAGCGGTAATGCGTGACGTGGTGCAAGGCAATATGAATCGACACGGCGTGCCTCCTGCGAGCCTGAACGGTAATTGAGCCGCGCAAGACTTATGCCATCCGGTCAAAGTCATGCGCCAACGACATCGGCATTGCCCGCCCGATCAGACGCGGCACCAAAAGTGTGCCAGCCGGAGCGAACAGTGCAAGGGTCGCACAGTAATAAGGCAGACAGTGTGGCAGAGGGATTGCGTGGGGGGGTGAAGAATTGTGAAGCCGTCTGGATACGCATCCGGCGCGTTGCAGGCGGGTTTTCAACTATCGTGCGACGCTCCGCGTCGCATGCTGTTCTGGACGCTCTGCGTCCGATCTCGGGTCCGTGGCGTGGCGCAGATTTGTGACGCGGAGCGCCACGCAATGCATTCCGACGCTGGAGCGTGCGGAACGATAATCTCAATTATCGTGCGACGCTCTGCATCTGCTCAGAACTCCCCGGGTTAGCGTGGCACCACCGGCTTGCGCTTCGCCGGTTTGGGGCCCTTGCCTTTGGCTGCGTCCATGCGTTCTTTGGCGGCCTGTTTGTTGCGCGCCATTGCCGCGGCCTTGGCCTCTTCGCGCTTGTCCCACGGCTTGCTGCCGTCGCTTCCGCGCGGCGGCAGGCCGGTGTGTTGGGTCTGGATCAGCGTGGTCTTCCCCACCTTGTGGCTACCGGCGGGCGTCGAGTTCTTGCGACGGGCACTCTGATAAGTGTCAGTAGCAGGCTGATGCAACGGAATCAGTTGGTCCTTGCCCGGCCCGATCAGGTCGGCACGACCCATACGCTCCAGCGCTTCACGCAGCATCGGCCAGCCTTTCGGATCGTGATAGCGCAAGAAGGCCTTGTGCAGGCGACGTTGCTCTTCGCTTTTCACAATTGTGACGGCGTCACTCTTGTAAGTGACCTTGCGCAGCGGGTTCTTGCCCGAGTGATACATGGCGGTGGCCGTTGCCATCGGCGACGGATAGAACGCCTGCACCTGATCCGCACGGAAACCGTTGCCCTTGAGCCACAGCGCGAGGTTCATCATGTCTTCATCTGTCGTGCCCGGGTGGGCGGCGATGAAGTAAGGAATCAGGTACTGCTCCTTGCCCGCTTCCTTGGTGTACTTCTCGAACATGCGCTTGAACTTGTCATAGCTGCCAATGCCCGGCTTCATCATCTGGTTGAGCGGACCTTCCTCGGTGTGTTCCGGGGCAATCTTCAGGTAGCCGCCAACATGGTGCGTCACCAACTCCTTGACGTATTCCGGCGACTCGACGGCGAGGTCGTAGCGCAGGCCGGAAGCGATGAGGATCTTCTTCACGCCCGGTAATGCGCGGGCACTGCGATACAGCTGAATCAGCGACGAGTGATCGGTGTTCAGGTTCGGGCAGATGCCTGGAAATACACACGACGGCTTGCGGCAGGCCGACTCGATTTCCGGGCTTTTGCAGGCGATACGGTACATGTTCGCCGTCGGCCCGCCCAGGTCGGAGATAACGCCGGTAAAGCCAGGCACTTTATCGCGGATCTCTTCGATTTCGCGAATGATCGACTCTTCGGAACGGTTCTGGATGATCCGGCCTTCGTGCTCGGTAATGGAGCAGAACGTGCAGCCGCCGAAACAGCCACGCATGATGTTGACCGAGAAACGGATCATGTCGTAAGCAGGAATCTTTTCCTTGCCATAAGACGGATGCGGAACGCGTGCGTAAGGCATGCCGAACACGTAGTCCATTTCATCAGTAGTCATCGGAATCGGCGGCGGGTTGAACCAGACGTCGACGTCACCATGCTTCTGCACCAATGCACGGGCGTTGCCCGGATTGGTTTCCAGGTGCAACACGCGGTTGGCGTGGGCATACAGCACAGCATCGTTACGAACCTTTTCTACCGATGGCAGGCGGATGACCGTCTTGTCACGGGTCATGCGCGGGCTGGCAAGAATCTGCACTACCTTGGCTTCGTTCGGGTCTTCGACGTTGCCTTTTTCCTGCTCGATGGCGCAGGCTTGGGTGTCCTGGGTGTTGACGTACGGGTTGATGATCTTGTCGACCTTGCCCGGACGATCGATGCGCGTCGAGTCGACTTCATACCAGCCTTGCGGCGTATCGCGACGGATGAACGCGGTGCCGCGCACATCGGTGATGTCTTCGATCTTGTGGCCATAGGACAGACGCTGGGCGACTTCGACAATGGCCCGCTCGGCGTTGCCGTAGAGCAGGATGTCGGCGCAGGCGTCGATCAGGATCGAGTTGCGAATCTTGTCCTGCCAGTAGTCATAGTGCGCGATGCGGCGCAGCGAGGCTTCGATGCCGCCGAGCACGATTGGCACATGCTTGTAGGCTTCCTTGCAGCGCTGGCTGTAGACCAGACTCGCGCGGTCCGGACGCTTGCCGGCCATGCCGCCGGGCGTGTAGGCGTCGTCGGAGCGGATTTTCTTGTCGGCGGTGTAGCGGTTGATCATCGAGTCCATGTTGCCGGCAGCGACACCGAAAAACAGGTTCGGCTCGCCGAGCTTCATGAAGTCGTCTTTGGACTGCCAGTTGGGCTGCGCGATGATCCCGACCCGAAAGCCCTGTGACTCAAGCAGACGGCCGATGATTGCCATGCCGAAAGACGGGTGATCGACGTACGCATCACCGGTGACAATGATGATGTCGCAGGAATCCCAGCCAAGCAGATCCATCTCTTCCCGGCTCATCGGCAGGAAAGGTGCTGGTCCGAAACATTCGGCCCAGTACTTGGGATAGTCAAATAACGGCTTGGCTGATTGCATGTTCAGGACCTGCGTTTGCACGGTGGAAAAATCGCGGGCGCGGAATATAGCACATTTTTTGATCAAATCCGACGGGAGCGGTCGGATTTGACTGGATCACAGCGAGATCAATCTTCGTCGAAGTTGTAACTGCCGGGTGCCAGGTTCTCGAAGCGCGTGTATTTGCCGATGAACGCCAGGCGCGTGGTGCCGATGGGGCCGTTACGCTGCTTGCCGATGATGATCTCGGCAATGCCCTTGTGCTCGGTTTCCGGGTGATACACCTCGTCCCGGTAGACGAACATGATGACGTCGGCATCCTGCTCGATCGCTCCGGACTCCCGCAAGTCGGAGTTGATCGGGCGTTTGTTCGGGCGCTGCTCCAGCGAGCGGTTTAGCTGCGACAGCGCAATGACCGGGCAGTTGAATTCTTTGGCCAGCGCTTTCAACGAGCGGGAAATCTCGGAAATCTCGTTGGTCCGGTTATCGCCGCTGGAACCCGGAATCTGCATCAATTGCAGGTAGTCGATCATGATCATGGCGATTTCGCCATGCTCACGAACGATCCGCCGGGTGCGCGCGCGCATTTCCGAAGGGCTGATGCCCGCAGTGTCGTCGATGAACAGCTTGCGGTCATTGAGCAGATTGACCGCTGACGTCAGACGCGGCCAGTCATCATCGTCCAGACGACCGGCGCGCACTTTGGTCTGGTCGATACGACCGAGCGACGAAAGCATACGCATGATCAGCGATTCGCCTGGCATTTCCAGCGAGTAGACCAGAACCACCTTGTCGCTGCGTAACACCGCGTTTTCGACCAGGTTCATGGCGAAGGTGGTTTTACCCATCGACGGACGACCGGCGACGATGATCAGATCGGACGGCTGCAGGCCGCTGGTTTTTTCGTCCAGGTCGGTGTAGCCGGTGGACAGGCCGGTGATGGCATTGTCGCTGTTGAACAGGGTGTCGATGCGGTCGATGGCTTTGGTCAGCAGGTCGTTGACGCTGACCGGGCCGCCGGTCTTGGGCCGCGCTTCGGCAATCTGAAAGATCTGCCGTTCGGCTTCGTCGAGAATCTCTTCGGCGGTTCGTCCTTCCGGGTTGAACGCACTGTCAGCGATTTCGGTACTGATGCCGATCAGTTGGCGAAGCGTGGCCCGCGCACGGACGATCTGCGCGTAGGCCTTGATGTTGGCCACGGACGGCGTGTTTTTTGCCAGCTCGCTGAGATAGCCCAGGCCACCGACCTGCGAGGTCTGCCCTTCCTTGTCCAATTGCTCGGCCAGAGTGACCACGTCGATCGGGCTGTTCTGATCGGCCAGCCGGGCAATGGCGCGGAAAATCAGGCGGTGGTCATGTCGATAGAAATCACCATCCGAGACTTGATCGAGCACGCGCTCCCAGGCGTTGTTGTCCAGCATCAAGCCACCGAGTACCGCCTGTTCGGCCTCGATGGAGTGTGGCGGCACCTTGAGGGCAGCGGTTTGCAGATCGTATTGCTTGGGGGCGGATATATCGTTCATGGCCACTTTAATTCGGGGTTTGCAGAATGGGGATGGCACAAAGACAAAGGGCACGACCTGTAAACAGGATCGTGCCCGATGTTAATCCTCTGACGACAATGCCGCCAGACGATTCAGTATTGCTTAAGCAGCCACTACGACAACGCGTACGGTCGCTTCTACGTCGCTGTGCAGGTGCACGGCTACGTCGAATTCGCCAACGTTGCGGATAGTGCCGTTCGGCAGACGAACTTCGCTTTTTGCAACTTCAACGCCAGAGGCGGTCAGTGCATCAGCGATGTCGTGAGTACCGATCGAACCGAACAGCTTGCCTTCGTCGCCAGCGGTGGCAGTGATAGTCACTTCCAGCTCAGCCAGTTGCGCAGCGCGAGTTTCGGCAGATGCTTTCTTGTCTGCAGCCAGTTTTTCCAGCTCGGCACGACGCTCTTCAAACGCAGCCACGTTGGCAGCGGTTGCACCGGTTGCTTTGCCGTAAGGCAGCAGGTAGTTACGACCGTAACCGGCCTTAACGTTTACTTTGTCGCCCAGGTTGCCCAGGTTGGCGACTTTTTCCAGAAGGATCAGTTGCATGTGGAAATCCTCTTAACTTTTAACCTTCACCGTTCGCAGGACCATTGCCGGAATCTTTCGAACCCCGGCGACCGCGAAAATCAATCAGGCTGTCGACAATGGCAATTACCACGAGCAACGGATAAATCAGCTGCATGAACACCAGCAGCGTTATGTACATCCCTACCAGCCAGAAACGGGACAGGCGCTTTTCAGCAACCAGACCGTGAATCAGAGCCAGCCCGGCGAACACCAGCGGTACGCTGCACAGCGGTGTCAGCATCGCTATCTGCGGACCGAAATTCGGCCCCACCAGCATGCACACCAAAAGCACCAACGCAGCCACCAGCGGAAGCTTCACGGCGCGAAATTCACGCCCGAAACCGCCAGGGTTGTACAACATCGCTTGCCAGTACCGCCCAAGAAGCAGGCACAACACACTGACGATTTGCAACACAGCCGCTATCAGGCCATTCAGGACAGGGGCAATCAGTGCTCCCAGGCGCGCTCGCTCTTCTACGTTCATCTGCTCGTAGAGCCCGGCCAGCATTGTCGGCAGATGTTTCTGCAACTCCTGCGACATTGCTTCCAGAGGTTCGCGAAAAACCGTGCCCAGAATGACTGCATACACCACACCCAACGCTACGCTGACCAGCAGCACGCGGACCCAGGACTCGCTGGCACGCAAAACCATTGCCAAACCCAGCGAACCGGCCAGCACCATGGCTGTACGAGGTTCGCCGAAATACCACCAGACCAAAGCCGGCAGCAGAGCCCAGGCCAGGACACCAACGGCATCACTGAACCCGCGTCGCAGGAGCACAAGGCACCCTGCGGCAGCACTCAACCAGAACAACAGCGGCAATGCCGCACATCCAGCCACTACAAGAGTGGCCTGCATACGGCCGCGCATGATGAATTCAGCCAGGGCACGCATGCTTTTATCCTTTGTTACGTTTTGTCGACTACCTGGTCTCAGCGGCCGTGGCTGTCGGTGTAGGCCAGCAGGGCCAGGAAGCGGGCACGCTTGATAGCGGTGGCCAGCTGACGCTGATAACGTGCTTTGGTACCTGTGATACGGCTTGGAACGATTTTGCCGGTCTCGGATACGTAGGCTTTCAGAGTGTTGAGATCTTTGTAATCGATCTCTTTGACGTCTTCAGCGGTGAAGCGGCAGAATTTACGACGACGGAAGAAACGTGCCATGTAATTGGCTCCTCAAAAGGTCCGTGGATTACTCGTCAGCGTTATCGCTAACGTCGCTGTTGTCGCCGTCATCGCCATCGGCGCTGTCGGAGTGCTCAGGACGGTCACGACGCTCACGGCGCTCACTGCGGTTCTCTTCAGCCTTGAGCATCTCGGACTGGCCAGTTACGGCTTCGTCGCGACGGATGACCAGGTTACGGATCACAGCATCGTTGTAACGGAAGTTGTCTTCCAGCTCGGCCAGAGCCTTGCCAGTGCACTCAACGTTCAGCATCACGTAGTGAGCCTTGTGAACATTGTTGATTGCGTAAGCCAGTTGACGACGGCCCCAATCTTCCAGACGGTGGATTTTGCCGCCGTCTTCTTCGATCAGCTTGGTGTAACGCTCTACCATGCCGCCGACTTGCTCGCTTTGATCCGGGTGGACCAAAAAGATAATTTCGTAATGACGCATGAATGCTCCTTACGGGTTGTAGCCTGCCGCTCAAATAGCGGTCAGACAAGGAGTGAATGACACTGTTGGTCTTGCTCAGGGACAGGCACGTTCGCGCCTGCCGTGACAGCAAGGGGCGCAAGTGTAGAGAAGGCAGCTGCAAGCTGCAAGTGGAAAGCTACAAAGGGAAGCCAGTTGCAAGCCACAAGTGGAAAGCTGCAAGCAAAAACAATCCGCTTCTGGCTTGAGGCTTTCCACTTGCAGCGTGCAGCTAAACCACTTAGGACTTCCGTTTCGCGGAGCGCTGACGCAGCGCTTCGAACAGACACACACCGGTCGCGACCGACACGTTAAGGCTGCTGACGCTGCCCGCCATCGGCAGGCGCACCAGGTAATCGCAGTGCTCGCGGGTCAGGCGACGCATGCCCTTGCCTTCCGCGCCCATGATGATGATCGTCGGGCCGGTCAGATCCTGCTGATACAGCTCGACCTCGGCCTCGCCTGCCGTACCGACCACCCACAAGCCGCGCTGCTGAAGCTTTTCCAGCGTACGCGCCAGGTTGGTCACGGCCACCAGCGGGATCACTTCGGCCGCACCGCAGGCAACTTTTCGCACAGCAGGCGTCAAGGTTGCCGACTTGTCCTTGGGCACGATAACAGCCAGCGCACCGGCCGCATCGGCAGTGCGCAGGCAAGCGCCCAGATTATGCGGATCGGTCACGCCGTCGAGCACGAGCAACAATGGCGGGCCTTCGCTTCGGTCCAGCAGCTCTTCGAGCATCGCCTCGCCCCAGACCTGACTCGGGCTGACGTCGGCAACTACACCTTGGTGAACACCTTCGACCCAAGCATCCATTTCACGGCGCTCGGCCTGCCCGATGGTCACACGATTCTCGCTCGCCAGCGCAACCAGCGTCTGAACACGAGGGTCGTTACGACCCTCGGCCAGCCAGATGTGCTTGACGCGTTTCGGATGGTGACGAAGCAAAGCTTCTACGGCGTGCACGCCGTAGATTTTTTCCAGCTGACTCATGACTTGGCCTTGGGTTTACGAGCGCCACTGCTTTTTGCAGCCGGCGCGGAGCCCGTCTTCGACGGACCTTTACGGTGCTTGCTGGCCGGTTTGTCCGATGAAGGCGCAGAACCCGACCTGTCAGACTTTCCCGACGACGTCTTGCTACCACCCTTTGCGTCAGCCAAAAGCGCTTTTTTCAGTTCGCGACTTTTACGCACTTCTGCGTTTTTCGCCGCCGCATCGCCTGGGCGATACGCTTCGGAACCGGTCTCCTTGGCCGAAGACTTGCTGCGACCTGACTTGGCGGCAGGCGCCTTGGCTTTTTCAGCGGTGGCTGCAGCAGGTGGCGCAGTGTCATGACCCCGACGCTTGCGACCGACCGGAGTTGCCGCTGCTGCGGTCTCGGAAATTTCAAAGTCGATCTTGCGCTCATCCAGATCGACACGCATGACACGCACTTCAACGGTGTCGCCCAGGCGGAAATTACGCCCGGTGCGCTCGCCGGCAAGGCGGTGATGCAGCGGATCGAAATGGTAATAGTCACCCGGCAGAGCGGTGACGTGGACCAGACCTTCGACATAGATGTCAGTCAGCTCGACGAACAGACCAAAGCCGGTCACGGCCGTGATCACGCCCGGGAACGACTCGCCGACGCGATCTTTCATGTACTCGCACTTGAGCCAGTTGACCACATCACGCGTGGCTTCGTCGGCACGGCGCTCGCTCATCGAGCACTGTTCGCCCAATTGTTCGAGCAGCGCTTCGTCATACGGATAGATGCGCGCTTTCGGGATCGTTGCAGCACCGGCACGGCGGACGTGCGGGGTATCCTGCTTGGAACGGATGACGCTGCGAATCGCACGGTGGGTCAGCAGATCCGGATAACGACGGATCGGCGACGTGAAGTGCGTATACGCTTCGTAATTCAGACCGAAGTGGCCGTTATTGTCGGAGCTGTACACCGCCTGGCTCAACGAACGCAGCATCACGGTCTGAATCAGGTGGTAGTCCGGGCGATCACGAACAGTCTCGAGCAGCGCCTGATAGTCCTTCGGCGTAGGGCCTTCCTTGCCTTTGTGCAAGGTCAGACCCAACTCACCGAGGAACGCGCGGAGTTTTTCCAGACGCTCAGGCGGCGGACCGTCGTGAACGCGGTACAACGCAGGAATTTCATGCTTCTTCAGGAACTGCGCGGTGGCCACGTTGGCGGCCAGCATGCACTCTTCGATCAGCTTGTGAGCATCGTTGCGGGTAGTCGGACGGATTTCGGCAATCTTGCGCTCGGAACCGAAGATGATCCGGGTTTCCTGAGTTTCGAAATCGATCGCACCACGCACATGACGCGCACCCAGCAGCACCTTGTACATGGCATAAAGCTGCTTGAGGTGCGGGACCACATCGCCGTATTCACCACGCAAGCTCTTCGCTTCGGCGGTTTTCGGCTGTTCCAGGATCGTGCTGACCTTGTTGTAGGTCAGGCGGGCATGGGAATGGATGATGCCTTCGTAGAAGACATAATCGGTCATCTCGCCGGTCTTGGAGATAGTCATCTCGCAGACCATGGCCAGACGATCGACATGCGGGTTCAACGAGCAAAGGCCGTTGGACAATTGCTCCGGCAGCATCGGTACGACGCGCTCGGGGAAGTACACCGAGTTGCCACGCACCTGAGATTCAGCATCCAGCGCCGAGCCGATCTTCACGTAGCTCGATACGTCAGCAATTGCCACGTAGAGCTTCCAGCCGCCAGAGAACAACCGCAGTTTGCCCGGCTTGGCTTCACAATAAACCGCATCGTCGAAGTCGCGAGCGTCTTCGCCATCGATGGTCACGAAAGGCAAGTGGCGCAAGTCGACGCGGTTTTCCTTGTCCTTATCTTCGACTTCCGGCTTGAGCTTGGCAGCCTCCTTGAGGACGGCTTCAGGCCATACGTGCGGGATGTCGTACGTGCGCAGCGCGACGTCGATTTCCATGCCCGGCGCCATGTAGTTGCCAACCACTTCGACCACGTCACCTTGCGGCTGGAAGCGCGGGGTTGGCCAGTGGGTGATTTTCACCTCTACGAACTGGCCGATCTTGGCGCTGTTGTTACGGCCCGGCGTGACCAGCACTTCCTGCTGGATTTTCGGATTATCCGGAACAACGAAGCCAATGCCGCTTTCTTCGAAATAGCGACCCACGATGGTTTCGTGCGCTCGCGAGATCACTTCGACGATCACGCCTTCACGACGACCCCGGCGATCAAGACCGGAAACCCGCGCCAGCGCACGATCACCGTCGAACACCAGGCGCATTTGCGCCGGGCTCATGAACAGGTCATCGGAACCATCATCAGGGACCAGAAAGCCGAAGCCGTCGCGATGGCCGGATATGCGACCCAGAATCAGGTCCAGCTTATCAACCGGCGCGTAGGTGCCGCGACGTGTGTAGATCAATTGGGCGTCGCGTTCCATCGCACGAAGGCGACGGCGCAGAGCCTCGAATTGGTCTTCGGTGGTCAGGCCGAATTCTTCGACCAGTTGCTCGCGACTGGCCGGCGAACCGCGCTCGGCAAGGTGCTGCAAGATCAGCTCGCGGCTGGGAATAGGGTTTTCGTATTTTTCCGCTTCACGAGCGGCCTCGGGATCGAGGGACTGCCAATCGGCCATTAGATAGTTTTCACCTTGTATATATAGGGGTTAGTTTGGCATAGACCTCATGAAACGGGAAATTTCACGCTCAAACCACCCGACAAAAAGCGTGTTCTACCACGCTGAAACACCCGAAACACGCTGCCCACGATTTTTTTGGACTTTTTTTCACCGCCGGGGTTTACAGCCCAAAAGGCGCTCCGTATAGTGCGCGCCATCGACAGGCTGATGCTTGTCGATACTGCCCAGATGGTGAAATTGGTAGACACGCCAGCTTCAGGTGCTGGTGACCGCAAGGTCGTGGAAGTTCGAGTCTTCTTCTGGGCACCAATTCAGGCAACAGACTACAGCAGTCTCAAGCCACACAAAAACCCGCGAAAGCGGGTTTTTGCATTTTCCGGCTTTGATTATTAAATCAAAACAGGGGTTTACAGAGTAAAACGATGGCCGTATAGTGCGCCCCATCAACGGCGTACACGCTGCTGATACTGCCCAGATGGTGAAATTGGTAGACACGCCAGCTTCAGGTGCTGGTGACCGCAAGGTCGTGGAAGTTCGAGTCTTCTTCTGGGCACCAATTCAAACAAAACCGAGCCAATGGCTCGGTTTTGTGCTTTTCGGGATTTGAAAATATTTTCGCCTTGCCCAGGCACGCCGCCCCAAGGGGTGACGCAGCAGACAAGAGCATCATGCGCGGAACTGCCCCAGGCTCGCCTTCAACTGTGCTGCCAGCCCATTGAGCACCTTGCCACTGGCGGTCGTCGCCACCACTGCCTTGGCAGCACGCTCGGCCTGAGCGTGAATCACCTCGACCCGACCACGTACCGCCTGCGCACCTTCGGCCTGATGAACGGCAGCCTGGGTCGCCAGCCCGATGGCCGCGTGCACTTGCTCCACAGAGGCCTGCACCGTCTGCTGCCGCTTGACGCTGTCGCGCAGCACTTCCAGACCTTCCTTGGCCTGACGACCGGCAATGCCGATGGCGGCAACCGCCTCTTTCGCGCCGCGCTGCAAGGCCACGATGTGCTCCTGGATGTCGCCGGTCGAACTTTGCGTCTTGCTGGCCAGCGCACGCACCTCATCGGCCACCACGGCAAAGCCCCTGCCCGTCTCGCCCGCCCTCGCCGCTTCGATAGCCGCGTTCAGTGCGAGCAGATTGGTTTGCTCGGCAATGCCGTGGATCACTTCCAGCACGACTTCAATCTGCTGACTTTGCTGCGCCAGACGCTCGATCACCTGCGCGCCGGTCTCGACCTGTCCGGCCAGCGCCTCGATCAGACCGCCCACCTGATTGGAAGTACGGGTGTTTTCGTCGGTGGCCTGCTTGATGTCGATCACCTGGCGCAACGCCGCCTGCATCGCATGACTTTCCGACTGCGCCTCGTCAGCCATCTGCTCCAGCGCCTTCAGACTGGCCGCCACTTCGTCACGCTGCAACTCGGCCGCGGCATCGGCACCGGCATTGCGCTCGCTCATGGCACCAATTTCCACACCGGTGCGCTGTGCCACCTCGCCGGCTTCGCGCACGATCGGTTGCAGCTTGTCGATGAAGCGGTTGACCGCCGCCGACATGTCGCCAATTTCGTCATTGCTGTCCAGCTTGACGCGCTTGGTCAGGTCGCCCTCACCGGCCGCCAGATCATTCAGTGCGGCGATCAGCAGATGCAGTTTGCTGACCACACGACGCCCCAGCACTACGGCCAGCAATAGCAAAACACCCAGCCCCACCAGCGCCAGGCCCATGCCGATCCGCCAGCGCAAGGTTTCAGCCGCATCCTGAACCGCGACACGGGTATTGCCGGTCATTGCAGTCGCTGCGGCCTGAGCGGATTGCAGCCGGGTGCGCAGCGCCGTCGAGCTGTCCTTTGAGGCGCTGGCAAGGCTGCCGGAAACCAGTTGCTCGCCGCTGGTGATCAGCGTTGCGAAACGCTTGTCCAGCGCTGCCAGGTTCTCCTCGACGGTCGCCGTGGACACGCCCATGCGTACTCTGCCGATTTCCACACCGTTAGGGCTGATAGAAGCTTCGACGTAATACACCGAAGGATCGTTTTTCGCAGCGTTCAGAACTTTGTCCATCGCCCGCTCGCCTTCACCCTTGGCCAGCAGCGCCTTGACCAGCGGGTTATCCCGGTTCATGTAGCGGGTGAGGTGCTCGCCCGCCGCGTCGTCATAAACCACGAACAACACGTTGGGATTGCGCTGGGCGCGCCGCGCAAATTCTGAAAGGGTCGGTGTGTCGTTATCCCACATGGCTCGCGGGGCGACGGCGGCCAGCAATTCGGCCATGTCAGTGGCGGATTCTCTGAGGTCTTTTTCCAGCGTGGCTCGTAGTTGCCCCTGCTCATCTTTGAGGCGCGTCGACAGTCCGACGCTCAGGCGTTGCCGGGTGCTGGCAGACAGAGCATCGAGGCTCGACGTCACTTCGCTACTCGCCAGCTCAAGCTCGGAGGAAAGATGTTGCGAATCTACCCCAAGGCGAGTGGCCAGATCCGCCTCAAGGGCCGAGACCGTGCTTCGGGTCAGCGCAACCGCCACCACAACCTGCACCAAAAGGGCGATGCCCAGTGCAATGAAGACTGGGCGCAGCAGACGACTTTGCAAAAGAGACAGGACAGCTGACACAGGAGAATCCTTCCACCATGAGCGCCATTAAAATGATGGCACTTTTCTGTCATCTTTGTAGCAAGCGCCGTGCCGTGACACAAGTCTCACTTTTGCCGGATTGGCTGCGCCTGCCGCTGAACGCAAAAAGGGCCGCTAAACGCGGCCCTTCTGGCACAGCCCGGTGACGTATCAGCCGAACGGGTGACGCAGAACGATGGTTTCGTTGCGGTCAGGACCGGTCGAAATGATGTCGATCGGCGCACCGACCAGCTCTTCGACACGCTTGATGTAAGCGCGTGCAGCGGCAGGCAGTTCTTCGAGGGTCTTGGCACCCAGCGTGGACTCGCTCCAGCCCGGCATCTGCTCGTAGACCGGACGCAGGCCGAGGTAGCTGTCAGCATCGGTCGGCGCATCGATGACCGCGCCTTCTTCGTTCTCGTAGCCGATGCAGATGTTGATGGTTTCCAGACCATCGAGCACGTCCAGCTTGGTCAGGCACAGGCCCGAGATGCTGTTGATTTCGATGGCGCGACGCAGGATGACGGCATCGAACCAGCCGCAACGACGGGCACGGCCGGTAGTTGCGCCGAACTCGTGACCACGCTTGGCCAGGAAAGCACCCACGTCGTCGAACAGTTCGGTCGGGAACGGACCCGATCCTACGCGCGTGGTGTAGGCCTTGGTGATGCCCAGGATGTAATCCAGGTACATCGGACCGAAGCCGGAACCGGTGGCGATACCGCCCGCCGTGGTGTTGGAACTGGTCACGTACGGATACGTACCGTGGTCGATATCCAGCAGCGAACCCTGAGCGCCTTCGAACATGATGTCTTTGCCGTCGCGACGCATTTCATGCAGCGCAGCGGTGACATCGAGCATCAGCGGCTTGAGCATGTCAGCGTATTCCATGCACTCGTCGAGTGTCTTCTGGAAGTCGATGGCAGGCTCTTTGTAGTAATTGACCAGCACGAAGTTGTGGTAGTCGAGCAGTTCGCCCAGCTTGGCGGCGAAACGCTCGCGATGGAACAGGTCACCGATGCGCAGACCGCGACGTGCAACCTTGTCTTCGTAAGCCGGGCCGATACCACGACCGGTTGTGCCGATCTTGAACTCGCCGCGGGCTTTCTCACGGGCCTGGTCCAGCGCGACGTGGTAAGACAGGATCAGTGGGCAGGACGGGCTGATGCGCAGGCGCTCGCGCACCGGAATGCCTTTCTCTTCCAGCTTGATGATTTCGCGCAGGAGCGCGTCGGGAGCAACCACCACACCGTTACCGATCAGGCACTGCACGCCTTCGCGCAGTACACCGGACGGAATCAGGTGCAATACGGTTTTCTCACCGTCGATCACCAGGGTGTGGCCCGCATTGTGGCCACCCTGATAGCGAACCACGGCGGTAGCATGTTCGGTCAGCAGATCAACGATCTTGCCTTTGCCCTCATCACCCCATTGAGTGCCCAGGACTACGACATTCTTACCCATAACACTTGTCCTCATTCACGCAAACTTGGTGCCGGCGGCGGCCGGCAGGAATACTCAAGAAGCCAGCGGCATTACCTGCCAGTGCTCGCCATGCTGAATCAATTGCCGGTCACAGTCGGCTTCACGCGCCGCGCTCACCTGCTGCCCAGGCAAAGCCTGAACCACACGCTGACCTTCGCTGCGCAACTGGCATACCCGCTGCCAGAGTGCCGCATCTGTGCTGTCCGGCACCCAGATGCCTCCGGACGGTAAAACGATTTCTGCCTGCCCCAGGGTCACCAGGGTTTTAAGATCCGTGGAAAAGCCGGTCGCCGGGCGAGCACGACCAAAGTCGGCACCGATGTCATCGTAACGACCGCCCTGGGCAATCGCCTGGCCCACACCCGGCACGAACACCGCGAACACCACACCGGTATGGTAATGGTAGCCACGCAGCTCACCGAGATCGAAATACAGCGGCAACTGCGGGAAACGGGTGGCGAGACGGTCTGCAATGGCCAACAGGTCATCCAGTGCCGCCAACACTGGCGCAGGCGCGCCAGCCAGACGATCACGCGCAGCATCGAGCACGTCGCGGCCACCGCACAGATCGACCAGCGCGCGCAGCATCGACGCCAGCTCCTGCGGCAGATCGGCCGTCAGGGCAATCACTTCGTCGATAGCCTTGCGTTGCAGCGCATCGAACAGCTGCTGTTCGACTTCACCCGACAGCCCGGCAGCACGCGCCAGCCCACGGTAGATGCCGACATGCCCGAGGTCCATGTGCACATCCGGCACTTCGGCCAGCTGCAACATGGCCAGCATCAGGCTGATCACTTCGACATCGCTGCTCGGGCTCGCATCGCCATACAGCTCTGCGCCAAGCTGAATCGGGCTGCGCGATGAAGACAGCGCACGCGGCTGGGCGTGCAGGACACTGCCCGCGTAGCACAGACGGCTCGGGCCTTCGCGCTTGAGCGTGTGTGCATCGATGCGCGCAACCTGCGGCGTGATGTCGGCACGAAAGCCCATCTGCCGGCCCGATTGCGGGTCGATGACCTTGAAAGTACGCAGATCCAGGTCCGAGCCAGCGCCAGTCAGCAGGGACTCCAGATATTCGATATGCGGGGTGACGACGAATTCATAGCCCCAGCTCTGAAACAGATCCAACACCTGACGGCGCGCCACTTCAATGCGCGCCGCTTCTGGTGGCAGTACTTCTTCGATGCCATCTGGTAGCAGCCAGCGGTCAACCGTTGCCATTACGCCATTCCCCTGTGATCCGGGCGGCCAGCCTTGAGGCCGACCTAGAGTGAAGCAGAAAGTGGTGAGCCGTATGACGCGCACGACAAACGCCCGCGAAAGACCCCGGACCACTTCCCTCGAAAAACCTGCCGCTTGCCGGGATCGACCTGGCTGCAGCCAATCAACCGTGCAGACGCAAAAAAGCCGGGAATTTCCCGGCTGCCGCATGATACACACGTTTCACCGTGCGATCACCCCACCGGACGGTTTTGCCGCCCGGCGGGTGATTGATTACGGCTTGGCTTTTTCCATATAGCGGAAGAATTCGCTATTCGGATCAAGCACCATCACGTCGCTCTTGTTCGCGAAGCTCTCACGGTAGGCGCGCAGGCTGCGGTAGAACACATAGAACTCCTGATCCTGACCGTATGCCTTGGAGTAGATCGAGGCAGCTTGTGCATCGCCATCACCACGAGCCTCTTCGGACTCACGATAGGCTTCTGCCAGCAACACACGGCGCTGACGATCGGCGTCGGCACGAATGCCTTCAGCCAGTTCGTTACCCTTGGCGCGATGCTCACGCGCTTCACGTTCACGCTCGGTGCTCATCCGCTCGAAGACGCTGCGATTCACTTCCTTCGGCAGGTCGATGGCCTTGACCCGGACATCCACCACTTCAATGCCTAGCTCTTTCTCGGCCATGCGGTTCAGCGAACCGGTGATGTCCGACATCAGTGCATCACGCTCACCCGACACAACTTCGTGCAGGGTGCGCTTGCCGAACTGGTCACGCAGACCAGACTCCAGACGACGCGACAGGCGCTCGTCGGCAATCTGCTTGAGGCCGGAAGTCGCAGTATAGAAACGCTCTGCATCCTTCACGCGCCACTTGGCGTAGGCATCGACCATGACCGCTTTCTTTTCCAGCGTCAGAAAACGCTGGGTCGGCGCATCGAGGGTCAACAAACGTCCGTCGAACTTGCGCACCTGGTTCACGTAAGGAACCTTCACATGCAGACCCGGCTGAACATCCGCCTGGACCACACGACCGAATTGCAGCAGGACCGCACGTTCTGTCTGGGACACAATGTAGAAGCTGTTCCAGGCAATGACTGCCAGGACCACACCGACAATGAGGGTGATCAGCGATTTGTTACTCATCAGCGAGTCTCCCTGGTACGTACTTCACCGCGCTGCTGAGTATCGGTCACTCGCGTGGCTGCATCAGTATTGGCCTGAGATGACGTGCCAGCACTGGAGCCATTGGTGGTACTGCTGCGGCTGCTCTCGATCATCTTGTCGAGCGGGAGGTAAAGCAGGTTGTTCTGCCCTTTGTCACCGGTCACGAGAACCTTGCTGGTATTGCTGAAGACTTCCTGCATGGTGTCCAGATACAGACGCTGGCGAGTGACTTCAGGTGCCTTGCGATATTCGGCAACCAGTTTGGTAAAGCGATCAGCCTCACCCTTGGCACGCGACACCACTTCATCACGATAGCCGTTGGCATCTTCGAGGATACGCTGGGCCTGACCACGAGCTTCCGGAATCACGCCGTTGGCGTAACTTTCAGCTTGGTTGCGGGCACGTTGCTCGTCTTCACGGGCGCGGATCACGTCGTCGAAGGCTTCCTGAACTTCACGCGGCGCCGCGGCGCTTTGCACGTTCACCTGGGTCACGGTGATGCCGGTGCCGTAGGTGTCGAGGAAGCGTTGCAGGCGCTCCTTGATTTCGCTCGCCATCAGCTCACGCCCTTCGGTCAGCACCTGATCCATTGCCGTGGAACCCACGACATGACGCAGCGCGCTTTCAGTCGCGTGTTGCAGGCTGATCTCAGGCTGATCGACGTTCAGTACGAAGTCTTTCAGGTTGCTGATCTTGTACTGCACGGTCAGCGGCACTTCGACGATGTTCTCGTCTTCGGTGAGCATCTGGCCCTGCTTGGTGTAGGCACGCTCGCGCGTCACGTTTTCCATGTACTTGCTGTCGAACGGCGGGAAATAGATGTTGAGGCCCGGCCCCACGGTTTCGTGGTACTGACCGAAACGCAGCACGACAGCCTGCTCTTGCTCGTCAACGACATAGATCGCGCTGTAAAGCCAGAAAGCGACGAGTACGACCAGGCCGATGCCGAGCAGGCCAAGACCACCGCCCTTGCCCGAGCTGCCGCCGTTGCCGCTGCCGCCGCCATCACTGCCGCGTTTGTTTCCGCCGCCGAACAGCCCCTTCAGGCTTTCCTGCAGCTTTCGGAAGGCTTCGTCGAGATCAGGTGGCCCCTTGCGGTCGCCGCCACGGCGTTTGCCACCCCAGGGATCTTGATTATTCGAGTTGCCACCCGGCTCATTCCAAGCCATAGCGCTCTCCATCTGATAAAGCAAAGACGCGCCCGCGGCGCGCCGACCAATGCTACAGAATGCCCGGGAAGACCGTACAAAGGCTTTCCCGTGCTTTTATTGCAAAGTGTGTTGCTCGATGAACTCCAGCGGCTGCAATCCTTCGCGACTCACCAGACGATTGAGTTCAACGCGCGGTATTCGCACCGCGAGCAAGCTGGCACCCTCTTCATCATGCGTCTCGCTCTGCACCGCACCCAGTTCGAAAAACTGGGCACGCAACCGGGCAAGATTCTGAGGCAAATGCAGAGTGCCGACAAACAGATCATCACCCAGCAGCTCGGCAACGGCCTGCTTGAGCAGATCCAGTCCTCGTCCATCACGGGCAGACAGCCAGACACGTTGCGGCTTGCCATCGGCATCGCGCTGTATCTGGGGCTCTACCCCTTCCAGCAGATCGAGTTTGTTATAGACCTCGAGGATCGGCAAGCCCTCGGCACCGATCTCGCCAAGCACGGCCATGACCTGCTCGATCTGCGACATGCGGTCCGGCTCGTGAGAGTCGATGACGTGCAGCAGCAGATCGGAGTTGCTCGACTCTTCAAGCGTCGCACGAAAAGCTTCAACCAGCTTGTGCGGCAAATGACGAATGAAGCCCACGGTGTCGGCCAGCACGATAGGACCGAGGTCATCGAGCTGCAGACGGCGCAGGGTCGGATCGAGTGTGGCGAACAGCTGATCGGCCGCAAACACGTCCGAATCGGTGATCGAGTTGAAAAGCGTCGATTTGCCGGCGTTGGTGTAACCCACCAGCGACACCGAAGGAATATCGGCACGACGCCGCCCGCGACGGGCCTGGTCACGCTGGCTGCGAACCTTCTCGAGCCGGCCTTTGATCTGACGCAGGCGCACCCGCAGCAGACGACGGTCGGTTTCGAGCTGGGTTTCCCCCGGACCGCGCAGGCCGATACCCCCTTTCTGACGCTCAAGGTGAGTCCAGCCGCGGACCAGACGGGTGCTCATGTGCTCAAGCTGGGCCAGTTCGACCTGCAGCTTGCCTTCGTGAGTACGCGCCCGCTGGGCGAAAATATCGAGAATAAGGCCGGTACGATCAAGCACGCGACACTCGAAAACGCGTTCGAGGTTACGTTCCTGACTGGGCGTGAGGGTGTGATTGAATATCACGAGATCAGCCTGTTCGGCTTTGACCTGGTCGCGAAGCTCCTCGACCTTGCCAGAGCCAATCAGGTATTTGGCCGATGGACGATGACGCGGCACGTTGATAAACGCAACGGTATCGGCACCGGCCGAAATGGCCAGCTCCTGAAACTCCTGCGGATCTTCGCGCGCCTCAGGGTCCTGACCATCCAGATGAACGAGAATGGCACGTTCACCACCACTGTGGCGCTCAAAGAACAAGGCAGACTCCTATCAGGCGTTACCTGGCTCGGCGTCCGCACCGTCAGCGTCGGTAGCGCTTGGCAGGCGGATCGGACGAACCGGTACGACGGTGGAAATAGCGTGTTTGTAGACCATCTGACTGACCGTGTTCTTCAGCAAAATGACGAACTGGTCGAAAGACTCGATCGTACCCTGCAGCTTGATACCGTTGACCAGATAGATCGATACCCCGACCTTCTCTTTACGCAAGGTATTCAGGTAAGGGTCTTGTAGCGAATGCCCTTTTGACATGTGCCTCACTCCTTTAAGGATCAATAAAATAATAAATCGAATTCGATTGGCTTGACCGGCCACCCCCCAAGGATAGACGGCTATTGCAGGGACTCAGCCCAATATGGAGACCGATCCCAGGTATTTCAAGGCACGTGGCAGATTGTCGCTGGCCAGACTGTCGAGCCAGTGTAGATCTTCCCAGCTGCGTAGCCAGGTGAATTGCCGCTTGGCCAGTTGACGCGTAGCAATGATGCCCCGTTCCTGCATTTCATCCCGCGTCAGTTTTCCATCCAGGTGATCCCAGACCTGGCGATAACCGACTGCTCTTATCGATGGCAACCCTGCATGCAGGTCGCCTCTCGAGCGCAATGCCAGTACTTCGTCCAGAAACCCCTGATCCAGCATTTGCTCAAAACGCAACGCGATACGCTGGTGTAGCACCTTGCGATCAGCCGGAGCGATGGCAAGGTTCGCGACAGTATAGGGCAATTGCTGCTGCCCTGATGCGGCTGCTTCAGTACTTTGCGCAGTTTGTTGCTCGCGGTGTGCGGTCATGCTCATTCCGCTGACGCGATAAACCTCCAGCGCCCTGATCAGACGTTGCGGATCGTTGGGATGAATACGTGCCGCCGACACCGGGTCGACCAGCGCCAATTGATCGTGCAACGACTGCCAGCCAAAGGCTTGCGCATCGGCTTCAAGCTGCGCCCGAACCTCTGCATCGGCGGCCGGCATATCAGCCAATCCGTCCAATAGAGCCTTGAAATACAACATAGTGCCGCCGACCAGCAAAGGAATATTTCCGCGTGCGGTGATTTCCGCCATGGCGGCCAGCGCGTCGGTGCGGAAGTCAGCGGCGGAATAGCTTTGCGCGGGGTCGAGAATGTCGATCAGCCGATGCGGAAATTCCGCCAGCTGCGCCCTGGACGGCTTGGCGGTGCCAATGTCCATGCCGCGATAAACCAGTGCCGAATCGACGCTGATCAGTTCGCAGGGCAGGACTTTGCTCAGCTCGATGGCAAGGTCGGTCTTGCCTGCAGCGGTAGGCCCCATGAGAAAGATGGCCGGAGGTAAAGCATTCATTCATTGACCGCGCAGGAATAATTTATCCAGGTCACTCAGGCCCATCTGGGTCCAGGTGGGACGACCGTGGTTGCATTGTCCGCTGCGCTCGGTGTTTTCCATGTCGCGCAGCAGAGCGTTCATTTCCGGAATGGCCAGCCGCCGGTTGGCGCGGATCGCGCCGTGGCAGGCCATGGTGCCGAGCAACTCGTTCATGTGCGCCTGCACCCGGTCGCTGGTGCCATATTCCATCAGGTCTGCCAGCACATCGCTGACCAGCCGATTGGCTTCGGCCTGTTTGAGCAAGGCCGGAATCTGCCGGATTGCCAGGGTTTCCGGGCCCAGCCGCTGAAGCTCGAAACCCAGCCGCTGGAACGTCGCAATGTGTTCTTCGGCGCAATCCGCTTCGCGCTGGCTGACCGCGAGGGACTCAGGCACCAACAGCGGCTGGCCGCTCAGACCTTCGTTGGCCATGGCGATTTTCAAGCGCTCATACATGATTCGCTCGTGGGCCGCATGCATATCGACCAGCACCAGACCCTGGGCGTTTTCAGCCAGAATGTAGATGCCTTTGAGCTGCGCCAGTGCATAGCCCAACGGTGGAATGTCGCTCTCTGACGCTGGCAATGATGAAGGCGCGGCACTGGGCAACGGCGCGAAAAACTCGCGATAGGCGCTCTGCGCTTCGGCAACCGGCACGCCCGTCGTGGGCCGTGGCGAATACTGGTATTGATAGCCGCTACCGGCCCCGCCGCCAGCTGGCCGCGCGAAAGCTTCGCCCTGCGGCTGCTCCAGCACATTGTTGGCCAGACGCATTTCGCCCTGCGGCCCGAATTCGCCCGCTTCCGGCCCGGTTGGTCGGGGCTCGACGGCAACCGGTACGCTGCCACCCAGCTGATTTTCAGGACGCACATCACCCAACGCACGGTGCAAGGTGCCATACAGAAAATCATGCACCATGCGCCCGTCACGGAAGCGCACTTCATGCTTGGTCGGGTGAACGTTGACGTCGACGGCAGCGGGATCGACTTCAAAAAACAGTACGAAGGTCGGATGACGGCCATTGAACAGCACGTCGCGATACGCCTGCCGCACGGCATGAGCGACCAGCTTGTCGCGCACGGCACGGCCATTCACGAAGAAATATTGCAGATCGGCCTGACTGCGCGAGAAGGTCGGCAGCCCGACCCAGCCCCACAAATGCAGACCGTTGCGCTCGATCTCGATAGGCAGCGCCTGCTCCAGAAAGCCCGGCCCACAGATGGCCGAGACACGACGCGCTCTGGCGGTGTCGTCATGCGCTTCGTGCAGGCTGAGCACGGTTTTGCCGTTGTGGCGCAAATGGAAAGCGACATCGAAACGCGCCAGCGCCATGCGCTTGATGACTTCCTGCAAGTGATCGAATTCGGTTTTCTCGGCTTTGAGAAATTTGCGCCGGGCGGGCGTGTTGAAGAACAGGTCGCGCACTTCTACCGAGGTGCCCACTGGATGCGCCGCTGGCTGCACGCGCGGAGCCATGTCGCGACCTTCGGTTTCAACCTGCCAGGCTTGATCGGCGTTGCGGGTACGCGAGGTCAGTGTCAGGCGCGCTACCGAGCTGATCGACGCCAGCGCCTCGCCCCGGAAGCCCAGGCTCATCACCCGCTCAAGGTCTTCCAGGTCTCGAATCTTGCTGGTCGCGTGTCGCGCCAGAGCCAGCGGCAGATCATCCGAAGAGATACCGCCGCCGTCGTCACGTACTTTCAGCAGCTTGATGCCCGCCTGCTCGACATCGACGTCAATGCGCCGCGCGCCAGAATCGAGGCTGTTTTCCAGCAGTTCCTTGATCACCGACGCCGGGCGCTCGACCACCTCACCCGCAGCGATCTGGTTGGCCAGACGCGGACTAAGCAATTCGATACGTGCGGCGTTCAAGCCCGTCCGGGCGTTATCGGCTTCGGCGCCGTCAAGCAGAAGATCGGTCATTACTGTGTAGCAACCTCGGAACTCGGAATACGCAGGTCCTGGCCGATTTTCAATTCATCGGTTTTCAGATTATTGGCACTGCGCAGGGTGGCGATGTTCATGTCATAGCGTGCTGCGAGCATGGCCAGGGTTTCGCCAGAGCGAACCACGTGGTTACGCGGGCCTTGGGCCAGCTTGCCGTTATCACGCAACCAGGCAATGTAAGTGCCCTGCGGCGGGTTCTGCTGGAAGAACTGCTTCACGCCGGAAGTGATTGAACGCGCCAGCGCCTGCTGGTGCGACGCAGAGCCAAGCTTGTTGGCTTCGTTGGCGTTGGAGATAAAGCCGGTTTCCACCAGAATCGACGGGATGTCCGGCGACTTGAGTACCATGAACCCTGCCTGCTCGACGCGAGCCTTGTGCAGCGAAGTGACCCGGCCGATATTACTCAACACTTTCTGGCCGACGTTCAGGCTCGACGACAGCGAGGCGGTCATGGACAAGTCCAGCAGCACACCTGCGAGCATGCGGTCCTTGTCATCGAGGCTGACCGCACCGGCACCACCGATCAGGTCGGAACGGTTTTCACTGTCCGCCAGCCAGCGCGCGGTTTCGGAGGTAGCACCACGATCCGAGAGGGCAAACACCGATGCACCGAATGCAGCGGAAGACGGTGCCGCGTCGGCGTGAATGGAAACGAACAGGTCTGCGCCCTTGGCGCGGGCAATCTCGGTACGTTTGCGCAGCGGGATGAAGTAATCCCCGGTTCGCGTCAGCTCGGCGCGATAGCCTTTTTCAGCGTTGACCTGGCGCTGAAGTTCCTTGGCAATCGACAGCACCACGTTTTTCTCTTTCTGACCCGCGCCGCCCGAGGCGCCCGGGTCTTCACCACCGTGCCCGGCATCGATCACGATCACGATATCGCGCTTGCCGTTAGGCACCGGGGTCAATTTGATTTCAGGTTTGGCAGGGCTGACCGGAACCGCCGGTGCCGTATTGGCGGCGGTGTCCGGGATCACTGGCGTCGTCGGGTTGGCATCGGCGGCGTTATCGAACAGGTCGACTACCAGACGGTTGCCGTATTGCTGGTTCGGCGCGAGCGTGAAGCTCTTCGGGGTTACGCCTTTTTTGAGGTCGATGACCACGCGCAGATCGGTCGGCATGCGCTGCGCAGAGCGCATGCTGCTGATCGGAGTATTGGCGGTCGGCACGTTCAGGGGTCCGCCGAGCGTCGCACCATTGATATCGATCACCAGACGGTCGGGCGAAGTCAGGGTAAACAGGCTGTGTTGCACCGGCCCCGACAGGTCAAAGACCAGACGTGTGTTATCCGGCGCTCGCCATAAGCGGACACTTCGTACTTGCGTAGCGGCAACCGCCTCGACAGCCAGGGCCATCAACAGCAGACCAACTACAGTAACCAGCGCGCGCATGCGCATACCTAACCCCATATCTATTTGAATTCCAAAGCCAAAGTGGCACACCAGCGTTCGCCACGCGAGCCCAGCGGGCTCAAAACGACAGACCGACCTTCGCCGTGCGGGCCAATGGTAATGGTCAGGTCGGGCTTTGGCAAAAAGCCTGCACCGCGTTGGGGCCATTCAATCAGACAAAGTGCCTCGCCGTCGAAATAATCACGCATCCCCATGAACTCAAGCTCTTCTGGATCGACCAGCCGATACAGGTCGAAGTGAAAGACCCTTACCGCGTCGATTTCGTAGGGTTCGACCAGCGTGAAAGTCGGGCTCTTGACAGCCCCGGCGTGCCCGAACCCGCGAATCATGCCCCGCGAAAGGGTGGTTTTCCCGGCGCCCAGATCGCCGTCGAGAAAGATGACACCTTTGCCCTCGGTGACCTCCGCAAGGCGCGCACCAAAATGCATCATCGCCTCTTCGCCAACCACATGCAGCGTTAAATCAGACACGGTTGCAGCTCCTCCAATAACTGACGAATGGCGGGAATAATATCGCTGGCGGCCAGCCCTCGACCGGTTTCACCCACGTTCTGACCGGCACTCGCGTGCAACCACACGGCCAGACAAGCCGCGTCGAAAGGCGTTAAATGCTGCGCCATCAGCGCGCCGATCAGGCCGGCGAGCACGTCACCCAGCCCGGCAGTCGCCATCGCAGGATGGCCGCGATCACACAACGCGAGCTGACCGTGCGCATCGGCGATCAGGCTGCCGGAGCCCTTGAGGACACATACCGTCTTGAATTTGCGCGCCAGTGTGCGCGCAGCCGCGAGGCGATCCGCCTGAATATCCTTGATACCCACGCCCAGCAGGCGCGCTGCTTCACCCGGATGTGGCGTGATGACGCTGTTTGCGGGCAGACTCACCTGCCCGGCGGCCAGCATGTTCAGCGCGTCGGCATCCCAGACTTGCGGCCGATCCGCGTTGGCGGCGGCGGATAACAGGCTGCGCCCCCAACTGGCCTGACCCAGACCCGGCCCTACCACCAGCACGCTGGCAGGCTCGATCAGCGCCATCAGTTGGTTTGCCGAGCGGATTGCGGCGCTCATGACTTCCGGCATGCGCGTCAACGCCGCCTGGATGTGTTCGGCACGGGTCGCCAAGGTGAGCATGCCTGCACCGCTGCGCAACGCGCTTTCGGCGCTAAGAAGGGCAGCGCCGCCGAAGCCGTAGTCGCCACCAATGACCAGCACTCGCCCGAACATGCCTTTATGAGCGGTACGCGGACGTGCTGCCAAAGACGGCAAATTGTGTGTATCAAGACGTTTCGCGCTGGTAGGTGTCTGCGCAACCAAGGCGGGATCGGCCTGCAAATCGTCAAAAACCAGCTCACCGACCTGATCTGCCGCTTCACCAGTCAGCAGTCCTGTTTTCAGACCGATGAAGGTCACCGTCAGATTGGCACGCACTGAAACGCCAAGGGACTGTCCGGTGTCTGCGCTCAGGCCTGACGGGACGTCCACCGCTGCGACTGGCAGACCGCTGGCATTGATTGCGTCGATGGCCGAACGATAAGGCTCGCGCACTTCACCGTTGAGCCCGGTGCCAAGCAACGCATCGAGCAGCACGCCCTTCAGCTGCTGTCCGGCCCAAGGCTGAACAGTCACGTCCGAAGCCATGGCATAAGCTGATGCCGCATCGCCAGTCAGCGCGTCCGGCGCACCGACTGCCAGCACGTTGACCTGCCAGCCAGCCTTGTGCGCCAGCGCCGCCACCAGATACCCGTCACCTGCATTCTTGCCACGCCCGGCCAGCACGGTCAGTTCGTTCACCTCCGGCCAGCGCCGACGTATTGCACGCCAGGTGGCATGGGCCGCGCGCTGCATCAGTTCCAGACCCGGCGTACCGGCGGCAATCAGCCGCGCGTCGAGGTCGCGGACCTGCGCCGCGCTGTACAGCGCGTCGGGTAAATGAGGTTTAGTGTCGAACATGCGTCTATGGGCTCCGATGTCTGGCAGAATTATACGCACCTTGGCCCCGGTTTCTCTCTGCGCATGTCCGCTATTACTGTTGAACGTCCCACTTCCGATGACCTTGCCACCCTTGCCCTGTCGATCAAGGCGTGGGGGCGTGAGCTGGGCTTTCAGGACGTCGGGATCAGCGGTCTGGACCTGGCAGAGCACGAGCAGCACCTGCAACGCTGGCTCGACTCGGGTTATCACGGTGAAATGGACTATATGGCAGCCCATGGCAGCAAACGTTCCCACCCGGATGAGCTGGTGCCGGGAACGCTGCGCGTGGTGTCACTGCGCATGGATTACCTGCCGGGCGACAGCGAGATGGCCCAGCGTCTGACGGAGTCGGAAAAAGCCTACGTGTCACGCTATGCCCTGGGCCGCGATTACCACAAGCTGATCCGCAAGCGTCTCCAGCAACTGGCCGAGCGCATTCAGCAGGCCATCGGCCCGTTTGGTTTTCGTGCCTTCGTCGACAGCGCTCCGGTGCTGGAAAAGGCCATCGCCGAACAGGCCGGGCTGGGCTGGATCGGCAAGAACACGCTGGTGCTCAATCGCAAGGCGGGGAGTTTCTTTTTTCTGGGCGAGCTGTTCGTCGATATTCCGCTGCCGGTCGATGCGCCCCACGCGACGGAACACTGCGGGCGCTGCACGGCCTGCCTGGACATCTGCCCGACTGCGGCGTTTGTCGGCCCTTACGTGCTGGACGCACGACGCTGTATTTCCTACCTGACCATCGAGCTTAAAACCGCGATTCCCGAAGAGCTGCGGCCGTTGATTGGTAACCGCGTATTTGGCTGTGACGATTGCCAGATCGTCTGCCCGTGGAACCGCTTCGCCCGCCCGACCGACCAGCGTGACTTCCAGCCGCGTCACAATCTGGACAATGCCGGGCTGGCCGAGCTGTTTTTATGGGATGAAGACACATTCCTTGGCAACACCGAAGGCTCCCCCCTGCGCCGCGCCGGGTACGAACGCTGGCTGCGCAACCTGGCCGTCGGCTTGGGCAATGCGCCCTCCACTATTCCGGTGATCGAGGCCCTGCAAGCGCGGCGCGACTATCCGTCGGAACTGGTCAAGGAGCATGTGGAATGGGCGTTGCGGCGGCATGGTGTTGCGACGCTTTAAATTGGCAGCGCGTTTGCTGGCCTCTTCGCGAGCAAGCTCGCTCCCACAAGCTTCAGGGCTCGTCTTTATAGACAAACTTGGGCATTTCCCAGCGGAAGCGGATGGCCAACAGGCGCAGCAGCAAGCCGCCGAACAGGGTGATCAGCACGGCCTGTTCGTTCGGCAGTTGCAGGTACTGACACAGCAGAAAACACCACGCGGCCAAAAACGACACGCTGGCGTAGAGTTCGCGGCGGAAGATCAGCGGGATGTCGTTGCAGAAAATATCGCGCAGGATGCCGCCGAATACCCCCGTGATGACGCCGCACACCGACGCGATCACCAGCCCATGTCCGGCTTCGAGCGCGGTCATGCAGCCGATCAAGGTAAACGCAACCAGCCCCAGCGCATCGAGCACCAGAAACAGCGAACGCAGGTGACGCATCAACGGGGCAATGAAGATCGTCACCAACGCCGCCACACTGGTCAGCATCAGGTATTCCGGGTGCTTGACCCACGTCAGCGGGTAGTGGCCGATCAACACATCGCGCACCGAGCCGCCACCCAGCGCAGTCACGCAGGCGATCAGTACCACGCCGAACCAATCCATCCCGCGCCGCCCGGCCGACAGCGCGCCGGTCATGGCTTCAGCGGTGATGGCGATCAGATAAAGCATCAGCAACATGGCGGCGACTCTGCGACAAAGGCGCGCAGTCTAACCAGCAGACCTGCGCACTGAAAGGGTGCAACAAAGATTATTCAGCGCGCATCAGGCCCCTGCTTTCAAACGATCACACCTTGATGAAATGCTCGCGATAAAAACGCAGCTCGGCAATTGACTCACGGATGTCATCCAGCGCCAGGTGCGTGCTGCCTTTCTTGAACTTGAGCTCGGGAGACCAGCGAGCCGCCAGTTCCTTGAGGGTCGAGACGTCCAGGTTGCGGTAGTGAAAGTAGTTTTCCAGCGTCGGCATGTGGCGATACAGAAAGCGACGATCCTGGCAGATGCTGTTGCCGCAGATCGGCGAACTGCGCTCGGGCACCCACAGCTTGATGAACTCAAGGGTCTGCGCTTCGGCTTCAGCCATGCTGATGGTGCTTTCACGCACGCGCTGGGTCAGGCCCGAGCCGCCGTGCTGGCGGGTGTTCCACTCGTCCATTTTCGCCAGCGTCTCGTCGCTCTGGTGCACTGCGATCACCGGCCCTTCGGCCAGCGTGTTCAGCTCACTATCGGTGATGATCGTAGCCATTTCGATGATGACATCGGTATCAGGGTCCAGACCGGTCATTTCCAGATCGATCCAGATCAGGTTCTGCTTGTTCTGCATGTGTCGACTCCTCAGCGTAGGCGCGCAGTTTAGCTCACCCTGCCGTGCTAGACTCCTGCCGATCAAACGTACTGCTTAATTCATCGGTTACATCACATCGGAACACCCATGGCCAAACGCCAACTCAATCGTCGTCAGAACTGGCGCATCGAAAAAATTCAGGGCGAGCGCGCTGCCCGTGCGGCAAAACGCGAGTCCGTAACACTCGAAACACTCGAAGGCGGCGACCTCGGCCCCGAGCAAACCGGCCTGGTAATCGCGCACTTCGGCGTACAGGTCGAAGTCGAGGCCCAGGAAGGCGAAGACATCGGCAAGGTATTTCGCTGCCACCTGCGCGCCAACCTGCCCGCCCTGGTGACTGGCGACCGTGTTGTGTGGCGTGCTGGCAATCAGGGCATCGGTGTGATCGTCGCGCAATTGCCGCGCACCACCGAACTGCGCCGCCCGGACTCCCGTGGCCAGCTCAAGCCTGTCGCAGCCAACGTCGACCTGATCGTGATTGTCTTTGCACCGATGCCCGAGCCGCATGCCAACCTCATCGACCGTTATCTGGTCGCTGCCGAGCACGCCGGGATTCATCCGCTGTTGCTGCTCAACAAGGCGGACCTGATCGACGAGCAGAACGCCCCCGCGCTGAATGCGCTGCTGGCGGTCTATCGCACCTTGGGTTATCCGGTACTGGAAGTGTCTGCGCATCACGGCGACGGCATGCAGAAGCTGCAAAGCCAGCTCGACGGCCACATCAGCGTGTTCGTCGGTCAGTCCGGTGTCGGTAAATCCTCGCTGGTCAACAGCCTGTTGCCGGATACCGACACTCGTGTCGGCCCGCTGTCCGAAGTCTCGGGCCAGGGTACGCACACCACGACCACCGCCCGCCTGTTCCACTTCCCCCGTGGCGGCGATCTGATCGACTCACCGGGTATTCGCGAGTTCGGTCTGGGCCATGTCAGCCGTGCCGATGTAGAGGCCGGCTTCATCGAGTTCAACGACTTGATCGGCACCTGCCGTTTCCGCGACTGCAAGCATGACCGCGAGCCGGGCTGTGCTTTGCTCAAGGGCCTGGAAGACGGTCGCGTGCAACAGCAGCGCATGAACAGCTATCGCTCGATCATTGCCAGCCTGCCGCAGGAAACCTACTGAGCACCGCAGACTGAAAGCCAGACACAAAAACGCCGCGATCATCGCGGCGTTTTTGTCTCTGTTGCGGCTCAGTTCTGAGCAGGCTCGACGCGTAACTTGCCGTCGTCGAAGATGTTCAGCTTCTGCCGGATCTCATGCGGCTGGGCATAGGCCTGCGGATCGGGCGGCGTCGCAGACGAAGCCCCCGGAGCCGCGGGCGTCGCAGGTGCTGCCGGAGCAGGCTTGGTTGCAGGTGCGCCGCCGGAGTTCTGATCACCCTCGATGCGTTGCTGGGCCTTTTTGGTCAGCACAACGATATCGATACGACGGTTGACCGGATTGGTCGGGTTCTCATGATCATACAGCGCCGACGAGGCATAACCCACCACCCTGGCCACCTGCGAATCCGGATACGTCCCGGCAACCAGCGCGCGACGTGCGGCATTGGCGCGGTTGGCCGACAGCTCCCAGTTGCCGAATCCGCCACTGCCCACAAATGGCGTTGCATCGGTGTGGCCGCTGATGCTGATCTTGTTCGGCACGCTTTTGATGGTGTCAGCCAGCGCCAGCAGAATGTCTTCGAAGTACGGTTTGAGACGTGCGCTGCCCGAGTCGAACATAGGCCGGTTTTCGGCATCCATAATCTGGATACGCAAGCCGTCCTGAGTGATCTCGAACAGAATCTGGTCCTTGAATTTCTGCAGTTGCGGGTTTTCCTCGACCTTGTTCTGCAGCTCCTGCAACAGCATCTCCAGACGCTCCTGCTCGACCGCTTCGGCCTTGGTCTCCGAGGTTTCAGCCTCGATCGGCACGGTGTCCGGCGACGGGGTGGTCTTGACCTCAGGATTGAGGGTCTGGTTCGGCGACATTTCCGGCGAACCACCCAGGTCAATCACATACGGCGAGCCGCTGTCCGAAAAACCGACCGGGTCCTTGAAATAACCGGCAATCGCCAGCAACTGCTCGGGCGTGGCCGATGACATCAGCCACAGCACCAGGAAGAACGCCATCATCGCCGTCGCGAAGTCAGCGAACGCGATTTTCCAGGCACCACCGTGGTGGCCTCCACCGAAGCGCTTTACGCGCTTGATGATAATCGGCTGATTATTTTCCATGACTTAGCGACCGCGAACCGCTTGTTCCAGCTCGCTGAAGCTGGGCCGATGCAACGGATACAGCACTTTGCGGCCGAACTCGACGGCCAGCGAAGGCGGCATGCCGGAGGCCGACGCCACCAGCGACGCCTTGATGCTCTCGTAAACGTTCATTTCTTCCTTGGCGTCGTGTGCAAGACAGGTGGCCAGCGGGCCGAAGAAACCGTAGGCCGCGAGAATACCGAAGAAGGTCCCCACCAATGCCGCACCCACGTGCATGCCGATGGCTGCCTTGTCGCCCGAACCCAGGGACGCCATGGTAATCACGATACCCAGTACCGCCGCGACGATACCGAAGCCGGGCATGCCGTCAGCAATACCGGTGACCGCGTGAGACGGGTGCTCGAGCTCTTCTTTCATGCTCAGCAGCTCCATGTCGAACAGGCCTTCCAGCTCGTGGGGAGCCATGTTGCCGGACGACATGATGCGCAGGTAATCACAGATGTACGCAGTCATGCGTTCATCTTTCAGCACGCCTGGGTATTTGGCGAAGATCGGGCTGGAGGCGGCATCTTCGATATCCCCCTCGATCGCCATCATGCCTTCACGGCGGCTCTTGTTGAGGATTTCGTACACCAGCCCCAGCACTTCCAGATAGTAGGCATGCGTGAAGCGGCTGCCGAACATCTTCAGCGACTTCTTGAACACGTGCATGGTCATGTAGCCGGGGTTGGCCTGGAGAAACGCACCCAGTGCGGCACCGCCGATGATCAAGACCTCATAGGGCTGGAACAGCGCCATGATCTTGCCGTGAGACAACACGTATCCGCCGAGTACGCTCGCGAAGACGACAATGATGCCGATAATTTTAGCCATAGGAAAAAATACTTTACTGAGTCGGGTTCAGGGACAGTGCGCAAGTTCTTGAAACTCTTCTTCTCCTTATCGGCCCATCTGGGCGAGACTATAGCCGGTTCTTGTGAAAAACCGTTTTGCTCCGTCAATCGAAGGGTGAAAATGGCCGGGCCGCCCTGCACACTGGCAGTCCTCCAGCCCAGATAAATCAGTCGCACAGGCCACCCCATGCCGACACCACGCGCAGCACATCACCTTGTTCCAGCCACGCTTGATGCCTGGGTCAAACAACTTGACGGTATCGCGTTGCCGGTTCCTGCCGCCAATCATGCTCACGTTCGTTCAGCCCTCAACGACAGCCGCCGTTCGTTGCGTGAAATCGCCGAAATGATGCAGGAAAGCCCTGCACTGGTGCTGAGTGTGATGCGCGAAGCCAATCATCACACCCACGGGATGACAGAACAGGCCGAAAGCCTCGAGATCGCGATCAATCGCCTGGGGCTGGCGCGCACCGAAACCTTGCTGGGCCGTCTGCCAGCCAAGCCCCCCGAAGAGATTCCTGCGGCCTATCGCCAGCTGATTCTGGTCAGCCAGCATGCCACGCAACAGGCCAACGGGCTGTTTGCCAGCCGTCTGGCGCGGCTCTGGCAAGACATTCACCTGGGCAGCCTGCTGTTTCTCGCGCCACTCTGGCCGATGGCACTGGCTTATCCAAAATTGCTGGAAGAACTGGAGTTGCGCGTTATCCACAAGGGGCACTCCAGCGACGCGGTGGAAAAAGAGCTGTTTGGCGTCAACCTGCTGGATTTGTGCCTGGCGCTTGCCGAGTTCTGGCGCCTGCCGGTCTGGGTCACCCGTGGCTACAGGCTGCTGATCAATGAGCGACGCGAGCTGGCCAAGGCGCTGCGCATCGCACGCGAAGACCGCAGCCCGCTCGAACAGCAACAGTTGATGGACGCCGACCCCAATCTGCGCCGCTGGCTGAATCAGCCTGCCAATACCGTGCTGCTGGGCAACGGCCTTGCGCTGGCGGCCCAACAGGCCTGGAACAGTCCGCACTGCCTGCGCTGGGAACGTCTTATCAGCCTTTATCTGCAACAGCCGCTCGATGACATTCAGCAACAGGCGCACCAGAACGCCGCCAGCAGCGCGCGCGCTCACGCAGAAAGCGATTTGTGGCACCCGGCCGAATCGCTGATCTGGCCGTGGGATGCGCGCCGCGTGCGACGCGATAATGAGGCCGCACCACCGCCATCGGCCGACGCCCTGCAATTGTGGCGCAAGCAATGTGCCGAACTGTTGCAAGAGCCCAGCCCGTTCATCAACGCCATGCACCTCACCACCTCTGCTCGCGATGCGTTCATGGCGTGCGGCATGGAACGGGTCCTGCTGTTGATGCTGGACAAGACCTCATCGGTGTTGCGGGTCAATCAACTGGCAGGCCTGCCCCAGGAAACCGCCGCGTTGCAGCTGTTCGTCAAGGAAAGCACTGTGCTGCAACGTCTGCTGACCCAGCCCACCCAACTGCGCATGACGCCCGCCAACAACGCACAGTTTGCGGCCTTGCTGCCCGCGCCGCTCAAGACACTGTTCAGCGGCCAGCACTGGCTGATTCGCTCGCTGAGCAACAACGGCAAGGTCATGCTGCTGGTGGTCGCTGACCAGGGCGGCGGTGTCTTGTCGGAAATTTCCGTTCAGGCATTCGGAAAAACCGCGCAATGCATTGAACGGGCACTTGGCATCTTTAGTCATCGCAAAGCGTGAGGCCTGGCGTACAATTCGCCTCTTTCTTTCCACCGGAGGCTGCAAATGTCCGAATTCACTGGCTTGTCGCTGGTCATCGAACCCAACGATCTGCTTCAGCGCCTTGATGCTCCTGAACTGATCCTCGTGGATCTGACCAGCAGCGCTCGCTACGAAGCCGGGCACATTCGCGGCGCCCGCTTTGTCGACCCGAAACGCACACAACTGGGCAAGCCACCGGCGCCCGGCCTGCTGCCGGAGCATGCCGGCCTTGAGCAACTGTTCGGCGAACTGGGCCACAATCCCGATGCGGTCTACGTTGTTTACGACGATGAAGGCGGCGGCTGGGCCGGGCGTTTCATCTGGCTGCTGGATGTCATTGGCCACACCCGCTATCACTATCTGGACGGAGGCCTGCTGGCCTGGGAAGCAGAATCGCTGCCGCTGAGCACCGAAGTCCCGCCGGTTGCAGGCGGCCCGGTCGCTTTCACGCTGCACGAAGAACCGACCGCCACCCGCGAATACCTGCAAAGCCGTCTGGGCGCAGCCGACCTGGCAATCTGGGACGCGCGCGGCCCGACCGAGTACTCGGGCGAAAAAGTGGTGGCGGCCAAAGGCGGGCATATTCCCGGCGCCGTCAACTTCGAGTGGACCGAGGGCATGGACAAGGCGCGCAACCTGCGTATTCGTCAGGACATGCCGCAGATTCTGCGTGACCTGGGCATCACTCCCGACAAGGAAGTGATCACCCATTGCCAGACCCACCACCGCTCGGGCTTTACCTATCTGGTGGCGAAAGCGTTGGGCTATCCACGGGTCAAGGCGTACGCCGGTTCGTGGGGCGAATGGGGTAACCTTCCGGACACGCCGGTGGAAAACCCGGCAGAGCCTGCACTGGCCGTCGAGCCTGTAGAGCCCGCCCAGCCAGTCCCGCCAGTCGAAGTCGTCGAAGTCGAAGCCGTCGAACCGGTTCGCACCACCGAACCAGGCCGCACGTCTCAGAAACCTTCAGGACACTCATTTTCAGGACACTCCTATTCAAGGCCCTCGATGAAAGACCGTCTGTTTATTCTTAGCCAGTACCTGTTGCCGCACCATTTGCTGTCCCGACTGGCTGGCTGCGTCGCCGAATGCCGCGTGCGCTGGTTCAAGAATGCCTTTACTGAATGGTTCGCCCGCCGCTATCAGGTGGACATGTCGCAGGCGCTGGTCGAAGACCTGACGTCTTACGAGCACTTCAACGCGTTTTTCACCCGTGCACTGAAACCCGATGCACGCCCGCTGGACACCACGCCCGGCGCGATCCTGTCGCCTGCCGACGGTGCCATCAGCCAGCTGGGGCCGATCGATCATGGCCGCATCTTCCAGGCCAAAGGTCACAGTTTCAGCGTGCTCGAGCTGCTGGGCGGCGATCCGAAGCTTTCTGCGCCATTCATGGGCGGCGAGTTCGCCACCGTTTACCTGTCGCCGAAAGACTACCACCGCGTACACATGCCGCTGGCCGGTACACTGCGTGAAATGGTCTACGTGCCGGGTCGCATCTTTTCGGTCAACCAGACCACCGCTGAAAACGTGCCGGAGCTGTTCGCGCGTAACGAACGAGTGGTTTGCCTGTTCGACACCGAGCGCGGGCCAATGGCTGTGGTGCTGGTCGGCGCAATGATCGTGGCGTCGGTCGAGACGGTCTGGGCCGGACTGGTCACGCCACCCAAGCGTGAACTCAAGACTTTCCGTTACGACGAAGCGGCACGTGCGCCGATCCATCTGGAAAAAGGCGCAGAAATGGGCCGCTTCAAGCTGGGTTCCACGGCCATCGTGCTGTTCGGGCCAGACCAGGTTAAATGGGTCGAGCAGCTGAAAGCCGGCTCCAGCGTACAGATGGGGCAGGCGCTGGCGGTTCCGAAACAAGCCTGATGGCTGAAAAGTGCTGAAAACACGGGGCGCGGCCTGAACACTCGCCCCCACAGCATCAAATCGGAGCAGAACTGGCATAAAGCCACACTTGCTGCGCGACTTCACCGATACTGGTAGAGTCACTCACTCGGCGCTGTAGGATACTTCGCACATTCGTGGCGTACACTGGACAGTCGCGCGACGTTGCAGTCACCCGCTCAATGCCGCCGCCCGTTTCCAGTGAGTCGTTGGAGTCCATCTTTCACATGAGCAATTTTAGCCTCCCTCTGCTGTTGCGTGCTCCCACGCCAACGCAGTCGAGCCTGACGTTCTGTGAAGCTACTCCGCGCGACCTGAGACGCTGGATCTCCAGGCTGCCCAAAGCAAACCTCGGGGAAATGGCGCGCCAGCTGTATCAAGGCCTGACCGAGCTGAACCAGTTGGTGACCCCCAGTGATAACCGCCTGCAACTGCTTGAACTGTTGCGCCCCGAGGTCTACTTCGTCTGCAAGCACCTCGAACGCCACTTTCTTAACCAGGCCATTGTGCTCGACGAGCGGCCGCGCAAGGTCGCCAACCTGTGCCAGGCCCTGCAAAACCACCTGGCGACGGGCTACAAACAGATCATCCAGCAGGTCGCAGCGCGTTACAGCAAAGATCAGAGCGGTTTGTTCAGCACCGCGTTGCAACGCGCCCTGCACGGCCTCAACGGACCGCTGATCCGCGCTAACCAGCTCTACTGCCCGGCGCAGGAAGGTCTCTGGCTCGAGATTCATCAGATCTATCAGATTGCCCGTCATTACGGCCTGCACCACGCCATGATCGACGAGCCCATGGCTCACCACACCAAAGCGCTGAGCGTCGAACAGACCTACGTGATTGCCCTGCTAATGGGCTGCTCGCGCTGCAATCAGATGCGCCAGCTGAATATCGGCAAACTGGCCGATGCGCTGGAAGCCTGGAGCCCGCTGGTCAAGTTGCAATTCCCCGCCGAGGAAAGCAGCCTGTTTGCGCTGGACACCACCGCAGACAAACCGCCGCTGTATGGCACGCTGTTCACTGACGAGCAGATTCCCAGATTGCTCGGCATCAATACCTCCGGGCTGGCGGACGCGATCCATCAATACCTGGCCCTGCCGGACGATCAACGCTCGCCTTCACGGCTGCTGATACCGACCGGCATCAATACCGATCTGTTGCAGCATCTGGCAGCGGCCTGGGGCGATGTCGCCGAACGTGCTTTTCAGCGCACCGCCGGGCAGGGCACGCTGAAGCTGTGCATTGGCATGAGTGCCCTGCACTACTACGTCGCGGGGCAGAAATCGTTCAGCGAACTGCTGCAATTGAACAGCGCGACCAGCGTTGCGAATTTCTCGCTCAAGATGGCCAACGACGCCGACGATGACCCGTGGTCTTCGGCCTTCGACACGCAGCGCGGCAACACCTCATCCGTGCTGTTGCCGTATGAAGAGATCGAATACCCGAAGATCGACGGCGATAGCGACTCGCTCTCCAACGGTCAGCACACCTTCCCGACTTTTGACCTGAACATCGTCAATCACAGCCCCGGCGGTTATTGCCTGGCGTGGCAGAAAGAAGTGCCACAACAGTTGCAGGCCGGCGAACTGGTCGGTATTCAGGACGATGCCGGGCAAGGCTGGAGCGTCGCCATCGTGCGCTGGGTGCGCCAGGTGCGCAGCGGCGGCACGCAAATGGGCATCGAGCTGATCGCGCCTTTTGCCCAGCCGTGTGGCATGCAACTGATTCGTGAGCAGCAGAACAGCCAGTACCTGCGCACCTTGATGCTGCCGGAAGTACGCGCCATGGACAAACCGCCGACCGTGCTCGCCCCGCGCCTGCCGTTCCAGGAAGGCAGCAAGGTGATGATCAACGTGCATGGCGAGGAACGACGCGCCTCATTGAGTAACCGGCGCATCAGCAGCGCCAGTTACAACCAGTTCGAATATCAGATGTACGACGCGCCAAGGGTCGCGGAAAGCGAGAAGCCCAAGCCGGGACAGGAATTCGACTCGCTATGGGGCACGCTGTAGGCGTCGCACCCCATAACGAATTACAACGAGACTCATGATCAGCGCTCCGAACGCTGCGCCTCACGATCACGAAATCCCAGCAGGTACAGCACGCCGTCCAGCCCCAACGTCGAAATCGCCTGTTTGGCAGACTGCCTGACCAGCGGCTTGGCTCTGAACGCCACGCCCAGCCCGGCAATCGCCAGCATCGGCAGATCATTGGCCCCGTCACCGACCGCGATGGTCTGTTCAAGGCTCAGGCCTTCCTTGTGCGCCAGTTCACGCAGCAGATCTGCCTTGCGCTGGGCATTGACGATTGGCTCGACGGCCACGCCGGTGACCTTGCCATCGACCACTTCCAGCTCGTTGGCGAAGACATAATCGATGCCCAGCTTCGCTTGCAGCTGTTTGGCAAAATACGTGAAGCCACCCGACAGAATCGCGGTCTTGTAGCCCAGGCGCTTGAGTTCGGCAAACAGCGTTTCAGCACCCTCGGTCAGCCGCAGCGAAGCGCCGATTTCGTCCAGCACGCTTACATCCAGCCCCTTGAGCAGCGCCAGACGCTCCTTGAAGCTTTCGCTGAAATCCAGCTCGCCACGCATCGCCCGCTCGGTAATCTCGGCAACCTGCTCGCCGACGCCCGCGGCCTTGGCCAGTTCGTCGATCACCTCAGCTTCGATCAGGGTCGAGTCCATGTCGAACGCCGCCAGGCGTCGATTGCGGCGGAACAATGAGTCCTGCTGGAAGGCGATATCGACGTTCAGCTCCTGCGCCACGGCAAGAAACTCGGCCTGCATGGCTTTCGGATCGGCAGGCTCGCCGCGCACCGTGAACTCGATGCAGCCCTTGCCCTTGTCGGCGGGCGTGTCGAGCGGCATGCGCCCGGACAGACGATCGATCTGATCGATGTTCAGCCCGTATTTGGCGGTAATGGCACTGACGCACTGCAATTGCTCGGCGGTGACCTTGCGGGTCAGCAGCGTCACAATGTGCCGCGCCTTGCCCTGGCCATCGACCCACTGCTGATAATCCTCTTCGGACACCGCCGTGAAGCGCACCTGCTGGTCCAGCTTGTAGGCGGTGAAGAGGATGTCCTTGAGCACGGACGAGCCTTCGACGGTATCCGGAATTTCAACCAGGATGCCGAACGACAGGGTGTCGTGGATCACCGCCTGACCAATATCGAGAATGTTCACGCCACCCTGGGCGAGGACGCCGGTGATGGCTGCGGTGAGACCGGGACGGTCGACACCAGTGATGTTAATCAGGACGATTTCGCGCAAGGCGCACCCCCGCAGTGGAAAAAAACCGCATTCTAACCACATTCAGTGACCATCGGGCACAGGCAGCGCTTTGCCGCTACTGGGTCGCTCGTTATACTCCGCGACAACTTCACCGAAAGAGCCGTGCTCTGTGAACCGGCCAACGCCCGTTAAAACCGATAATTTCTTCCTGCTCATCTTTCGTGCCCTGCGTCATCGCCGGATACCGATTGCTTTGCGCATTGCCAGCCATAACGTGATCCTGGTCGCTTTGGCGCTGGTGATTTACGCCGGTGTCATGGGTCTGCAGTTCAAGCAGGCCATGCATGAACAGGCCGATGCGCTGGGGCAGGCCCTGACGACCCAGACCGCCACCTCGGCCACCGAGCTGTTGGTGTCCAACGACATCCTCAGTCTCAACGTGCTGCTGGGCAATCTGGTCAAGAACCCGCTGGTCGCGCATGCCGCGATCTACAGCGTCGACAACCGCATTCTTGCGGAAGCCGGCCAGCGCCCGAAAAACGGGATTCTGGGTGAGGCGCAGGGGCTGTATGAAATCAAGATAACCTTCCAGGACACGATGGCAGGCCATCTGCGCATCAGCCTCGACATGTCGCAGTTCCAGCAGCCGATGACCATCAGCCTGCAAAGCATGGGCATTCTGGCCGGTATCCTGCTGGCCCTCGCACTGGCCCTGAGCTTGCGTCTGGGCCGTCATATCTCCACGCCCCTGATGCAGATGCGCATCTGGCTGCGCAACATCGACCCGTACACCCCGGCCACTGACCGCCAGGACGAGATCGGCGACCTTGCCCGGCAGTTGCGCACGTCGTTCGCGCCACCTGAGCCCGAACCCGAACCATTGCCCGAGCCTGACGCCGAATACGACAGCGACGAGGATGACGAGCCGTATCTGGAGCCGGAAGAAAAGCCTGCACCAACGGTTTCAGCCCGCACACCCGCAGCCAGCGAGCCGAAACCGCGCTTGCCAGCGCCGCCCGTACAGCGCCGCATCGTTGCCGAAGAAGATGAAGAAGACGAGGAAGATCCGTTCGCGGACCTGCGTGACACGTCAAGCAGTACGCCCGCCGTCCGTCCCGCTGCCGCCGCTGCGGTTCAGAGCGAACCGCACGACAGCGCGGTGCTGGCTGTCCAGCTTGGCGCGCAGGATCAATTGCGCCGCCTGCCGCGTGCCCGCCTGACCGAACTGCTGCAACGCTATCGCGACTGCCTCGATCAAGCGGCTTCTCTATATGATGGAGAGCTGCACACCCTGAATGACGGCAGCACCCTGATGCTGTTCCATAGCCACGAAAGCGGCGAAGACTACCTGACCAACGCGATCTGCTGCGGCGAACTGTTGCGGGCACTGAGCCATGCCTTGCAGATTGAAGTCGCCGACAGCGGCATCACCTTGCAACTGCAACTGGGCCTGACGATGGGTGAAAACCTGAGCGATCTGAGCCAGATCGACCTGCTGCTGACCGAGACCGCGCAGGATGCATTGGCGCTGTCGCAGCACAGTCGCAATCTGCTGCTGGTCGAACGACGCATCAACGACGACCCGCTGATCCGCCAACGCGCCCGCATCCGCCCCATCGCCAGCCCGGAAGGCGCCTGCTGCGTAGAACGCCTGATGGAGCCCTACCCATCAATGCTCGAACGCCAGCTGTCGCGCATGCACGAGACCAACAAAGTCTGATCACCACCTCTCGCTGAAACCATTGTGCCCATGCTCCGCGTGGGCATGGCGCTCTGGACGCTCGGCGTCCGCTCTCAAGCATGCAGCGCGGCACAGATTTGTGACGCAGAGCGTCACCCAAGGCATTCCCACGCTGTGGGAGCGGACCGGGCGACGCTTCGCTTGCCCGCGAACTGCCGGGCACTCAGGTATAACGTTGAGCGCTAGCGCGTGCGGAATGACAGGCGTTTGAACACCCAACAAAAAGCCCGCATCACTGCGGGCTTCTTGTTGGGTCCGATCCTAGAAGCGGAACACTTCAAGATCGGTGCGGATAGGGGATGCCAGTGGCATTCTTGGCTTGTCGGGCTCTTTGGCCTTGGCGACAGGGGCTTTCTTTGGTTCGTCCAGTGGCTGCCAGGCAATCGGTTTGATGGCCGTGCTGACCTGATCGACCAGACGCTGCAGGAGCATGCCTTGCGCCTTGACCTGATCGGCCGAGCTGCCAGAGTGAACCTGTTCGAGGTGCACCAGTCGGCTGTCCCGAACATGGCCCTTGCGGTCCAGAAGGCGCCATTGCGCATCCAGAACGGCAGGCTGTTTGGCGCCGGAGTCCAGACGGGTGATCGACAATACGACCTGTACGTCCGGCGTGAAATTGGCAACCGCAGGCGCCATCACGACGCGCTGGCTGTCCAGTTTCCAGGCCAGTTGCCGCAGCAGCAACTGGTCGATGTCCGAAGACAGATTGCCCGCCCAGCGCCCGTCGGGCGATACGGTCAAGGTGCCGTCAGGCTGGCGTTGCAAAAGGGTTTCGCGTTGCAGATAGTCGGCCACCGAAACAGGACCCAGCAATACTGCCAGACCACTACTCTGTTTCGGCTGACCAGGCTCACCGCTATCGAGCTGATACAGCGCGGTCGGCTGGCGCGAACTGCAACCAGCCAGACCCAGAACGCCGGTCATCAGCAAGATCAGGGGAAGGCGTAAGAAATTCATCATCCCATCCAAGTGGCTGCCCAGAGACTGGCCACGGTATAAGTACTTTCAAGACCCATGCAGGCACTGAGCCACGCATGCACCCCAAGACCTCATATCATCCGTGAATATGCTTTCTGACTCCAGCGATTATGCATCGTACTTCATGGCAAAACGAAGAACACTGGTGCCAGATCAATGTTTTCAGCTATTTTCCACCAATAACGCGTCGACGCGCTGGAAGCCCCTTGGCAGCTTGTTACCCCGTCGACCACGCTCCCCCTTGTAATGTTCGAGATCTTCAGGTTTGAGCGAAAGGGTTCGTTTACCGGCCTGAAGCACCAGCGTAGCGCCCTGCGTGATCACCGCCAGGTCGGTTACATATTCCTCGCGACTGGCCACCCGCTCGGCCGGAATACCGATGATCTTGTTGCCTTTGCCTTTGCCCAGTTGCGGCAGATCGCTGATCTTGAACACCAGCAGGCGACCTTCGGTGGTCACCGCGGCCAGCCAGTTCTGTTCACGATCCGGCACAGGTCGCGGCAGAATGACCTTGGCCCCGGCCGGCAGACTCAACAGCGCCTTGCCCGCCTTGTTCTTGGCCTGCAAGTCTTCGCCCTTGACCACGAAACCATAACCGGCGTCGGACGCAATCACGTACAGCGCGTCGTCTTCCGGCATCAGAACGCACTCGAACGTCGCGCCCGGTGGCGGTTGCAGTTTGCCGGTCAACGGCTCGCCCTGCCCGCGTGCAGACGGCAGCGTATGCGCAGGTACCGAGTAACTGCGCCCGGTGGAGTCGATAAACACCGCAAACTGGTTGGAGCGGCCAATCGACGAAGTCTTGAAGCCATCCCCCGCTTTGTAGGAAAGCCCGGTGGCGTCGATGTCATGGCCCTTGGCGCAGCGCACCCAGCCTTTTTCCGAGAGCACCACGGTGACCGGCTCGGTCGGCATCAGTTCGTTCTCGGACAGCGCCTTGGCTTCGGCGCGAGCAACGATTGGCGAGCGGCGGTCATCGCCATAGGTTTCGGCATCAGCGATCAGCTCGGCGCGAACCAGCTTGCGCAGCTTGGCCTCGCTGCCCAGCAGGGCCAGCAGTTTTGCCTGTTCCTTGCGCAACGCATCCTGCTCGCTGCGCAGCTTCATTTCTTCCAGACGCGCCAACTGACGCAGACGGGTGTCGAGAATGTAGTCGGCCTGGATTTCAGTCAGGCCAAAGCGGGCAATCAGCTCTGCCTTGGGGTGCTCGGCGGTCCGGATGATGTGGATCACTTCATCCAGGTTCAGGTATGCGGTGAGCAAACCGTCCAACAGATGCAGGCGGTGTTCGACCTTGTCGAGACGGAATTTCAGACGCCGCCGCACAGTACCGATACGGAACGTCAGCCATTCGCCGAGCAGGGTCTTGAGGTTCTTGAGTTGCGGCTTGCCGTCCAGACCGATGATATTGATGTTGACCCGGTAGCTGGATTCCAGCTCCGTGGTGGCGAACAAGTGTTGCATCAGTTCGTCCAGCTCCACCCGATTGGAACGCGGAATGATCACGATGCGGCAAGGGTTTTCGTGGTCCGACTCGTCACGCAGGTCAGCGACCATCGGCAGCTTCTTGGCCTGCATCTGCGCGGCGATCTGCTCCAGCACCTTGGCCCCGGAGACCTGATGCGGCAACGAGGTAACAATAATGTCGCCATCTTCGATGCGGTAAACCGCCCGCATGCGTACCGAGCCACGACCGGTCTCGTAGATTTTCAGCAGGTCGGCGCGCGGGGTGATGATCTCCGCTTCGGTCGGATAATCCGGCCCGAGGATGTGCTCGCACAGCTCGGGAATCGTGGCCTTGGGGTCATCCAGCAGATGAACGCAGGCACTGGCGACTTCGCGCAGGTTGTGAGGCGGGACGTCAGTGGCCATGCCGACCGCAATGCCGGTGGTGCCATTGAGCAGGATGTTCGGCAAACGCGCCGGCAAAACCGCCGGCTCATCGAGGGTGCCGTCGAAGTTCGGCACCCAGTCCGCAGTGCCCTGGCCCAATTCGCTGAGCAGCACTTCGGAATAGCGCGACAGCCGCGCCTCGGTGTAACGCATGGCCGCGAACGACTTGGGATCATCCGGCGCCCCCCAGTTGCCCTGCCCGTCCACCAGCGTGTAGCGATAGCTGAACGGCTGAGCCATCAGCACCATGGCTTCATAACAGGCCGAGTCGCCGTGCGGATGAAACTTGCCGAGCACGTCGCCGACGGTACGCGCCGACTTCTTGTGCTTGGCATCGGCGCCCAGGCCCAGCTCGCTCATCGCGTAGATGATGCGTCGCTGTACCGGCTTGAGGCCGTCGCCGATGTGTGGCAGGGCACGGTCCATGATGACGTACATGGAGTAGTTGAGGTAGGCCTGTTCGGTGAAGTCCGCCAGTGATCGGCGTTCTACGCCATCCAGGCTGAGGTCAAGGGAGTCGCTCATGCGGGCCTCATCATTTCGTTGACTGGCGCAGCAGCAAGTTGCCGCCGCGCTGTGTGAATTCGAGTTGTTTCATTGCGCTCATGCCCAGCAGCACTTGCTCGCCTTCCAGGCCAGGCGCTACCAGAGCACGCACGTTGCTCAGAACGATATCGCCCAGTTGCAGGCGGTCCAGCGTGGTACGAAAACCCTGGCTGTTGCCATTGGCAGTGCTGACCGTGACCGGCAAGCCGCGCTTCAGACCCAGGCTATCAGCCATGTCACCGGGAATGGCGACGTCGGTCGCCCCGGTGTCGATCATGAACTCCACCGTCCGGCCGTTGATCTGGCCGGTACTGACAAAGTGCCCCTGACGATTACCAGCCAGTTGCACTTCTATATAACCGTCGCCGTGTTGCGAACTCACCACCATATTGGGGTTTTGCTGCTTGTCTTCCCAATTGCCGAAAAAGCGGGTTGCCAGAAACAGACCCGCCGCCCAGGCAACAATCATCAGCACCTTGCCAGCGCGTTTGCCGGGCTGCACGCTACTCACTGATCAGCACTCCAGCCGCCCTTGGGCGCGGCGAAACGCCAGACAATCGGGCGTTTTTCGCCGTCGGCGCGGGCACCAAAGTTATTGTCGATACCGATCCAGGCACCGCTCTCGTCCACCACCAGCGCCTCGGTCAGGCCATAAGGCTGATCGTAACGGCGCGACGGCACCATCGCCTCTTTGGCGAACGACCAGCAACGCTCGATCTGCCCGGTCGCAACGTCTCGCCGACAAATGCGGTACACCGCGCGCTCCAGCGTGAACAGCTTGCCGTTGTACAGCGACAGATCGGAAAAATCCGTGGAAACCTTCTTGCTGCCCTGCTCCGGCGGCAGATTGTCCAGGCCGGACTCGGACAGCAGCACACAGCTTTTCCCGCAGGTCCATTGCTCCTGATCGCGCTTGACCACCAGCAAACCACGCTTCTCGCGTTCGGCGGCCAGCCAGATGCGATCGCCGGCGGCATTCACCGCGATGCCTTCGAAGATCGCGTTGAAGTGCTGCAGCATGCCTTGCGCACGGGCCTGCTCGATCAGTGCTTGGGGGAGCGGCAGCCACGACGGTGCGCCAGTGACCGGAACCTTGAGCACCGTGCCATAAGCTTCGCTGATCAGGTAGCGATTCCCGGCAGCGTCACAACTGACCCCTTCGAAATCCAGATTGCCACCGCGCACCAGCGCCGACAGGCCGGCCATCGAGCGAAGGTTCAGCGGCAGATAGCTCTGCGGTGCCGGTACGTCGATACGACGCGGCTCGGCCTTCCAGGTGTTTTCCGACACATCAAGGCTGTACAGCAGGTTGTCGTCACGGTCGGAAACCGTCCACAACTGACCATTGCACATGGCCAGACCGGACAGGTTACCGCCCACCATGCCATCCACCGGATGCTCGGATTGCAACTTCAGGGCCTCAAGCGGCGCGGCGAAAACCGGCGCGACGACAGAAGAAGCCAGCGCAGCGCAGACCAGCGCCGCGCGCCAGGCTCGCATCAAGTCAGAACCTCAGCGAGGTTGCCTTTCGATTCAAGCCAGGACTTGCGGTCACCGGCGCGTTTCTTGGCCAGCAGCATGTCCATCATTTCCGAAGTCGCGGCGTAATCATCCAGCGTGAGCTGCACCAGACGCCGCGTATTCGGGTCCATGGTGGTTTCGCGCAGCTGTGGCGGGTTCATTTCACCCAGACCCTTGAATCGGGTGACCTGTGGTTTGCCGCGTTTCTTCTCGGCCACCAGACGGTCCAGAATCCCGTCGCGCTCGCTTTCGTCCAGCGCGTAATAGATTTCCTTGCCCAGGTCGATCCGGTACAGCGGCGGCATGGCAACGTACACGTGCCCGGCATCCACCAGCGGGCGGAAGTGCTGGACGAACAGCGCGCAGAGCAGCGTGGCGATGTGCAGACCGTCCGAGTCGGCGTCGGCGAGGATGCAGATCTTGCCGTAGCGCAACTGACTGATATCGGCTGCGCCCGGATCGACACCGATGGCCACGGCGATGTTGTGCACCTCCTGGCTGGCGAGCACTTCGCCGCCGTCCACTTCCCAAGTGTTCAGAATCTTGCCGCGCAACGGCAGGATGGCCTGAAACTCCTTGTCCCGCGCCTGTTTGGCCGAGCCTCCGGCGGAATCACCCTCGACCAGAAACAGCTCGGAGCGCGCCGGATCCTGCCCGGCACAATCGGCCAGCTTGCCCGGCAAGGCCGGCCCTTGGGTAATACGTTTGCGTTCGACCTTTTTACTGGCCTTGAGGCGACGGCCGGCGTTGTTGATCGCCAGGTCAGCCAGTTGCAGGCCCAGTTCGGAGTGCGTGTTGAGCCACAGGCTGAACGCATCCTTGACCACACCCGAAACGAACGCGGCAGCTTCGCGGGACGACAGGCGCTCTTTGGTCTGACCGGAAAACTGCGGTTCCTGCATCTTCATCGACAACACGAAAGCGATGCGCTCCCAGACGTCTTCCGGCGCGAGCTTGACGCCACGCGGCAGCAGATTGCGGAACTCGCAGAACTCGCGCATCGCGTCCAGCAAGCCCTGGCGCAAGCCATTGACGTGGGTGCCGCCCTGCGCGGTCGGGATCAGGTTGACGTAGCTTTCCTGAACACTGTCGCCACCTTCGGGCAGCCAGAGCAGCGCCCAATCGACCGCTTCTTTATTACCGGCAAAACTGCCGCAGAACGGCTCGTCCGGCAGGCGCAGAAACTCGGTCACCGAGTCCTGCAGATACGAGCGCAGGCCGTCCTCGTAATGCCACTCGACTTTCTCGCCAGTGGCCTTGTCTTCAAAGCTGACCAGCAGGCCGGGGCACAGCACAGCCTTGGCCTTGAGCACGTGTTTGAGGCGGCTAACGGAAAACCTGGGGGTATCGAAATACTTCGGATCGGGCGCGAAATAGACGCTGGTGCCGGTATTGCGCTTGCCGACTGTGCCAATGACAGCCAGCTCGGTGGCCTTGTAGCCATCGGCGAAGGTCATCTCGTATTCGTTGCCATCACGCTTGACCCTCACCCGGACCTGGGTGGACAGCGCGTTGACCACGGAGATGCCCACGCCGTGCAGGCCGCCGGAGAACTGGTAGTTCTTGTTGGAAAACTTGCCGCCCGCGTGCAGCTTGGTGAGGATCAGCTCGACGCCGGACACGCCCTCTTCCGGGTGAATGTCCACCGGCATGCCACGACCGTCGTCGGACACTTCCAGCGAGTTGTCGGCGTGCAGAATGACTTGAACCGAGCGTGCATGACCGGCCAGGGCTTCGTCGACGCTGTTGTCGATGACTTCCTGCGCCAGGTGATTGGGCCGCGAAGTATCGGTGTACATGCCCGGACGTTTGCGAACCGGATCGAGGCCCGAGAGGACTTCGATGGCGTCTGCGTTATAAGAGCTAGCGCTGGGATTGGCCATGGGTTCTCGTTATCAATCTTTCATGAAATTTCAGGGATTCAATGTTCTTGCATTCATGTGACCGGGCATCGATCACCTACAACGCTGACAAGTCGATCTTTTGCAGCAGATCGGGCGCAAACCCGGCAAAACCAAGCAGCGCAGGCAAGCGCTCGGCAAACCCCTGAAAGCTGTGGTCGCCGCCCGCCTGAATACGCAAGGCGCAAGCGCGGTAAAACTGCTCGGCGCGCCGATAATCGAGCGTCTCGTCACCGGTCTGCAACCACACCTGAAACTGCTGCGGGTCTTGCGGAGCCGGGACTTCCAGCTCGGCCAGCGCCTGAATGTGATCTTTCGTCAGTTGCCACCGCTCGCCGGTGTACAGATTCTGCTGCATGCCGAGAAACCCGTCGAACAGCTGATGCGGGTTGACCGCCGGATTGATCAGTACCGCTTTGAGTCCGTGGCGCTGTGCCAGATGAGTCGCATAGTAGCCGCCGAGGGAGCTGCCGACCAGTAATGGCCGGCCCAGTTCGGCAATGGCCGACTCGAGTTGCAACATGGCCTGACGCGGATGGTGATGCAGTTCAGGGACTTGTAACCGATCGGCCAGCCCCAAGGAGGTCATCAGCGCGATCAGTTGGCGGGCCTTTACTGACTGGGCCGAACTGTTCAGGCCATGGATATACAGCAATGCAGGTGTGTCGCTGATCACGCTGTCGCTCCCGGGTGCAGTGCAAAGCCGTGTAGTTTACAGGGACTCACGCTACAACACCTCACCGGAAACGTGTCGAACTGCTCATTCAATAGCCAGTACCGCTCTCATCGACTTCAAACAGCATGCCCTCCACCCTGGACACACCGGTTTTCAGCCGCCCATCATCGTGCAACCGCAACCAGCGATAGCCCGGTGCCGAGTTGTCTACCTTGAAATCCACGCTGCCCGGCGCAAACTGAATGCAGGTCGACGGCGACGCCAGCAGGCGCACGCCATTGCGCACCTGGTCGAATTCCTGATGCACATGCCCCCAGAGCACGGCTTTGACCTGCGGGAATCGATCCAGCACCGCAAACAACGCATCGGCATTGCGCAGGCCGATGGGCGCCATCCATTCGCAGCCAATAGCCACCGGATGATGATGCAGACAAACCAGATGATGCCGGTCAGGCGCCTCACTCAACGACCGCTCCAGCAACTGCAATTGCTCATTCGCCAGAAAACCCGGCACCGAGCCAGGCACCGCCGAATCCAGCAACGTCACCCGCCACTGGCCGATATCCACAACCGGATCAAGCAGCCCCTCACCCTGCGCGACATGCTCCATCTGCGGCAATTCATCATGATTACCGGCAAACCAGCGCGCAGGCGCAGCGATCTGCGCGCTTATCCGGCGAAACGCCTCATAAGACTCGACGCTGCCATCCTGAGAAATATCCCCACTGGCCACGACCAGATCAATCTGCGGCTGCTCGGCCAGCACCCGCTCGACGACTCGTTCCAGACTGTCGCGGGTACTCATGCCCAGCAATGCCCCCTCCGCCTCGGCGAACAGGTGGCTGTCGGATAGCTGGACCAGCAAAACTGACGATGAAGGGGCTGCGCTTGGCAAGGCCGTCTCCCAGGGAGGATTCAGCGCGATTATGTGATGCGCCAGCGAGCGGGTAAACCGGGAATGTGGGTGCGGGTGAGCATTTGGTCACATTTGCTGATTCGCTCGACGCTTGAGCACCCTGAAAACAATAAGCCCGGCAATCAGGACATAACCTGAAATGTGCCCATATGGCATTGGGGGCAGAGATGCTCTGCGAGCACAAGTGTCGAGGCTGAGTCAACTTACGGCAATGGCAGGCGGACATTCAGCGATCCATTACGAAGTGACTTTAAAAAACTTCAGCGTACTCCGCTTCAGGGGAATCAGCACCTGACAAAAATGACAGGTCACAGGTGCCGTGTCTGAGAGTAGCTTGACTGAGTTGGTGTTCGTGCAGTGGCGCTGACCATGCCTACGAACCTTCTTATAAATTTCGCATGAATAACGGGCAGGTGACGCTACTATGGATATTTCAAAAAAAGAAACCGAAGACATCCAATTACTTATCGCTGACATCAATGCTCAGCGTGAAGTGGCAATCCAATATATTGATGCCGAATACGCTGCCTATTTCGAGACATACGAACTTAACGCAAAGACTCGGGCATCCTCGCTGAATTTACAGCTCCAATATGGCAAGAATAACTATGTGTCCGGTGTCGTCAAACGAATTGATTTCAAGACTGATGAACTGATTATCATCGAGAAGCCCGGCAACACCGAAGTCTCGGTTTCGATGATCAACGTCTACGCAATCGACGGTCGGGAGTTCTCCAGGCGCGCATTAAAAGCCGATTACAGCAAACTGACAGCGAGTGTCTTTGATCCGAAAACCGGCATTGATCAGGAAACCAAAGCGCCTCCGCCAATCGACGCTCCTCCAAAAACAGGCACTGATGCACAGCCTTTTACCAGCCCGCCCAAGCTAGTCTACGCACTCACGAACCAGCCCAACGACACGCTGCCGGATATGACAGGCTTCGAACAAGATAACGTTGGAACGGCTGCTCACGGCTGGACAAGCCCCAGCGTAATACGCGCAGATCGTGATCTTGATATCGGCGAAAAACTTTTCGCCTGGCTGGTTCGCCTTGTAGACGGCTCATTGGTGGAGACCATCGAGTTTACAGCGACCGCTGCAAACAAAGGAAAGGCGGCATGGCCCATTGCGTTTGCAAATGAGATCAACAAGAAAGGCAGTAAACTGAAGGCCGGTCATATGGACACCTCCGGAGTTTTTTCAACGTCCGATGGCCAACCGCGACTTTGGCATTACAGTAACGCTTACCGTGCATTCACCACGGCCGCCGTGAAAAACAATTGGGTCGAAGGGCTCGCACTGCCTGACCACCCCCTTCAGGCAGACACCCAGCTAAGGTTAGAGGTCAGAGACATCAGTACTCAGGCTCTGCACGAACACTTCATCTTTACGCCTGATCCCAAGCGGTTGAACACGGTTGACTGGCAGATGGACTTGATGAGCCAATTCGATCGTGAGTGCCGCTTTACTAAAACAGGTATACAGAATGCCGACGGTAAAATCGCCGCCGCGGCATCGGGCAATGCACTGTGGATACCGCAGGTATCGGAAATTGCGGTCACACTGACGCCAACCACCTGGACCACCCGCCTTCAAGTAACACCTTCACGCGATCTGAACGACGATGAGGAGTTACGCACCCAAGTCTGGGATGAGTATTCCAATACCTTGGGAGGCGCTGATTTATTCGATTTTTCGTCCCTGCAACGCTCTGGAGGCCTTGATTTATCTGGGGGCAACAGCTGGGTTTTAGAATAAATCAGCGTCTCCCTTGATCGCTGAGCACATCTACAAACCTACTGATGAAAAAGAGCGCAAGAAGGCACAATGGCTGATGACATGGGCATCTTCGCTTAAAGCTTCACCACTGAATATTTATGTACGGATTGGGGAAGCAAAGGTCAAGGCATCGACCTTGTCAGACCCCGCCGCAACGTACGGAGTCGTCTGGCAAGTGGAGGGGACATTGCAGGTCAGGATGTCAGCACCCGGCTTTACGGGGCTGGTTTGTGTTTCGGCACCTGCAGCCATGGCAACCTCATTGGATGAAGATGAGAAATCAGCAACCAGCAAAAATGAGCTTTCAATACTTTTAATCGAAAAATATAAATCAAGACTTTCAGTAGCATACACGCTTCTCGACACCATTAGGGAGGCGCTGCAAAAATAGCCAACTGTCCCCACCCTTGGCACACTAAGTTCCTTCAACAGCCTCCCTCTCCGTGAGCGTTACGCGCGTGCAGAAGACCTTCTCCGAACTCGAATATACCGGCAAGAAAAAGCAGACTCGCCGAGATCGCTTCCTGGCTGACCTTGAACAGTTGGTGCCCTGGGCCCTGCTGGAGGCGCAAGTGGCGCCGTTTTATAGCAACACCGCAGGCAAGCGCGGACGCCCTGCGATAGGGGTGTCGCGCATGTTGCGCATGTACGTCGTGCAGCAGTGTTTCGGTTTCTCCGATGAAGGTTGCGAAGATGCCGTCTACGACAGCCAGGCCATCCGCGGTTTTATGAGTATCGACCTGGGTCGCGAGTCTGCACCGGATGCCACCACCTTGCTGCGTTTTCGCCGCTTGCTGGAAGTCCATCAGCTAACCCGGCTGCTGTTTGAAACGATTAACCAGCATCTGGCCAGCCGGGGGCTGCTGCTCAAGGAAGGCACTATCGTCGACGCTACTCTGATCGCCGCGCCGCCCTCGGTCAAGAACCGAGAAGGCAAGCGTGATCCTGAGATGCATCAGGCCAGGAAAGGCAATCAATGGCACTTTGGGATGAAGGCCCACATTGGTGTAGACGCCACGTCGGGGCTGGTGCACAGCGTAGTAGGGACGGCCGCTAACGTGGCGGATGTCACCCAGGTTGGCCAGTTGCTTCACGGTGACGAAACCTATGTTTCGGGTGACGCTGGATACACCGGTGCGGCCAAGCGACCGGAGCATGCTGAACGGGACGTTATCTGGTCGATTGCAGAACGGCCAAGCAGTTACAAGCAGCACGGCGAAGGCAGCGTGCTGTATCGGGTCAAGCGCAAAATTGAATATGCCAAGGCGCAACTGCGTGCCAAGGTCGAGCACCCCTTCCAGGTAATCAAGGTGCGCTTCAATCATCGCAAGGTTCGCTACCGTGGGCTGGAAAAGAATACAGCGCAGTTGTTCAGTTTGTTTGGGTTGGCCAATCTGATGCTGGCCAAGCGGTATTTACAACAGACGGCAGGATAAATCCGTCTGAAAGGCGGGACTGGCCCGCCTTTCAGCAAAATGAGGGCAGAAATCTGCTCGAGAAACGTAAAATAAGGCCGGCAGGTTGAAAAAAACCGGCTTGGAAATGGGGACGGTGCGAACGGGTTAATTGTTCAGCGCCTCCTTAGGGAGGCGCTGCAAAAATAGCCAACTGTCCCCACCCTTGGCACACTAAGTTCCTTCAACAGCCTCCCTCTCCGTGAGCGTTACGCGCGTGCAGAAGACCTTCTCCGAACTCGAATATACCGGCAAGAAAAAGCAGACTCGCCGAGATCGCTTCCTGGCTGACCTTGAACAGTTGGTGCCCTGGGCCCTGCTGGAGGCGCAAGTGGCGCCGTTTTATAGCAACACCGCAGGCAAGCGCGGACGCCCTGCGATAGGGGTGTCGCGCATGTTGCGCATGTACGTCGTGCAGCAGTGTTTCGGTTTCTCCGATGAAGGTTGCGAAGATGCCGTCTACGACAGCCAGGCCATCCGCGGTTTTATGGGTATCGACCTGGGTCGCGAGTCTGCACCGGATGCCACCACCTTGCTGCGTTTTCGCCGCTTGCTGGAAGTCCATCAGCTAACCCGGCTGCTGTTTGAAACGATTAACCAGCATCTGGCCAGCCGGGGGCTGCTGCTCAAGGAAGGCACTATCGTCGACGCTACTCTGATCGCCGCGCCGCCCTCGGTCAAGAACCGAGAAGGCAAGCGTGATCCTGAGATGCATCAGGCCAGGAAAGGCAATCAATGGCACTTTGGGATGAAGGCCCACATTGGTGTAGACGCCACGTCGGGGCTGGTGCACAGCGTAGTAGGGACGGCCGCTAACGTGGCGGATGTCACCCAGGTTGGCCAGTTGCTTCACGGTGACGAAACCTATGTTTCGGGTGACGCTGGATACACCGGTGCGGCCAAGCGACCGGAGCATGCTGAACGGGACGTTATCTGGTCGATTGCAGAACGGCCAAGCAGTTACAAGCAGCACGGCGAAGGCAGCGTGCTGTATCGGGTCAAGCGCAAAATTGAATATGCCAAGGCGCAACTGCGTGCCAAGGTCGAGCACCCCTTCCAGGTAATCAAGGTGCGCTTCAATCATCGCAAGGTTCGCTACCGTGGGCTGGAAAAGAATACAGCGCAGTTGTTCAGTTTGTTTGGGTTGGCCAATCTGATGCTGGCCAAGCGGTATTTACAACAGACGGCAGGATAAATCCGTCTGAAAGGCGGGACTGGCCCGCCTTTCAGCAAAATGAGGGCAGAAATCTGCTCGAGAAACGTAAAATAAGGTCGGCAGGTTGAAAAAAACCGGCTTGGAAATGGGGACGGTGCGAACGGGTTAATTGTTCAGCGTCTCCTTAGAGACCTCACCTCCACTGCCACTCGGATTCGCATTGACCTGGATACCATAAAATACATAGAACAAAAACTCAAACCCACAGAATGGGCATTCAGCTTGTTAGACCATAATGACGGATCAGCCTATACCCAAGTAATGAGATTTCCTGAGGCATTATTCGAAGCCTGCAAAAACAACGAAAACTCCACGCTAAGCAGCCTACTCGATGATGAAAAACTCCTTTCCTTTTCAAGTGGATATGAAGATTCGTTGTTTCACCGAAGCGACTACCAAAATCTCTCCTACTTTTTCCATGGTCCGCTCCTTGTAGACGCGAGAACCACGAAATACCTTAATAGACCCAATGACCAACCCGAATATTCTGCACTCAGCAGCCTCTCCCTTTACCCCAATAATTGTCTGGCAATCCATGCTGACAAAACGAGCTCAACTCAATTAATAAAACTGACTGACGAAGCCAAGAGAAATGGAATCAGCATTATCGACTGCTGTTACTTCAATGACCGATCAAGCGATTGGCATACAGACAGGCTTATCACCAGAAAAACAAACAGACATGAGGCGCTTGCAGGCAATCAAGCAGCTTGTTTTTTGTATCTGGACATACCTCAAAGCATTGAAAACCTGACAGTTGCTCATGTACTGAGACTGGATCAAAAGGGCAATACCATTGACTCGAAGGCGGTACACCTACCTGCAAAAGAAATTAAAATCAGCTCAGCGCCAACAACTCCATTGTGTGAAGATTATGGTTCGACTTTTCGCTCGGAAGTGTTTGATGTGAGCGGCGAGGTTGACCCTCGCACCGGATTGTTTCATGCTCATTACCCCATCGCAAATCTGTCTGGATTGAACGGTCAAGGCCCGGAAATTGATCTCACCTTGCACTATTCCGCACTACGTGGAAACGAAGCGGGCCTGGGGGACGGCTGGGCCTTTCGCTTTTCCAGCCTGGAAATCCGAGATCGACGCCTGACACTGGCAACAGGCCAGACGTGTGAGCTGACTGACCAGGAATGGGCAGGTCTGTCGAAAGGTAAAACCCTGTCCAAACCTGGCTATTGGCTCAGCAGCAATGCCGATTACAGCACGTTCACACTGGACCATCTTAACGGCAAGCGAGAAGTCCTGACTGCCCCGCAAGGCGATGAGATGGAGCCGAACGATACCTTCCGTAAAAAACTGATCATCCTTTTAAAAGCTGCCCACGCAGGAACCGCGCCTGACGCCAACCTGCTCAAACTGTATCAGGATGCCAATACCGGCGAAACCATTCTCGCCGGGCTTCTACCTGAGCTTTACAAAGTAGCCGGTATTGTCGACTGGAATGCATCCGTTACTGAGTGGAAGAAAGACAAAGCAGGTCTCTTGAAAAAAATTTCTTATTGGGAAAGACCGTTTGGTCAGTTGCTTCCGTCGGAGGTGACATCACCGCAAGGAGGCACCCTGTCCATTGAATGGAGCCGTAACCAAGGCCAATTCCTTCTAAAAAAAATATCGAGCGACGGTAACGTCATCCTCTCTTCAACCTACAGCGCGCCCTCATCAGGCATGAGTACAGTTGAGATAAGCGTGTGGCCAAAAACGAATGAGGCTTATACGGTCAGGCTTGAACTTTCCTCTTACGCGCTAACAGATTAGACACGCATAGACAAAAACCAAGCGGTCTCACAAAAACTAAAATACGGTTACTGTGCAGACCCCACGCTGGACCGGGTGCTCAATAGAATCGAAGAGGAGGATGGCTCGATTGAGCTTGTCACATACCGTAAAGGGGGCATGCCATTTCCAGGCTATCGACAGCCATCTCTCCCGTGCGTAATGTCGCACAGCTTACTTCTAGGCGCTTGCCAAAGCAATATTACTGACCACTATTTTTATTCAGGCAACAACTACTTAGGCTTTAGCGGACTTAAGGAGACGCTGATTTATTCTAAAACCCAGCTGTTGCCCCCAGATAAATCAAGGCCTCCAGAGCGTTGCAGGGACGAAAAATCGAATAAATCAGCGCCTCCTTAATAGCGACGCCCCGATAAGCCCACATGATGAAGCTATAGAATTTGCCAGGTTAGGCGGCAATGCAGGCTATTATGTTCAGATTATGCGTCAGAACCCGGACCATATTACCGCTACCTGGCACTCGTTCAATAAGAATCATCTTCAAACCAGAGAAGAACTCCAAGTCCAGTTTCAGGCCGAAAAGATCACCAAATGGGAGTTCACTGATGCAAGTCCGGGTGAGAAGGGATTCGGGTTGCCCACTAAAATTACGACCGACTACGCCGACCTCAGTCACCCGAAAACAGAAAAAACCACTACCGTCCAGACACTCACCTACAATAACATCGGCCAACTCACCAAGAGTATCGCCGTCGACGGGGTCGTCACTGAATGGTTGTATTACCCCGACACTGGCGGGCAAGGACTGGACCTATCGCTGATCGCCGAAAAACCGCTATCGAAAGACTTGGCGACCCTGACCTGCCCGAAAGTACCCGAAGGCTATCTGCCTCCGGTGAAATTAGAATACGTCCATGATCCCGCCTATCCGAAAAGTCAGCAAATCACAGCCTATGCTTACCAGACAAGGGAAAATCCGGTCACTCAGCGATCTCTGCTCGTGCCCTCAACAGTCGTCGTTTTGACCGGAGTTAGGTTCGATGCTACAACCATGTACCCCTCATTGATGCGCAGAAACGCATTGATTGAGCAGCGGGTTATCAGCCGCTCAGGTCCCGACGTCGCGATCGATAACACAACTACCTGGAAAGAATCCGTCGTACAGAACACCTGGCTGGGTACGCAACAGAATACGCTGACCACAAGCATGCTCTATGACGACAACCCTTCTGTTGGGCGCACTGTTCGCGCCGAGGCGCAGGGACAGATTATATCCAGTCGAACGTTCTCCCGATTGAGCGGGCGACCGCTGTCAGAAACCATAGACGGCCTCGAATTTCGCTATGTTAGCGATAGTTTGGGGCGATTGGTGAGGCAGGAACGGGGTGCCACCGAAGCGAATGCATGGAAAGCAGAAGCTGTCGAAACGACTGACTACAGTATTACCGCCGAGGGATTACAAGTCACTGTCACCGAGGCCGAGCAACAGGTACGCACGCTGTATGACGGTTTGCAGCGCCCTGTCAGGGTGGCCGTAAAGCAGACGATCTTGCCTGATTCAGCGTTCTGCGTGATCTCGCGCATCGAATATGACGGCCTCGATGCCACCAATCAGACACTATACGATTACTTGCCAGGCGGGTTACGCCGCACTAAAGATGCCAGACCCGAGGCGGCTATGGACGCCTCAAAAATGGCCTGGATGGCCGATTGCACCCGGGAAGATGCAGGGATCCTTATAAATGAGCAAATTATTGGGTCTGACAGCGGCGCCCAACTCATAAGGCAGCTTTCCGGGCGGAGTTTAGATAAGGGCAACACCGCGCTACTCGAAACGCTCCGGCCTTCTACTGCCAAGGACGCATCAACCGACCGGACTATCGAGCGCACATTCGACGATGAAAGGCGATTGATAAAAATCCGTACCAACAACACCAGTGAACATCGCATCGAATATGACGAGTTGGAGCGTGCAGTAGCTATCATCGCTCCCGACGGCACTCGCACAGAACGTAAGTACCACAAACTCAGCGACTACATCACACAACTCAACGTCGGATCCACTGTGCTTGGCACGCAAAAAACGACCGCCACCGCCAGGCAAACCACCGTAGGAGAGTTGACGTATGAATTCCCGGGCGGATCCGCCAGCACAGTCGTCAGGCCGGATAAGACCCTGCTCGAATCAGCCGTCTCAGCAGATGGACGCACAGCAACTCTCTCGATCAACAGGAAAGTTCATACACAACGGGTAATCTCTCAACCCAACGTACTGACTGTCACTGTGAACCCTGTATCGGTGACCAGCGCCGAGGCGTGGTCCAGCCTTACAAGCTCACCGCAAAGTCTGGGGTTAACGAGTATTACCCAAACATCGCCCCGAGGAAGTCGGCAGGCCGAAATGACCCGATCACTGAAGGGCAGGCTCTTGACGAGCACGGCAGTAGATGGTCGCCAGATGCGGGTATTTCGCGACTACCTGGACCGTGTAGTTCGTGTGATTCATGGTGAATTGCACTATCACTATCTCTGGTCCGCGTTTGGTGAGCCGCTACAACGCACGGTGGTCAATCAGGCAAGTGGTGAACGCCTTGACGTTCGCTTTACGTGGGACGCGTTCGGCCAAGAGATAGCACGCGAATATACACTCAACAACAAACCGTTATTGGCCTTGACGAACAGTTACCTGGCCAATGGCCAAGTGAGCAGTAAAACCCTGACGCGTGAAGGAGTGCTCCAACGCACGGAAGGCTTCTCCTACGATGCCCGGGATCGACTGAAAAGCTACGAATGCAAGACTGACGTTGCAGGCTGGCCTCAGGATCAGGCTGGAAAGAGCCTTTCGAAGCAGAGCTATGGTTATGACGAATTATACAACCTGAGCGAATGCTCTTCGACCTACGCCGATGGCAGCACCTGTATTCAAACATACACGTATGACACCATTAAAAACCCGACTCGAAGACTGTCTGTAACAACCGAATTGAGGTCAAGCGCCAAAGCCAAAACAACATCGACACAGACGGCTACGCTCGCTTACGACGCCAACGGCAATCAAACCACTGACGAATCGGGACGCACGCTGGCCTATACGCCACTGGGTCAATTGGCGAGCGTTAAAGACAACGACGGCAAACTGTTGACTCGCTATAGCTATGATGCATTTGGCCGTCTTATATCTCAATACGTCGGCGCCACAAAGCACACCTGTGAACTGCTGTATGACGGCACGCAACTGACGGGAGAAGCATGGTTCGACGACGCGAACAAGGAATTCAAACGTATCCTGTTCAGCGAGGATATGGTACAGCAAACCTGTATTGGCGAAACCGTGCGGTCAGACTTCGTCCTCACCGACCCCAGCAGCGGTGTTGCTGGATTTAGCGCGCATGATGGAACTGGTGCAGTAAAACTGTCCCCACTTGGCTATACCCCTTATGGCGAGAGCTCCAACCTCGATAGCGGATGTCGGCTGGGCTTCAATAGCGAGCGCATCGACCCGGTATTGGGCTGTTACCACTTGGGTAACGGCTACAGGACGTATAGTCCGGCACAGCGACATTGGTTGCAACCCGACACCTGGAGCCCCTTGGGAGCCGGCGGCATCAACAATACCGCCTACTGCGCAGGCGACCCGGTCAACCTGTTCGACCCCAGCGGGCATGTGATGATCAGCCGCTGGGGCGCCAGTAATATAATCAGGGACTTGGTGAAGGTATTACAGGAAGAAAGGCATCAGCCTGTGGGCCATTTCTGGAGAGGCCTTGCGGTCAACGCCAGTGTCGCCGTCGCGGGCGTTCTGATGACCCCTTTCACAGGAGGGTCTTCTTTGGCAATTACTGCGGGCGTCCTCGTGACAACATTGGCTATTGCTTCCGCAGGTCTTGATATTGCCAGTTACGTACTGGAGGACGTCAACCCCGAGCTGGCCCGAAAACTGGGAATTGCCTCTACCGCTCTGGGTTTCATATCGAATGCCCCCTTTAGAACGGGATTGAGATTGGGCGGTCGACTGCTACGTTGGACGTCAAGCAGGGCCGGCAGACTTATCTCCAGGCTTGAGCCCCTATTTAGAAAGGGACCACAGCTAAGGAGACGCTGATTTATTCTAAAACCCAGCTGTTGCCCCCAGATAAATCAAGGCCTCCAGAGCGTTGCAGGGACGAAAAATCGAATAAATCAGCGCCTCCCTAAAGTTCCTTACCGGGACGATAAAGGTACTTAAGGAGACGCTGATTTATTCTAAAACCCAGCTGTTGCCCCCAGATAAATCAAGGCCTCCAGAGCGTTGCAGGGACGAAAAATCGAATAAATCAGCGCCTCCTTAAGCTAGGGATGTCGTCTTATGGAGCGAGCAACGTTACCCGCTGGGCACCACGCAAGGTGTCTCCGGTTGATGAGGCTGGAAAACTGGAACATGGGCTCTTTATGACAGTAGACAAGGAAGGAAAACGCGTTACGTTTATGGCTCACGGCGTGAAGCCTGACGACGTAGGGGAACCTGCAATGATGGCGGTTGAGGAATACAGCGGAAGCGGGCCTTACAGTGGAAAATCATTTTCAGCCTATTCGTTTTTTGATTTCCTGAAATCAAAAAAAGTAGACTTAAATAAATATGAAAAAGTACGGCTGATCATGTGCCACTCAGCAGACGGGGAGGAAAAATCATTCGCCGCCACATTTTCAAAGCTAATAAATAAACCGGTAAAGGGCTATGAGGGGCCGGTTGACGCGCTTTGGGGCATAGACTATGCAAAGGACGCTTTCCAGGGGGCAAGAAACCCAGACCAAATTAAGGCAGCTCAAGAGCAACTAAAATTAAGACCACCTAGGGAGACGCTGATTTATTCTAAAACCCAGCTGTTGCCCCCAGATAAATCAAGGCCTCCAGAGCGTTGCAGGGACGAAAAATCGAATAAATCAGCGCCTCCCTAGACGATTCTTCAACGGAGTCAGTGTAACCAAAACACGGACAGGTGCATCTGTAGCTGAGGATGAATTCGCCCACGGAGCAAGTGCGGGCACAAGTTCGGCCAAACGTCAATCCGATGATCTATTTGGATCGGACGATGAATTTGACCTGAAATAAGCGTTTACGAGGCGTCAGAAAGAAGAGAGTGCGGTTAGCACGCGTGCTACCGCACTGCTTCAAACTCATGCCCACACGCCAGACAATGACTCAGCCACTCGCCCAGAAACAGATTGAGTTGGGCTTTTTCATCCGGTTGGTGCATATCGGCATTGGGGTAGGGATAGATGCCGCGAAAGCGCCGCGCGTGTTCGGCACCGATGACTTCGGCCATGCGTGCGTCGTGGTAGACCTGTACTTCAAGCACCGGCACCGGCAGCCACGGCAGGCTGTGTTCCTGGCGGACTTGCAGGGTGGTGGTGTACGGGCAGTCGAGCAGAACTTCGACGGCCAGCACGCCCAGCATCTGGTCGCCCTGGGTCACGGCGACGCGGCGCGAACGCTGTTCGTTACGCATATCGGGCAGCAGGCGCATCAGGCGCGCGTAGTTGGCTTCACACGCAGCCTGCAGCCCGGCAAGATCGACACGGTAGCGCTCGCGCAATAGATTCACGACCATAACCCCCTTATTTCAGCGCGGTTCAACGCCAGCCATTGCAAGGCGATAATCGTTGAAGCGTTTTTGATTCTCCCGTCCTTGACTGCATCCATCGCATCATCGAACGACCAGACCGTCACACGGATGTCTTCGCCTTCCGCTTCAAGGCCATGCAAACCACCCGCCCCTTCACTACTGCAACGCCCCATGTACAGGTGAACGAACTCATCACTGCCGCCCGGCGAAGGGAAGTATTTGGTGATCGGCCACAGCGCATCGAACACAAGCCCAGCTTCCTCTTCTGCCTCGCGATGAGCAACTTCTTCCGGCTGTTCATCCTTGTCAATGAGGCCGGCAACCAGTTCGATCAACCACGGGTTGTCGGTTTTTTTCATGGCACCGACGCGGAACTGCTCGATCAGCACCACCTCATCACGCTTGGCGTCGTAAGGCAGTACGCAGACGGCATCGTGACGAACGAACAATTCGCGACTGATTTCCTTGCTCATGCCCCCGGCGAACAGCTCGTGGCGCACATGCAGCTTGTCCAGCTTATAGAAGCCCTTGAAGCAGTTTTCACGGCTGATTGTTTCAAACGCTGTGGGTGCAGTTCGTGTGTTCTGGGTCATGGAATTCTCGCTTGCCGCCAATTTGAACATCGGGCCATCCTAACGCGCATCGACGGTCGGATGCAGCCCCCTTGAACATGCAGGGTAGACGGCCGGGACTTAAAACAATTCTAATCTGCCATCTATCGAACCGAAGTCGTTGTCGACAGTCCAACTGGCCTGCACACGCACAACGCAACCGCCTTTTTTGACACTGCCAAGGATCAACATGTCGTTATTGAGGATCACTTCACTGGCTTGCCTGGCCCTGTTGCTCGGCGCCTGCCAAAGCCTCTTCACGCCCAACATGCGCACACCGCTGCAAGTCCAGCGCGATGCTTCCGAGCTGATCAAGCCGGGCTGCACCACCGTCGACTGCCCGCTGGTGAACGTCGATACCGTGCATTTTCCCGACGAGCCACGTCTGGACGCCATCGTCCAGAAGACTCTGCTGCAATTGACCGTTGGTGAAACCAGCGCGTCGGCACCGCCGTCCGTGAAAGCCTATCAGGAGCAGTTCCTGAGCCAGGCGCAGGGTCGCAACGCCAGTTACCTGCAAGCAAAAGTACGCGAACAGCATGACGGTATCGTGGTTGTCGAGCTGTCCAGTTACTTGGACAACGGCGGCGCGCAAGGTAATCCCGGCCGCGCCTTCATCAACTACTCACGTCAGCAACAGAAAGTCCTGACCCTGGCTGACATGATCATTCCGGGCAAGGAAAGCGAGTTCTGGCAAAAGGCGCAACTGGCTCACCAGAGCTGGCTGGCCTCGACCAAGATGAATGAGAACAGCGAGTTCATCAAAACCTGGCCTTTCAAGCGCACGCCGCATATCGCCCTGACGTACGGCGCAGTGATTCTCAAGTACCCGGTGGAAACCATCGCGCCTTACGCGATGGGCCACATTGAGCTGAAGATTCCTTATCCGCAGCTCAACGGCATCATCAAGTCGGAACTGTTCCCCGGCCGCGGTTGATCGCTCTGCCGATCGACAGCTGCAACACGCCAGCGACGATGAGCGCTGGCAGTGTTGCGCCCACTTCCGGATAAAAGTTGGCCAGCAGGTGATAAGTGCTGATGCCGCCCAGCCATGCCAGCAGGCTCATCCAGCGCAAGCCCCCCTCCGCGACCTGACCACTGCGCCCGCGCAGTAGGAAATGGTCGACCAGCACCACGCCGAACAGCGGCGCAAACACCGAGCCGATCAGCAGCAGGAAGTTCTGATACTGCGCCAATGGCGCGAAACAGGCGATCAGGGTGCAGATGACGCCAATGATCAAGGCCAGATGCTCGACTTTGATGCGGGTCAGCAGTGCGCTGGAAACCGCCGCCGAGTGAATATCCGCAAACGCGTTTTCGGTTTCATCCAGCAGAATCAGCAGCAGCGGAATCCCCAGTCCTGCGCCAGCCAGCGCCAACAGCAAAGCATTGACCTCGCCGCTCGGCACGAACGCCAGGGTGTAGGCAACGCCAAGGCTCATCAGCCAGACGTTACCGATGAAAAAGCCGACGGCAGTGCCACCGAAGACACTCTTTGCCCGCTGACCGAAGCGCGAGTAATCGGCGATCAATGGTAGCCAGGACAGCGGCATGGCGATGGCAATGTCGAAACCCGAGGCAAACGGCATCGAACCGTCGCCGGATGTTGCCCACAGCGTGGTCAGATCAGCCTTGGCGAGCAGGTTCCAGGTCAGCCATAAGCAGGCCGCCAGCAGAATCCATACACCCCATTTGCGCAAGAAGCGGCGCACGAAGGTCAAGGGTCCGCTGACTGCCAGCAAGGTTGCAAGTGCGCCGAAAAACAATGTCCAGAGCAGCGGACTGGCCCACAGACTTCCGCCTGCAAAGGCCCGCGCGCCCAACAGGCTGGCGGCATCGCGCATGACAATAATCTCGAACGAGCCCCAGCCGATCAGTTGCAGCAGGTTCAACACCGCAGGCAACGAAGCGCCTTTACTGCCCAGACTGAGCTTGAGCGCGGCCATGGACGACAGGCCGGTATCGCTGCCGATCACCGCCACGCTGGCGAGCAGCAAAACGCCCACTAGTGTGCCCAGAAAAATCGCCAGCATCGCGCCAGACATGCCCAACCCCGGCGCCAGCAAGGCCCCGGTTTGCAGCACCATCAGGCCGATGCCGAGGGAAAACCACAGGGAAAACAGATCCCGCCCGCCGAACACCCGCTGGCTGGCGGGGATAGGGATGTCGGGGGAGTAGGTGCCGGGTGTGTTCACGTATAGGTCTCGTGTGGAACGTTAATGAACTGATTACAGCAGCGCTGCCTGCTCAGAATCGGACACAGAGCAAGCTTCTGCCCGCAAGGCGTGCGAACTTGTTCGCGAACAGGCCAGTACAGCACCCAAAAACAGGGCGTCTGGACTATCGTATTCGTGAGCAAGCGAAGCGTCGCCCGACTCACTCCCACAAGGGATTATGCGATAGTTGAACCGTGCTTCTGCCCGCAGGGCGTGGGAGCGGATTTGTCCGCGAAAGCTATATTCCGGGCAATACATCTTCAGCGGATGTAACGGCCCTTTCGCGAACAAGTTCGCCACGAAAGCCAGGTAATTCGGTGTCCATGTGGGAGTGAGCTTGCTCACGAAGAGGCCCGTAGGACCGCCGAAGATTTATGCTGATGTGTGTCCGTCTTCGCGAGCAAGCTCCCACGCCCTTCGGGCAGAATCAAAGCAGACTTGTGTGCAACTCTGAACCCAGAGTGGGCTGTTGCTCTCTACACCTTCTTGTACAACTGGCTGCCTTCCTGCTTGAAGCGCTCGGCCTGTTCGGCCAGGCCTTTGGCGACGTCGACGTCTACCGCTTCAATGCGCTGATTGGCTGCGTACTCGCGCACTTCCTGGGTGATTTTCATCGAGCAGAATTTCGGTCCGCACATGGAGCAGAAGTGTGCGACCTTGGCGGAGTCCTTGGGCAGGGTTTCGTCGTGGTACGAGCGCGCGGTGTCCGGGTCCAGGCCGAGATTGAACTGGTCTTCCCAGCGGAACTCGAAACGCGCCTTGCTCAGCGCGTTGTCACGGATCTGCGCGCCCGGATGCCCTTTGGCCAGGTCCGCCGCGTGGGCCGCGATCTTGTAGGTGATGATGCCGGTCTTCACATCATCCTTGTTCGGCAACCCCAGATGCTCCTTGGGCGTGACGTAGCACAGCATCGCGCAGCCGAACCAGCCGATCATGGCCGCCCCGATACCCGATGTGATGTGGTCGTAACCCGGCGCGATGTCGGTGGTCAGCGGGCCCAGGGTGTAGAACGGCGCTTCGTCGCAGCACTCCAGTTGCTTGTCCATGTTCTCCTTGATCAACTGCATAGGCACATGACCGGGGCCTTCGATCATGGTCTGCACATCATGCTTCCAGGCAATCTTGGTCAGTTCGCCCAGCGTTTCCAGCTCACCGAACTGCGCCGCATCGTTGGCATCGGCAATCGAGCCAGGACGCAGGCCATCGCCCAGCGAGAAGCTGACGTCGTAGGCCTTCATGATTTCGCAGATGTCTTCGAAATGCGTGTAAAGGAAGTTTTCCTTGTGGTGCGCCAGGCACCATTTGGCCATGATCGAACCGCCACGGCTGACGATACCGGTCACACGCTTGGCGGTCAGCGGCACGTAACGCAGCAACACCCCGGCGTGGATGGTGAAGTAATCGACGCCCTGCTCGGCCTGCTCGATCAGCGTGTCGCGGAACAGCTCCCAGGTCAGGTCCTCGGCTGCACCCCCCACTTTTTCCAGCGCCTGATAGGTCGGCACCGTACCGATCGGCACTGGCGAATTGCGGATGATCCACTCACGGGTTTCATGAATGTGCTTGCCGGTGGACAGGTCCATGACCGTGTCCGAGCCCCAGCGGATACCCCAGGTCAGCTTGGCGACTTCTTCTTCAATGGAAGAACCCAACGCGCTGTTGCCGATGTTGCCGTTGATCTTCACCAGGAAGTTACGGCCGATGATCATTGGCTCCAGTTCGACATGGTTAATGTTGGCCGGGATGATCGCGCGGCCACGGGCGATCTCTTCACGCACGAACTCGGCGGTGATTTCCTTCGGGATGCTGGCACCGAAGCTGTGCCCGGCGTGCTGTTGGGTCAGCAGGCCGGCGGCGCGGGCCTCCTGCAGCTTCATGTTTTCGCGGATGGCGACGTATTCCATCTCGGCCGTGATGATGCCCTGACGCGCATAGTGCATCTGGCTGACATTGGCACCGGCCTTGGCGCGGCGCGGGTTGCGCACATGGGCAAAGCGCAACGCGGTCAGTTCGGCGTCGCTCAGGCGTTGCTGGCCGAAGTTGGAACTCAAGCCAGGCAGGCGTTCGGTGTCATTGCGCGAGTCGATCCACGGCGAGCGAATATCGGCCAGACCTTTGCGCACATCGATGATCACGTTGGGGTCGGTGTATGGGCCGGAGGTGTCATAGACGGTAACCGGCGCGTTGATTTCACCGCCAAAATCCGTCGGTGTGACATCCAGAGTGATTTCGCGCATCGGCACACGGATGTCCGGGCGCGAGCCCTGAACGTAGATTTTCTGCGAACGGGTAAACGGCTGCACCGATCCGGAATCGACCTGCGCCGACTCGCTCAAATGGGCTGTGTTTTTTAGTGTTGTACTCATCACGGGCTCTCCAGACATCCGGTTGCGGATTGATTGTCGGAGTAACCTGATCATGACGGACGGGTGCACCAGTGCTGGTGCTGAGCATCGAAAGAAGGCGAAACTGTTCATTATTTGAACAACCGACCCCGGACGACACTCAAGAGGACTCGCCGGGAGACGAGAAATCTTGTTCCCTACGCAGGCGCTAACCTGATCAGGTTCAACGGGATCCGGTTTAACCGATCTCAGCCTCATAGCAAGGCACCCCGACAAGAACGCGATCAGTCTATGACGGGGTGCCACCGCAGCGCCAGCCTATTTGCACAGACCTCGATAAATGGCACAAATCGACGATTGTTGCCAAAAGCGTCTGGCTCTACACTCGCTAGCCCGGTTTATCTGCAAACCGTGATTACTTTCTTCATGAACAGGGAATGCCTCATGTTGCGCAAACTTTCGTGGGTCGTGGCTGTTTCGTTTGCGTCCAGCGGGCTGACCTGGGCAGCCGACTTGCCAATGCCGATCAAGACCGGCCTGCTGAATGTCTACCAGCAGGCGGTGGACAACAACGCCGACCTTGCCGCCTCGCGCGCCGATTACGATGCCCGCAAGGAAGTTGTGCCGCAGGCGCGTGCCGGCCTGCTGCCGAATATTTCCGGCAGCGTCCAGAACACCGACACCCGCACCAGCATTGATCAGCCCCGAGCCGTGGCGAGCCGCAGCGGCACGGTGTACCAGGCAACCTTGAGCCAGCCGATCTTTCGTGCCGATCGCTGGTTCCAGTTGCAGGCCGCCGAGGCGGTCAACGAACAGGCGGCGCTGGAGCTGTCGGCCACCGAACAGAATCTGATTCTGCAATCGGCACAAAGCTATTTCAGCGTATTGCGTGCGCAGGACAACCTGGCGTCGACCAAGGCCGAGGAAGCGGCCTTCAAACGCCAGCTGGATCAGGCCAGAGAGCGTTTCGATGTCGGCCTGTCGGACAAGACCGATGTGCTGCAGGCCCAGGCCAGCTATGACACCTCGCGTGCCAGCCGACTGCTCGCCCAGCGTCAGGTGGACGATGCCTTTCAGGCACTGGTGACGCTGACCAATCGCGAATACAACTCCATCGAAGGCATCGTGCACACCTTGCCGGTGCTCGCACCGACACCAAATGACGCCAAGGCCTGGGTCGACACCGCTGCGCAACAGAACCTCAACTTGCTGGCCAGCAACTATGCGGTCAGCGCTGCCGAAGAAACCCTGCGCCAGCGCAAGGCAGGGCATGCGCCGACCCTCGATGCCGTGGCGACTTACCAGCGTGGCGACAACGATGCGCTGGGGTTCAGCAACCCCAATTACACCGGTCGCAATTACAGCGGTGACGTCGAGCAGCGCAGCATTGGCGTGCAGCTGAACATCCCGATCTATAGCGGCGGGCTGACCAGCTCGCAGGTGCGCGAAGCTTATTCGCGGCTGAGCCAGAGCGAGCAGCGCCGCGAAAGCCTGCGCCGTCAGGTGGTGGAAAACACCCGCAACCTGCACCGCGCGGTGAACACCGATGTGGAGCAGGTGCAGGCGCGCAAGCAGTCGATCATCTCCAACCAGAGTGCGCTGGAAGCCACGGAAATCGGCTATCAGGTCGGCACCCGCAACATCGTCGACGTGCTCGATGCGCAACGCCAGCTGTATGCCTCGGTGCGTGACTACAACAACACGCGCTACGACTACATCCTCGACAACCTGCGCCTCAAGCAGGCCGCCGGCACCTTGAACCCGGGCGACCTGCAAGACCTGTCCCGCTACCTCAAACCGGACTACAACCCGGACAAGGACTTCCTGCCACCGGATTTGGCGACGGCAGCGCAGAAGAATTTCGAGCGGCCGGCGCAGCGCTGAGGTTGTTGACTAGAGACTTGTAATGCAGAGCATCACGAAGGGCAGTCCCTCCCCCGCAGGAGTACTCAGCGCCCTGCATAAACCTCAATGAGCTCGAAAAACAGGCTTCTACCCGGAGGGCAGAATCAAAAACCGATTCGAGATTTCCACACAACTTTTGTGGGAGCGGACTTGTCCGCGAAAACTATACCGTGAGCGATAAATCTTCTGTGAATGTACTGGCCCCTTCGCGGACAAGTCCGCTCCCACAATGTTTAGCGCCGCGTCTATATGCCGGCCTCATCGCGAGCAAGGCTTGTGTGTAACGCTGAGTGCTCTGCGATTCAGCGCTTGCCCATCAACTGCCCGATCCCGTCCAGCAAGCGCTGCAAAGCTCCCTGATTGGCCTTCATCACTGCCAGCCCGGCATCGGCCATGCTGCGGGCCTGCTGTGGCTGGTCGATCAGGCGCTGGACGGCGGCGGCTAGTGCAGTGGCATCGCTGATTTCCTGCAATGCGCCAGCATTGCGCAGCATTGCAGCGATCTCGAGGAAGTTGAACAGGTGCGGGCCGCTCAATACAGGTTTGGCCAGCGCCGCGGGCTCCAGCAGGTTGTGCCCGCCATTGGGCACCAGGCTGCCGCCGACGAAGGCGATGTCGACCAGTGCATAGAGGAACAGCAACTCGCCCATGGTATCGCCCAGCAGCACCGAAACCTCCGGTGTGACGGGCTGGGCAGCGGAACGGCGAACCGTTGCAAAGCCCTGCTGCTGACACAGTGCATGCACGCTGTCGAAACGTTCAGGATGACGCGGCACCAGAATCAACAGCGCGTCGGGACGGGCTGCCAGCAGAGTGCGATGCGCAGCCAGTACGATTTCGTCTTCGCCTGCGTGGGTACTCGCAGCGATCCACACCGGGCGCTGCGTCGCCTGCCATTGCTCGCGCAGTTGCGCAGCGCGCTCCAGCAGGTGCGGGTCGACGCTCAGGTCGAACTTGATCGAGCCGGTCACCGCAACGCACTCGGGACGCGCACCCAGCTCGCGGAAGCGCTGCGCTTCGGCTTCGGTCTGCACCGCGAACCAGGCCATTTCCGCCAGCATCGGCCGCGTCAGCTTCGCGAAACGTGCATAGCCTCGTGCAGAACGTTCCGACAGCCGCGCATTGGCCAGCACTACGGGGATTCCGCGTTTCGCACATTGATGAATGTGATTGGGCCACAACTCGGTTTCCATAATGACGCCCAGCCGCGGCTGCACATGATCAAGAAAACGCCCTGCCGCCCAAGGCAGGTCATACGGCAGGTAACAGTGCTGAATGCGCGGCTCGCTGGCGAACATCGCCTTGATTCGCTCCGAACCTGTGGGCGTCATGCAAGTCACAGTGATCGGCAACTGCGGATACTGCGCCAGCAGGGCACGAATCATCGGTGCGGCGGCAATGCTCTCGCCGACCGACACCGCATGCACCCAGATCCCGCCGCGCTGCATGGCGGGCAGGCCGCTGGCGAAGCGCTCGCCGATGCGCTGACGGTACGCCGGAGCCTTGCGCGCCCGCAGCCACAGACGCAGTGCGACCAGTGGCAGGCCGAGATGAAACAGCACGGTATAAAGAGTTCTATTCATGGGCGCGGAGTTTATCAGCCCGCCATCACAAGTCGCTAGAATGCGCAGCCTGACGAAAAGGAATGCACCATGAACGCTTACTATCTACTGGCCATCGCCGTTTGCGCGGAAGTCATTGCTACCACGTCCATGAAAGCCGTCAAGGGATTCAGCACACCCCTGCCCCTGATACTGCTGATCACCGGCTACGCGATTGCGTTCTGGATGCTGATCCTGGTGATGCGCACGATTCCGGTCGGCATCACCTACGCCATCTGGTCAGGCATGGGCATCGTCATGGTGAGCATCGCGGCGTTCTTTATCTACGGCCAGAAACTCGACCTGCCTGCGCTGCTGGGCATGGGGATGATTGTGGCCGGTGTGGCGGTCATTCAGCTGTTCTCGAAAACCGCCGGGCATTGAAAACCTGATCCCTTATAATGCTGGTACTTTTTGCTCACTGAGGTGCTCATGCCATCGGTTATTTCCACTGACGTGCTGATTGTCGGGGCTGGCGTCGCCGGTCTCTGGCTCAATGCCCGGTTGCGTCGTCAAGGGTTCTCAACAGTGCTGGTAGAGCGCGCCAGCCTGGGTGGCGGGCAGAGCCTCAAGTCGCAGGGGATCATCCACGGCGGCGCCAAGTACGCGCTGCATGGCGCGCTGTCCGGTGCCTCCGAGGCCATCGCCGACATGCCGCGTCGCTGGCGTGAGGCACTCGACGGCAAGGGCGAGCTGGACCTGTCCGGCGTGCACCTGCTGTCCGAAGCCCATTACCTGTGGTCGCCGGGCACTATCGCCGGGAATCTGACCAGTTTTTTCGCCAGCAAGGCGGTGCGCGGTCGCGTGGATCAGGTCAAGGGCGAGCAGCTGCCACCCGCCCTGCAAAACCCGAAATTCAAAGGCAAGGTCTATCGATTGGCTGAACTGGTGGTCGACGTGCCAAGCCTGATCGAGCGCCTCGCAGAACTGGCCGGCGACAGCCTGCTGGCCGGGCAGGAAATCGAGCCGCTTTACGAAGCGAATGAGCTGATCGGTCTACGCGTCGACGGCCGCGATATCCATGCCCAGCGTATCGTGCTCAGCGCGGGCGGCGGCAATGCCGACCTGCTGAACGCGCTTGGCGTTTCACAACCGCAGATGCAGCGCCGCCCGCTGCACATGGTATTGGTCAAAGGACCGACCCTGAAACCATTGTTCGCCCACTGCCTGGGCGGCGGGCCGAAGCCGCGCATCACGGTGACCACGCATCCAGCCGCTGATGGCCAGTGGGTGTGGTACTTGGGTGGCGACCTGGCCGAAGCCGATGGCGTGGCGCGCGAGCCGGATGCGCAGATTGCCGTCGCCCGCAAGGAGCTCGAAGCCCTGCTGCCGTGGGTCGACCTGAGCCAGGCGCAGTGGGCGACCCTGCGCGTGGATCGCGCCGAGCCAGCCCAATCGGGGCTGGTGCGCCCGGACAACGCCTTTCTCGACAGCCAGCACCGCCTGATGATCGGCTGGCCGACCAAGCTGGCACTGGCACCGGACTTCGCTGACCGGGTCCTGTCGCAATTGTCGAGAGACGGTATCCATCCGACACCGCAAGCACCGCTGGTGGATGTACCAAGGCCACCAATGGCCGTACCTGTCTGGGATGAACTGCTGCCATGAGCCTGAAAACCCTGCACGACCTGCACCGCCCGCTGGGTTGCACCGGCCTGAGCGTTTCACCGCTGGGGCTGGGCACCGTCAAACTGGGCCGCGACGTGGGCGTCAAGTACCCCAGCGGCTTCAAGATCCCCGACGATCAGCAGGCGCAAATGCTGCTGCGCATGGCCCGCGACATTGGTATCAACCTGATCGACACCGCACCGGCCTACGGCACCAGTGAAGAACGCCTTGGCCCGCTGTTGCGCGGGCAGCGTCAGGATTGGGTGATCGTCAGCAAGGTCGGCGAAGAATTCGACAACGGTCAGTCGAGCCATGACTTCAGCGCCGGGCACACGCGTCGCTCGGTGGAACGCAGCCTGAAACGTCTTGAAACTGACTTTCTCGATCTGGTTTTAGTGCACTCGGACGGCAACGACCTGGCCATTCTCAACGACGCCGAGGTGTACCAGACGCTCGCTGACCTCAAGCGCGAAGGCAAGATCCGCGGCTTCGGTTTTTCCGGCAAGACGGTCGAAGGCGGCCTGCTGGCACTGCGCGAAGGGGACTGCGCGATGGTCACCTACAACCTCGACGAGCAGGCTGAAAAACCGGTTCTCGACTACGCTGCCGCGCACGGCAAAGGCATCCTGGTCAAGAAAGCGCTGGCCAGTGGTCATGTCTGCCTGACGCCGGGCACAGACCCGGTGCAGGCCAGCTTCCAGCTACTGTTTCAACACCCGGGGGTTGCCAGTGCTATTGTCGGGACCATCAACCCCATGCACTTGGCACACAACGTTGCAACTGCCGCTGCCGTGATTTGTCGTCAAGCCTGACTGAGGCGGCCGACCCCAACGCAAGAAGGAGCCGTTATGCCGCGAACACTGATCCGAAAGAACCCCAGCAACTTCAAGACCCTGCCGCTGTTCGTCGAAGCCACCCCGGAAAACCTGACCTATCAGAGCGTCGGCATGCCGATGAACTTCGCTCAGACCTTGCAGCGGCGGCGCAAGATCGAGGTGCCGGACACCGAGCGGTTCGCCACCGAACTGGCCAATCTGGGCGTGTCCGTGCGCCTGACCGTCAGTTGGCAGAACCGCGATTACTGGGTGTTGGTCCACCAGCGGCGTCAAGACCGTGGCGACGTGGTGCTCAAGCTGATCTCCGGCTATGTGCCGGCCCATGAGCTGAGCCTGCCGCTGCACACGGCGATTCAGGAAGTGGCCGAAGAGTGCCTGATCGAAACGCCCCAAGGCTGGCTCAGCGGGCGTTTCAAGGACACCTGGCTGCCTGCGCCCTACGCCGCCGCGTTGCATTATCGCGAAGCCATGCCCTTTCGCCTGAGCCCGCTGTCCGGCGCAGCGCGACCAGTACGCAGTGGCAACCTGACACTTCTGGAGCGGCCGCGGGCCTATGTGCATTTGCCGACAGCGTCACTGCAATTGATCTATGACATGCGCCTAGAAATCCCCAAGGAAGCACGGCCGGTCAGCCTGTTTCACGTCGATGAGGCGCTGGAAAACGATCAATTGGTCGCTCGCCTCAATCGCAGCAAGCCGGACCTGTACCTGATGCCACTGGAGAACGGATCGCCGCTGCCCGAGCTGTACACGCTCAAGCGCGACAAGCTGATCCCGGCCCCGACCCGAGGCCTGTATCTGGCGGAAAGCTTTGCCGCGCAGGATGGCTGGGTGGTGCGCGAAGAACGCATTCGCTGGAAGGACTGGTTGCGTCAGCAGGGCATGACCCCGCCGCCGAAAAAGACCGGCCTCAAACGCCTGACCGGCAAGGCCCGGGAACTGCTGCACGCGATCAGTGGGAAGCTTTGAGCTGCAAGCTTTTGATTTGCTCTAGCTTGCAGCTTGCAGCTATTGATTCCGAATCTTGTCGACAATCGCTGTAGTCGAGCTGTTTTCCACCAGCCCTAACACGCGCACTTCGCCGCCGTAGGCCTGGACGATGTCGGCACCGACCACTTGATCGATACCGTAGTCACCGCCTTTGACCAGCACGTCCGGTTTAACGTGGGTCAGCAGGTTTTCCGGGGTGCCTTCAGGGAAGCTGATCACCCAGTCCACCGCGCCCAGCCCGGCCAGCACCGCCATGCGCCGGTCGACGCTGTTGATCGGACGGCCCGGCCCTTTCAGGCGGCTGACCGAAGCGTCGTCGTTGACCGCCACGATAAGGCGATCACCCAGCGCGCGTGCCTGTTCCAGATAGGTCACGTGACCGGCATGCAGGATGTCGAAGCAGCCGTTGGTGAACACGATTTTTTCCTTGTGCGCGCGCGCATCATCGACGGCCAGCAGCAATTGCTCCAGCCCCAGCACGCCGCGCTCGGAACCTTCTTCACGCTGGATGGCGCGACGCAGTTCCGGGGCGCTGATCGCCGCCGTACCCAGCTTGCCGACCACGATGCCTGCCGCCAGATTGGCCAGGGCAACGGCATGTGGCAGCTCCTCGCCCGCCGCAATCGCCGCCGCCAGGGTGGAAATGACTGTATCGCCCGCACCGGTCACATCGAACACTTCGCGAGCACGGGCTGGCAAGTGCAGTGCCTGTTGATCAGGACGCAACAGGGTCATACCGTGTTCGCCTCGAGTGACCAGCAACGCGCCCAGATCCAGCTCTTGCATCAACTGCGCACCTTTGGTGACCAGTTGCGCCTCGTCTTCACAATGCCCGACGATGGCTTCGAATTCGCTGAGGTTCGGAGTAATCAGGCTGGCGCCGCGATAGATCGCGAAGTCCTTGCCCTTGGGGTCGGCGAGCACCGGAATGCCACGCTTGCGGGCGGCCTGGATCAGCGCCTGATGGTTTTTCAGCGCGCCTTTGCCGTAGTCGGACAGGACCAGCACTTTGATGCCATCCAGCAAACTGTAGACTTCTGCGCTCAGTGCCAGCGGATCGGTATTGAATGGTTCTTCGAAGTCGATACGCAGCAGCTGCTGATGGCGACTCATGACGCGCAATTTAACGATGGTCGGCTGGTCGGCAATCCGCTGAAAGCGCGCCCGTACACCCGCCGCTTTCAGGCTGTTGGACAGGCTGTCTGCCGCCTCGTCGTCGCCGGTCACGCCGACCAGCGATGCAGGAGCGCCGAGCGCCGCGATGTTCAGGGCAACGTTGGCAGCACCACCCGGACGGTCCTCGATCTGATCGACCTTGACCACAGGCACCGGCGCTTCAGGGGAAATACGCGAGGTACCACCATGCCAGTATCTGTCGAGCATGACATCACCGACCACCAGGACAGGGGCCTGATCAAAGCGCGGCATGGATAGCTTCATGAAAACTCCGGGAGCGATAAAAGCGACGAAAATAATAACATAGAGAAAGCACGCATCAGCGATGCGCGGGCTGGCTCAGCGGGCGTCATCGGGTGGCAATGGCCGCACCCAGAAAATCTCGTGGCGGCGCACGGCCTTGCGGAAGAACTCATCCTCGCCCGTACGTGGCCAGCGTCGACCGGCCAGCAGGCGCTGGATCACTCGGCGGATGCGGCGTTTCAGCGGTGGACGGCCCTGCAAATCGTGTTGCATGGCCAAGGCCATTGCCTTGTCCATGCGCGCGGCGGCCTCCAGTGACGGGCTCCACAGCCCGTCGGCCGGCAGCGGCTCGACCGTGGGCGGCAAGGCAATGCCGTACTCCGCAGGCCCCATGGGCCAGCGATCGTTGTCGTGAAGATGGTTGGCATACAGCAGCAATGTCCGAGGCCGCCACGCGCTGAGCTCGATGGCTTCCATCAGCGCGCGGGTACTTGCGACATGGTCGTCGTGCGGATCGAGTTCCGGATGCGGTGTCAGCACCACGTCGGGGCGCTGATGCTCCAGCAGCCGGGCCAGATCGGCCACCAGATTGTTCCAGTGCGGCTGGCCGTCGGCATCACCCGGCAGGCTCAGGCTGTTATGCCGACGCACCGCACGGATATCGGTTTCTCCAGACTCACGAGAACCGAAAGCCTGCTGCGGGCTGCGGGCCATCTCGCCCAGCCTCAGGCAAAAATACCCCAGCTGGAAGCAGTGCTGTTGCGCGACTCCGCCCCACAGCGGTACGGAGAGGCTGTCCCAACTGCGCAGGCGGCCTTTGAGCCGCGCGGCCTCGGCAGCGTCCAGGCCCATATCACGGTAGTTGTCGGCTTCGATTTCACCCTGAGTGAGGGTCACGATCGAGACTTCGGGCGCACGGCTGTAAAGACCAAAGGCCGCCAGTTCGGCGTCGTCGGCATGCGGCGCGACGATCAGCAGGCGCTGCGCGGCAAAATCGGGATTATCCAGTGCGTACACAGTGGCCTGCGAAGCGAGACTGCAAAAGCGCCCGCGCAGCGTCAGGCTTCCGTCCACCAGCGCCGGACCTTGCCCGGAGAGATTGAGAAAACGTTCGCCATCGACACCACGCTCCATGTCCTGACGGTCGTCGCCAATCCACACCTGCGGATCGAGAAAACGCCCCAGCCAGTGGCTTTTGACGTGCACCTTGAGCACCAGCGTCTGAGTCGCGACGATGTCACCCGCAACGGTCAGCCTGCCGTTTTGCAGAGTGACAGGACAGTGAGCCGTGCCCTCGGGAAAGTCATAACGGTAATCGTCGGAAGGCGCATAAAACAGGTGATCGGCGAACCACGCCTCGTGGGCGAGCCAGCCGAGCAGCAGGAACACCGGCAGCGGCCACCAGGCAACCCATACCCCGAACAGCACGGCCGTCAGCGCCGCGCCGATCAGTATCACCCGCTTGCGCTGGCGGTGACGTTTAAGCAACTGTTGCTTGCGTCCACTCATGACGGCGTGATCTCGCTCAAATCTGGTAGACCGGGACCCGGTGGCACCAGCGATCCTTGTATTCCCGGTCGGCGCGGCCGAACGAGTAGCGCAGCGGTTTGCCCATGGCACGCGCCTGCTCCCAGGCCGTCTGGGTATTGACGAAACTGAGTACGCTGCCCGGGCTGAATTCGCGGTTCTGCGGGTCGACCCCGCCGTTGACGTACTCCAGGCTGACCCACTTGGGGGCTTCTACCCGATAGAGAATCTGGATGGCAACAGGCTCGTCGTTCAGGTAGATTAGCGCGCCGGTCATGAACTCGCGCAGCAGGCTGAACACCTCGGCCAGATGCGCCTTGCCCGGCACCTCGAAGTTCCAGCGGCGCTGGAACAGGTCGGCATAGATCGTCGCCTGCTCGCTGGCACTCAGCTCAGACATGGCCCGGATGCTGCCGCCCGCCTCTTCCAGCAGGCGCTGCTCGCGGCGCTGGTTGTAACGAAACTTCTTGCTGTACGCCTCCGGCTCGCGGGCCATGGCCAGCCCTTCGGACTGCTCGCGCAGACCGGCAATACTGCCGACATTGAGTTCGGACACATACCGCACCTTGTGGCGCAGGCTGATTTTTGCCTCTTCGGCAACAGGCAGGATGATTTCGGCGTTACCCAGATCGAACAGGCCACGCTTGCCTTCTCGCTTGAGCACGTCTTTGGAGAGCGCCAGATAGCGCCCCCAGACAGGCATTGCCGCCGACAACCGGCCGTCGGCGAACCAGCCCAGGTATTGCACCGGAATCGCCGCCAGTTCCGACAGCCGCCCGACCACATCCGGGTGGGTGGCAAGGCTTCCGCCCAACCTGTGCCAGGCGTCGGCATAGGTGCCTGCATCAATCGGGGTCCAGCCTCGCTCACGCCAGGATCGCCAGTGACTCAGAATCAAACGTCGGACTCCGCCGCTGTCGCGACCTGCCCTGTTACCTCGATGAAGTCTTTCTCGTGCAAACGTGCATACAGGCCATTGAGGGCCAGCAATTCGTCGTGAGTGCCGCGCTCGACAATGCGCCCCTTGTCCATCAACAGAATCAGGTCGGCTTTCTCGATGGTCGACAGGCGATGCGCGATCACCAGCGTGGTGCGGCCTTTCATGACTTGATCAAGAGCCGCCTGGATATGGCGCTCGGACTCGGTATCCAGTGCCGACGTGGCTTCGTCGAGAATCAGCAGCGGTGCGTTCTTGAGCAGCGCACGGGCAATCGCCAGACGCTGACGCTGACCGCCGGAAAGCAGCACGCCGTTTTCGCCGACCAGCGTGTCGTAGCCCTGCGGCATCTGCTCGACGAACTCGGCGGCGTAGGCATCTTCGGACGCCTTGCGCACATCTTCTATCGGCGCACCGGCCAGATCGCCATAGGCGATGTTATTGGTCACCGTGTCGTTGAACAGCGTGACCTGCTGGGTCACCAGCGCAATGTGGCGGCGCAGATTGACCAGCTTGTAGTCTTCGACGTCGATGCCGTCGAGCAGTATCTGACCCTTGTCGTGGTGATAGAAGCGCGGGATCAGGTTCGCCAGGGTCGACTTGCCGCTGCCTGAGCGGCCGACCAGCGCGACCATCTGGCCCGACTCGGCGGTAAAGGAAATGTCGTCAAGCACCAGCTTCTCGGTGCCGGGATACTGGAAGCTCAGATTACGCACTTCAAGGCGCCCGCTGACGCGTTCACGGGTTTGCGTACCCGTGTCGATTTCCGGTGCTTCATCAAGCTGTTCGAAGATGCTTTCCGCACCCGCCAGGCCTTTCTGGATGGTGGCGCTGACTTCGGACAATTGACGGATAGGCTTGGGCAGCAGACCCGCAGCAGTGATGTAGGCAATCAGTTCGCCCGCCGATGCATCACCACGAAGGTACAGAACCAGATACATCAGCACCGCCATGCCGATGTAGATCACCAGTTGCAGGACCGGCGTGTAGATGGACTGGGTACGCGTCATGCCCAGACTGCGGTTCATGTTATCGGCGCTGGCCTTGTGAAAACGCTCGGTTTCGTAGGTCTCGCCGCCAAAGCTGCGCACCACGCGGTAGCCCTGAATGGTTTCCGAGGCAACGTGAGTCACGTCGCCCATCGCCACCTGAATCTTCTTGCTCTGCTTGCGAAATTTCTTGCTTGCGCTGCTGACCAGCACAGCAATGAACGGCAGAATCGCCAGCAATACCAGAGTCATTTTCCAGTTGCTGTACAGCAGATAGCAGAACAGGAAAACAACCGTAAGCCCCTCACGGATAACCACTTTGATCGCGTCGGTGGCAGCACCGGTGACCATCGTCACGTTGTAGGTGATGCGCGAGATCAGATGACCGGAGTTGTGGTTGTCGAAATAGCGGTTAGGCAGCGTCAGCAGGTTATCGAACAACGCGCAGCGCAGGTCATGAACCACACCGCGTGCGACCTTGGCGAGGTAGTAGTTGCCAAGGAACGAGCCGATGCCTTGATAAACGGCAATCAGCACAACCAGCAGCGGCACGCCGAACACCAGTGAAAAGCCGAGAAACTTGGTGTCATCGGGCTTTTGCAGGGCATCCAGAAAGTGCTTGAGCATATCGGCCAGCATCGGCTGGCTGGAGGCGAACAACACGAAACCCACGATACTGACCGCGAAAGCGCCCCAGTACGGGAGTACGTATTTCAGCAACCTCAGATAGATCTTCATGCTCGATTGCTGGTTGGAATTGGCCATTCGGCGCGCCTCGTGCGTATAAAACAGTGATTGTACCAGTGAACCCGTTACAAGACTGGCAGCGCACAAACGACGGCGCGCCACCGGTGGCCCTGCATTACGGGACAGCGGCACTTGCCGCCATCAGATTGCCGGGGAGCATACACTCGGGCACCTTGAACATGGCTTGAAGATAATGAGGAAAAAACACCCGAATCACTCCCGACACCGCGCTCAGCATCCGGACTTGCCCAGCAAGCGGTTGGCGACGCGGCGCAGTTGCGACCTGTCGGCCGTCTTCCAGTCGCCCTTGATGCAGTAGTGCTCGGACAGGTAGTGCAGAAAATTGCGCCGCAACCGCTCATCGAGCGACCAGTCCGGGAACGCGCGAGCATGCGCGACGGCCTGGTCAACATTTTCGGCGTGCCGCACCAGCCCGTCGATATTGTAAAAGGCTTTGCCCAGTGTCATTACCGGCTTGCCCAGCAGCAAGCTTTCCAGGCCTACCGTCGAATTCAGCGTGACGACGAACTGGCTGGCTTCGATCAATTGTTGCGTGGCGTTGCCGTTGGCAAACAGCACGTTTTTCGACGCGCGCTTGTGGAGATCAGGGTAGCTCTCGCGACTCGAGGGATGCTCTTTGAACACAACCGTCATGCCGGTTTCCGCCGCCAGACGCTCGCCGACGGCGAACATCTCGCGCATGTTGCCGACCCACGGCGAGAACAGGCGCACCTGCGTGTCTCGATCATCCTGAAACGGAATGAAGATGAACCGTTCGGGCAGCTTGATCGGTGCCGGACCGCGACTGCGCGGCTTGCGCGGAACCAGCACCGCAGCGGGCGCGCGCTCGACGACGGGATAAGGGTAATCGAGGTAGAAAGCGGGGTCGCGGGGCATGGAATTGAGGTAATTCACACCTTTCGGGTCTACGGTCGTCGTGTTGGGCAACAGACCGTTCTCGAAGAAGAAGGTCTTGCATTCCGGAGGGGCCAGCGCGATGAGCAAACGGCAGTAGCGATGAGCACCGTTCCATACGCCGACCGCATCCGGACGCTCGCGATCGAGCAAAGCCTGAATACGCAAGGCAGCCCAGGTCAGTTCAAGGCGCAGTAACCGGCGATACAGGTAGCCAGCGCTCTTGTTCTTGATCCGTCGCTCTTCACACTTCTCGTCGACCAGCGCGTCGAAGTCGATGCGGGACAGCGTGGCGGCCATACGCGATGCACGCGGCCACGACATATTGAGCGACGTGACCACGCGCCCACTCAGTTCGGTTTCGTTGAGCAAACGGTTGAAATAGAGACCCTGATGTCGGGCCATCGACAGGAACAGCATTGTCATCGTGGTGAGTCCGAAAAGGATGCAGCCACCCGCCGGGGTGCACGTGAATACACGTAACAGCCCTGTAGATCCGAGGGCCTTACACTGCGTTGCTTCGTGACCGGAAGAACAGGTTCAACATGAAAAACAGTGCGGCGCGGCTCGGTGAAAACAGTATGAAAATCTGACCAGCGGGGGACGGCCCGGTCGCAAAGCGGCGGTGCGCATCTAAAAAATTTGGCGCGATTGTAGCACAACGATTTTTTGCGGCGCCCGCACTGCGGTAACATGCCGCTCGCACACTCGTCAGCCCTGCACTGGAACCTTGATGCAAAAGCTCGACCATACTGCCTACCTCGACATGCGTGAAGGTGCCGAGGTGCTTGAATCCGACCGTAAGGGAGACAAGGTTCTGCGCCTGTCCGACGGCACGATGCTCAAGCTGTTCCGCCGCAAACGCCTGCTGAGCTCCGCCATCTGGGCTCCTTACGCCCAGCGCTTCGCCGACAACTGCCAGGCGCTGCGCGCGCGCGGCATCGACTGCCCGCAAGTCCGTCAGGTCTATCGCATTCCCGGTATCGAGCGCGACGCCGTCCATTACGACCCGCTCCCCGGTCACACTTTGCGACAATTACTGGCCGAGCCTCGGGATGATTTACGCGCAGCACTGGGCGAATTCATCGCCCTGCTGCACGAGAAAGGCATCTACTTTCGCTCCGCCCATCTGGGCAATGTAGTGCTGACCCCGAAAGGCACACTGGGCCTGATCGACATCGCTGACTTGCGTCTCTATTCAGGGCCGCTTCGCAAAGGTCTGCGACTGCGCAACTTCAGTCACATGCTGCGTTATCGCGCAGACCGTGAATGGTTGTTGCAGGATCGCCAGTTTCTGGAGCAGTACCTGAGCCATCAGCGTGCCTGCAATGAAGCGGACATGGCGCTGGCGCTGAAGGCGTGAACCTGCCGCGATAGCATTCAGCCTGCGGCGGGCAGTTCGCAGGTCTCGAAGTCACGTTCAGGATCATGACCGCGCAACAGATCGTCGATCAGCTGCGTGGTTTTGGCCAGGCCCTGCGAGCCATACACCAGGTGATAATTGGCAAAGCGCCGTGCCTGCTCGACGTGTTTGCAGTAATCCTGTTCAAGCGCCTGCAACTGCCGCGAAAGCTCTTCGCCGTCGCGCACCTGCGGGCCGAAAAACTGCGCGTGGGAAAAGATATCCACGTCGTTACCGGCATTGACGTGAATCACCGGACGCCCCGCCAGACCGGACTCGATGCCCGCATTGGACATGATGTTAATCACCACGCTGGCTTGCGCAAAAGCCTCGGCCAGCGTGCAGCCAGTGTCCAGCAACCCGACATTGTTCAGCCGCTCAGCCGCATCGCTCCAGAAGCGGGCGCGACTGCGCGGATGGCGTTTGAACAGCATGCGGTACTCGGGGTGCCGTTGCGCCCAGTCGCGTAGCAATTCGTAGGTGCGCAGGTAGCCCGGTTCCTTTTCCCGATCAGGCCCGACGCCCAGCACCAGCAGGGTTTTGATCGCGGGGTCAGCGACCGGCAAGTCGTAGGTTTCGTCAGCCAGATAAGAACCAAGCAGCACCACGGTCGACGTGCCGAAACGCAATGGTCGCTCCTGTAACGCCACCAGCGAGCTGTGCCCGAAAACGCCGTAATAGTCGTAATCGTTCATGCCCAGACGCCGCGACGATTCAAGCGTGGTCGCGTGCGCCAGGTGCAACAGCCGGGCATCGCGCGCGGCCAGCGCCAGACGCAGAAACGGGGTGTGATAACTGCCGTTGCGCTCGTTGATCAACACGCGCGGGGTATAGCGGGCCACCAGCCACTGCACGTGGGCGGCATAAGCCAGATAGCGCAAGGGCACGGCTTGCGCAGGGGCCAGCAGTTGACCTTTGGCGCAAGCGAGAGACGGTGACAGCAGCGCAGCCTCCTGCAGATGCCAGCCACGCGCGCGCACGGCATCGATCAGGATGTTCTTGCGCTGCAAGGCCATGGATTTAGGCGCTGAGTGCAACAACAGCGTGTCGCAGGGCAGTGTATCGGCCAGCACGCCGCTGCCGGAAAAACCGAGACAGATCCGCGCCCTTACACCGACCGCGAAATCCACCAGCGCGTCGCGCGCCATGCGCAGAAAACTGCCCGACAGACCGTGACGCTCGCGCAGCATCTTCCAGCGATAGCGATCCAGTTGACGAGCCCGATGCGCCCAACTGGCTTCAGCCGGACTCGCTTGTTGCGGGGCGGACGATTTGCTCAACGGACCACGCCCCTCACTTGAACAGCAACCGCGCGGCCTTGCGGGTATACGACCAGCGTGCGAGCGAGCGCCAGTCGGCACGCAGCGCTCTGATATAAAACAGCTTGGCATTGGCGTAATCACCCGCGCTGTAGCAGTCGCGGAACAGGGACAGGCAGCGCTGAGCAAGAAAAGGCTGACGCAGGTGTTGCAACTTGGCAGGCATGCGCTCAGGCGAGAAGGCCTCGTCGACCACTTTCAGCCCGGAAGCCAGACTCTGCTTGAGGTCGTGCCGCATGCTGTCGGCATGCTTGTGGATGATCGCCAGCGGCGCTTCCACGACGCTGCACGGGAAGCACGCCAGCACCTGGGCAAACACCGGAATGTCTTCGGCGTTGCGCAACTGCTCCGGGTACAGCCCCGGCTTGAACACCTCACGATGCATCGCGCAGGCCCCGTTGGACAGTGACACGGTCTTGTCCAGCAGATAGCCACGCACGCGCTGCTCCGCATCGACCGGCAGCGGTTTGGGAGTATGCAGGGAGCGGCGGCCATCGTCGAACGCCGACCAGTGCCCGCCAATAATCAGCCGACTGTCAGGGTGGCTGGCAATATGTTGCAGCAACGCCTGCAACGCATCCGGGGCCATTTCGTCATCGGCGTCCAGGAACACCAGAAACTGGCCCTGTGCCTCTTGTATGCCGCGATTGCGCACCGACGACAGTCCGCCATTGGGCTTGCGCAATACCTTGAAACGCCCCGGATTATCGGCCTGCAACTGCTCCAGCACCTGTGGCGTGGCGTCGGTCGAGCCGTCATCGATCACCCATAGCTCGGCATTGGTCTGATCCAGCTGTGCCAGCACCGAATTGACTGCGCGGGGCAAGGTGCTGGCGTAGTTGTACGCCGGAATGACGACGCTGATCAGCACCTCAGTCAAGGCTCAGCCCTTCCACACCCTCTTTGACGACGAGGATGTCTTCCATGATCAGGTACTCCAGGTCCGAGCCGAAGAACATATTCAAGGCATCGGTCGGCGAGCAGATCATCGGTTCGCCACGACGGTTCAGCGAGGTGTTCAGCGATACGCCGTTACCGGTCAGATCTTCCAGCGCTTTCATCATGTCGTAGTAACGCGGGTTGTACTCGCGCTTGAGCACCTGGGCACGCGAAGTGCCGTCTTCATGGACGACTTCCGGCACGCGGGTCTTCCATTCTTCGGCGACTTCGAAGGTGAAGGTCATGAACGGCGCAGGATGATCGATCTTGATCATCTGCGGCGCGACGGTGTCGAGCATCGACGGGCAGAAAGGCCTCCAGCGCTCGCGGAACTTGATCTGGTGGTTGATGCGGTCGGCCACCCCGGTCACGCTCGGGCAACCGATGATGGAACGACCGCCCAGCGCGCGCGGCCCGAACTCCATGCGCCCCTGGAACCAGGCAACCGGGTTGCCCTTGACCATGATTTCGGCGATGCGCTGCGGTGTGTTGTCGATCTGGCGCCAGACCGGTTTGCTCGGGTGACGCGCACAGGCCGCGATCACATCTTCGTTGCTGTACGCGGGGCCGAGGTAAACGTGTTCCATCTTCTCGACCGGCACACCACGGGCGTGCGACACATAAGCAGCAGCGCCCACCGCCGTGCCGGCATCACCGGACGCAGGCTGGACGAACAGTTCCTTCACCTCCGGGCGGGCGATGATGCGCTGGTTGAGCTTGACGTTCAGCGCACAACCACCGGCGAAGGCAATCTTGCCGGTTTCCTTGAGAATGTCGCCCAGGTAGTGATCCATCATCTGCAAGGCGAGTTTTTCGAACAGCGCCTGCATGCTGGCCGCGTAATGGATATAGGGCTCGTCGGCGACATCGCCGACACGCTTCGGGCCGAGCCATTCGATCAGCTTCGGCGAGAAGTAGAAGCCCTTGCCGTTCTCTTTATAGCGACGCAGGCCGATGACGTTGGCCAGTTCGGTATTGATGATCAGCTCGCCATTCTCGAAGGTCGCCAGACGCGAAAAATCGTACTTGCTGGCATCGCCATATGGCGCCATGCCCATGACCTTGAACTCGCCATCGAGCATTTCGAAACCGAGGAATTCGGTGATCGCGCCGTACAGGCCGCCCAGCGAGTCCGGATCGAAGAATTCCTTGATCTTGTGGATCTTGCCGTTTTCGCCGTAGCCGAAAAAGGTGGTCGCGTACTCGCCCTTGCCGTCGATGCCCATGATCGCGGTTTTCTCGGTGAAACCGGAGCAGTGGTAAGCGCTGGAAGCGTGGGCCAGGTGATGCTCGACCGGCTCGATCCTGATTTTTTTCGGATCGAAGCCCAGTTGCTCGAGGCACCAGACAATCTTGTTGCGGTAGCGCTTGTAACGGCGGTTGCCCATCAGCAGCGCGTCGAGTGCACGATCCGGCGCGTACCAGTAGCGCTTGGCATAGTGCCAGCGCGCCTTGCCGAACAGGCTGATCGGGGCGAACGGAATGGCGACCACATCGACGTCCGATGGCTTGATGCCTGCCTGCTCCAGACAGAACTTCGCCGACTCGTAGGGCATGCGGTTCTTTGCGTGCTTGTCGCGAACGAAGCGCTCTTCCTCGGCCGCTGCGATCAGCTTGCCGTCGATGTACAGCGCTGCGGAAGGATCATGGCTAAGGGAGCCGGACAGGCCAAGGATCGTCAATGCCACTAGGGTCTAGCCTCTTTGTCTGCACACAGGCGCATCGCGCCCGAGAAAAGGTGTGCCCCCGCACAGCGGGCTGAGGGCAGCTAAAGGGCGGGATTATAACGTAATGACCGAGGATTGGCTCGACGGCCTGAAATGTCCCGCAGGGCACTCGTCAAATGGCGTCGGAAACGTCTCTTTCACAGTGCTCGATAACTATCTACGACGTGTTGCCCGCTGCTTCTGATTAATTGAGGCCCATCAACTGCCAGCCCTTTGCCTGCAGTTCAAACCTCAGCGCCTGAAGGCGCAATGGAAAGTTTTCATGACACAAGCACTGCCCCCTGTTGTTCTCAACCCTGCTGTTCTCACCCCTATTGCGCTCACCCCGGTCCCCCTGACACCTGCCGATACCTGGCCCGCCGCATCGGCGGCCCTGGGCAGACTCGACGAGCTGCGCATCTTGCTGGCCAGCGAACTGCAAGCGCTGCCCATTCCCGGCGAAGGTTTGCTGACGGCCATCAACGCAGCTGACCTGCATCAACGAGAGCAGGAGATTGCCAGCCTGCTGCAACAGATCGATGATTACTGGAGCGCATCCGGTGAAACCGGCGAGCGCCGTCGCGACCGGCTGGTGCCTGCCTTGCAGCGCGCCCACCGTGATGAAGCGAGCGTCAGGGTTCACGAACGAGACCTGGAAAGTGGCTACCTCGCCTGCCTGCCTGCGGCGTCCGACGAGTCGCAAGAGCAGCCGCTCAGCTATCACTCGCTGACGATACAACTGCATGATGACGAGCAACTGGAGCTGGCCGGCGCGCTGGCAATATCGCAAGGGCAGGAGCGCACGGTGCTGTTCCTGCCAGGGCTCGGCATCATGGGTTTCGCCAGCCAGGCCCTGATGAGGCACACGCTGGCACGCTGGCTCAACACGCCGACGCTGCAAGGCGGGCTTTTAAACACGGTCGAACGGCAGCAGCAGGAAGGCCTGAACGAGATCACTCAGGACGCCGACCTGTATCTGGAGCCTTTCGCTGCTGCCGACGTGCAGTTACAGCGCCTGACTACTGACCCGTTCGGGCATGCGCTGGATCGCCTGCTGAACAAGCAGCGCAAAGACATTCGCTACGCCTGCGAGCGAGCTGACATCACAGACCTGCAGCAGCGTCAGTCCTTGATTCAGCAAGCCATCAACCTTCAAGGCCTGCTGGGCCCCGCCGCCCTGCTCGAGCTGCGAGAGCTCGCCAACCGGCAGCGTCAGTACCTGCGAAACCTGCCGGACTGGATGAAGATCGCCAGCGAGGCCGACCTCAAGACCTACGCCGGGTACCTGCGCCGCTATGACGATGCACATGCAGCCATGCTCAGCGTGATGGGCAGCGCGGCGTCACCTGAACAATTTGCCGAAGCGCACCTGCGCAGGCGCCTGGCGGACGATCTGGGCCACGATATTGACCCGCACGCCCTGGCCTTCGACACGCTTCGCACGCTGCCTTTGACCCACGAAACTTACCGCGTAAGCCGCTCGCTGGTTCAACTGGCGCTCTACGGCCTGCACCCCAATGACGAGATCGCCGGTTCGGACTTCCTCGAGCACACCGTCATCCGCCTGAATGACGCGCCGCTGCCTGAGACGTACTCGACGATCACACCGGCGTATCTGGCGAGCCTGATCATCGAGCTGGAGCTGCGCGCGACCTTTGGCGAGTTTCAGCGAACGACCTATCAGCTGGAACACAACCAACCGCTGCTGCGCATGCTGGCGCGCACTCGACTGAGTACGCAGGCCTGGGCGGCAAAGATGCAGGGGCATATTCGTCCCGAGGACTTCGTCATCGTTGCAGCGTCGACCCAGGACGCACTAGACCCGGCACTGCATGTGCAACAGGTGCGCCTGAACGGGCGTAACGTGATGGCCCGACTGCTGGTGTTTCGCAAGCAGGACGCGCAAGGCCGGACAGAACGACTGATCATGGCCGCGCTAGACGCTCCGGGCCAGCCGTTCAAAGCGTTCGACAGTGAAACCCAACTGCTCCATGAAGTGGTTGGCTGGACGGCCTCGCCCACGATGACTGCCTGGCTGCTCGATCAGGTGCACGTCGCTGACCGCCCTGAACTGGCACAACAGCTGGAAGCCCTCAAGCAGAAACCGCAACCCGCAAATGATTTCCTGCAGTTCGTCGATCACCCGGACAGCGACGCGGCCCTGCGCAGCTTTACCGACGAACAGACTCAAGTGATGCTTTCCGAGCAGGCCAGCCATACCCCGGACTGGTATCTGCGCGCCAGTGTTGAGCAGCGCCGTGAGTTGCTGGCCCTTGAGGAAACCATTGACGGCGCCCTCGGCAACTACCAGGCACTGCCTCACGCTCGAGTTCAGCCATTCATGGACTACGTTCATCAGCGCGCCAGCGAACAAATCGCAAGGCTGCTGAATGTCCCGGCTGGCGCGGTGAACCCGGACCTGGTGGTAATCACCAGCGAGCGCGAAACCCTGACGTACACCGACATGCTGCTCAACGGCTACAACGACAGCATCGATCCATTTCGCAGCTCCGCCGACACACAGGCCACCTTCAGCGGCCCGCAAGGCGTCGACCTCAGCGCGCTGTCGCCTGCGGCGGTGGCGGGCTCGGTACGCGGCCAATGGCTGGCGGACGGCTACATTGCACTGGTCAGGAATACCCTGCTGAACACTGAACATGCCGGTTATGCCGAGCGTCGTCAGGCCAGCGTGCTGATCACTCGATTGCAGATGAAGGCCGCCGCACTGCGCAGTGTTCTGAAAGGCCACATCGAGGCAACACAATACACCTGGCTGAAACAATCGCTGGACGCTGCGCACCTGAACGATCCGGTCTCTCGCGAGCAGTATCCGCTCTATCCGCTGCAGATCCATATCGACAAACCGCTGATCGCCTCCGGGCTGAGCGACATCGATCAACTGGTCATCCCGACCGCGCAGCTCACCCACATTGAAACCGTGCAGGGATGCCTGGTGGTCCTGCCGACGCAGATTCGCCACGCGGCATTGCTCTATACGCCGCAGGCACCCGACGGCATCGAGTTCCGTCTGTTCGGCGACTTTGTGCGCTCACTGAGCACCGACGGCATGATCGATTACTACAAGGATCGCTGCCGCATCAAGGCGCGCCGGACTCTGTCGTTTTTCCTGCGCGACATGCAGCAAGGCAATGCCAACAAGCCGCCCGTGATTCCCAAGGCGTTCATTTCCGACATTGCCGACACCTGTTACAACCGCCCTCTCGAGCGCAGATTGCGTGACGTGGAAGAGACCACCACCGGCCGCAACGACATGTTATCCCGACTGATCTGGACCAGTGTCGAGATCATCGCCACGGCGCTGACCCTGCCTTTTCCTCTGGCCAGCTTTGCGGTCGGCAGCCTGCTGACGTTGCACGACAGCGGCCGGGCACTTGCTGCCTTGACTGAAGGCGAACATGGCAGCGCTGCGGCTTACATCGTGTCGGCACTGTTCAACGGACTGGGCACAGGCGGTGATCTGCTGACCGGGCTGAAAGGCTTTGGCGGGGTGCTGTATAACCTTGAACAAGGCCGTGAATCAGCGCCGTTGCTGCGCTCGTTTCAGCGCCAGTCTTCCCTGCCGCGTTACGAATACCTGTACCCGGCAGAACTGCAAGAGCAGGTATTTCTGCTCGGCAAACCCAACGCCAACGGACATGCTGCGGTGTTCCACGCCCCCACTGTCTCGTCTGCCCCTCCAAGGGCAGCCGGTCAGTTTGCCGTGCGACGCGCCGACGGTGCCTGGCAGCCGCTGCTGTCCTTGCCTGAAGCCGGGCCCCGAGCGCCATCAGGCCTGCGCACCGAGCTGGCGGTCGACCTGTCGCTACACGACGTACCGCGCATCACTGCCGGCCATGCAAGAGGCGTGTGCGTGGTCAACGGCAGACATTATGTCGAGCTGTCCGGCAGCACGTTTCAGGTGCAGTACAACACACAGCTGCGCGGCTGGCAGATCATCGATCCGCAGAACCCGTTCGCCTTTTTCGGCAATCAGCCGATTCGCCTCGATCAACAGGGACAATGGCAGCTTGTCGAACGTCAGCGCCTGCGTGGCGGCGGCATCGGCGACTCGAACTACGCCACCCTGCCTGATGAATCACCGGGTTCCAGCACCGGCTCGATACCGAGCGATTACGAAATGCCGCACGCCATGCAGGCGGGCCTCAATGTGGTGCTGAGCAACAAGCCTTACGACCCGACCGGGATCGGCATGGAAGCCTATTTCGAAAGCTATTTCGCCGAGCTGCGGCAGAGCTTCGTGGCCCGTAGGGAAAAACTCTATCAGGACGCACGGACGTTTCTCGCCGAATTTACTGCGTCACCCAGGCCGCAATTACCTCCACTGCCGCAACCCGTGGCTGTCGACAACCTGATCGAGCACGTCTTTGCGCACGGCAACGGCCTGGTCTTCAGTGAGGCGCCAAAATCGGTCGCCAGCAAACGATTGCTGCTCCTCAATATGCCGCTGCTGGCCGAGCAACGCGTCGAGGTTCTTTACATTGAACACCTGCTGACCGACAAGCATCTGACAAAACTGGCCAGGTATCGTCATCTGGGCAAAAAAAGTCGCTCCGGCTCTCACGAAATCAAACATTACCTGCACGATCTCAACCGCGGCGCACTGAACAATGCGAGCACGGATTACGATTACTACCATGTGATCAAGGCCGCCCATCGCCATGGCATCGAAGTGCGGCCCTTCAGCTCGTCGATCAGCTATCCGTTCGACGGCCATCCTGTGGCGGGCGCAATCAACGACTCTGCCGCTGCGCAAAAAATGAGTAATTTCTTCGGCCATACGCTCATCAACAGCGACATCGCATCAGCCCCGTCGCGGCGCTGGGTCGCCCTGCTCAATCAGAAACTGGCCACTGCAACCGATGAGGTTCCCGGCATTGCCGACCTGCAGGGCGTGGTCAGCGTGCACGTCCAGGACATCCCTGCCGGTCGCCCGACGCGGATTACCCAAGGTAGCAGCGGATTACCCGGTCAGCGCATGCCGGCCCGCAGTGACTTCACCATCGCGTTTTCCGATCCGACGCTGATTGTGCCCACCGCCCCGCTGCCGTCGCCCACACATCTGGACGACGTGTTGCGGCGAGAACTGAAAGGCTCATCCGCCAGCCCGGATGGCGAGCGCTGGGCAGGTCAGTACGGTTTCGTCCAGGAAGAAACAGGCGCCTGGGCGCGTGTCGCGCCCGAAGACTGGAGCGTCGAGAATCCAGTGACCGCGATCCAGCAATCGCTGGCCGACGCGGCCTATGAAATGCCACTGGAGACCCGGACGAACCTGCACAGGCTGGCGAACTTCGAAAAGAAAGGGCTCGATATGAATTATCTTTTCGACGACCCTGAACTGGACGCCGTGCGTCAAACCTTCGCCTCGCGCCGCACGAAGCTGCAAACCGACGCCGCCGCAATCAGCGCCGCTCAACGGCCGCCGCGCCCAACCTTGCCTGCCGTCAAACCTCAGACGAGTCTGCCTGAGCTGTTTGAAACGCTTTATAGCCACACCAACGGCATCGTGGTCGGCGAGTCGCACTTTTCCGTCGCCAGCAAGAAAATGATCATCGATAACCTGCCGCTGCTGGCGCAGCAAAACGTGAAAACGCTGTACATGGAGCACTTGCTGACCGACCTGCATCAGGCAGATCTGGACCGTTTCTTCGAAACCGGCCAGATGAGCAAAAACCTGCTTCACGACCTGAAGGTGCTTGACCGTGGGCATCGCACCGACCCGGACAAGGTCTACACTTTCGAGCAACTGGTTATCAAGGCGCGACAGAAGGGTATTGAAGTCAGGGCCATCGACTGCGCAGCCAGTTACCACCTCGATGACATCGCCAGCGAAGATTCCCTCACCCGCCAGCAAATGATGAATTATTTTGCGTCGCGCACGATGCGCAAGCATCAGGAGGTCATGGGCTCGCACAAATGGATCGCGCTGGTTGGCAACAGTCATTCCAATGTCTATCAGGGCGTCGTGCCGGGCATTGCCGAGCTGGAGGGCGGCATCGGTCTGCGGGTCATCGATGTGGCACCGGGGCACTCGAGGGGTATCACGCTGGATCCGGGAGAGCTTGTTTCGGGCGACATCGGGACCTTCCAGGTCCATATCAAAGGCGATTACCGGGTCGAAATGGAGGTGTTGCGCGTAAGAGTCGCCATTCGGCCGCCTCAACCGCTTACCCTCGAGCAACGGCTGGCCAGACCGGGAATGTTTCTCGTGGAGCAGGGCAAAGACAATCTGCAAACCATTGTCCATCGCGCTCGCGACACCTGGATTCACCGTACCCCGGTGCTGGTCAATGCCGAGGGCAAACTGTATCTGGAGCGCGTAAGGTGGCCACGCATCCATCTCATCCCGTTCGATGACATGGACGCGTTGGTGAAAGCGCTGGAGCAGATGAATCTGACCCGGATCGGCTGACGCGCAGGCTCAGGCTGGCGTGATCCTTGGCAGGCGCTGCTCCAGCAACTGGTGCAGCGCACTGCCTGGCGGCCAGTTGCGCATGAAGCGCGCCCGGTCACGGGCATAGGCAGACGCGAACGACGCTTGCGAATTGTGCTGCTGCATGGCGTCCAGATCGATCAGCGCCCAGCGATCCTGGTGCCAGAACAGGTTATGCCCCTTCAGATCGCCATGACTGATGCGCTCGCGGATGAGCTGGCCGAACAGCGTATCCAGCGCCAGCAACTCGTCCTCTGGCGCATCACCGCTTTGCACATGAGGCGCGAAGCGTTCGATGATGTCCGGCCCGTCGAGAAATTCGGTCACCAGCCAGGCCTTGCTGCGCAAACCCAGAAAACGCTGCTCCTGCACCGCCAGCGGTTTTGGCGTAGCGATGCCCAGAAACCTCAGCCGGTTGCTTTCACGCCAGGAATGCCACGCACGACTGGGGCGCCAGAAACGCTTGAGCCAGTGGCTGAAATTCTTGATGTTGTAGCGTTTGATGACCAGCGTACGGCCATTAACGTCCACCCGGCCCACACTCGCAGCGCCACCGGTCTTGTACAGGTGGCTCTTGTCGAGCAACGCATCCGCCTGCTCCAGCACCGGCAGCATGGCGGCCTCTTCGTCACGGCGCATCGCACGAAACACCGAAGCCGTGTCCTTGACGCTGAACAGGCTGCAATCGCGCACCGTCTTGCTCATGAAATCCCTGAGTCGCCAGCCACGAACCTTGTCGATCTGCTTTTGCAGCGCTTCCATGGGCAAGCCATGCTCGGCGTTGCTCAACAGATAATGCACCAGCAGCTCTTCGGTGAACGGCTCGAACGCTCTGGGCAACTGCGCAAAGAACACGCCGAGGTTTTCCAGCACTTTCTGCCGAGACAAGGGCTTTCCGGCCTGTTCGGCGCGAATGCCCGCGCCGTCGATCAGGTACAGCTGCCCGTTATGGCGCAACAGGTTGTCCAGGTGCAGGTCTTCCTGCCACAAGCCCTTGGCATGTTGCAGCGCGATGGCCGTCAGTGCTTCGCCGAGGACCGCTTGCTGTTCGTCGGCCAGCGGCGGCAGGTCCTGCACGTCGGCCCAGGCATCCCCCAGACTGGGGGCTGGCTGCAGAAATTCGAACAGCAGCCAGCCGCCCTCGCCTTCCTGCAAGCCGTCGGCCAGCAGCAACGGGGTTTTCAGGCCCTGCCCGGCCAGCAACCGCACGCCCGCCAGTTCACGCTGAAAGTGCCGTGCGGCCTTGTCGCCGACCAGCAGTTTGGCCAATACCGAGCGACCACGCCATACGCCCGCGCCGACGTAGCGCTGGCCCGGCAGTACCCGCAGCAGAGTCAATAATTGCAGTTCGGCCGTGCCCGCGGCATCCGCCAGAGAAAGGCTCATCGGTAACTCGGGAGTACGCCCGGCATTCTTGAGTTCAGACAAGCGCATCAGTGGATCTCATTCTGGTCACGGTGTTGGACGAAACGTTTGTGCAGGCCGCGTCTGCCCAGCAACACGCTCCAGGTCTCAACCTGGGGACTGTCGACCGCAGCCTTCAGGTAGGCAGCCAGAAACTCACGCTGCTCGTCGTCACTCCAGACATGGCAGCGACGCAGCAACGGTTCCAGATCCTTGATCAGGTCGCGCTTGCCGAACAGCACCGGACGAGTCTTTTCCAGATCGATCAACTGCGCTTGATACACATCACCTTGAGCCTGCAGAAAGATGTGCTTGGGATAGAAGCAGCCGTGCATCTGCCCGGCCTTGTGCAAGGTGCGCGCCAGTCGGCCGCAGGCGTAAAGGATTGCGCTGCGCTCGGCGGCAGGCAGCCCGGACCATTCCAGTAGCAGCGTGTACAGCTCCGTCCAGCCATCCAGGGCCCGGGTCATCAGGATCGCCTGGCGCTCGCCATTGAAGCGGCGCTCACCATAAAAAGCTGCCTGCAAGGCCGGAATACCCAGCTTCTGATAGCGGCGGATATTACGAAACTCCCGGCAGAACGAGGGTTCGCCCAGCGGGTAGTGCAGCGTGTGAGTCAGATAATTGCTCTGCCGCTTGAGGTAAAAGCTTCTGTCATCCAGATCCAGACGGAACACGCTGCTCCAGCCGCCGCGCCCGGTATTGGGTTCGTCGACCGCGTCAAGCTGAAGATTCCATAGCGATTCAAAATCAACCAGACCGAGGCGCTCCAGTAAGGGCCGATCGGCACTGGCAATAAATACGCTCATTCACGGCCCTCGAAAAAGCTGACGATGTGTAGAATACGTTTTTTGTCGGAGGCGTTCAAACGCGCCCGCTGGCGGTACTGCAAGTAAAAGCGCAGGCGCTGGGTGGCCGACAGATGATACTTGGCAACCTTGTCCAGACACGCCAGATCTTTGGTGATCCGGTAGCGCAGCAGGAAGCTCCACCAGAATGCACCGTTGGGGCAATCGATGAAAAACAGCTTGCCCAAGTTATCGACCAACAGGTTGCGCCACTTAAGGTCGTTATGCGTGAAATGCCTGTCGTGCATGATGCGCGTGTAGGCCGCCAGCTGGCGGCTGACACCGTCGACCCAAAGCCGGTCGGCCAGCAGCGGGTCCTTGCGCTTGGCCAGCACCGACAAATCCACGGTGTTCGGCAGTTCACGGGTGATCAGCGCACCGCGGTCATAAGCCCCCCCGTTGCGCTCCAGCCCCCAGGCCACCACCTCGGCCGTGGGAATGCCCCACTTGGCGAAACGCTTGAGGTTCTGCCACTCGGATTTGACCCGTGGCCTGCCCATGTAGCGACGCAGGCCCTTGCCGGCGCTGGCGTAACGCTTGACGTAATAATTAACCCCGGCGCGCTCGACGCGGATGACTTCGGACAGTGGGTCGCGGGTCAGGCGCTGGCCTTCCAGGGCGAATACCGCGTCCAGGCTGCCGAAGTCGCGATCAAGGAACGCGTATTCGGGTTCAAGCTTCCAGCCTGCCATCAGAGCGCATCTCCATATCGCACTTTACGTTGATACAACTTGTCGGCTTTTTTATCCAGCCAGGTCAGCAACGACGCTTCCTTGAGCAGTATTTCCCGCAACGGCTTCTGAAAGTAGTCCTTGAGAAAGCGCAGCTTGTCACGCCGGGTCAGGCCGATGTCCAGCGCCGAGAAATACAGCGCGGCCAGATCCTTGTTACGCCAGCGCGGCGTGATCGCCCGCCGGGTCTGGGCGCGGTGCAGGTCGATGACAGACAGCCTGAAATCGTCAGCCGTCACCGGTTTGTCAGTGTGCAACAGGAAATGGCAGATGTAACAGTCGCGGTGATTGACACCTGCCCGGTGCATCATCCCGACCAGTCGCGCTACTTCGGCAATGAACGCCCTTTTCAGGCGCGGCTCGGGCGGCTCGCTGCGCCAATTGAGGCTGACGTCCTCAAGGCTGGTGGTCGGCGCCAGTTCTTCGGTGACGATGAAAGAATGCTGCGCGGCAGGATTGCTGCCGCGCTCGCCGTAAGCCACGGCGGTCATGGTCGGCACGCCGACCTCGTGCAGGCGCTCGATGGCGTCCCACTCCTTGCCCGCGCCCAGCACCGGCAGCTTGGCCGTTGCCAGGTTCTTGGCGATCTCGCCCCAGCCGATGCCGCGGTGGATCTTGACGAAGTAACCGCGCCCGTCGACTTCAGTGCGCAACGTACGACGCCCCTCCAGCTCGCGGTACACCTCACCGCTCAGGCCCTCGACCTCGGCGAACGCATCGCGCCCGGCCCACAGGCTCTTGAACGGTTCAGCAAGGAACAGCTTCATCAATAGTGCTCCGCCAAAATCACATCCGCAGCGTGTTGCGGCATGCTGTAAAGGTCTGCCGTGTCAGCGAAGGCCAGGCCGTTGCGACGCCAGGCGCTGCGCGCGGTGTCGTCCGACAGCATGCTGGCCAGATCGCGATTGAGCTGAGCCTGATCGAACGGCTCGTCCAGGACCCGGCCGCAATCGGCTTCGGCAATGTAGTGGGCATAACCGCAGACCGCGCTGACCAGCACCGGCAGCCCGGCCACCAGCGCTTCGAGCAGCACGGTGCCGGTGTTTTCGTTATAGGCCGGGTGAATCAGCAGGTCGGCACCGAGCAGAAAACGCGGAATGTCGCTGCGCCCTTTCATGAAGGTCACCTGATCGCCCAGACCAAGCGTGGCGCTCTGCAACTGGAATACTTTGGGGTCGTCCTGACCGATTACAAACAGGCGGGTGCGCTTCTTCAACTCGGCAGGCAACGACGCCAGCGCTTTAAGGCTACGATCGACGCCCTTCGTCTTGAAACCGGAGCCGATCTGCACCAATAGCAGCTTATCGTCGTCCAGACCGAATTCCTTGCGAAAGTCGGCACGAATCTGCGCCGCGTCCGGCGGCGCGCGACGATCCTGAGAAATGCCCGGTGGCAGCAGGTGGAAGCGTGACAGCGGCGTGTCGTAGTGTTTGATGAACAACGGCTGCTGCACTTCGGAAATCATCAGCACCTGGGTGTTCGATTCCCTGGCGAACACCGCGCGCTCGTAATCGGCAAAATGGCGATAACGCCCCCACTTGCGATACAGCGGGCTGCGCAAATTCTGCGCCTTGTCTTCGAAGCAACCGTCGGCGGCGTAATACACATCCAGCCCCGGCATCTTGTTGAAGCCGATCAGACGGTCGACCGGGCGCTGCGCCAGGTCCGCTTCCATCCAGGCGGTGAGCTTTTCGTTGCGCCGATGGTTGAAGAACGCCTTGACCGGCGCGACCAGCACTTCGAAGCCGGGCGGCACGTCGCCTTCCCAGATCAGCGTGTAGACGCGAATCTGATGGCCGCGCTGCTGGCATTCCAGCGCTATACGCATGAAATCGCGTTGCAGGCCGCCAAACGGGAAATATTTGTACAGTACGAAAGCCAGTTGCATCAGCCAGGTTCCTTTGCCAGCAACAGCGCGCCCAGTTGGCTCGCTACTCGCTCGGGATTCAAACGAGTGAAGCACAGTGGCCACTCGCGTTTCAGGTCGAACCGGCGCTGATCATCGGCGGTCGGTTGGTACGTGCATTTCTTTTGCAGGCAGGGCGCACACCCCGGATAGTCGCTGGCCAGATGCACCTGAGACTTGCCGTAAGCTCCGGTCAGCCCTGGATTGGTCGGGCCGAACAGGGAAATGGTCGGTACATCCAGCGCCGCAGCCAAGTGCCCGATGCCGGTGTCGACCGCAACACAGGCCTGCGCGCTGGCCAATACACGCGCCACCCCCGCCAAGTTCAGCTTCGGCAGCACATGCGCGCTGTCGAGACCGTCGGCAATGCGCTCGGCGCGGGCTTTCTCTGCCGCATTTCCCCACGGCAGCCGTACCTGAAAACCGCGCGCAGCCATCAATTCAGCCAGTTGTCGCCAATACGTCTCGGGCCAGTGTTTGGTGTCCCAGGTCGTGCCGTGCAAAAACAGCACAAAAGGTGCTTGCGGCGTATCATCAAGCGCAGCGAGTGGCTTGAGACCGTAATCGCCCAGGCCGGACGGCAACGGATAACCCAGCGCCTGCGCGAACAACTGGCGCAGCCGCTCGACGGCGTGCTGCCCGCGTGCTACCGGCAAGGCGCGGTCATAAAAACGGCTGGCCACCGGCTCGCGCGCCGAATCGCGGTCCAGACCGGCCACCGGCGCGTCGATGTAGCGCGTCAGCCAGGCACTCTTGAACAGCCCTTGAGCATCGATTACCAGATCGTAGCGCTGTTCGCGCAGTTGATCCTTGAAGCGCCGCCATTCCCCCGAGCGAAACGTCTGCCAGAGGTGCTTGCGCCAGCGGCGGATCGCTACCGGGATCACCCTGTCGACCGCCGGGTGCCAGGCGGGAATTTCGGCAAAACCTTCTTCCACCACCCAGTCGAAGCGGATACCGGGCAGCGCCCGTGCCGCATCGGTCAGCGCGGGCAAGGCGTGGATCACATCGCCCAGCGAAGAAGTCTTGATCAGCAGTACCCGCAAAATCAGGCAACCTCCACCGGGGTGATGTTCAAGCGGGTCAGCGCCTGAATCACGGCGTCCGGCTCAAGCAGACGCATGCAGTTGTAATGGCCGAAACGGCAGGTGCGCTCAAAGCACGGGCTGCATTCAAGCCCGAGGCGGACCACTTCGACGTCATCGGCCAGTGGCGGCGTGAAGCCCGGCGAGGTCGAGCCATATAACGCCACCAGTGGCCGATTGAGCGCCGCCGCGACGTGCATCAGGCCGGAATCGTTGGACACCACCGCGTCAGCACAGGACAGCAGGTCAATGGCTTCGGCGAGCGAGGTTTCGCCACTGAGGTTGACGGACTCTTCGCGCAGGCCGGGAATCAATTCCTGACGAATGCTTTCGCCAACCGGATGATCCTTCTTCGAACCGAACAGCCAGACCTGCCAGCCTTCGCGAATGCGGGCTTCAGCCACTTGCGCGTAATGCTCGGCCGGCCAGCGCTTGGACTCGCCAAACTCGGCACCGGGGCACAGCGCCAGCACCGGGCGGTCGAGGGTCAGGCCGAACTTGCTCAAGGCGGCGTCGCGTGTCGCGGGGTCAATGCGCAGGTCGGGTTTGGGATAGGGGCGCGGCAATTCAGCGCCCTTGTCGAAGGCCAGTGCCATGAAGCGCTCGATCATCAGCGGGTAGCGCTGCTTGTCGAGGGTGCGCACGTCGTTGAGCAAGCCATAACGGAATTCGCCGCGCCAGCCGGTGCGTTTCGGGATACCGGCAAAAAACGGCACCAGCGCCGATTTCAGCGAGTTGGGCAGCAGGATGGCCTGATCGTACTGGCCGGCCAGCGACTTGCCGATCCGGCGGCGGGTCGCCAGTTCGAGGGCGCCATGGCCGAGCGGAAAGCTGAGCGCGGCGCGCACCTCGGGCATGCGCTCCAGGATCGGACGACTCCATTCAGGGGCCAGCACGTCGATTTCGCACTCGGGATGACGCTGCTTCAGGCACTGGAACAGCGTTTGCGCCATCACCATGTCACCGACCCAGCTAGGCCCAACGATCAGAATTTTCATGTTCCATCCAAAAACGACCAGAAACGATCAGGGAGGCCGATCAGACTGCGTGACATTCCCACACAATCTGTCGCCTCCCTGTCATAGCTTTATAGAATGTTGCACTGACACAGAGCGTTGCCTCGAGGCTCAGCTCAACCCCATCTGCGTCCAGATCCGCATCACTTCACGCCGCTGGGCGTGAAACTGATCGCCGCTGACCACTCCGGCCTGCTTTTGCAGAGCCTGACGGTTCGCCGCCGAACGATAGGCCTTGTAGGCCTCGCGCAACAGGCTGGCATCCGCATCGGGCAACAGCCCCGCACCTTCCAGCCCTTCGAGAATCCGGATGTTGTCGGTGTATTGCAGCAGCGCGGGATGCTCTCTCGACCACGCCAAGGCGGCGTATTGCACCATAAATTCGATATCGACGATACCTCCGGCATCCTGCTTGAGGTCGAACGGCATCGACGCCTCGAAGGCATTGACTGCCCTGCCCGCCGCTGTCGCCCGGGTGCCAAGGTTATCGCGCATCTTGGCGCGCATCTCGCTGACTTCGGCACGTAATGTGTCCAGATCGCGCTCGCGGCCCAATACCGCAGCGCGGACTTTCTCGAATTCACGGCCGACATCCGGGCTGCCGGTCAGTACCCGGGCGCGCACCAGCGCCTGATGTTCCCAGGTCCAGGCTTCGTTGGCCTGATAGCGCGCAAACGCGCCGAGCGAGCTGACCAGCAGCCCGGAAGCGCCGGACGGTCGCAGGCGCATGTCGACGTCATACAACTGACCGGAGTTGGTCTGGGTGGTCAGTAAGTGAATCACTCGCTGCCCGAGCCGGGTGAAAAACTGCGCACTGTCGATGGGCTTGGCACCGTCGGTTTCGGCCTGCAGATCGCCGTCATGAATGAACACCAGGTCCAGATCGGAACCATGCCCTAGTTCGATGCCGCCGACCTTGCCGTAACCGACAATCACGAAACCCGGATCACACAGTGTGCCGTCCGGGCGCAACGGCGTGCCATGACGCGCCACGCTGTAGCGCCAGGCCAGCGCCAGCACCTGATCCAGAATCGCTTCGGCCAGCCAGGTCAGGTAATCACTGACTTTCATTAACGGCAGGCTACCGGAAATTTCCGAAGCCGCCACCCGCAGGCTGTGAGCCAGTTTGAAATGCCGCAGGGCTTCCATCTGCTGCTCGAGATCGTCCTCGGGAATGCGGATCAGCCGTTCACGCAGCTCGGCGGCCAGTTCCGGTGCCAAGGGCGGATTGAACAGACGACCTTCATTGAGCAGCTCATCGAGCAACAGCGGGAAGCGCGCGATCTGCTCCGCGATCCACGGGCTCGCCGCGCACAGGGTCAGCAATTGCCGCAATGCATCGGGGTTTTCGGTCAGCAGCACCAGATACGCCGAGCGCCGCGCGACTGCTTCGACCAGAGGCAGCACGCGCTCGAGGACCAGATCGAGCTTTTCATGCTCTACCGCCTGCGCCAGCAACCTTGGGATAAACGCGTCCAGACGTTCACGACTGAGGCGCTGCATCGAGCGCAGACTCGGGCTGCTGCGCAGACTGGCCAGACCCTTGAGCGCCTTGTCGGCGTTGACGAAACCGGCCTGCTGCAACTGACGGCCAGCGGCCTGTTCGTTCTGCGACTCTTCCCACAGCGGCAACCACTCACCGCCGACCACCACTTCGCTGTCGTCCTCTTGCTCGTCGTCAGGATCCGAGTCAGGGTCGGCAATGACCTGACGGAAATGCCAGGACACCCGGCCGCGCCAATACATCAGCCTTTCGTGGAAGCTGGCCCAGTCGGCAAACCCCATGATCAACGCGATACGCGCCTGATCCTGCTCATTGTCGGGCAGCATTTGGGTCTGACGGTCGGCGATGGCCTGGATCGCATGCTCGGTGTAACGCAGGAATTCATAGCCTTCACGCAGCTCCTCGGTCACCGCCGTGGGCAGATAGCCCTGCCCTTCAAGCGTCTTGAGCACCTTGAACAGAGGACGCTGTTGCAGGCTCAGGTCACGGCCGCCGTGGATCAGTTGAAACGCTTGGGCGATAAATTCCACTTCGCGGATGCCACCGGCACCCAGCTTGATGTTTTCCGCCATGCCCTTGCGCTTCACTTCCTGCTGTATCAGCTGCTTCATGGTGCGCAGCGCTTCGATGGCCGAGAAGTCCAGATAACGGCGGTAGACGAACGGGCGCAGCATCTCCAGCAATTCGGCACCCGCCGCCTGATCGCCACCGACCACCCGCGCCTTGATCATCGCGTAGCGTTCCCAGTCGCGGCCCTGATCCTGGTAATACTGCTCCAGCGCATTGAAGCTGAGCACCAGCGCCCCGGATGAACCGTACGGCCGCAGGCGCATGTCGACGCGGAACACAAAGCCGTCGACGGTCACCGGGTCCAGCGCCTTGATCAGCCGCTGCCCCAGACGAATGAAAAACTCCTGATTATCCAGCGCACGCTTGGTGCCTTGCGTCTCGCCGCCCTCCGGGTAGGCGAAGATCAGGTCGATGTCCGACGACAGGTTCAGCTCGACCGCGCCGAGCTTGCCCATGCCGAGGATAACCATGTGCTGCGGCGCCCCGGAATGACGCCCGGTCGGCGTGCCTAACTGCTGGCAATGGAGCAGATAAAGCCACTGATAGGCGAGATCGATCGACGCATCGGCCATTTCCGAGAGATCACGGCAGGTTTCGATCAGGTCGGCCTGACGCGTCAGGTCGCGCCATATAATCCGGACTTGCTGGCGTGCGCGCTGTCGACGTAGATTACGCCCCAACTCGTCGTCGCTGGCCGTGTCGTGCAACGCTTCGGCCAGTTGCCCACGCAGCTCACCGACAGAGAAGCTACGCTCCAGCTCGCCCGCTTCGGCCAGTTGCAGCAGCATCTGCGGGTCACGGCAGACCTGTTCGGTGACAAAATCGCTGGCGGCGCAGACCCGGTCGAATGCTTTGCGCCGCGCTTCGGGCCAGGCCTCGAACGATGCCAGCGCTTCGTCCGACACGTCGGCCAGTGCAGTCCGGAAGGATTGCCGGGCGCGGGTGATCAATGGCAGCAGAATGGCCGGAAATTCGGCCAGTGAAGGTAGGCTCATGGTCTATCCTTGATCGGCGTGCAAACGGCCGCTCGTCGTGAATGCGAGACGCGTCTGCCAGCACCGCTTGTCGAACAAAGGTTATAAATTGCTGGAAAAATCAAATTAGAAGCATAAAAATCCGCTTTTTACCTGCAAGATATTCAATAGCGGTTAACAGTAACGTTTTAAGTTACAACACAACAGGAGCGTTTAAGACGCTTCTCTGTAGTTTTACTACTGGGTCAGTTATCCGGAGGGCTGAAATCGTCGTCGATTTGTAGTAAAACTACACGCCGCCGGATCCCACTTACCGGTAATCCAAGAATTTATGTCGTCTGCCCACAAGGCCAGTCGCAAACTCAGGCAACCGATTCTGGAAGCCTTTCCGCCCTGGAGCAAGCCATGCAAGACCTCGATCCCGTCGAAACCCAGGAATGGCTGGACGCCCTGGAATCGGTTCTCGACAAAGAAGGCGAAGACCGCGCTCACTACCTGATGACCCGTCTGGGCGAGCTGGCCACCCGTAGTGGTTCGCAGCTGCCGTACGCCATCACCACGCCATACCGCAACACGATTCCTGTCACCCACGAAGCACGCATGCCTGGCGACCTGTTCATGGAACGCCGCATTCGCTCGCTGGTGCGCTGGAACGCATTGGCCATGGTCGTGAAAACCAACCTGAACGATCCGGATCTGGGCGGCCACATCTCCAGCTTCGCCTCCAGCGCCACCCTGTACGACATCGGCTTCAACTATTTCTTCCAGGCCCCGACCGACGAACACGGCGGCGACCTGATCTACTTCCAGGGTCACGCATCGCCAGGCGTCTACGCCCGTGCGTTCCTCGAAGGCCGCATCACTGAAGACCAGATGAACAACTTCCGTCAGGAAGTCGACGGTAACGGCCTGTCTTCTTACCCGCACCCGTGGTTGATGAAGGATTTCTGGCAGTTCCCGACGGTTTCGATGGGTCTCGGCCCGATCCAGGCGATCTACCAGGCACGCTTCATGAAATACCTGGAGCACCGCGGTTACATCCCGGAAGGCAAGCAGAAAGTCTGGTGTTTCCTGGGCGACGGCGAGACTGACGAGCCGGAATCCCTGGGCGCCATCGCCCTGGCCGGTCGCGAGAAGCTCGACAACCTGATCTTCGTCGTCAACTGCAACCTGCAACGTCTTGACGGTCCGGTTCGCGGCAACGCCAAGATCATCCAGGAACTGGAAGGCGTGTTCCGCGGCGCACAATGGAACGTCACCAAAGTTATCTGGGGCCGTTTCTGGGACCCACTGCTGGCCAAAGACGTCGACGGTATCCTGCAACGTCGCATGGACGAAGTCATCGACGGCGAATACCAGAACTACAAGGCCAAGGACGGCGCGTTCGTCCGCGAGCACTTCTTCAATTCGCCTGAACTCAAGGCGATGGTTGCCGACCTGTCGGACGACGAGATCTGGAAGCTCAACCGTGGCGGCCACGACCCGTACAAGGTCTACGCGGCGTACCACGAAGCCGTCAACCACAAGGGTCAACCGACCGTGGTTCTGGCCAAGACCATCAAAGGTTATGGCACCGGTGCTGGCGAAGCGAAAAACACTGCGCACAACACCAAGAAGGTCGATGTCGACAGCCTGCGTCACTTCCGTGACCGTTTCGACATCCCGGTCAAGGACGCCGAGCTCGAATCCCTGCCGTTCTACAAGCCGGAAGAAGGCAGCGCCGAGGCCCGTTACCTGAGCGAGCGTCGTGCTGCGCTGGGTGGCTTTGTGCCACAGCGTCGCGCGCAGAGCTTCAGCCTGCCGACTCCGCCGCTCGACACCCTCAAGGCCATCCTCGATGGCTCGGGCGACCGCGAAATCTCCACCACCATGGCGTTCGTGCGCATCCTGACGCAACTGGTCAAGGACAAGGAAATCGGTCAGCGCATCGTACCGATCATTCCGGACGAAGCCCGTACCTTCGGCATGGAAGGCATGTTCCGCCAGTTGGGCATCTACTCGTCGGTCGGCCAGCTTTACGAGCCAGTCGATAAAGAACAAGTGATGTTCTATCGCGAAGACAAGAAAGGCCAGATTCTCGAAGAAGGCATCAACGAAGCGGGCGCCATGTCCTCTTTCATCGCTGCCGGTACGTCGTACTCCAGCCACAACCAGCCGATGATTCCGTTCTACATCTTCTACTCGATGTTCGGTTTCCAGCGTATCGGTGACCTGGCCTGGGCCGCTGGCGACAGCCGCACCCGTGGCTTCCTGATCGGCGGCACCGCCGGCCGTACCACACTGAACGGCGAAGGCCTGCAGCACGAAGATGGTCACAGCCACATCCTGGCGTCGACCATCCCGAACTGCCGCACCTTCGACCCGACGTACGGTTACGAACTGGCAGTGATCATCCAGGACGGCATGCGCCGGATGTTCGAAGAACAGCAGGACGTTTTCTACTACCTGACCGTGATGAACGAATCCTACGCCCAGCCCGCCATGCCGGCCGGTGTGGAAGAAGGCATCGTCAAGGGCATGTACCTGCTCGAAGAAGACACCAGGGAAGCGGCGCACCACGTCCAGTTGCTGGGCTCGGGCACCATCCTGCGTGAAGTTCGCGAAGCGGCGAAGATTCTCCGTGACGAGTTCAACATCGGCGCTGACGTGTGGAGCGTGACCAGCTTCAACGAACTGCGCCGCGACGGTCTGGCGGTAGAGCGCAACAATCGCCTGCACCCTGGCCAGAAGCCGGAGCTGAGCTACGTCGAGCAGTGCCTCAACGGTCGCAAAGGCCCGGTCATCGCGTCGACGGACTACATGAAACTGTTCGCTGACCAGATTCGTCAGTGGGTTCCAACCAAGGAATACAAAGTCCTGGGCACCGACGGCTTCGGCCGTAGCGACAGCCGCAAGAAGCTGCGTCACTTCTTTGAAGTCGATCGTCACTTCGTGGTGCTGGCCGCCCTGGAAGCCTTGGCTGATCGTGGCGATATCGAACCTAAAGTCGTGGCGGAAGCCATCGTCAAGTTCGGCATCGATCCTGAAAAACGCAATCCACTGGACTGCTAAGAGTCTGCTTCAAGAGCGCTGATCAGAGCGTAGACAGCCGAGGATGCGGAATTTACTCAGCGTAAATGAGCATCCAACGCTGTTTCGTTGTAACTGAACCAGCGTATTCGTGAGTGAACAGGTTCTCCTAAGGAGAGACATAGTGAGTGAGTTAATTCGCGTACCCGACATCGGCAACGGTGAAGGTGAAGTCATTGAATTGATGGTCAAGGTTGGCGATCGTATCGAAGCCGACCAGAGTGTCCTGACCCTAGAGTCGGACAAGGCGAGCATGGAAATCCCGGCTCCCAAGGCTGGCATCATCAAGGCCATGAAGGTCAAGCTGGGCGACCGCCTGAAAGAAGGCGACGAGCTGTTCGAGCTGGAAGTGGAAGGCGAAGCTTCTGCCGCGCCTGCTCCTGCTGCCGAACCGGCCGCAGCAGCGGCTCCGGCCGCTGCTGAAAAGCCTGCCGAAGCCGCACCGGCCCCTGCAGCCGAGCCCGCTCCGGCGGCTGCCGCGACCGTTCAGGACATTCATGTTCCGGACATCGGTTCGTCGGGCAAGGCCAAAATCATCGAACTGATGGTCAAGGTTGGCGATTCCATTCAGGCTGATCAGTCACTGATCACGCTGGAATCCGACAAGGCCAGCATGGAGATTCCCTCTCCGGCCGCAGGCGTCGTGGAAAGCATCGAAGTCAAACTGGATCAGGAAGTCGGTACCGGCGACCTGATTCTGAAGCTGAAAGTCGAAGGCGCTGCGCCTGCTGCTGCCCCGGCTCCGGCCGCCAGCGCACCGACTGCCGCACCGGCCAAGGCTGAAGCGGCTGCTCCGGCCGCTGCTCCTGCGCCGAAAGCCGACGCTGCTCCGGCTCCAGCCGCACCGGCCAAAGACGGTGCCAAGGTTCATGCAGGCCCGGCGGTTCGTCAGCTGGCCCGCGAATTCGGCGTCGAGCTGAGCGCGGTCAGCGCCACCGGCCCGCACGGTCGAGTGCTGAAAGAAGACGTTCAGGTTTACGTCAAGGCCATGATGCAGAAGGCCAAGGAAGCTCCAGCTGGCGGCGCAAGCGGCGGCTCGGGCATCCCGCCGATCCCGGAAGTCGATTTCAGCCGTTTCGGCGAAATCGAAGAAGTGCCGATGACTCGCCTGATGCAACTGGGCGCGTCGGGCCTGCACCGCAGCTGGCTGAACATTCCGCACGTCACGCAATTCGACCAGGCCGATATCACCGACCTGGAAGCTTTCCGTGTCGCGCAGAAAGGCGCTGCCGAAAAAGCTGGCGTCAAGCTGACCGTGCTGCCGCTGCTGCTCAAATCCTGCGCACATCTGCTCAAGGAACTGCCAGACTTCAATGCGTCGCTGGCACCCAGCGGCAAGGCCGTGATCCGCAAGAAGTACGTGCACATCGGTTTTGCCGTGGACACCCCGGACGGCCTGCTGGTCCCGGTCATCCGCGACGTCGATCAGAAGAGCCTGCTGCAACTGGCAGCCGAAGCCGCTGCACTGGCTGAAAAAGCACGTAACAAAAAGCTGACCGCGAACGACATGCAGGGCGCGTGCTTCACCATCTCCAGCCTCGGCCACATTGGCGGCACCGGCTTCACGCCGATCGTCAACGCGCCGGAAGTGGCGATCCTCGGTGTTTCCAAGGCAACCATCCAGCCCGTCTGGGACGGCAAAGCCTTCCAGCCGAAACTGATGCTGCCGCTGTCGCTGTCCTACGATCACCGCGTGATCAACGGCGCCGCCGCTGCCCGCTTCACCAAGCGCTTGAGCGAATTGCTCGCGGACATCCGCACAATCCTGCTGTAAGCCAGCCAGGCCCGCCACACAGCGGGCCTGGCCATCCCCCTTTGCGAGCTGCCACGCTCGAACCTCAACCCCGCCCACCAGCGGGGATTTTTTTGTCTGGCTATCCTGCGTCATACACAGATTCGCTCGACCTAAAGTTGAAACTTACTATCTGTGGGAGCGGACTTGTCCGCGAAAGGGGCGGTATATTCACCGAAAATGCAGTCTGAACCACCGTCTTCGCGGACAAGCGAAGCGGCGCCCGGTCCGCTCCCCCAAAAGCCTCGCCGTTCAGGCCACTCTGCGTACGATTCCGAGCGGTCGGTGCCAGGTCTGGCTGGCGGGTGATACACTACGCGACATTTTTGTTTTGCAGGTCCACCGTCGTGACTAACACCGCTTTCAATTCTCTGCCCCTGTCCGCTGCCATGCTGGCTAACCTGGAGTCGCTTGGTTATGCTGAGATGACGCCGATTCAGGCGCAGAGCCTGCCGGTGATCCTCAAGGGCATGGACCTGATCGCGCAAGCCAAGACCGGCAGCGGCAAGACCGCTGCCTTCGGCATCGGTCTGCTCAACCCCATCAACCCGCGTTTCTTCGGCTGCCAGGCACTGGTCATGTGCCCGACCCGCGAGCTGGCGGATCAGGTGGCCAAGGAAATCCGTCGGCTGGCGCGCTCGGAAGACAACATCAAAGTGCTGACCCTCTGTGGCGGCGTGTCTTTCGGCCCGCAGATCGGCTCGCTGGAGCACGGCGCGCACATCATCGTTGGCACGCCCGGCCGTATTCAGCAGCATTTGCGCAAAGGCTCGCTGGTGCTGGACGGCCTGAACACGCTGATTCTCGATGAAGCCGACCGCATGCTGGACATGGGTTTCTACGATTCCATCGCCGACATCATCGAGCAGACTCCGCAACGTCGCCAGACCCTGCTGTTCTCGGCCACCTACCCGGTCGGCATCAAGCAGCTGTCGTCGAAGTTCATGCGTGACCCGCAAACCGTAAAAGTCGAAGCGCTGCACGCCGACAGCCAGATCGAACAGATTTTCTACGAAATCTCTCCGGAGCAGCGTCTTGAAGCGGTGGTCAAGGTGCTTGGCCATTTCCGCCCGACGTCTTGCGTGGCGTTCTGCTTCACCAAGCAGCAGGTTCAGGAAGTGGTCGATCACCTGACCGCCAAGGGCATGTCTGCGGTCGGCCTGCATGGCGATCTGGAACAGCGTGATCGTGATCAGGTGCTGGCAATGTTCGCCAACCGCAGCACCTCAGTGCTGGTCGCCACCGATGTGGCCGCGCGCGGTCTGGACATCGATGCGCTGGACATGGTGATCAACGTCGAGCTGGCGCGTGATTCGGAAATCCACATTCACCGCGTCGGCCGTACCGGTCGTGCAGGCGAGAAAGGCATCGCGGTCAGCCTGGTGGCACCGTCGGAAAGCCAGCGCGCCCGCGCCATCGAAGAATTGCAGAAAGCCCCGTTGAACTGGCAGCAGTACGACAACCTGAGCATCAAGGAAGGCGGCAAGCTGCTGCCGGCCATGACGACGCTGTGCATCGGTTCGGGCCGCAAGGACAAACTGCGTCCAGGCGACATTCTGGGCGCATTGACCGGTGAAGCCGGCCTCCCGGGCACCCAGGTCGGCAAGATTGCGATCTTCGACTTCCAGGCCTATGTCGCCGTCGAACGCAGCATGGCCAAACAGGCGCTTGAGCGCTTGAACAACGGCAAGATCAAAGGCAAGTCGCTGCGCGTGCGGATTTTGTAAAACGCCTCCAGAATCCGATCGTTCCCACGCTCAGTGCCAGTGCCATTGCCACAAGGCTGTTTTTGATTCTGGCCGAAGGCCGTGGGAGCGAACTTGTTCGCGAAGACGGTAGTTCAGACGATAAATTTTCGGAGAACATACCGGCCCTTTCGCGAACAAGTTCGCTCCCACGCCCTACGGGCAGAAGCCTTCAGCACTCCGCACAGGGATGATCATCACAGATCGATTTGCTTAACCGAGGAAACACGCTGTGCCCGTTACTGACGTTGTAATCATTGGCGCTGGCGCCGCAGGTTTGATGTGTGCATTTACCGCAGCCGCTCGCGGGCGCAAGGTGATGTTGATTGATCACGCCAATAAACCCGGCAAGAAGATTCTCATGTCCGGTGGCGGGCGCTGCAACTTCACCAACATGTACACCGAACCGGCCAATTTCCTGTCGCAGAACCCGCACTTCTGCAAATCGGCGCTGGCTCGTTACACCCAGTGGGATTTCATCGCGATGGTCGCCAAACATGGCGTGCCGTATCACGAGAAAAAACTCGGCCAGTTGTTCTGCGACAACAAGTCCAGCGACATTCTGGAAATGCTCCTGGAAGAATGCCGGCAGGCCGGTGTCAGCCTGCACATGGACACCTTGGTGCAGCAGATCGAAAAAACCGACACCGGCTACAGCCTGCACACTACGCTGGGCCCGTTGAACTGCCAATCGCTGGTCATTGCCACCGGCGGACTGTCGATTCCAACGCTGGGCGCAACCGGCTTTGGTTATCAGGTCGGCAAGCAGTTCGGCCACACGTTGCTGCCGACCCGCGCCGGGCTGGTGCCATTCACCATCACCGATCAGCTCAAGGACCTGTGCACCGAACTTTCGGGCACCTCGGTGGATTGTCTGGTCGCGTGCAACGACACCAGCTTCCGGGAAAACATCCTGTTCACCCATCGCGGTCTCAGTGGCCCGGCCATTTTGCAGATTTCCTCGTTCTGGCAGCCCGGCGACACCGTCGAAATCAACTTGCTACCCGATCACGACGTGCACGCCTGGCTCGCTCAGCAACAAGCCGAGCGCCCCAACAGTGAGCTGAAAACCCTGCTGGGCGAGATTTTCACCAGGAAAATGGCCAACCTGATCGCCGAACACTGGTTTGCGTCGAAACCCATGAAGCAGTACACCCACGCCGAACTCGCCGAGATCGCTGAAAAACTGGCCAGCTGGCAGGTGGTTCCGGCAGGCACCGAAGGCTATCGTACGGCCGAGGTGACACTGGGCGGCATCGATACCCGTGAAGTGTCCTCCAAGACCATGGAGTCGCTGAAATCACCCGGCCTCTACTTCGTGGGCGAAGTGCTGGACGTCAGCGGTCATCTGGGCGGTTTCAATTTTCAGTGGGCCTGGGCATCGGCTTACGCAGCCGCGCAATACGTCTGACGTAACCGTTTGAAATAACATCGCGACACAGCGAACCTTAGAAAATGTTGCAAGGCCGATGTACAGCCAGCCATTTGGGCTGTACATATCCTCCTGCACGATCGATCAATTGCGAACAGGGCCGACAGCTTATCCATGGCATCGAAATCTCTCCGTCATACATTCCGTCGATTGTGGGCGCTGGATAAATTCAGCTATAGCGTTCGGGTCTTCATCGCACTGACCGGCAGCATGCTGCTGTGTTGGTATCAAAACGAGATGGCCCTGCTGATCCCGCTGTTTCTGGGGATCATCGCCTGCGCTCTGGCAGAAACCGATGACAGCTGGCAGGGCCGACTCAACGCGCTGGCCGTAACGCTGGTGTGTTTCAGCATAGCCGCCCTCGCCGTCGAGCTGTTATTCCCCTACCCTTGGCTGTTCGTCTGCTCACTGGCGCTGGCCAGCTTTTGCCTGACCATGCTCGGCGCGCTGGGCGAACGCTACGGCGCGATTGCCTATGGCACGCTGATTCTGTCGGTGTACACCATGATCGGTGTCGATCAGCGCGGTGGTGAGGTTACCGACTTCTGGCACGAGCCAATGCTGCTGGTCGCCGGGGCCGCGTGGTACGGCCTGCTGTCGGTGCTGTGGCAGATGCTGTTTTCCAACCAGCCGGTGCAGCAGGCGCTGGCGCGGCTGTTTCGTGAGCTGGGACAGTACCTGAAGCTCAAATCGACACTCTTCGAGCCGGTTCGCAACCTCGACGTGGAAGCCAGGCGCCTGAAGCTGGCGCAACAGAACGGGCGAGTGGTCGCGGCGCTGAACGCCACCAAGGAAATCATCCTGCACCGCGTCGGCAGCGGCCGCCCCGGCTCGAAGGTCAGCCGCTACCTGAAGCTGTATTTCATCGCTCAGGACATTCACGAGCGCGCCAGCTCGTCGCACTACCCTTACAACTCGCTGGCCGAGGCATTTTTCCACAGCGATGTGCTGTTCCGTTGCCAGCGCCTGCTGCGTCAGCAAGGTGTGACCTGTCAGGCGCTCTCAGAGTCCATCCAGCTGCGTCAGCCGTTCGCCTATGACCCAAGCTTCGCAGAAGCCATGGAAGACCTGCAGGCTTCGCTGGAGCACCTGCGCATTCAGAGCAACCCTGCGTGGCGTGGCTTGTTGCGCTCATTGCGCGCCCTGGCGACTAACCTCGGCACGCTGGACCGGTTGATCAGCGACGCCAGCAACCCGGACGCCGTCGCCGACGCCACCGACAGCAGCCTGCTGGACCGCTCGCCGCGTAACCTCAAGGACGTCTGGACGCGCCTGCGCCTGCAAATGACCCCGACCTCGCTGCTGTTCCGTCACGCTTTGCGTTTGCCGCTGGCGCTGAGCATCGGTTACGCGATGGTGCACCTGATTCATCCGTCGCAAGGCTACTGGATCATCCTGACCACGGTATTCGTCTGTCAGCCCAGCTACGGCGCGACCCGGCGCAAGCTCGGACAGCGGATCATCGGTACGGCGATCGGCCTGACGGTCGGCTGGGTGCTGTTCGATCTGGTCACCAGCCCGATTCTGCAATCGATGTGCGCGGTGCTCGCCGGGGTGGTGTTCTTCGTCAACCGCACCACGCGCTACACCCTGTCGACCGCCGCTATCACGGTGATGGTGCTGTTTTGCTTCAATCAGATCGGCGACGGTTACGGCCTGTTTCTGCCGCGCCTGTTCGACACCCTGCTGGGCAGCCTGATCGCGGGCCTCGCGGTGTTCCTGTTCCTGCCGGACTGGCAGGGACGGCGCCTGAATAAAGTGCTGGCCAACACACTGACCTGCAACAGCATCTATCTGCGCCAGATCATGCAGCAATACGCCAAGGGCAAGAGTGATGATCTGGCTTATCGCCTGGCACGACGCAATGCACACAACGCCGATGCCGCGCTGTCGACCACGCTGGCCAACATGCTCATGGAGCCCGGCCACTTTCGTAAGGAAGCCGACGTCGGTTTTCGCTTTCTGGTGTTGTCGCACACGCTGTTGAGTTATCTGTCAGGCCTGGGCGCACACCGCGACACGCAGTTGCCGAGTGACGTCCATGAGCACCTGATCGATGGTGCAGGTGCGACACTGGCGGCCAGTATCGACGAGATTGCTCAGAGCCTGGCAGAGAAACAGCCGGTTGCCGTGCACAGTGATGCGGAAGAAGCCCTGGCCGCCGAGTTGGAGCAATTGCCGGAAGAAATGGATGAGAGCCAGCGTCTGGTACAGGCGCAGCTGGCGCTGATCTGTCGTCAACTGGCGCCGCTGCGGACCCTCGCCGCGCACCTGATCAAAGCTCCGGAGACTGTTGCAGACCGTGCAGCCTGAGTAACTCTTCATAGCTGCCATCGGCTTTCATGGCAGCAATTTCACGGTCGAAATCGGCGACGATTTTTTCGTGAAGCGGGTTTTTCAGGCTGACCAGAATGTGCAGGCTGTTCTCGCTCAGCGAGCCGGGAACGAATTCGACCCGGTTGCGAACCTCGTCAGTTTCCAGCGCGAGGTTGTAACGGGCGACGTATTCGTCTTCCAGCGTGAGGTCGACCCGTGCGGCAGCCAGCATGCGCACCGCTGTGGAGAAATTCTGTACGGGGACTTTCTTCAGTAATTTGTCGCTGTCGAACGCCGGCGAATAAGCGTAACCACGTACCACGGCGATCATATATTGATGCAACTGCTCGTGGGACAAGCTGCTGATGGTCGAATCCTTGCGCTTGATGAAGCGAATCCGATTGAGCAGGTACTCCGCAGAAAACTGGCCGATCCTGGTGCGTTCTTCGCTGAACCACGCATTGATCAGCACATCGTGCCGACATTCACTCAGCCCTAGCACGGCCCGCGCCCACGGCACCTGTTCATACAGCGTGGCATAGCCGGCGCGGCGCAAAGCAGTGTTGACGATATCGGTCGCCAGGCCACCATTGAGCAGCAGCGCATCGGTGAACGGAGGCCAGGGATCAGCGACAAGCCGCAGCCTCTCCGCTGCGCTGGCAGAAGCCATCAGCAAAAAAACCAGCAAGCCAACCGCTCGAAGCCACTGCGTCATGCTCAGGTTCCTGACAGGGCGGCATGCCCGATTCCAACCTATCGGCAGCAAAACCGCCACTCATTAGCGTGCATGGAAACTTTTATTGAAGGTCTGATGCACTCAATAGACAACATGCACAGGGCACGCGTTCTGTCAGCCGCCGGCAGACTTTCGCAGTGTTTATTGGGAATGGCGCAGGATACGTTTAGACTTCGCTTCTGGTTTCCCTGCGAGTCTGCAACATGTCTATCGAATGGATCTGCAAGCACCACACCGAACTGAGCATTCAACAGCTATACGCGATATTGCAGTTGCGTGCCGAGGTGTTTGTGGTCGAGCAAAAATGTGTATACCTGGACGTAGATGGACAGGACCTGACAGGTGATACCTGCCACCTGATGGCGTGGCAGGCAGACAAGCTGGTCGCCTACCTGCGCCTGCTGGACCCGATCCAGCAAGGCGGCGATGTGACCATCGGCCGTGTCGTGACCGCACCGTCGATTCGCAGCCGCGGCATTGGCCATGAACTGATGGTTCAGGCGCTGGAAAACGCCGAACGCAAGTGGCCGGATCAGCCGATCTACCTCTCGGCGCAGGCTCATTTGCAAGGCTATTACAGCCGTTACGGCTTTGACCCGATCGGCGAGATCTACCTGGAAGACGACATACCCCACATCGGCATGCGTCGCGATCTGGACTGAGGGCAGCTGCAAGCTTTCAGCGGCAAGCTGCAAGCTCACAGCTGCTTCTCAGGGATACCCGAGCACGTCTTTGATGCCGGTCAGGTTGCGGGCGATCCAGGTCTTGTCGATGGCGCCCCAGTCGCGAATGCGGTAAGCGCCTGCGTGATTGCGGGCACCTTCCTGTTGTTCGAATTCACACTCAATGTTCAGGTCGGAGAGCGCGCTGATGGTGTCCTGCGCGGTGCGGCGGGGCATGCCGGTTACTGCGGTCAGTTCGGGGACGCTTGTGGCGAGTCTTGAGTCAATCAGGTACGCCACATACAAGCGCCGATAGAAACTGCTTTTGGTCTTACTGATCTCCATCGATGAATCCTTTTTCAATGCATTCAACGTCCGGCTCTAAGCTTGTAGCTTGCAGCTCAAAACTTACCGCTTGAAGCTTGCAACTCGTTGTAAGTCAAATACACGCGCAGGTCGAATTCCAGCTGGTGATAGCCGGGCAGCATGTGTTCACACAATTGGTAGAACGCTTTGTTGTGATCGGACTCGCCAGTTCATGCACGACGATCATTTTCAGAAACTCCGGTGGCGCGTCCTTGAACAGGGCCGCGACGCGAATTTCGTTACTGGCCTTGAGCTTGCCGCCCTGCACTCTGGATATCTTGGTGTGCAGCCCGAGCGCGCGGTGGGTCAGGTCCAGGCGGTCATCGAACAAGACCTTCCTGATGGCCGGGGCGTTGCGCAGATGGTCCTGCTTCAGGGCCAGAGCGTAGGCATACAGCGCCTTGTCGCTCTGGATCTGATGCCGCGCGGGATAGCGCTGCTCGAGATACGCCGCCAGTCGCCCCTGATCGATCAACTGCTGCACCTGATCCTGCAAGGCCTGCGGGTAGGCTTGCAGGTATTTGAGCGGGGCACGGCTGGATGCGGTCATAGGGCCTGACACTGTTCAGAAAGACGCCATTCTACAGCAATCCAGTGTGTTTCAAGGCCGACACCTCCACGTGCCCCGGAAAACCCAGCGCGTCCTCGGCAACCATCGGATGAGCGATCAAAAACCCCTGCATGACCTGGCAGCCGTTATCGGCCAGCCACTGGTATTGCTCACGGGTCTCGACCCCCTCGGCAATCACCAGCATGTCGAGGTTACGACACAGATCGATGATGCTGCTGGCCAGTGCAGACTCACGTCTGGAGCCGACGATATTGGCGACAAAACGCCGGTCGAGTTTGAGCGTGTCCAGGTGCAGATTACGCAGGTGCGACAGCGAGCAATCGCCGGTGCCAAAATCGTCCAGCGCGATGCGCACACCCACATCATGCAGCAGCGCCAGTTGCTTATGGCTGTGCGAGAGGTTATTGACCAACGAGCTCTCAGTGATTTCCACTTCCAGCTGGCCCGGCTCCAGCTCGAAACGATCCATCGCCCGTTTGAGCTCCGAGGCCAGGTTGGGCATGCAGAACTGCGTGGGGCTGACACAGACGCTGACCACGACATCGGAAGCAAACACCCGACTCCAGGCCTGCCGTTGTTCGGCGCCCTGATCGAAAATCCAGCTGCCCAGCCGGTTGATCAGCCGCGTCTCTTCAAGCAAAGGGATGAACAGTGCCGGAGGCACTTCGCCGACCGCAGGGTGCTGCCAGCGCAACAACGCCTCGAAACCGCGCAGCCGCCCGTCAGCGACATGAATCTGCGGCTGGTAGACCACCGAAAAATCCTTGCCGTCGATGGCCGTGCGCACGCTCTCTTCCAGCATCAGCCGCGAGCGCGCGCGTCCATTCATGTTCTGGTCGTAGAAGCGGTATTGCTTGCGACCAGCCCGCTTGGCCTCGTACATGGCGATGTCTGCGGCACGCAGCAAACCGTCCAGATTCGTGCCGCAGTCCGGGTAGGTGGCAATCCCCACGCTGGCACCCAGCGCGATGTCGACACCGTCGACCTGACGCTTGCTGGACACTCGCTCGATAAGCTTTTCGGCAATTTTTGCGGCCTGCTCGGGGTAGTCCAGGCCATCGATGACCACGGTGAATTCATCGCCCCCGACACGCGCCAGCACATCATAAGGCCGCATGCACTCCTTGAACTGCTCGGCGACCCATAGCAACACCTGATCACCGGCATCGTGGCCAAGCGAGTCATTGATTTGCTTGAAGCCATCGAGATCCATGAACAGCACGACCAGGTATTTGTCCGCCTTCTCATTGCGCAGCAGCATGCCTTCAACTGCCTGGTACAACCCACGGCGATTGAGCAGGCCGGTCAGCGCATCGGTGACGGCCTGTTTTTCCAGTTGCTGATAAAGGTCGCGGACCACCGACATATCGAGCACCGTCAGAACCATGGCCTTCTGCTCGGGAGGCAACGCGGCACAGGACAGCGCAACCGGTAATTGCGAGCCCTGCACGGTGCGCAGAACGGCATCATGCACGCGATAGGTGTCGGCGTTTCGGTAGTGCTTGTAAAAACCCGATTCCAGCCAGTCGCCGACATACGGTTCGATGACGTAGTCCAGCACATGGGTGCCGCGCAGTTGATCGACCGACGCGTTGAGCAACTGGCAGATTGCGGGGTTGGCAAAGCTGATCAGGCCAGACTCATCAACCACCAGAATGCCTTCGGCCACGTTGGCCAGCACCGAGGCATTGAACGTGCGCGCCGATTCCAGCTCGTGCGAGAGCTGTTGCAGCGCACGGCGATTACGCTGCTGCTCCAGCAGCGTCTGCACCTTGGGCTTGAGAACATTGGGGTCGAAGGGTTTGAACAGATAATCCGTTGCGCCGTTCGCATAGCCTTTCTGAACGGCGTCCTGAGTCTGCTCGTTGGCGGTCAGAAAGATAATCGGCGTCAGCCGGGTGCGCTGGCTGCCGCGCATCAGACGCGCAACTTCGAAGCCGTCCATGCCCGGCATCTGCACATCCAGCAGGACCAGATCCACTTCCTGCTCAAGAAGCACCGTCAGTGCCTCGATACCTGAGCTGGCGGTCACGATGCGCCAGTCCGTTCTCTGCAGAACAGCGCACATCGTTACCAGATTTTCCGGATAATCATCTACAACCAATAAAACTGAAGAGCCATCGTCTGGCTGGGGTGGCACGCGTTCCATGCTGCTTCTCTGTGTGGGCATGACGCCTGAGTCTCAGGACGACCGTCATACTTTGGTTACAACTCTAGCCCCGTCTCGCCAAAAGCAGAAGCAAGGCCCCTCTTCCCCACCGCAAAAGTTCGATCTAACCGACTAACGGTCATTCTCTACAGGCCTTTAATTCCCTGCCCTGCAGAAAAAGTGACAGCACTTTGACGTCATTCGTTCGACAATTTTTCGTTAACAAATTGTCCTACACGCCGTATAAAAGCAGCGAAAACTCTCGCAACACATCAGCGATCTCCCCCGCTGACAAAATATGTATAGAAGGACCGCAAATGATTGATCTTGGATATTGGATTCTGAGCATACCGGTGGGCTCTCCCCCCAAGACCATCGAAACTTCTCAACTGGTCAAGGGTTATGACGGGAAATATTTCACCTCTACGTCCAAGGCCATTGTGTTCTGGTCTCCGGTCACCGGAACCAAGACGGAAAACGCCAAATACTCGCGCACAGAACTACGAGAAAGCTGGCCGGACGGATCAGTGCGCAACTGGCTTTACACCGATGCGGACAACTTCCTGAACGCCAAGCTGAAAGTCGATCAGGTGCCGTCGACAGGCAATATCGTGATCGGGCAGATTCACGCCTACGAAAGCACCAAGCCGCTCCTGAAAGTCGAATATCAATACAGTGAAGACACCAAGGCAGGCGAGATCGTTGCCAAAGTTCGCAATCGTTACGATGACGACGACAGCAAGGTGTACACAATTGCCAAAGACGTGAAGCTGAATGAGACTTTCAATTACGCCATCCACTTGAGCAAGGGTGGCAAATTGACTGTCAGCATCAACGATATCGACTGGAGCAAGCGCGTTAGCAAGACCTGGAGCGACAAGCCGCTGTATTTCAAGGCTGGCGTCTATACCCAGGACAATACCGGTTACAGCTCGGAAGGCGGCAAGGCGACGTTCTACAACCTGGACATCGACCACAATAAAAGCTGAGTGACGTCCGACACTCAGGCTGGAACGAAAACGGCCCGCTCTTCACTGGAAGGCGGGCCGTTTTAATACCAGCAGAGCTCTATCAGCGATTAGCCTTGAAGTCCTGCTCGGCCGCGAGGAAGCGAGCCTGCATCGACGCCGATGCCGGCCTGCCGATCAGACTGAACGCGACGATGGCGATACTGGCCAGAATGAAACCGGGGATGATTTCATAGAGGCCGATAGTGCTGAATTGTTTCCACAGCACCACGGTGGCAGCACCGACAATCACCCCCGCCAACGCACCGTTGCGCGTCATGCCTTTCCACAGCACCGAAATCAGTACCACCGGGCCGAACGCAGCGCCGAAGCCGGCCCAGGCGTAGCTCACCAGACCCAACACGCGGTTTTCAGGATTGGCTGCCAGCAGAATGGCGATGATGGCGATCAGCAGCACCATGGCACGACCGACCCAGACCAGCTCGACCTGCGAAGCGCCCTTGCGCAGGTAGGCTTTATAGAAGTCTTCGGTCAGCGCGCTGGAACACACCAGCAACTGACAGCTCAACGTACTCATGACCGCAGCCAGAATCGCCGAGAGCAGCACGCCGGCAACCCACGGGTTGAACAACAACTTGGCCAGTTCGATAAACACCCGCTCCGGGTTTTCAGTCACTGGCCCGGCAACCTCCGGGTGCGCCGAGAAATAGGCGATGCCGAAGAAGCCTACCGCCACCGTGCCGCCCAGGCACAGGATCATCCAGGCCATGGAAATGCGACGGGCATTGGCAATCGACTTGACCGAATCCGCCGCCATGAAGCGCGCCAGAATGTGTGGCTGGCCGAAGTAGCCCAACCCCCAGCCGAGCAGAGAGATGATGCCGATGAAGGTGGTGTTCTTGAACATGTCGAAGCTGGTCGGGTCTTTCGCTTCGATCGCCAGGAACGTGGCATCGACACCGCCCGTCGCCAGCAGCACGATGATCGGCGTCAGGATCAGGGCAAAAATCATCAGCGTAGCCTGCACGGTGTCTGTCCAGCTGACTGCCAGAAAGCCACCAACGAACGTGTAGGCAATGGTCGCCGCAGCACCGGCCCACAGGGCGGTTTCATACGACATGCCGAAGGTGCTTTCGAACAGACGCGCCCCTGCAACGATGCCCGAAGCGCAGTAAATGGTGAAGAACACCAGAATCACAAGGGCCGAAATGATGCGCAGCACACCACTGCTGTCTTCGAAGCGGCTGCTGAAATAGTCTGGCAGCGTCAACGCGTCGCCGTTGTGCTCGGTCTGCACGCGCAGACGGCCAGCCACGAACAGCCAGTTCAGATAAGCCCCGATGATCAGCCCGATGGCGATCCAGCTTTCCGACAGGCCGGACATGTAAATCGCCCCCGGCAAACCCATCAACAGCCAGCCGCTCATGTCCGAAGCACCGGCCGACAGTGCAGTGACCACACTGCCCAGACTGCGCCCGCCGAGAATGTAATCCGAAAGGTTATTGGTCGAGCGATAAGCTATGAGGCCGATCAGGACCATTGCTGCGATATAGATCACGAACGTGATCAAGGTAGGGTTGCTGACACTCATGATTTCTGCCTTGGCATTGTTTTTATGTTGGCACCTGATGCGCAAGGACGCACTGAATTCAGTACGTCCACCGCTCTGCACCCGACACCGCGCTGACTGATTCGCGAGCGAATGACAGTCACGGTTGCACCGAAGGGACGAATCCTATGAAACAAACCGAACAAGGTGCAACCCATTTCATCGCACAAGTTGCACCTGTTACAAAAAACCTGATGCCCGCGCGTTTTCGCCCTATTTTAGGGCGCGCCTGGCCTGATTCGCAAAAAAAGGCGCACTAACAGACTGTGTGAAAACCTAGCAATCTGCGCAGCGCTCAAAGAAAATGCTCCGTATCGAAAGATACAGAGCATTTTTCGTTATGGCCTACATCCAAGGTGAGTCCCGCAGCCAGACCAGCCTATTCCCGGTCTCGCTGGAAGAGTTGATCCCCGAGGATCACCTCGTTCGTGTCATTGACCTGTACGTTGCCAGGCTCGATCTGGTGCAACTGGGCTTCGATAAAGCGATTCCAAAAAGCACGGGGCGCCCTGCTTATGATCCCGCCGATCAGCTAAAACTCTACCTCTACGGCTATTTTCAGCGGATTCGCTCATCGCGACGTCTTGAAGCCGAGTGTCAGCGCAACATCGAAGTGATGTGGCTGATCAACCGGCTCAAGCCCGACTTCAAGACCATCGCCGATTTTCGCAAGAACAATAAACCCGCCTTCATCGCGACCTGCCGTGCTTTCGTTCGGTTTTGTCGCACGGCAGGCTTGATCGCCGGTGAGTTGGTGGCCATCGACGGCAGCAAGTTTCAGGCGGTCGCATCCTCACGGCGTCATGTGAATTTGAAGCAGCTCAAGCGCCAGGAAGAAAAACTGGATAAGCGCATCGCTCAGTATCTGGCCGAGCTGGATGAGGCCGACAAGGCTGAAACCACAGATTCAATTGATCGCAGCGCAATCAAGGTAGCCCTGGCACAGCTTGAGGCTCGACAACAGGATAATCAGAGTTGCCAGGCACTGATGCGTTCGATGGGCATCGAGCAGTTCAACACCCATGAAAGCGATGCCCGAATGATGCGCACGGCCAAAGGGCCACGTGTGGCCTACAACGTGCAAACCGTCGTGGACGCCGAGCATTGCCTGATTTTGCATCATGAGGTCACCCAAGATGGCGATGACCGAAAGCAACTGGAGCCGATGGCCAAGGCCGCCAAAGCAGAGTTACAGCAAGATGATCTGACGGTCACTGCCGATGCCGGCTACTCCAATGGCAAGCAGTTTCAGGCCTGCGAGGATGCTTCGATTACGGCCTATGTACCGCCCAATCGTTCGAAAAACCCTGGCAGTCAGGAAGAGCAGCTCTTTGAGCGAAAAGACTTTATCTATGAGACCGGACACGATCGTTTCCAGTGTCCGGCAGGCAAATGGTTAACGCTAAAACAGCACAACAAAGGTGATCGGATCTATCAGGCTGAGGTCGATGACTGCGCCAACTGCGCGCTGAAAACGCAATGCACTCGAGCCCGGCGCCGTTATGTCTCACGACATGCCCATGAAGAGGCTTTCGAGCGGATGGAGCAAAGAATGCAGGCGCATCCTGAGATGATGGCCAACCGAAGATCCATCGTTGAGCACCCCTTCGGCAACCTCAAGCAATGGCTATTTGGTAATGGCCGTTTCTTGCTGCGACAACTGGAGGGTACAAAAGCTGAAATGGCCTTGGCGGTGAATGCCTATAACCTGAAACGAGCGATTAAAGTGCTCGGTGTGCGCCATCTGATGGCTTTGATGGGCTGAGCGGACATTTTTTTCGTCTGCTGCCAATACAAAAAAAACGCCCCGAACAAGTCGGGGCGTTTGCTTGGGCCTTCATCAGTGTGTTTTCACACAGTCTGCTAAGGTTGAGCATAGTCCGGTATTATCCGGCCATTCGGCGCTCATGTCACAAAATATTCTGCAATCAGGGTTGCACTCGGTTGCACCTTACCCCGTTGCACGGCTAATCTGCGTCAAAGCCGATGCCACCCGAGAGTGGCTATAACGAGGACAAGACATGGCCACCACCACGCTGGGCGTCAAGCTCGACGACCCGACCCGCGAGCGATTGAAAGCCGCCGCCCAATCCATCGACCGTACGCCGCACTGGTTGATCAAGCAGGCGATTTTCAATTACCTGGAAAAGCTGGAGAGTGGTGCAACCTTGTTGGAACTCGACGGTTCGGCCGCTCGGGACAACGAAGACCGCGGCGAGCTGGCAGAAGACGCCGGGCTGCAATGCTTCCTGGATTTTGCCGAGAGCATTCAGCCTCAATCGGTGTTGCGCGCAGCGATCACGTCCGCCTACCGTCGCCCGGAGCAGGAAGTGGTGCCAATGCTGCTGGAGCAGGCACGCCTGACTGCGCCGGTGGCGGAAGCCACCAACAAGATGGCTGCGTCGATTGCCGAAAAGCTGCGTAACCAGAAAAGTGCTGGCGGCCGCGCCGGTATCGTCCAGGGTCTGTTGCAAGAGTTTTCGCTGTCATCTCAGGAAGGCGTCGCCCTGATGTGTCTGGCCGAAGCGCTGCTGCGTATTCCCGACAAGGGCACGCGTGATGCACTGATTCGCGACAAGATCAGCAACGGTAACTGGCAGCCGCACCTGGGCAACAGCCCGTCGCTGTTCGTCAACGCGGCAACCTGGGGCCTGCTGCTGACCGGTAAGCTGGTCGCTACGCACAATGAAGCAGGCCTGACCTCGTCGCTGAGCCGCATCATCGGCAGAAGCGGCGAGCCGATGATCCGCAAGGGCGTCGACATGGCCATGCGCCTGATGGGCGAGCAGTTCGTCACTGGCGAAACCATCGGCGAAGCGCTGGCCAACGCCAGTCGTTTCGAGGCCAAAGGCTTCCGCTACTCCTATGACATGCTCGGTGAGGCCGCGCTGACCGAACACGACGCGCAGAAATATCTGGCGTCCTACGAGCAAGCCATTCATTCAATCGGCAAAGCCTCCCACGGCCGCGGCATCTACGAAGGCCCGGGTATTTCCATCAAGCTGTCGGCACTGCATCCGCGCTACAGCCGCGCTCAGTACGAGCGCGTGATGGAAGAACTCTACCCGCGCCTGCTGTCGCTGACCCTGCTGGCCAAACAGTACGACATCGGCCTGAACATCGACGCCGAAGAAGCCGACCGGCTGGAGCTGTCGCTGGATCTGCTTGAGCGCCTGTGCTTCGAGCCGCAATTGACAGGCTGGAACGGTATCGGTTTCGTGATCCAGGCTTACCAGAAGCGCTGCCCGTATGTGATCGATTACGTCATCGACCTCGCTCGTCGCAGTCGCCATCGCCTGATGATCCGCCTGGTAAAAGGTGCGTACTGGGACAGCGAGATCAAGCGCGCTCAGGTCGAAGGGCTGGAAGGCTATCCGGTCTACACCCGCAAGGTGTACACCGACGTTTCCTACATCGCTTGCGCCCGTAAGCTGCTGGCGGCGCCGGAAGTCATCTACCCGCAGTTCGCCACACACAACGCTCACACCCTGGCGGCCATCTACCAGATCGCCGGGCAGAACTATTACCCCGGCCAGTACGAATTCCAGTGCCTGCACGGCATGGGCGAACCGCTCTATGAGCAAGTGGTAGGCAAAGTCGCAGAAGGTAAGCTGAATCGTCCGTGCCGCGTGTACGCACCGGTCGGCACGCACGAAACCCTGCTGGCCTATCTGGTGCGTCGTCTGCTGGAAAACGGCGCCAACACTTCGTTCGTCAACCGCATTGCCGACCACTCGATCTCCATTCAGGAACTGGTCGCCGATCCGGTCAGCCAGATCGAACGCATGGCGACTCAGGAAGGCGGTTTCGGCCTGCCACACCCGCGCATTCCGCTGCCGCGCGACCTGTATGGTGCAGAGCGCGCCAACTCCAGCGGTATCGACATGGCCAACGAGCACCGTCTGGGCTCGCTGTCTTCGGCGCTGCTGGCGACCGCGCACAATGACTGGAAAGCGGCACCGATGCTTGGCTGCCCGGCCGGCGCAGGCAGCCTGACAGCGGCGTTGAACCCGTCGGACTCGCGTGACGTAGTGGGCCATGTACAGGAAGCCTCGCTGCAAGATGTCGATAACGCCATTCAGTGCGCCCTGAGCGCTGGCCCGATCTGGCAAGCCACACCGCCTGCCGAGCGCGCGGCGATTCTGGAGCGCGCGGCCGACCTGATGGAAGCCGAGATTCAACCGCTGATGGGCCTGCTGGTGCGTGAAGCGGGCAAGACGTTTGCCAACGCCATCGCCGAAGTGCGTGAAGCCGTGGACTTTCTGCGTTACTACGCGGTGCAGGCACGCAACGACTTTACCAACGACGGCCACCGTCCATTGGGCCCGGTGGTGTGCATCAGCCCGTGGAACTTCCCGCTGGCGATCTTCAGTGGTCAGGTCGCTGCCGCACTGGCCGCCGGTAACCCGGTGCTGGCCAAGCCTGCCGAGCAGACGCCGCTGATCGCGGCCCAGGCCGTGCGCCTGCTGCTGGAAGCCGGGATTCCGGAAGGCGTGCTGCAACTGCTGCCGGGCCGTGGCGAAACCGTCGGTGCCGGTCTGGTGGGCGATGAACGCGTCAAAGGCGTCATGTTTACCGGTTCCACCGAAGTCGCCCGTCTGCTGCAACGCAATGTGGCCGGTCGCCTTGACTCGCAGGGCCGCCCGATTCCGCTGATCGCTGAAACCGGTGGTCAGAACGCAATGATCGTCGACTCTTCGGCACTGACCGAACAAGTGGTCATCGACGTGGTGTCCTCGGCCTTCGACAGCGCCGGTCAACGCTGCTCGGCACTGCGCGTACTGTGCCTGCAAGAGGACTCTGCGGATCGCGTCATCGAAATGCTCAAGGGCGCGATGGCGGAAAACCGTCTTGGCAACCCGGAGCGTCTGTCGGTGGACATCGGACCGGTGATCGACGCCGAAGCCAAGGCCGGTATCGAAAAACATATCCAGGCCATGCGCGACAAGGGCCGCACGGTCTATCAGGTTGCAATTGCCGACAGCGCCGAACTCAAGCGCGGCACTTATGTGATGCCGACGCTGATCGAGCTGGAAAGCTTCGATGAACTGCAACGCGAAATCTTCGGCCCGGTGCTGCATGTGGTGCGTTACAAGCGCAAGGAGCTGGACCAGTTGCTGGCGCAGATCAACGCATCCGGCTACGGCCTGACCCTTGGCGTGCACACTCGCATCGACGAGACCATCGCCAAGGTCGTCGATACCGTCAACGCCGGTAATGTCTACGTGAACCGCAACATTGTCGGTGCAGTGGTCGGTGTCCAGCCGTTTGGCGGCGAAGGGCTGTCCGGCACCGGTCCTAAAGCCGGTGGCCCGCTGTACCTGTACCGCCTGCTGTCGACGCGTCCGCAGGACGCCATCGAGAAGTCTTTCGTGCGCAGCGACGCGCTGTCTGCGCCGGACACTCGCCTGCGTGACGTGCTCGGCAAACCACTGCAAGCGCTGAAAACCTGGGCCGCCAGCGGTCAGCACGCAGAGCTGGAGGCATTGTGCAGCCAGTACGCCGAGCAATCGCAAAGCGGCATCACCCGCCAACTGGCCGGCCCGACCGGCGAGCGCAACAGCTACGTCATCCTGCCGCGCGAACACGTGCTGTGTCTGGCTGATGACGAGAACGACCTGCTGATTCAGCTGGCTGCGGTGCTGGCGGTCGGCGGCGCGGCCATCTGGCCGGAAAGCGACGTGAGTAAACCGCTACGCGCCCGCTTGCCGAAAGACGTGCAGGCACGCATCACCCTGGTGCCTGACTGGAACAAAGACGAAGTCGCCATCGACGCCGTCCTGCACCACGGCGACTCCGACCAGTTGCGCGCTATCTGCCAGCAGATCGCCCGACGCAGCGGTGCAATCGTCGGCGTCAACGGCCTGTCCCACGGCGAAACCAACGTCCCGCTGGAGCGCCTGGTGATCGAACGGGCACTGAGCGTCAACACTGCGGCTGCGGGGGGCAATGCGAGCTTGATGACAATCGGGTAACCGTCGCGCTCTATGACGCGGAGCGTCACCCAAGGCATTCCTACGCTGGAGCGTGAGGAACGATCTCAACTATCGTGCGACGCTCCGCGTCGCATGCTGTTGTGGACGCTCTGCGTCCGCTGTTTCGCACAAACCACACAATACCGCGTCGCCACGCCTGCCTAACACGCGAATCAATCTTGCTACCCTCTTCCCGCGACGCAACCTAGACTGAGCCTATTCCAAAAACAGGTACGTCATCATGTCCGAGTCGCTGCTCAGTTCCCGAAATCTGGCTTTCGAGCTGTATGAAGTGCTGGACGCCGAGGGGCTGATCCGGCGTGAGCGGTTTACCGAGCATTCGCGGGAAACCTTTGATGCAGCGCTGGGCACAGCGCGGGCCCTCGCGGAAAAGTATTTCGCGCCGCATAACCGCAAGGCCGACGAGAACGAACCGCGCTACGAGAATGGCGAGGCGATTCTGATTCCGGAGGTCAAGCCTGCGGTCGATGCGTTTATCGCGGCGGGCTTTCTCAATGCGTCGCGTGATTTCGAAGCAGGCGGCATGCAGCTGCCAACCCTGCTGTCGCAAGCCTGTTTTGCACACTTTCAGGCGGCCAACGTCGGGACCACGTCGTACCCGTTCCTGACGATGGGTGCCGCCAACCTGATCGAGAGCTTCGGCAACGACGAGCAAAAGCAGCGGTTTCTGCAACCGATGATCGAGGGTCGTTTTTTCGGCACCATGGCGCTGACCGAGCCGCATGCGGGCTCGTCCCTCTCGGACATTCGCACGCGTGCCGAACCGGCAACCGACGGCACCTACCGGCTGCGCGGCAACAAGATATTCATTTCCGGGGGCGATCATGCGCTGTCGGAAAACATCGTGCACATGGTCCTGGCAAAACTGCCGGATGCGCCTGGCGGGGTCAAAGGCATCTCGCTGTTTATCGTGCCCAAGTTCCTCGTCAATGAAGACGGCAGTCTGGGTAAACGCAACGATGTGTTGCTGGCCGGGCTGTTCCACAAGATGGGCTGGAAAGGCACCACGTCCACCGCGCTCAACTTCGGCGATAACGGCGAGTGTGTCGGCTATCTGGTGGGCAAGCCGCACCACGGCCTGAGTTACATGTTCCAGATGATGAACGAAGCACGCATCGGCGTGGGCCTTGGCGCTACGATGCTCGGCTACTCGGGCTACCTTTATTCGCTGGAGTACGCCCGCGACCGGCCACAAGGACGTTTGCCAGACAGCAAAAGCCCGGACAGCAAGCCCGTGCCGATCATTCAGCACGCGGATGTGCGGCGCATGCTGCTGACTCAGAAAGCCTACGTGGAAGGCGCGTTCGACCTGTGCCTGTATGCCTCGCGGCTGTTTGACGATACCGAGACCGGCGAAACCGACGACGTGCGCAAACAGGCTCACGAATTGCTCGACCTGCTGACCCCGGTGGTCAAATCCTGGCCCTCGGAGTTTTGCCTGAAGGCCAACGAGCTGGCGATTCAGGTGCTCGGCGGTCACGGCTACACCCGCGAGTACCCCGTCGAGCAGTATTACCGCGACAATCGCCTCAACCCGATTCATGAGGGCACGCAGGGTATTCAGTCACTGGACCTGCTGGGACGCAAACTGGCGCAAAACGGCGGCACAGGCCTGAAGCAACTGCTGCGCCTGATCTCCGGCACCTGCGAGCAAGCGCACGCGCACGAGTCCCTGAATGAACTGCGCCAACCGCTGGAGCATCTGGTGGCGCGTTTGCAGGCGGTCACCCTTGGGCTGTTGACGGATCTGGCGCAAGGCAGAATCAGCAGCACGCTCGCCAACTCGGCGCTGTACCTCAAGGTATTCGGGCACACGATCATCGGCTGGCGCTGGCTGGAGCAGGCGCTGCGTGCCGAACAGGGTCTGAGCAAGGGCAATCCGGCCGACAGCGATTTTTACCACGGCAAATTGCAAGCCGCCCGGTATTTCCTGACATGGGAAATACCGGGCTGCCATCACGAACTGGCGATTCTGGAAAACCGCGATGACACATGCCTGGCCATGCGCGATGACTGGTTCTGATGAAAACCTGAGAGGCGCTTGATCAGTGAGGACTGAACAGGTCAGTCAGTGAATCCTGCGGGAAAAACCGGTCGACCAGTACGCTTGCATCTGCGCCCAGCTTGAGCGCGTACTGCTCTCGACTGAACGGCTCGCCGGTACGCAGATCGTAAAGTGCCCGCCCCATGAGTGGGCGATCGACCTCCTGCAGCTGGATTTTCATGATGCGATAAAACTCACCGACCACTTCCTCGATACTGTCGATCTGGAAATAGCAGCCCGGCAGAAAGATCGACTCGGCTTCCTCGGGTGACGCCGAGAAGGGCGCAATCGGCGTGGCCCTCAGATACTGCCCCTTGGGCAGAACGAAGACCACCGAGGTGTCATCGAAGGTCACCGGCGCGGCGATTGCAGTGGTGGGCGCGCCGGCCCGACTGCTGGCGAAAGTACCCACCACGTAAGGGTTTTCGCTGAACGAGGTGACATCGGTATTGACCAGCACATCGCCCACCTTGATCCGCCCCCTACGAAATACTGCTCCCGAGGTGCCCCGCTCGCCGCTGCCGCCACGGTACAGCTCGACGTCATTGTTATAGCCCACCACGTTGACATCATCGGCCAGCCGCTCGATGGCGCTGATCTGGTTTCGGCCCTTGTGCTCGCCGGTGCGCAGGAACTGATTGAACTCATCATCTTCCTGGGTGTAAAGCATGATATTGGCGGCGTAATAGTCGTCCTCGCCCAACTTGAACACGCGGTGTTTGCCGTGCCAAGGGTCCCGGTACACCTGGTCGCCATCAGGCGACGAGTCAGACTCTAAAACATCGTCCGGAGTGGGTTCCCAGATTGCCATTGCCTGCTTCTGCCGAGCCAAGGCTGTTTCTGCGTAATCCTGCTCGTTGTACATGTCCGCTTGCAGATACCGGTCCCAAAACGTGGAGCGCACCGTCACGTAAGGTTTGCCAACCGTAGCCGATGTGCTGCTCGACGGGGCCTGTCCATCCATCGGCGAGCCGCCCTGCAAGCCGGGCATCTTCATCAATGTCCAGTTCCCTTCGGCATTCAAGCGAACGGGTTTGCCACCCACGAACGCAAACGGGTTATCCGGATTGACGATCAGCCAGCACTGCTGTTGCTCATTGAACATCACGCGATAAGGCAGTTCCGCAAGTTTGATCCAGGTTTCACCGTTACCCAGCGTGTAAATGCCACGCAGTCGACCTTCTCCGGCTGAAGGCGTGAGGCCGTCCAGCAGCAGATTGCCTTCCATGTTCTCCAGAGGGTCGACAGGCACGCTGCCGCTCACCGCAACATCACCGGGGATCGCCATACCGTCCAGCGGCGTTACCAGCGAAGACTCTGGCGTGACGCGTACCGCCATCAAAAAAGGCAGATTGAAGAGCAGATAAACCGTGTTGATGATGGCGCCCAATACACCGGCCTTGCGCTGCGCGGCAGTTTTGCCATTGACGGCCTGATCGATATTCAAACCGGTATTGGCAAGGCTCGCTCCAACCAGCGTCAACGCGACTGGCCAGCCCAGCGGAGCGAGCCCGCCGAATGCCTGAATAAACGCACTCAGGTAACCGATCCACATTTGCTTGCGCAGATCGGCGTTGGACGTCAGCAACTGGTGGGCGTCGGCGCTCATTACTTGCCGGGCGACGTCACGCAAATAAACAAAAGGGTCACCCGTAACATGCGCTGCAGACTGATTGATGATGCGAACATCGGCACGCCAATCGTGTGCAAGCATATCGCTCACGCCGCGATAGAAGCGGGCGCTGTCTTCTGCCCGGGAGGCTTCGCCACGCAAGAAGTGACGCGTTATCGCTTCATCGGCACGCCCGCCCGCGAACTGCCCCTTAAGCCAGGTGTACACAGCGCGTTCGCTGTCGAACGCCAGAAAAGGCTGCTCGGCGTCAGGCCGATAAATCACTTCCCGTCCGTCCGCAATGACAATACGCAGTATGTCGTGGGCCTTGATGCCATTTATGTCCAGCGTATGCACCGAAAGCCCGGCAGCGACCGGAAGCGGGTCTTGCAGCGCTTTCAGAGTCAGCGGCTGCGATGGATCAGCAGTGGCGATGCGGGTGACAAGTCCGAAATCCGCCGGCGACAGCTGCCCCTTGCGCAGGCAGTGGGTGGCTGCAACCAGATATTGCGCTTTGGCCAGCATGCAGAAGTTCTCACTGTGAGTCTTCCAGAAATGCTCCATGCGGCGGGTGTAGAGCGCGCTGAAGTCGAGCGTCCACATGTCCCTGAGTACATCCTGAGGGAGCATCGGCACCTCATTGCGTTCGTCGAAAAACTCGTGCTCCGGGCCGTCGGTATAAAACCCGCCATAGAGAGAAAGTTCGTCGCTGGCTTCCTGGTCGTGAACACTGAAGTGCCGCATCAGCAGCTCGATCAATGTCATGGACTGCAGCGGTTTTCCGGAATGCTGCCAACCGGTAAAGGTGCGCGGGCTGCTGCTGGCTTTACCGAATCGATGCCAATACACATGCTCGGGGTTGAAGGGTCGGTGAGCATGTTGAAGAATAATCTTGCTGGCGGCGGAAAACGCCAGATCGTGCAGGTCGGGATAATCGAGAACAAACTGTCGCGCGCGTTCACGGAGCTGTTGCTGATCGGTCTTGTGTGTGTTCGTTAGTGCGGATGTCATGACGTCTTCCTTTATCAGAGAAGTCATGTACGTAATCATTCATCAGCGTGCTCATGGCACTATCTATGTATAGCGACCTATGTATAGCGACACGAACGTTTTGATGCGCAGTGCATGATCCGGCCAGCGGCCCGCCCTGCGGTGAAGTCGGGCCGCTGCCAACAGTGGCCGTTACCAGCCGTTTTCATCGCCTGGAGAAATTTTCGCCTGGCCCTTGAACGGGAAATAAAAGTTCACAGCGTCGGTGAGGTGGTCGATGTACAACACGGAAATGACTTCATCAACAGGCAGATAGGAGCGTTCCAACAGATCGAAGTAGTCAGGGCGCGCTGCTCTCAAAACATCGGACATGAGCTTGGGCCCGGTCAGGTCCGAGATGCGTGTCATATACGGTGTCATTCTGTCTCGTGATTCGACGCGCAAAGCTTCGCTGCTGCGGTCGATGTAAGGCCTGCGAGTACTGAAGAACGCCTGATTGGTCTGCTTTTCGCTGTCGAAGCGTTTCTTGATTTCCTTCAGCATTCTTTTCAGAACCGGATTATCCGGATGGCTGGCAAAGTGGCTATTGCCCGGCCCCTTGTAGCTAAGCTGTCTGGCCTCCAGACGCCGCCCCAGCAGCAGATCATTCGGGCCTGCTTTCAATGGAATACCTGCGAATGAGACGTCAATCGTGTCGTCGCAATCGAGATAAATGCCGCCGTACTCGTTAATCAGCCGATAACGCAGAATATCCGAGGCAGCTGCATAGTTACGGTTGTCCGAATGCATGAAATAGTTGAAGGCTTCTCCGTTTTCGCCGCTCAAGAACTCCGGATAGAACGCCTCATCCTTGAGGTGAGATATCTGCATTTGCGGATATTCGAAGAAGTAATCAAAGAGCTGCTCATAAGCCATCGGGTCGCTGATATCGATGTGCAATTTGAACCGCAAATCCGGACTGATGCGCATATTGGCGAGCATTTTTTCCAGCAGGTTTTCGCCCGGTATCCTGTCCCCCATCCAGATGTGATGAACCACGCGACTGACGGGCTGTGCATCTAACGGCAGCCGGGGCACACGCGGGAAGATAAATATCTCGAAGCGTCGGCTTTGCGGGAGGCTGGCCTCTATTTTTTTGAATGCCGTTTTCGAGCCGCGATTCCAGCTTCCGTTCCGATCCAGCCAGACGACACCATGCTCTGACGTATCCGTTCGCCAGCACATAAGATCAGCGTTGTAGTAAACGTTGGTCTTTTTCCCGTTGAGTTGAATGAAATACTTCTCGGTGATCGTGCCTCGTTTCGGATTCAGGACCTCCTCGACAAGAACGCCGTCCAGCGGCAACTCGACCTGCACCTTGGGGCCCCAGCGCTGCACGTCGATTTTCGGCTCGTCGGCTAAAACAGACACCGCCGCGCTTTCCGCGTCACTGAGGGGAGGCAACTGTGAGCCGTCAAAACTTTCACCGCCGCGCAGCCCGAGCTTGAGGTCCAGATCCCAGTAACCCGAATCAATTGTCTTCACATAGGGCCCCCAGGCACGAGGCTCGGAGACCGAGCGAATGCGGTACTGCTTTTCCTGCGACACCCACTCCACCCGGAAAACCTGGTCATGCAGTTCGATGTATTGCTTGCCCTGCAACGGGTACACGCCCGCCACTTCGCCTGCCGACAGACCCGGCAGTTCGGTCGGTGCTTCCAGCGCCCGTAACAGGCGTTTCATTTTCGGGTTGAGCGACCGCAAGGCCGGCGGCTCGGGCCTGAATACCGGGACCGGCACAAATTCGTCCGGCGGGCCGGTGTCGGTCGAAGAACCGGGAACCTCATAACCACCCTCTGCTTCTTCAACCACTCCCGCCTCAATCCCGGCATCGACCGGCACTGCGCCCTCGGCGATGAACGGCAGCGCGTTCAATACGCCGAATGCGATACGGCCCAGCCCGGCCTGACGCTCTTCCAGCGTGCGACCATTCACGGCCTTGTCGACACCCAGCCCCGCCAATACGGCGGACAAGCTCGCAATGACCGGCATCAGTTCCGGAAAGACCATGGCGACGCCGCCCAGGACCGACACGCATTCACTCAGACCACTGCTGACTTCTTCTTTCCAATAGTCGCCATGGCCATGGATCTTCTGCAGCGCATCGGCTTCGGATTTCGCCTTGATCCGGTCCTTGAAGTGCGAGAACGGCCACGGATGCAGCGGTTCGCCGAACTGCACCAGCTTGCGCGGGTTCCAGGCACCGGTCGCCGAATCCAGCAGCTTCGGATAGACCGCAAAGCCTCGCAAGGCCGTGGCGACACCGCTGTAGAAAAAGCCATCGACATCATCTGCAGCGCTGAAATGCGATTCGAAGGCACGACGCCTGCCCGGGTCTTTGCATATCCAGGCGACCCGGTCCTTAAGGTGATCAGCGTTCTTGAATGCATGAATGGGTGAAGAGTTGCCGGGGATATAGAGCAGAACAGTGGGCGAATCCACACTGCGGATGACCATGATGTCGACAGCGCTGTAGCCATGCACCAGCAGTTCCGAAACAGTCACGCGCGTGGAGACCGGTGCGGCCACGAAATCATCGAAGCTCAGTTCGTCCCAGCCTTTGTCACCGGGCAGACCCAAAGCCTCCAGAACCATCGCCTTGTGCTCGGCTTTCAGGGTTTTTTCGTCGGCCTGCAAACAGGCAGCCCGGAACAACCCGGCCTTGAGCATCAGGTTGTAGTCTTTGGCGTGTGCCTGCCAAAACTGCTGGAGGTAGGCCAGGTAACCTGATTGCAGGTTGTGATCCCAGACGTATCGCTTGAATGCCTCGGCGGTGATATCAAGCTGCGTGCTCGAGTCGTATTGCTGGGGATCGGACTTCAGGTAGATGGCCTCATAGGCCACGCAATCGGCAGACAGCAGCTTTTCTTCCACGACCCGGCAACTGAAGCCGCCGTTGCGATGCGCCTGTAAATGACCAAGGTGCTCGAACCAGTCTCCGCTGCCACTCTGTTGCCAGTTGCGCAGCAACGCCTGGGTCAACGTCATCGTATGCGCGACATTGGCACGCTGCGGTGTCGGGTAAACGCCGGGATCTTCCAGGTACAGGGTAGCGATCAGAGTCTGGTCCGGGTCGAGTTCAACGCCCCATTTAAGCAGGCAAACCTGGGCTACGTCCTCGGCGGCAAGCGCCGCAGGTGAATGCAAATTGATCGGGTTCAATCGAAAATATTCACTGACCGTAAGGTCATTGCCAACTTCATCGTCCATGATGAGAACACTCAGACAGGTAAAATCGGAAGATAGCGCTCCGGACAGCCTCAGGTGCGTTACATATGTAGTGAGGGATCGAAGAACACATGGGCGCTGAGTGCGCCAGAACGCTCGATACACACCCAGCGCCCTCTCTCAGTCGAAATTGCACTTTGACAGCCAAGCAATTCAACAGGTTAAATCCCTTGGCACGCGGACTGCATGGTCAGTTTTCGCTCTTCCCGCTTTTGTTTCGTTTCTATGGAGTACCGCCCTTGGACGCTACCACTATCAACAGCCTGTTCCTGATCGGAGCGTTGCTGGTAGCCGCGAGCATCCTGGTCAGTTCTCTTTCGTCGCGCCTCGGCATCCCGATCCTGGTCATCATCCTCGCCGTGGGCATGGTGGCAGGCGTCGATGGCGGCGGGATCATCTTCGACAACTACGCCGCTGCCTATCTGGTCGGCAACCTGGCACTGGCAGTGATTCTGCTCGACGGCGGCCTGCGCACGCGGGTGTCCAGTTTTCGGGTGGCATTGTGGCCAGCCTTGTCGCTGGCAACGGTCGGCGTACTCATCACCACCGTGCTGACCGGCATGATGGCCGCCTGGTTGTTCAATCTGAGCATTATTCAGGGGATGCTGATCGGCGCGATCGTCGGTTCGACAGACGCCGCCGCGGTGTTCTCCCTGCTCGGCGGCAAAGGACTGAATGAGCGGGTGACCGCCAGCCTTGAAATCGAATCGGGCAGCAACGACCCCATGGCGGTGTTCCTCACCGTGACCCTGATCGCCATGATTGCCAGCGGCCAGACCGGCTTGCATTGGGGGCTGCTGGGGCATCTCGTTCAGGAATTCGGCATCGGCAGTTTCATCGGCCTGGGCGGCGGCTGGGTTCTGTTGCAACTGGTCAACCGTATCAATCTGGCCGCTGGCCTGTACCCGATTCTGGTGATTGCCGGTGGCCTGGTGATTTTCGCGCTGACCAATGCCATCCACGGCAGTGGCTTCCTCGCTGTTTACCTGTGCGGTCTGGTGCTCGGCAACCGGCCGATCCGCAGCCGCCACGGCATTCTGCACATGCTCGATGGCATGGCATGGCTGGCGCAGATCGGCATGTTTCTGGTGCTGGGCCTGCTGGTCACGCCCCACGACCTGCTACCGATCGCGATACCGGCTCTGATCCTGGCGCTGTGGATGATCCTCGTCGCACGGCCGTTGTCGGTGATGGTCGGGCTGCTGCCGTTCAAGGCATTCCATGGCCGCGAGAAGGCTTTCATCGCCTGGGTCGGCCTACGTGGCGCGGTGCCGATCATCCTCGCGGTGTTCCCACTGATGGCCGGGCTGCCCAATCCGCAGCTGTATTTCAACCTGGCGTTCTTTATCGTGCTGGTCTCGCTGTTGCTGCAAGGCACCAGCCTGCCGTGGATGGCCAAGCTGCTCAAGGTCACGGTTCCGCCTGATCCGGCGCCCATTTCCCGGGCCGCACTGGAAGTGCATGTCACCAGCGAGTGGGAGCTGTTCGTCTACCGCCTGGGCGCTGAAAAATGGTGCATCGGCGCGGCCCTGCGCGAGTTGAAAATGCCCGAGGGCACGCGTATCGCGGCGTTGTTCCGCGGCCAGCAACTGCTCCACCCGTCCGGCAGCACAACCCTGGAAGTCGGCGACCTGCTGTGTGTGATCGGCCATGAACACGACCTTCCGGCGCTGGGCAAACTGTTCAGCCAGGCCCCGCAACGTGGCCTGGACCTGCGGTTCTTCGGCGATTTCGTCCTCGAAGGCGACGCCCGACTGGGTGAAGTCGCGGCGCTGTATGGCCTGAAACTCGACGGCATTGACCCGAATATGCCACTCAGTCAGTTCATCGTGCAGAAAAACCGTGGCGAGCCGGTGGTGGGCGACCAGATTGAATGGAATGGAACTATTTGGACCGTTGCGGTGATGGACGGGAACAAGATCCAGAAAGTCGGCGTCAAATTCCCCGAAGGAACCCGCCCGACTCCCGGACTGTTCCTTTAAACTGCCAATCCACACGTACCATCATGCGACCGGTGTCTATGTTTTCCCTGCGTTCCATTTGTGCTGCCGCACTGTTTGCGCTCTGTCTGTCTACGTTCCCGGCGCTGGCCGCCGACCCGCCCACCGCTCAGTCGGTACAGCAAAGCCTCGACAAGATTGCCGACCGCAAGCTGTCGGATGCCGATCAGAAGGCCTTGCAGCAGGTGCTCGAGCAAACGCTCGGATTCCTGACCAGCAAGGAAGACAGCGAGCAAAAGCTCAAGGCACTCAAGCAACAGCTCAACGAAGCGCCCAAACAGACCGCCGAGAACCAGCGCGAGCTGGCCCGTCTGAAGGAAAGCAAGGTCGTGCCTGTCGCGCAACGTTACGGCGGCCTCGACGTGCCGCAGCTGGAGCAACTGCTCAGCCAGCGCAGCACCCAGCAAAGCGACCTGCAGAAAGAGCTCAACGACGCCAACAGCCTGACGATCACCGCCCAGACCCGGCCGGAGCGGGCGCAGGCTGAAATCAGCGCCAACCAGACGCGTATCCAGCAGATCAACAATATCCTCAAGAACGGCAAGGATAACGGTAAGACCCTTAACGCCGACCAGCGCAACCTGCTTAATGCTGAACTGGCGTCGATCAACGCGTTGAACCTGCTGCGTCGCCAGGAGCTGGCCGGCAACAGCCAGTTGCAGGACCTAGGCGGGAGCCAGCATGACCTGCTGACGGAAAAAATCACCCGTCAGGAACAGGAAATTCAGGACCTGCAAACCCTGATCAACGACAAGCGCCGCGCCCAGTCGCAGAAAACCGTAGCCGAGCTGTCGCTTGAAGCGCAGAAGTCCGGCGGCAGCAGCCTGCTGGCCACCGAAAGCGCTGAAAACCTCAAACTCTCCGACTACCTGCTGCGCGGCACCGATCGTCTCAACGAACTGACCCAGCAAAACCTCAAGACCAAACAGCAGCTCGACAACCTGACCCAGACCGATCAGGCCTTGAGCGAGCAGATCAACGTCCTGAGCGGCAGCCTGCTGCTGTCGAAGATTCTCTACAAACAGAAGCAGTCCCTGCCGCATCTGGAACTGGATAAAGGCCTGGCCGACGAAATCGCCAACATCCGCCTGTATCAGTTCGATATCAATCAGAAGCGCGAACAGATGAGCACGCCGAACGCTTACGTCGAACGCCTGCTCGCCACGCAACCGCCCGAGAACATCACACCGCAACTGCGCAAGACCCTGCTGGATCTGGCAATTACCCGCAGCGACCTGCTGGAGCGCCTGAACCGCGAACTGAGCGCGCTGCTCAACGAATCCATCACCCTGCAACTGAACCAGAAACAATTGACCAGCACCGCGCAGGGCTTGCGTGCCACGCTGGACGAGCAGATGTTCTGGATTCCCAGCAACAAGCCGCTGGACCTGGAGTGGTTCCAGAACATCTGGCCGCGCCTGGAAAAACAGGTCGCCACCCTGCCCTGGACGTCGAGCCTCAGCGAGCTGTCGGACGGCCTGACCCAGCGCCCGCTGCTGTTTCTGCCGCTGTTACTGCTGATCGGCGTGCTGACCTGGCGGCGCAAGGCGCTGTACCAGAAGCTCAACCGGCTGCATGCCGACATCGGCCACTTCAAGCGTGACAGCCAGTGGAAAACACCACTGGCCCTGCTGATCAACGTGTTGCTGGCGATGCCGGTCGCGCTGGGGCTGGCGCTGTGCGGCTATGCCCTGCAAATCGACGCACGCGGGCAGAACGCCAATCTGGGCGAGGCCTTGCTGCAAATCGCCCTGGCCTGGCTGGTGTTCTATACCGCCTATCGTGTGCTGGCGCCGCAGGGCGTCGCGCAACTGCACTTCCGCTGGGAGACGGCGCAGGTCGCCTTCCTGCGTGGCTGGATTCGTCGCTTGGGCCTGGTGGTACTGGCGCTGGTGGCGGTGGTCGCGGTTGCCGAACATCAGCCTGCGGCACTGGCCGACGATGTGCTAGGGATCGGCGTCGTATTGACCTGTTACGCGCTGATGACCTGGCTGCTCGGCCGCCTGCTGATCTCAAGCCCCACGCACCACAACGCTTCGCTGTTCCGCAAGGCCATCGGTGTGGCATTCACGGCATTGCCTGTGGCGCTGTTTCTGGCGGTGTGCTTCGGTTATTACTACACCGCGCTCAAGCTCAGCGACCGGTTGATCGATACGCTGTACCTGATGATGATCTGGCTGATGGTCGAAGCGACGTTCGTCCGTGGCCTGGGCGTTGCGGCACGACGCCTGGCCTATCAGCGCGCACTGGCCAAACGTCCGGCGGCGAGAGAAAGCGGCGACAGCGATATTCCGGTCGAAGAACCGAAACTGGACATCGAACAGGTCAACCAGCAGTCGCTGCGCCTGATTCGGCTGGCCTTGCTGGCCGGTTTCGTCGGCGCGCTGTATCTGGTCTGGGCCGAACTGATCACCGTGTTCGCCTACCTCGACAACATCATTCTTTACGAATACACCAGCGGCACCGGCGCCAACATGAGCATGGTGCCGATCAGCCTGAGTGATTTCCTTGGCGCCGGGGTGATCATCGTCATAACCTTCGTGCTGGCGGGTAACCTGCCCGGCCTGCTCGAAGTGCTGGTGCTGTCACGCATGAACCTCGCGCAGGGCAGCGCCTACGCCACGACCACGCTGCTGTCCTACACCATCGCCGGCATCGGTTTCGTGACCACGCTGTCGACGCTGGGCGTGAGCTGGGACAAGTTGCAATGGCTGGTCGCCGCGCTGTCGGTCGGTCTGGGCTTTGGCATGCAGGAGATCTTCGCCAACTTCATCTCCGGGATCATGATCCTCTTCGAACGTCCGGTACGGATCGGCGACACCGTCACCATCGGTGCTCTATCGGGTACGGTCAGCAAGATCCGCATTCGCGCCACGACCATCACCGACTTCGACCGCAAGGACATCATTGTCCCGAACAAGACGTTCATCACCGGCCAGTTGATCAACTGGTCGCTGACCGACACCGTGACCCGCGTAACACTCAAGCTGGGCGTGGATTACGGTTCCGATCTCGATCTGGTGCGCTCGTTGCTGCTACAAGCCGCGCGGGAAAACCCTCGCGTGCTCAAAGACCCGGAGCCCATCGTCTACTTCCTGAACTTCGGCGAAAGCACCCTCGACCACGAACTGCGCATGCACGTGCGTGATCTGGGCGACCGCAACCCGGTGCTGGACGAGATCAACCGCTTCATCAACCGCGAGTTCAAGAAGCAGCACATCAACATCTCGTTCCGGCAGATGGAGATCTACCTCAAAAACACTCAGGGCCTGGAGTACAAACTGGTGCCCGCCGAGCCGAGCGACAAGAACGGTGCGCCGACCGGGCAGACAACGCTGCAACCGGTAGACACCAAAGTGGCCCCGGCAACCAAAGACGCGCCAGAGCCGCCTGAATTGCGGCTGGATTGAATCAATTCTGTCCCGCGAATACATGCGCCAACCGGGTACTCACCCGGTTGATGCATGATCATGACCAGATCAGGCCTCGATCCGCCCGATCACCGATTTGGCGTCGAAATAACCGCCAGGCTCCTTGCCAATCTTCAACTGCCCGGCACACGGCGCCAGAATTGAAGTCTCCATCTTCATGGCCTCCATGATCGCGATCACCTGACCTTTCTCTACCGTCGCACCGTCCTCGACGGCCCATGCATGCAGATTGCCAGCAACGGGCGTCAGCACTGCGTGTGGGTCCGGGGCGTCAGCGGCTGGCAGGTGGGTGTCAGCCGGCGCTGCCGAGGTCAGACTCATGCCGTTCAACAGTGCCATGGGCAGGCCCAGTTCGTGGCGTTTGCCGTCGATTTCGACGAAGGTGCGCAGCACGCCGGGATCAACCGGCGCGCTGGTGCGTGGCGCGATAGTGACCTGTTCGGCGAAGTCGGTTTCGATCCAGCGGGTGTGCACTGCGAAGGTATCGGCAGCGGTGAAGTCAGCGTGATCCATGACGGCCCGATGGAACGGCAGCACGGTGGCGACGCCTTCCACCATGAACTCGGCCAGGGCGCGACGGGCGCGGCTGATGGCCTGTTCGCGGGTTGCACCGGTAACGATCAACTTGGCGATCATCGAATCGAAGTTCGGTGATACCCGCGAGCCTTCGGTTACCCCGGTGTCCAGTCGCACACCCGGCCCGGACGGTGGCTGGAACACGTCGATGCTGCCCGGCGTCGGCAAAAAGCCGTTGCCTGCATCTTCGGCGTTGATGCGGAATTCGAAGCTGTGGCCGCGCGGTACAGGCGTGCCGTCGAACGACAACGGCAAGCCATCCGCGACGCGCAATTGCTCGATGACCAGATCGATACCGCTGGTTTCTTCGGTGACCGGGTGCTCCACCTGCAAGCGGGTGTTGACCTCCAGAAACGAAAGTGTGCCATCGCCGCTGAGCAAAAATTCCACCGTCCCGGCACCGACATAACCGGCTTCGGCACACACCGCACGGGCCGATTCGTGGATACGCTGGCGCAACTCATCGTTCAGGTAAGGCGCTGGCGCTTCTTCGATCAACTTCTGGTTGCGGCGTTGCAGCGAGCAATCGCGGGTGCCGACAACTACGACCCGACCGTGACGGTCAGCGATGATCTGCGCTTCGATATGGCGTGGCCGGTCAAGAAAGCGCTCGACGAAGCATTCGCCACGGCCAAACGCCGACACCGCTTCGCGCACTGCGGACTCATAAAGCTCGGCGACTTCATCGAGTTTCCAGGCAACTTTCAAGCCGCGACCGCCGCCGCCGAACGCTGCTTTGATGGCAATCGGCAGGCCGTGCTGCTCGGCGAAGGCGACCACTTCAGACGCATCGCTCACCGGGTTTTCAGTGCCCGCCACCAGCGGCGCGCCAACTTTGAGGGCGATACGCCGGGCCTGAACCTTGTCACCCAAGGCGTCGATGGTCGCAGGATCAGGACCGATCCAGGTCAGACCGGCGTCAATCACCGCACGGGCAAATTCGGCGCGTTCCGAGAGGAAGCCGTAGCCGGGGTGAACCGCGTCGGCACCTGCACGCGCAGCCACCGCCAGCAGTTTCTCGATGTTCAGGTAGGTGTCGGTCGGGCGCTCGCCCTGCAAGCCATACGCTTCATCGGCCTGGCGCACGTGCAGCGCATTGATGTCGGCATCGGCATACACCGCCACCGACGCGACCCCGTAGTCACGGCAGGCACGGGCAATACGAACGGCAATTTCGCCACGGTTGGCAATCAGAACCTTCTTCATTTGTTATGGGTCTCGTCTGAAGTGGCGGGGCACACTGGCTCGAAGGCACCCAGCGGGTTGAAGCGAATGCGGGCATTGACCGGAATCTGCCCGGCCTTGTCCAGATGGTAAGTGGCGACGGCGCCGATGACCGGGTAGCCGCCGGTCAATGGGTGATCGGACAGGAACAGCACCGGTTGACCACTTGGCGGCACCTGAATGGCGCCGACCGTGGTGCCTTCGCTGGGCAGTTCGCCAGTGACGGCGCGGGTCAGTGACTGCTCACCCGCCAGGCGAATACCGATCCGGTTCGACTGCGGCGTCACAAGCCAGGTCTGTTGTGCCAGCAGTTGCTGCGCCTCGGCGGTGAACCAGTCGCTGCGCGGGCCCATGACCACATCCAGCGTGATGACCTGATCGGCACGCGGCATGTCGAACGCCGGTTGCTCGGCAGTCGACACCGCAGGGCCGCCGGTTCTGTGCTTGAAGCCGAGCCGGTCACCGGCCGCTAGCGCTGGCGGGCCGACCTGGGCCAGCGTGTCCGTCGACAGGCTGCCGAGCACGGGCGCCTGCACGAAACCACCGCGAACCGCCAGATAGCTGCGCAGCCCGGCAGTCGGCGAACCGACGCTGACCTGATCGCCGGTCTGCAACGAAAACGGCGCATAAAGCGGCGGCCGGAGCCGTTGACCGTCAGCGGTCATGACCTCGACCGGCACCTGAGCGCCGGTCATCGCGACGACGGTTTGGCCCTGACAGGTAAACGTCAGGCCGCCCATGAGAATCTCCAGGCAGGCAGTGCCCGGATCGTTGCCGACTGCGCGATTGGCTGCACGCAATGCGCCACGGTCCAGCGCGCCGGAAGCCGAAACGCCCTGCCCGGCCTGACCGGGACGGCCCAGGTCCTGAAACAGGGTTTGCAGGCCCGGTGTCACGATCTGCAGACAGTCCTCGGTGAGCGTCGACGCCTGCTGACGAGCGGGGGCAGGCACCGACACGCGGGTCAAAGGCAGCGGGCCGGCGTCTTGAAAGCGCACGCGATAACCCGGCTGAAGCAACGCGGGCTCGTCGCGCTGTAAATCCCACATTCTGGTTTCGGTGACGCCGATGATCTGCCAGCCGCCGGGGCTGGCCTGTGGATAAATGCCGCTGAAACCACCGGCCAGGGCCACCGCGCCTGCCGGGATTCGCGTACGTGGCGTGCTGCGCCGGGGCACCACAAAACCGGCACCGCCGCTGAGGTAGGCAAAACCGGGCGCAAAGCCGCAGAACGCAACGTTGTAGTCGCTGCCGGTGTGGCGCTTGATGACTTCTTCGACGCTGATATCCAGCTCGCGGGCCACATCGGCGAGGTCTTCACCGTTGTAGTGAACCGGAATTTCGATCAGTTTGCCGGGCTCGCGAGCGGTACCGCGAATGTCACGCGCGGCAATCTGCGCCGCCAATGCGTCGAAACTGATGGCGGACGGGCGAAAATGCACCAACAGTGTCCGCGCGGCCGGAAGGTCGCTCAGCAGCGCCAAGTTGTAGATGTATAAAGAATTTATTGTTGAACAATCCAAGCTCTATACTCCCTTCAAATGCACCACGTTGTTACGCTTCCCCTCATGGGTGCTACTTGATGAAGCACATTTCACCCATCTTCCTTGCCAGCCACCAAGCTCTCGTGGAATATCAAAGTTGCTTTTCTCTGACTGGATCCTTTATGAACGACGTCCCGCTCTCCGTGCCCCGAACGCGTGGAGAATCCCTCACCCAGGAACTGCGCAAAATGCTGGTAGAGGGCGAGCTGGTCCCCGGGCAACGCTTGTCGGAGGCGGCACTGGCGGACAGCCTGCAAGTTTCCCGCAACACCCTGAGAGAGGCGTTCCGGGTATTGACCCGCGAGGGCTTGCTCAAGCACGAGCCCAACCGTGGCGTGACGGTGGCCGAGCCGGATATGGCGTCGATCATCGACATCTATCGCGTGCGGCGTTTCATCGAGTGCACGGCCATTGCCCAGGGCTACCCGCAGCATCCGGGCGTGCAGCACATGCGCGAAGCGGTCGACGCCGGTATCAAGGCCCGTGAAGCCCGCGACTGGGTGGCGGTCGGCACTGCCAACATGATGTTCCACAAGGCGATCGTCGAACTGGCGGACAGCCCGCGACTGGTCACGTTTTACGGGCAGATTTCAGCGGAGTTGCGCCTGGCGTTCGGGCTGCTGAACAATCTCGAACTGCTTCATTCGCCTTATCTCGATATGAACGCCGCTGTTCTGGGCCTTCTTGACGCTGGCCAGACCGACGAAGCGACGCGCATGCTGGAAGACTATCTGGTGCAATCGGAACGCACGGTGCTGGCCGCCTTCCAGCGCAGCCGGACCGGCAGTCAGACCTGACACCTGATTGCCAGAACTCCCGCTGATGGCCCGGGTCTACGGGTTCTGACCGATGGCACCCGCCCGCCGTTCCATGACATGCCTGACACTCCCCCTCTGGAGGCGAAACGCTGTGAAAGCCCTCGACGAACTCGTTTTCGACAACCGCTTTGCCCGCCTGGGCGATGCGTTTTCTACCCACGTCTTGCCCGAACCTATTGATGCGCCACGCTTGGTGGTCGCCAGCGAATCTGCCTTGGCGTTGCTGGACCTGGACCCTGAACAGGCCGATCTGCCGCTGTTCGCGGAGATTTTCAGCGGTCACAAACTGTGGGCCGAGGCAGAGCCACGGGCGATGGTTTATTCGGGCCATCAGTTTGGTTCCTATAACCCGCGTCTGGGCGATGGCCGTGGCCTGTTGCTGGGCGAGGTCTACAACGACGCGGGCGAGCATTGGGACCTGCACCTCAAAGGCGCCGGCCGCACGCCGTATTCGCGAATGGGCGATGGGCGAGCGGTGCTGAGGTCTTCGATTCGCGAGTTCCTGGCTTCCGAAGCGCTGCACGCGCTGGGCATTCCGAGCAGCCGCGCTGGCTGCGTGATCAGCTCCAACACACCAGTGTGGCGCGAAACCCAGGAATATGCCGCCATGGTGCTGCGTCTGGCGCGGAGCCATGTGCGTTTCGGCAGCCTTGAATACCTGTTCTACAGCAAACAGCCGGAACAGTTGAAGACGCTGGCCGAGCACGTGCTGACAATGCATTACCCGCACTGTCAGGAGCAGCCGGAGCCGTATCTGGCGATGTTTCGCGAGATCGTCGAGCGTAACGCTGAACTGATCGCCAAGTGGCAGGCTTATGGGTTCTGCCATGGGGTGATGAACACCGACAACATGTCGATTCTGGGCATTACCTTCGACTTCGGGCCGTTTGCGTTTCTGGATGATTTCGACGAGCACTTCATCTGCAATCACTCCGATCATGAAGGCCGTTACTCCTTCAGCAATCAGGTGCCCATTGCGCAATGGAACCTCAGCGCGCTGGGGCAGGCATTGACGCCGTTCGTCAGTGTGGAAGCATTGCGCGAGGCGATTGGCCTGTTTCTGCCTCTGTATCAGGCGCACTGCCTGGACCTGATGCGCCGTCGCCTGGGGCTGACGGTTGCGCAGGATCAGGACGACAAGCTGGTCAGCCAGCTACTGCAACTGATGCAGAACAGCGCAGTGGATTACACTCTGTTCTTCCGCCGCCTGGGTGATCAACCGGCCGCAGACGCGCTGCGCACCTTGCGCGACGACTTTGTCGATATCAAGGGCTTCGATGGCTGGGCAGAAGCGTATCTGGCGCGTATCGGTCGCGAAGACAATGGCACAGAGCAAGATCGCCAGACCCGCATGCACGCGGTAAACCCGCTGTACATTTTGCGCAACTACCTGGCGCAAAACGCCATCGAAGCAGCTGAACAAGGCGACTACACAGAAGTCCGTCGCCTGCACCAGGTGCTCTGCAATCCTTTCACCGAACAACCCGACAGGGAAGGCTACGCCCAACGTCCACCGGACTGGGGCAAGCACCTGGAGATCAGCTGTTCGTCGTGAGCTTTTGATCCTCGTGCCCGCTTTCCGTTTTCCGCAACATACAAAGGCCTGTGGAGAACGACAGGTGTACGGTAGACCAGACAACTATCGTGCGACGCTCCGTTTGTCCGCGAAGACGAGCTTCTGTGGGAGGGGACTTGTCCGCGAAGACGGTACTTCAGACGATGCATCTTCGGAGAATGTACCGGGCCTTTCGCCGGCAAGTCCGCTCCCGCGCATTAAGCCTTCGCCTCCACCCACAACTGCTCCAGCCCTTCCAGGTCGGGGATGCGGGCGACGGTTTCGCCGATCTGCACGGCGGCAAGTTCCAGTTCGGCCAGCGGGACGTCGACGTAGCTCAGTTGGCTGTCGACCTTGCAGGAGCGCGGGATGCCTTGGGTCAGCAGGGCGATGAAGCGCACATCGTTACGGGCGCCCAGCGCATTGAGCACCACGATTCGGGCGCGACCTCCGACCCGTGTGCGTCCTCCGCAGGCGGCTTCGAAGCTGAGCAGCGGCAACGTCAGTTCGCGCCAGCTGATCGGCCCTAGGTACCATTCAGGCGCGTCCGGCCCGGCACTGCAATCCTGATAGTCGATCAACTCGGCCACCGCAACGTTCGGCACCAGCAGGTGGCGGTCGCTCAGCGGCAACAACAGACCGGTCAGGCTGGTCAGGCGACTGGTCTGGAACGTACCTTCAGACATGAACCTGACTCCAGTAAGCGATGCTCTCCAGCAACACGGTTTCCTGATAAGGCTTGCTCAGGTACTCGTTGACACCCAAGGCCATGGCCCTGTCGCGGTGTTTCTGACCAGAGCGGGAGGTAATCATGATGATCGGCAGACCCTTGAGTTCTTCGTCCTGCCTGATCTGACTGGCGACTTCAAAACCGTCCATACGCGGCATTTCGATGTCCAGCAGCATGATGTCAGGGGTGTGTTCCTGCAACAGGCTCATGGCGTCTATCCCGTCCTTGGCCGTCAGCACGTGCATGCCGTGCCGTTCGAGCAGGCGGCTGGTCACTTTGCGCACCGTCACCGAGTCGTCCACGACCATCACCAGCAACGGTCTGGCGTGCTCGACCTCGCTGTACGAGACTGGCGTCAGCCCCCTGAACGGCAGGCCCTGCAAGGTACGGATCTGCGCCATCAGGTCCAGAATCAGCACCACCCGGCCATCGCCCAGAATAGTCGCGCCGGAAATGCCCTGCACGCCGGAAAACTGCGCCCCAAGACTCTTGACCACGATTTCCCGGGAACCGGCTAGCGCATCGACCTGCACCGCCACCCACTGATCCTGCAAATGCACCAGCAACACCGGCAGCGGCTGCAACTGGCCGACCAGCCTCGGCGGACTGTTGCCCAGCAGTTCGCCCAGGTAGCGCAACTCATAGCTGCGCCCGCCGTATTGATAACGCGGCGGGACGGTCTGGTAATACGCATCCAGTTCGTTGGCCATCACGCGCACGATGCCGTCGACGGTATTGAGCGGCACCGCATACTGCTCTTCACCACAGGTCACCATCAGCGCGCGGTTGACCGACACCGAAATTGGCAGCCGGATACGGAAGCGCGTGCCTTTGCCGGGCACCGAGTCGATGACCATCGAGCCACCCAGCTGTTTGACCTCGGCGTGCACCACGTCCATGCCGACACCACGCCCGGAAATCTGGGTGATGATCTCGCTGGTGGAAAATCCGGCCTGAAGGATGAACGGCAGCACCTCGTGATCGGACAGGTCGGCGTCCGGGTCAATCATGCCGCGTTTGATGGCCTTGCGCCGCACTGCCTCCAGATCGACGCCCGAGCCGTCATCACTCAGTTCGATGACGATATCGCCGCCCTCGTACATCAGCTCCAGACTGATCCGGCCCTGTTCCGGCTTGCCAGCGGCAATGCGCTTCTCAGTGCTTTCCAGGCCATGATCGACGGCATTGCGCAGCATGTGCTCCAGCGGCGCGACCATGCGTTCCAGCACGTTGCGGTCCATTTCCCCCTCGGCATTGCCGACCTCGAAATGCACTTTCTTGTGCAGCTCCGACGCTACCTGTCGCACCACGCGACGCAAGCGCGGCACCAGTCGCTCGAACGGCACCATGCGCGTGCGCATCAGGCCTTCCTGCAACTGAGTGTTGACCCGCGCCTGTTGCGACAACAAGGTTTCCGCGTCACGGGTGCGAGCGCCGAGGGTTTCCTTGAGGTCCATCAGGTCGGACGCAGACTCGAACAGCGCACGCGACAATTGTTGCAACTGGGAATGGCGGTCCATTTCCAGCGGATCGAATTCTTCATAGCCCAAACGTTCGGCCTGAACCTGTTCACGGCTGAGAATCCGGCCTTGCGTCTCCATATCGAGGCGACGCAGTTGATCGCGCATCCGTTCGATGGTGGTTTCCATTTCCACCAGCGCAACCTGCGCGTCGAGCATCTGCTGTTCGATTCGCCCGCGAAAAATCGACGTCTCGCCCGCCAGGTTGACCAGGTTTTCCAGCTGTTCGGCGGGCACCTTGACCATTTCCGGACCGCCACGTTCGGCGTCGGACTCGGCAACCGGCGCAACCGCCACGACAGGTTCCGGAGCGCTCTCCAGCGTGGACGCAACCGCCACTCTGGCACCCGGCTCCAGACTGGCCAGGGCACGGATTTTGTCGATCAACAAGGTGGCGTCGGGCATCGGCTTGTCAGTGCGCACCGCATCCAGCATGTCGGCCAGCACGTCATGACCGCTCTGCAGCAGGCCGATCATCAGTGAATCAGGCTGCATGCTGCCGGTGGACAGCCCTTCGTAAAGGGTTTCCAGCTCATGCGCGAGATCGCCGATCGGCGCGATCTCGACCATGCGCGCGCCGCCCTTGAGGGTATGCAGATCGCGCAGCAGGTTCTCGACTTCCAGCATGTTGTGCGGATCGGCCTGCCAGCGAACCAGCGCTGCGCCGGAGCTCTCGATGATGTCGAAACCTTCTTCGAGGAAGATTTCACGCAGCTCGGTGTCATGCTCGGGCGGCTCTTCGCTCGCCTGAGCGAGCGCCGACGCGTCAGGTTTTGCAGTGTCGATGTGCCGCCAGCTACCCAGCGCCGCGATCAGCGCCGAAGGGTCGCTGAGTGCTTCATGCCGATACAGTTGCTCCAGCAGGACTGCCAGATGGTCATGGCTCTTGTGCAGCAGATCGGCCAGCGCCGCAGAGAAGCTGATGCGCCGGTCGATCAGGCCTTCGTACAGGTTTTCCAGTTCATGGGCCAGGTCGCCGACCTCGGCCACTTCGGCCATCCGTGCGCCCCCCTTGAGGGTGTGCAGGTCGCGTTGCAAGGAGCTCAACGGCGCCGGGTTTTCCGGGTCTGCCAGCCAGCGTTGCAGGGCCTGCCCGGCGCTGTCGAGGATGTCGACGGCTTCTTCCAGAAATATCTCGACGATCTCGTCGTCCGGGCTGGAAACATCGGGCTGCTCGGCCTCACGGGCCAGTTGCTCGGTCGCCGTGTTGAGCTCTGTCACACTCAAAGTGTGCTGGCCATCGCTCTTGATCAGACCGGTCGCCGACGGGTCCAGCGCCTGGGCCAGCAGTGCGTGCAAAGCGCGCACGCACTCCGGACGAGGCTCGACATCCTGCCCGGCAGCCACCTGATCGAGCATGTTGATCAATGCTTCATGGGCGTGCTCCGCCTCATCGAAAAATCGTTCGCTGACCGCCAGACTGCTTTCTTCGACAGCGCCATACAGGTCGAGCAAGGCCTCGCACAACTCATCCACCTGGGGCAGATCGGCCAGATGCGCGCCATGCCCCAGGGTGGTCAGTTCATCCAGCAGTGCGCTCAACTCCTGCCGGTCTCCGGGATGCTGACGCCAGCGCCGCAGCAGGTTTTCAGCGTCGAGAACGATGTCCATGCCTTCGGCCAGAAAGCTGGCAATCAACTGAGGATTACGCTTGATGCGCAGCCCGTTGTCCGACTCGCGCAGCACCGCGGTAAGCCGGTCGTTGAGCAGCGTGCTGGCCGCCTCGATCAACCCGGCCGCACCCGGTATTTCGCCCAGCGGTGTGGTGTCCAGCTGCTCCAGACCGAGGCGCAACAACGGTTCGGCACTGCGCAACAGGTTCAGCTCAGGCGCGCCGATGTCGATCAGGTTGGCCTTGTACTCGCGAACCAGTTGATCGAGCGGGCTCGCCAGTTCGGCAATCGGCAGAACGCCGGCCATGTGTGCGCTGCCTTTGAGCGTATGCAGGGCGCGCAGCACACTGTCGCTGATCGACGGCGAACTCGCTTGCTCGGCGGTCTCGAGGAAGCGGCTCAAGGTGCCCAGATGGCCCTGCGCTTCCTGACGGAAAATCTCCAGCAGTTGCGGATCGAGTGGTTCGCCAGAGGCAGAATCAGCAGACGCGGCCAGCGACGCCGGCTCAACACCGTTGGCCAGCGCGTGGGCACGGGCCGCCAGCAGGTCGACATCATTGCGCTGGCGCTGCGCATCATCGGCAAAGTCGCGGATCACCGACGGCAGCAGCGCCAGCACCTCGTGCATCAGCTGTTGCACCTCAAGGCCCGGCAGCACGTTGCCTTCCAGCACGCGATTGAGCAGGTTTTCGACCGCCCAGGCCAGTTCGCTGAGGATCAGCGCGCGCACCATCCGCCCGCTGCCCTTGAGCGTGTGGAACGCCCGGCGCACTTCGGTCAGCGCCGAGCTGTCCCAATGGCCGCCACTGCTCAGCGAGGCAAACCAGCGCGGCAGGTATTCACGCAGTGCATCGAGTACTTCATCGGCCTCTTCGAGAAACACATCGCGCAACTCGTCGTCGACCGCCTCCTCGTCAGCGGCAGGCGGCAGCAGGCTGGTCGGGACGTTGCGAGCGGGCGGATTGACCGCAGACACCGGGCTGGCGAGCACCTGAGCGATCGTCTGGGTCGGGCTGACCAGTGCCTTGCGGTCATCCAGTTCGAGCAGTTCGTCCTGGGTGATGATTTCGTCGAGCAGTGGCACTTCAAGGGTGTCCGCTGCGGGTGAATAGCCCAGCCGCGCCAGGCTCTGCTGAGCCATGTCGAGAATCTGATCGCCCGGCGCCTCGTGGTCTTCGAGCAGGCGCTCCAGGTAGTACTCGATCCCGCTGATCGTGTCGGCCAGGCAATCGAGCTGCACCCAGCTCGGCCGGGTGTCGTCGACCAGCAGGTGTTCCTGAATGTATTCGTTACAGGCCGCGAGCAGGCTCGCCGCGCGGGCCAGCGGAATCATCGCCAGCGCACCGCGCACCTGCACCAGCAGGGCACACAGCGGGTCAAGCCGCTGGCGGTCCCACTCGCCGTCGATGTAATCGACGATCACGTCCTTGGCCTGCTGCAACACGATGCGCGCTTCGCGAATCACCAGTTGGTGGATCTGGGTCAGATCGGTGGTCGGCAGGCGGCTTTCTTCACGGCTGGACGGCTCATTGCTGCCTGCCATGCCGGCGAGGGTCGATTCGACATACAGCAAGGCCCCCGCTACATCCATCAGCGCGGCATCGCTGGGTTCGCGCTGCCCATGCGCCAGCCCTTGCACCACGCTCAACTGATCGATGATCACCTTGCGCGGCTGGCCAAAACCCAGCACCGCCAGGGTATCGGCAATCTGCCGCAGCGGCGGTAGCAACGCATTGAGTTCGCTGACGTGCTGACGGTCGCCGCGCACGAATACGTCGAGCCGTTCCTTGACCCGCACCAGCCCTTCGCACAAGGCCACGATCACCGAGCGCATGGCATCGCGGTCAGGCCCGGCCATCCGAGCGCGCTCTTCGTCGACCACGTCGTCGCCGGGCAAGGCATCCGCCAGCGCGTACTGATCCTTGAGATCGAGCATCTTCGGCGCCAGGCTGTCGGACTTGGCAATGTAGAACAGCAGGCTCTTCAGCAATTCTTCAGGCGCGGGCTGATTGATCCCCGCCACGCCCTGTTCGGTCAGACGTTTGAGTTCCTTGTCGGCATTCTTCAGCAGGCTGCGCAGCGCCGGGCTATTGGTGAAATTGCCGTTGAGCATGGTTTCGACCAGTGCCGTGGCGATTCGCCAGAGTGGCCCCAGCGGCGCGTCTTCGCACAACTGCTCCAGTCGGGCGAACACCTTGGCCATGTAACCGAGCTGGGTCTGCACGCCCTGCTCGCGCATCAGGCCGGCCAGTGCGGCCTGTAACGTCTGGCGCAGTTTGCGCAACAGGTTGGGCAGTTCAGGCGTGTTGCGCTGCGCCAGTTCTTCATCGTCGAGTGGCGGGACGCTGACCAGTTGCGGGGCAAACAGGCTGGTTTCCGACAGCAGGCTTTCGCCTCGCGCACTGCGCAGGTCGTTGAGCAGCGGCAACACCACCAAAGGCAGGTCGCGACGGGCCGAATGTATGCGGTCCAGATAAATCGGCAGCTGGCTCATGGCCTGAATCAGCAGTTGCTCGGATTCCACCGGATGGCTGACGCGGTTCTGCTGCACGGCCAGCGCCAGTTGCTCGATTTCCTCGGCCAGCAGCGCGGCGCCGTAGAACTCGATCATTTGCAGGCTGCCGTGAACCTGATGCACCAGGTCCAGACAGCGGGCCATCGCCGCACTGTCGGCCGGGTCTTCGATAAACGCGTCGAGCGCCTGGCGAGCCTGACGCAGCGTCTCGGCAATCTCGCCCTTGAGCCATTCCAGGGCCACGTAATCGTGACGATCAGCCATGACGATTTCCGCCTGTTATCCCATGAAGAGCGTTCATTTTTTGAACATCATCCGATCTTCTTCGAGGGCGGCAGGGTGAAGCCCGACACCGAGCGGCGCATTTCGCTGGCCATTTTCGCCAGGTTGCCAATGCTCTCGGCCGTCGCGGCGGTGCCCGAGGTCGTCTGCGAGGTGGTCTGCTGAATCACAGTCATGGTCTGGGAAATCTGCCCGGCGGACTCGGCCTGTTGATGGGCGGCGTCGGTAATACTTTCGATCAGTTCGGCCAGCACTCTGGAAACCCCTTCGATTTCACCGAGCGCCACGCCAGCATCCTGCGCCAGCCGTGCGCCGCGCACCACTTCACTGGTGGTCTGCTCCATGGAGATGACCGCTTCGTTAGTGTCGTTCTGAATGGCGCGCACCAGGGTTTCGATCTGCTTGGTGGCGGACGACGAGCGCTCGGCCAGCCGTTGCACTTCGTCGGCAACCACCGCAAAGCCTCGCCCGGCATCACCGGCCATGGAGGCCTGAATCGCCGCGTTGAGAGCGAGGATGTTGGTCTGGTCGGCAATATCGTCAATCAGGCTGACAATATCGCCAATTTCCTGGGAAGACTCGCCCAGCCGCTTGATGCGCTTGGAGGTGTCCTGAATCTGTTCGCGGATGTTGTCCATGCCGTGAATGGTGTTGTGCACCACTTCGTTGCCCTTGTTGGCAATCGCCACCGAACGCTCTGCCACCGCCGAGGACTCCGACGCGTTGGCCGACACCTGATCGATGGACGCCGCCATGTCGTTGACGGCAGTCGACGCCGCGCTGATCTGCAACGCCTGATGCTCGGACGCCGCCGACAGCTGCATGGCCGTGGCCTGGGTTTCGGTAACTGCAGAAGCGACCTGTTCAGCCGTCAGGTTGATGGTCACCACCAGTTCGCGCAGCCGGTCGATGGAGTAATTGATGGAGTCGGCAATCGCGCCGGTGAAATCCTCGGTCACCGAGGCCGTCACGGTCAGGTCGCCGTCCGCCAGGCTTTCGATCTCATCGAGCAGGCGCATGATCGCGTTCTGGTTGCGCTCGCTCTTCTGTGCGGTTTCACGCAGTTGTCGATTGGTCTCGCGGACCATCACCAGGCCGATCAGGATGATCGACATCAGCGCCAGCAAACCCAGCACGTAGCCGCCGACGGTGTTCATGGTGCGGCGTTTGGCGAGGTTTTCCAGGCTGTTGGCGAGCATCGACGTTTCATCGAGCAGGGTTTGCGAGGTGTTGAAGATGTTGCCGGACGCTTCACGCACCTGGTACAGCTCGGGCGACGTTTCGAGAATCTCGTCCACCGAACCGGACACGAACTCGAACAGCTCGGCGATCTCCGCCAGTCGCGCGCGGGCGTCGCGGTCTTCAACCTGTGAGATGCGTAGCGTCGCGTTGCCTTCCAGCATACCGTTCAGCACGCGGCCGAACTGGCTGGCATCGCGGCCAAACGCATCGGCAGCCTGAACGGCGGTTTCATCACCGGCCAGCACGGTATTCACCGAACCGAGAATCCGTTCGGCCAGCAGCGCCTGACGCTGGGCGACCACCACTTGTGCGGCGGGCGCACGGCTTTGCAGGAGAATCTCGACGACTTTCTCGTATTCGGCCTGCAACTGCGGGATGGTTTCCGCCAGGGTTGCCGCCACCTGGTGCAGCGACAGTACCGTCTGTTCGCTGGCCAGAATCACGTCGGTGCTCTTGCGCAGCCCTTCCCAGTCTTTCTGCACGGTGCGCAGCTCGTCGCGGATCAGATCCGGTGCGGCGGGCAGCCCGGTGGCGGGGTCGCCTTTTCTCAGGTAGCCCCAGCGCACGTCGAAATCGTTGCGGGCGTCGGCCAGCAATTTGAACGCCGGGGTTTTGCCCGCAGCCGCTTCGGTGGCGTTTTTGGCGATGCGCTGGGACAGAACGCGCAGTTCGCCGGCATGCCCGATGTATTGCTTGTCGTAGTTCGACTGGGTATTGAGGTAAGCAAAATTGGCGAACAGCAACATGATGAAAACAATCAGCGCGACGAACAGCAGAATAATCTGCGTCCGGCTTCGTGCGCCTTCCAGTGACCTGCCTGTATTACCCATCAATCAGGCCCCCGCCTCTATCAGTGAAACAAACCAGCCCCCATTCTAGGACGCCAGGTCCATGAAATCCTCGGACTGCACCACCGCCCACGGGCTGAACACCTGCCAGGCCTGCTCGCGAATGAATTGCCCGCGCAGAAACGGCACCATGCGCTGCTCCACGTCTTGCGGTATCTGAGGGATGAGGCTCGGCTGACTGAAGCGTTGCATACCGAACACCTCATCCACCAGCAAGCCGGTGAACACATCGCTGTGTTCGACCACCAATACCCGCCGCTGCCTGCGGACCGGCACCAGCTCATGACCGAAGAACCCGCACAAGTCCATGATCGGCAGCAGCCGGCCACGCAGGTTGGCGACGCCTACCACCCAGGGTTTCACGCCAGGCATGGCGGCATAACGGGGTTCATGGAGAATTTCGGCGATTTCGCCGATAGGCGCCACAAAACGCTGCTCGCCCATGCGAAAACCAATGCCGATCCAGTCCTGCTGGTGGGCTTCCTGCAACGGCAGCCCGGCCGCCAGCGAACGGCAACGCCGATCCATGTCCAGCAGCAGTTCAAAAGCGGTACGAGGATCAGCCATGGTAATCCCGGCAATCAGCCGGCCAGCACCGCGTTCAGGGTTTTCATCAGGGTTTCTTCATCCACCGGCTTGGTCAGGTAATCCCGCGCACCCTGGCGCTTGCCCCAGACCTTGTCAGTTTCCTGATCCTTGGTGGTGATCATGATCACCGGAATACTGCTGGTGTCGGCGTCTTTGGTCAGTTGGCGCGTGGCCTGAAAGCCGTTGAGACCCGGCATGACGATGTCCATCAATACGGCGTCGGGCTTTTCCTGACGGGCCAGGGCCACGCCGTCAGCACCGTTCTCGGCTTTCAGCACTTCGTGACCGTGCTTTTCCAGCATGCCGGTGAGTTTGTACATTTCAGTCGGCGAATCATCGACGATCAATATTCGAGCCATGGGTGTTCCCCGTCAGATTACGAGCGCGCGACATCAGGCGCGGGCGTCACGATAGATGTTGTTCTGCTGCAACGAAACCCGGCACATGAGCCTTGATGGCGCTGAGCAGTTCTTCCTTGTTGAAACGCTTGGTCAAAAACTGATCGGAACCGACAATCCGACCCTTGGCCTTGTCGAACAGCCCTTCCTTTGACGACAGCATGATGACCGGCGTCGACTTGAATGCCCGGTTGTTCTTGATCAGCGCGCAGGTCTGATAGCCGTCCAGACGCGGCATCATGATATCGACGAATATGATTCGCGGGTGGTTATCGGCAATCTTGGCCAGCGCGTCGAAACCGTCTATCGCAGTAATGACTTCGCAGCCTGCGTTTCTGAGCAGCGTTTCGGCGGTGCGGCGGATGGTCTTCGAGTCATCGATGACCATGACTTTCAAGGCGGAGGCGTGTTGTTCCATAAGCTGCTCTTCCATCGCCGCAGCGAATTTTTGCGCATTCTGCGAGGCACTGAGAGCCTGACGGTATCGCTTCATTGATCCACAGGGACCGAAGACCGGATGCCGAGCCTTTTTAGCACACTCTCCAGACGCAATCCATAAAGCGCACCGTGGCAGGCCTGCCTCTTGACCGGGAGCAATCGGAGCGCCACCCTGATGCCAATTTTTACGGCCATCGCGCCCTTACCGATCAGAGGATATTGCCCATGAGCGTTCGCCTAGGGATTGTCATGGACCCCATTGAGCGCATCTCCTATAAAAAGGACAGCTCGCTGGCCATGCTCCTTGCCGCACAGGAACGCGGCTGGTCACTGTTTTATATGGAACAGAAAGACCTTTACCAGAATGCCGGCCAGGCCCGCGGGCGCATGAAGCCGCTCAAGGTATTTGCCGATCCGGCCAAATGGTTCGAATTCGAAGCTGAAATCGACGCAGGCCTCGACGACCTCGACGTGATCCTGATGCGCAAGGACCCGCCATTCGACATGGAATTCGTCTACACCACTTACCTGCTGGAGCAGGCCGAACGCGCTGGCGTGCTGGTGGTCAACAAGCCGCAGAGCCTGCGTGACTGCAACGAGAAGCTGTTTGCCACGCTGTTTCCGCAGTGCACCCCGCCAACGCTGGTCAGCCGCCGCGCCGACATCATTCGCGAATTCGCCGAGCAACAGGGTGATGTGATCCTCAAGCCGCTGGACGGCATGGGCGGCGCGTCGATCTTCCGCCATCGCGCAGGCGACCCGAACCTGTCGGTGATCCTCGAAACCCTGACAGCCCACGGCACCCAGCAGATCATGGCGCAGGGCTACCTGCCAGCCATCAAGGACGGCGACAAACGCATTCTGATGGTCGATGGCGAGCCGGTGCCGTACTGCCTGGCGCGCATCCCCGCTGCTGGCGAGACGCGTGGCAACCTTGCCGCTGGCGGCCGTGGCGAAGCCCGCCCGTTGACCGACAAGGACCGCTGGATCGCCGAACAGATCGGCCCGACCCTGCGTGAAAAAGGCCTGCTGTTCGTCGGCCTTGACGTAATCGGCGAACACCTGACCGAGATCAACGTCACCAGCCCGACCTGCATTCGCGAAATCGATAACGCCTTCGGCACCAACATCGGCGGCCTGCTGATGGATGCGATCGGCAACAAGCTGCAAGCGCGCAAGGGCTAAGACACCCGGATATGGAGCTCTTTGTGGGAGCGGACCAGGCGACGCTTCGCCTGTCTGCGAAAGGGTAGGTCTATTCCACGCAATGCGTCGTTTGAACCACCGCTTCGCGGACAAGTCCGCTCCCACAAAAGCCCGACGCTTTTGATTCTGGCCAAAGGCCGTGGGAGCGGACTTGTCCGCGAAGATAGTCCTATTCTCCGAAATACATCGTTTGGACTACCGTTTCCCGGACAAGCAAAGCGTCACCCGGTAGGTTCCCAAAAAGCCCGGCGCTTTTGATTCTGGCCAGAGGCCGTGGGAGCGGACTTGTCCGCGAAGATAGGTCTATTCTCCGAACGCATCGTTTGGACTACCTTTTCCCGGACAAGCAAAGCGTCACCCGGTCCGCCCCCAAGAAGCCCGACGCTTTTGATTCTGGCCAAAGGCCGTGGGAGCGGACTTGTCCGCGAAGATAGGTCTATTCTCCGAACGCATCGTTTGGACTACCGTTTCCCGGACAAGCAAAGCGTCACCCGGTAGGCTCCCAAAAAGCCCGGCGCTTTTGATTCTGGCCAGAGGCCGTGGGAGCGGACTTGTCCGCGAAGATAGGTCTATTCTCCGAACGCATCGTTTGGACTACCGTTTCCCGGACAAGCAAAGCGTCACCCGGTCCGCCCCCAAAAAGCCCGACGCTTTTGATTCTGGCCAAAGGCCGTGGGAGCGGACTTGTCCGCGAAGATAGGTCTATTCTCCGAACGCATCGTTTGGACTACCGTTTCCCGGACAAGCAAAGCGTCACCCGGTCCGCCCCCAAAAAGCCCGACGCTTTTGATTCTGGCCAAAGGCCGTGGGAGCGGACTTGTCCGCGAAAGGTAGGTCTATCTCCGAAATACATCGTTTGGACTACCGTTTCCCGGACAAGCGAAGCGTCACCCGGTCCGCCCCCAAGAAGCCCGACGCTTTTGATTCTGGCCAAAGGCCGTGGGAGCGGCCTTGTCCGCGAAGATAGGCCTATTCTCCGAAATACATCGTTTGGACTACCGTTTCCCGGACAAGCAAAGCGTCACCCGGTCCGCCCCCCAAAAGCCCGACGCTTTTGATTCTGGCCAAAGGCCGTGGGAGCGGCCTTGTCCGCGAAGATAGGCCTATTCTCCGAAATACATCGTTTGGACTACCTTTTCCCGGACAAGCAAAGCGTCACCCGGTCCGCCCCCAAAAAGCCCGGCGCTTTTGATTCTGGCCAAAGGCCGTGGGAGCGGACTTGTCCGCGAAGATAGGCCTATGCTCCGAAATACATCGTTTGGACTACCGTTTCCCGGACAAGCGAAGCGTCACCCGGTCCGCGCCCAAGAAGCCCGGCTTTCCGGGTGTCTCGATATTTGTGTATAACGATAAGCGGCGTGCAGACGCGCCCCTTCGTCAGATCCACTCTGAAGCCAAACCGCACATTGCGTTATCATGCGCCACCTGTGACACGACACGGATTTTGACATGCAGGCTGACGAGATACTGAACCGCCGATGACCTCCATGGCCCGAAACGACCTTCCCCTCGAACTCTCCAACGTCGGTGTGCGCCCCGCTGATCGCCTGGGTTTTACCCTGCTGATCGCGGCGCTGATCCACTTGGTGATCATCCTTGGCGTGGGCTTTACCTACGTCAAGCCGGAGCAGATCTCGCAGACGCTGGAAATCACCCTCGCCACGTTCAAAAGCGACGAAAAGCCCAAACAGGCGGATTATCTGGCGCAAGACGATCAGCAGGGCAGCGGCACGCTGGACAAGGCCGAAACACTCAAGACCACCGAGCTGGCGCCTTATCAGGACACCAAGGTAAACAAGGTCACCCCCCCCCGGCCAGCAAGCCGGTGGTCAAGCAGGAAGCGCCGAAGACTGCGGTTTCCACCAACGCGCAGAGCCCGCAGAAAACCGTCGCCAAGCGCGAAGAGGTCAAGCCCGATCCAGCCACCAAGGCTGCGCCAACGTTTGACAGCTCGGAGCTGAGCAACGAAATCGCCAGCCTTGAAGCCGAACTCTCGAACGAGCAGCAGGCTTACGCCAAGCGGCCGAAGATCCACCGCCTCAATGCGGCCTCGACCATGCGCGATAAAGGTGCCTGGTACAAGGACGATTGGCGCAAGAAGGTCGAACGAGTCGGCAACCTGAACTATCCTGAGGAAGCACGTCGCCAGCAGATCTACGGCAATTTGCGACTTCTTGTGTCGATCAATCGCGACGGCTCGCTGTACGAAGTGTTGGTGCTGGAATCCTCCGGGCAACCGCTGCTGGATCAGGCCGCACAGCGAATCGTGCGTCTGGCTGCGCCTTTTGCGCCGTTCACCGGTGATCTGGCAGACATCGACCGGCTCGAGATCATTCGCACCTGGAAATTTGCACGCGGCGATAAACTGTCGAGCAACTGACATTTTTGCCAACGGACACCCGACACATATAAGTGTCAGTTGTCAGGCCCGTAACACAACGCCACACTAGGACTCATGAAAAAAGTCTCCCCGAGCTATCTCAAGCACCAGTTCCTGATCGCCATGCCTCACATGCACGACGAGAACTTTGCTCAGACCTTGACGTACGTTGTCGAGCACAACGCCAATGGCGCAATGGGGCTGGTAATCAACCGCCCGCAAAGCCTGACCCTGGCGGATGTACTCGAACAGTTGCGACCGGAGCTGCCAGCGCCGAAACGCTGCCAGGAAATCGTCATTCATTCCGGCGGCCCGGTGCAGACTGATCGCGGCTTCGTCCTGCATCCAAGCGGCCAGCTGTTTCAGGCCACGGTCGCGCTGCCGGGCGGAATCTCGCTGTCCACCTCACAGGACGTGCTGTTTTCCATCGCTGACGGCTACGGACCTGATCAAAATGTGATCACCCTGGGCTATGCCGGGTGGGACGCAGGCCAGCTGGATGCCGAAATGGCTGACAATGCCTGGCTGACCTGCTCGTTCGACCCGGCGATTCTGTTCGACGTCGACAGCGAACGACGTCTCGATGCCGCCGCCAGACGCCTCGGCGTCAATCTCAGCCTGATCTCGACTCAGGCAGGTCACGCCTGATGGCCGCTTTGCGCTTGCTGCTGGGGATTGATTACGGCACCAAACAGATCGGCGTTGCCGTCGGCCAGGCGATCACCGGTCAGGCCCGCGAACTCTGCACCCTCAAGGCGCAGAACGGCGTGCCGGACTGGGACAAGGTGCAGGCGCTGATTACCGAATGGAAACCTGACGCCATCGTGGTCGGCCTGCCGTTGAACATGGACGGCACGCCCAGCGAGATGAGCGCCCGCGCGGAAAAGTTTTCGCGCAGACTCAACGGACGCTTCGGCGTCACGGTCTACACCCACGACGAGCGCCTGACGACCTTCGAGGCCAAAGGCGAGCGCATGGCACGCGGCGGCCAGAAAGGCAGTTACCGGGACAATCCGGTGGACGCCATCGCCGCTGCGCTGCTGCTGCAAGGCTGGCTGGACGAGCACCCAGAATTGTTGAATGTGTGACTTTTACAGTCCCTGTCGCTTCGAGATATCCGGATCAGACGTTATCGCTTGAGCAACGCGCCATGGACGGACGCTGCCCGAGCCTCAAAGGAGCAACCATGAGCCTGCCCAATCCCGCCGAACTGATTCGTCAGATGGCCACTGACCTGAACGCTCATCTGAGCAAGCGCGGCATCAGCGACCCTCGTTTCATCGGCATCCGCACAGGCGGTGTGTGGGTCGCTCAGGCGCTACTCAAAGAGCTGGACAACCCTTCGCCGCTCGGCACTCTGGACGTCTCGTTCTATCGCGATGATTTCAGCCAGAACGGCCTGCACCCGCAAGTGCGCCCTTCGGAACTGCCGTTCGAGATCGAAGGGCAGCATCTGGTGCTGATCGACGACGTGCTGATGAGCGGCCGGACCATTCGCGCCGCGCTCAACGAACTGTTCGATTACGGCCGCCCGGCCAGCGTCACGCTGGTCTGCCTGCTGGACCTGGACGCCGGAGAACTGCCGATCCGCCCGAATGTGGTCGGGGCGACGCTGTCGCTGGCACCGCACGAACGCATCAAGCTGTCCGGTCCCGAGCCAATGGCGCTCGAGCTTCAAGACCTCTCCACCGCCCTTTAAAGAGTCCATTGCGATGACGCCTCTCGACGCCAAGCGCCCGCTGCAGCTCAACCACCTGGGCCAGCTGCGCCATTTTCTGTCTCTGGACGGCTTGCCCCGCGAGCTGCTCACCGAAATCCTCGACACCGCTGACTCGTTTCTTGAGGTCGGCGCCCGAGCGGTGAAGAAGGTCCCGCTGTTGCGCGGCAAGACGGTGTGCAACGTGTTCTTCGAAAACTCGACACGCACCCGCACCACCTTCGAACTGGCGGCCCAGCGGCTGTCGGCCGATGTGATCACCCTGAACGTTTCGACCTCGTCCACCAGCAAGGGCGAAACGCTGTTCGACACCCTGCGCAACCTTGAAGCGATGGCTGCCGACATGTTTGTCGTGCGCCATGCCGATTCGGGCGCAGCGCATTTCATTGCCGAGCATGTGTGCCCGGACGTCGCGATCATCAACGGCGGTGACGGCCGCCATGCGCACCCGACCCAGGGCATGCTCGACATGCTGACGATTCGTCGCCACAAGGGCGGCTTCGAAAACCTGTCGGTGGCCATCGTCGGCGACATCCTGCACTCCCGCGTAGCGCGCTCCAATATGCTCGCGCTCAAGGCGCTGGGCTGCCCGGACATCCGCGTCATCGGGCCGAAAACTTTGCTGCCGGTCGGCGTCGAGCAGTACGGCGTCAAGGTCTATACCGACCTCAACGAAGGCTTGAAGGACGTCGACGTGGTGATCATGCTGCGCCTGCAACGCGAGCGCATGACCGGCGGCCTGCTGCCCAGCGAGGGCGAATTCTATCGCCTGTTCGGCCTGACCACCGCGCGGCTGGCGGTGGCTAGGCCGGACGCGATTGTCATGCACCCCGGCCCGATCAACCGCGGTGTGGAAATTGAATCGGCGGTGGCCGACGGAGCGCATTCGGTGATTCTCAATCAGGTGACCTACGGCATCGCCGTGCGCATGGCAGTGCTGTCCATGGTCATGAGCGGGCAAAACGCACAACGACAATTCGAGCAGGAGAACGCCCAGTGAAGCTCAGCATCCTCGGCGCTCGCGTCATCGACCCGGTTAGCGGGCTGGATCAGATTACCGACCTGCACATCGAAGCAGGCAAACTTGCCGCCATTGGCGCGGCACCGACCGGCTTTCAACCGGTTCAGACTATCGATGCCAGCGGGCTGGTGGCCGCCCCAGGGCTGGTCGACCTCAACGTTTCGTTGCGCGAGCCGGGTTACAGCCGTAAAGGCAGCATCGCCAGCGAAACCCGCGCTGCTGCTGCAGGCGGCGTGACCAGCGTGTGCTGCCCGCCACGTACCAAGCCGGTGCTTGACACCTCGGCGGTGGCCGAACTGATCCTCGACCGTGCGCGCGAAGCCGGTTTCAGCAAGGTGTTCCCGGTCGGCGCGCTGAGCAAGGGCCTGGAAGGCGAACAGCTGGCAGAACTGATCGCCCTGCGCGACGCGGGCTGCGTGGCATTCGGCAACGGCCTGAACAGCTTCAGTAACACCCGCACACTGTGCCGGGCGCTGGAATACGCGGCGACGTTCGACCTGACCGTGATTTTCAATTCGCAGGACCGCGACCTGGCCGAAGGCGGCCTGGCGCATGAAGGCCCGACCGCGAGCTTTCTGGGCTTGGCGGGCATTCCTGAAACGGCCGAGACCGTGGCGCTGGCTCGCGACCTGCTGCTGGTCGAGCAAAGCGGCGTGCGCGCGCATTTCAGCCAGTTGACCAGCGCACGCGGCGCGGCGCTGATCGCCCAGGCACAGGCGCGTGGCCTGCCGGTAACGGCGGATGTGGCGCTGTACCAGTTGATTCTGACCGATGAAGCACTGATCGATTTCTCCAGCCTGTATCACGTCCAGCCGCCGCTGCGCACCCGCGCCGACCGCGAGGGCCTGCGTGAGGCGGTGAAATCGGGAGTCATTCAGGCGATATCGAGCCATCACCAGCCGCACGAACGCGACGCCAAGCTGGCCCCGTTCGGCGCGACCGAGCCGGGCATCAGCAGTGTGGAGTTGTTGCTGCCACTGGCGATGACGCTGGTCGAAGACGGTTTGCTGGACCTGCCGACCCTGCTTGCCCGCCTGAGCAGCGGCCCAGCTGATGCCCTGCGCCTGCCAGCCGGCAAACTGAGCGCCGGATCGCCAGCGGACATCGTGCTGTTCGATCCTGCCGCCTCGACCCTGGCCGGAGAAACCTGGCTGTCCAAAGGCGAGAACTGCCCCTTCATCGGCCACTGCCTGCCGGGCTCGGTGCGCTACACGCTGGTGGATGGACGAATCAGCTATAGCCGTTGAGGCACCACGCTCCGACCTACGGTGGACAAGGCTTGTGTAGGAGCGAACCGGGCGACGCTTTGCTTGTTCGCGAAGACGGTGTTTCAGTCGATGCATTCTCGGCGATCATAAAGACCCCTTCGCGAACAAGTTCGCTCCCACGCCCTGCGGGCAGAGGCCCGAATGATGGGGCTTTTGTAGGAGCGGACTTGTCCGCGAACTGCCGGGAACCGGCAGCAAAACCGGCCGCCTCGGTTCACCAGACACAGCTGAGTGATCGGTTTCAGGGGTGGTTTAAAGACAGTTGTTCCTACATCCGCCCCTGAGCAAGCCTCACCCGCGCTGGGCGTTCTTCATCGAGATCTGGTCGTTCATTGTCCAGAAGTCATACAGGATGCCCATCAGAAACAACCCGCCGGTAAACAGGTAGATCACGCCGGTGATCCACTTGCCCTGGTACATGCGGTGGACGCCGAACAGGCCGAGGAAGGTCAGCAGCACCCACGCCACGCTGTAATCGGTGGCGCCCGGTGTGAAGCGCAGGTCGGCCTCGCGGTCCATCGACGGGATCAGGAACAGGTCAATCAGCCAGCCTATGCCGAACAGGCCAAAGGTGAAGAACCAGATAGTCCCGGTTACCGGCTTGCCGTAGTAGAAACGATGCGCCCCGAGAAACCCGAAAATCCACATCAGGTACCCCATCACCTTGCTGTGTGTGTCAGATCGATAGCCGTTCATTTTTACCCTCTTTGCGCTGATAGAAAAAAATACATAACAAATTTGTGACTTGGTTTCGCCATTCCGACGTATGGCAATCGAGGCAGTTTTTCGCCGCCAAACCCTTGTCGCTAAAGAGATTAGCGGCAAAAAAGAAAGAGTCTGTCGCATAAAACGTAACGATGCCAGTGTGACGCACTCGACAAATGGGGTCAGATTTTTCAAAAAAGCTGTTATAAAGTTGCGCGCTGACCACTATGAGCCTTGCCAAATGCGTCCTTTTTTCAAGACATGGCTAACCATTTGCCTGTTTATGCCACTGGCCGCCCACGCCACCAATCGTGAGCAACAACTTCCTGCGAGCTTCACGGGCTACACCGCCAAAAGTCATTCTTCACCGGCATTCGCGACTCGCAACGCACCTCAGGAAGCCACCACTACCCGCATCCAGACTGACAGCACGCGCCCCCTGCAGAAGCCGCTGTCACGCAAGAACGCCAACAAGGCTGCCTTGCAGGCCTCTGTCCCGGCCAAACAGGGCAATGCGGTTGTAAAACGCGCCTTGCAGGCTGTCGGGACGCCTTATCGCTGGGGCGGCACCACACCCGGCAAAGGGCTGGATTGCAGCGGTCTGGTCAAATACGCCTACACGGACGTGCGTGAAGTCGATCTGCCGCGCACCTCCAATGCGATGGCCCAAGGCCATGGTCAGACGGTGGATCGCAAGGACCTGATACCGGGTGATCTGCTGTTCTTCAATATCAAAAGCCGCAACATCAACCATGTCGCCATTTACCTGGGCGACAACAAGTTCGTTCATGCGCCGCGCCATGGCAAGGCCGTGACTGTCGATACGCTGAACAAACCGTACTGGAACAGTCACTACAAGATCGCCAAGCGCGTGTTGCCAAAGCAGCCTGGGCAGATGCGCGTCGTCCAGCGCTGATTGCCTGATCGGGCTCACAGCCAAAAAAGGGGGCCCTGAATTCGTTCAGGGCCCCTTTTTTCATTGCGGCTGGCTTCAGTCAGAAATTATCCGGCACCTTGGCCCGCTCGCGTGCGCTTTCGCGGGTGATCAGGCCTTTCTTGACCAGATCAGCCAGGCACATGTCCAGCGTCTGCATGCCCACCGAGCCGCCGGTCTGGATTGACGAATACATCTGCGCCACCTTGTCCTCGCGAATCAGGTTACGAATCGCCGGGGTGCCCATCATGATTTCATGCGCTGCCACGCGCCCGCCGCCGACCTTCTTGAGCAGCGCCTGGGAGACCACGGCGTGCAGCGATTCAGACAGCATTGAACGAATCATCGATTTCTCCTGGGCCGGGAAGACGTCCACGATCCGGTCGATGGTCTTCGCCGCCGAGGTGGTGTGCAGCGTGCCGAACACCAGGTGACCGGTTTCCGCCGCAGTCAGCGCCAGACGAATGGTTTCCAGATCGCGCATCTCGCCGACCAGAATCACGTCCGGGTCCTCGCGCAAAGCCGAGCGCAGTGCTTCCGAGAAGCCCAGTGTGTCGCGGTGCACCTCGCGCTGGTTGACCAGGCATTTCTTGGACTCGTGAACGAATTCGATCGGGTCTTCAATGGTCAGGATATGGTGATGCTTGTTGCAATTGAGGTAGTCGATCATCGCCGCGAGGGTCGTCGACTTGCCTGAGCCGGTCGGCCCGGTGACCAGAATCAGCCCCCGCGCCACGTCGGTAATCTTCCGAAACACACTGCCCATGCCCAAATCTTCCATGCTCAGGATTTTCGACGGAATGGTCCGGAATACCGCGCCGGCACCGCGATTCTGGTTGAACGCGTTGACCCGGAACCGCGCCACACCAGGCACTTCGAAGGAAAAATCGGTTTCTAGGCGCTCTTCGAAATCCTGACGCTGCTTGTCGTTCATGATGTCGTAGATCAGCGCCTTGACCTCCTTCGCGTCCAGCGGGGGCAGGTTAATGCGCCGCACATCGCCGTCGACGCGGATCATCGGCGGCAGACCTGCAGAGAGGTGCAAGTCCGACGCGCCCTGTTTGGCACTGAAGGCCAGCAGCTCGGTAATATCCATACAGCTCCTCAATCACATAGAATGCCGCAGACCTTAGCCTGACTGGCGCAAATCAATGTCCACGATAGCAGCGAACATTTCAACGCTCGAACAGCGAATTCGCGACGCCGCCCTCGCAGCTGACCGCGACCCGGCGTCCATCGGCCTGCTGGCGGTGAGTAAAACCAAGCCTGCCAGCGACCTGCGTGAAGCTTACACCGCAGGCCTGCGCGACTTTGGCGAAAATTATTTGCAGGAAGCGTTGGCAAAACAGGCAGAACTGAGCGACCTGCCCTTGTGCTGGCACTTCATCGGCCCCATTCAATCGAACAAGACGCGCGCTATCGCCGAGAACTTCGCTTGGGTGCATTCAGTGGACCGCCTGAAAATCGCGCAACGCCTGTCCGAACAGCGCCCCGAGGGGCTTGAGCCGTTGAATATCTGCATTCAGGTGAATGTCAGCGGTGAAGCCAGCAAGTCGGGCTGTACGCCTCAGGACCTGCCGGATCTGGCCGCCGCCATCAGCGCCCTGCCGCACTTGAAGCTGCGCGGGCTGATGGCGATTCCCGAGCCGACGGATGATCCGCTCGAACAGGCGGCGTCGTTTGCCGCTGTGCGCACCTTGCAGGCGCAGTTGGGCTTGCCGCTCGACACACTGTCCATGGGCATGAGCCACGACCTGGAAGCCGCCATCGCACAAGGCGCAACCTGGGTGCGCATCGGCACTGCCCTTTTTGGCGCCCGCGACTACGGGCAGCCGTAACGTTGCACACACTGAATCTGCATACAGGGAACCTGTCATGAGCAAGACTCGTATCGCCTTTGTCGGCGCCGGAAACATGGCTGCCAGCCTGATCGGCGGCCTGCGCGCGCAAGGCGTCGAAGCGTCACTGATCTGCGCCAGCGCGCCGGGCGCCGAAACCCGCGAGCGGATTGCCACCGAGCACGGCATCAAGGTATTCGCGGACAATGCCGAAGCCGTCAAAGGCGCCGACGTCGTGGTGCTGGCAGTTAAACCGCAGATGATGAAAAGCGTCTGCCAGGCGCTGAAATCCAGCCTTGAGCCTGATCAGTTGATCGTATCGGTTGCGGCCGGGATCACCTGCGCCAGCCTGACCCAATGGCTGGGCGAGCGGCCCGTCGTGCGCTGCATGCCCAATACCCCATCATTGCTGCGTCAGGGTGCCAGCGGGCTGTACGCGACCCACAACGTGTCGCCAGCGCAACATGAGCAGGCCGAGCAGTTGTTGTCGGCAGTCGGCGTGGCGGTCTGGGTCGAGCAGGAAAAACAGGTGGATGCGGTCACGGCAGTGTCCGGCAGCGGTCCTGCGTATTTCTTTTTGCTGATGGAAGCGATGACGGCCGCAGGCGTGAAGCTGGGTCTGCCGGAAGACATCGCCAGAAAACTCACCCTGCAAACCGCGCTGGGCTCGGCCTTGATGGCCTCTGGCAGTGAGTTGGTTGCAGGAGAATTGCGTCGCCGTGTGACCTCGCCGGGCGGGACCACGGAAGCTGCGATCAAGGCATTCCAGGCAGGCGGTTTTGAACAGCTGGTGGAAACCGCGCTGAGCGCCGCCGATCACCGTGCAGCCGAACTGGCTGAACAACTGGGCAAATAATTTAGGCTTTCTCTGGAGCAGATTGATGATCGGATTGAACACCGCTGCAATTTACGTCCTGCAAACGCTCGGCAGTCTGTACCTGCTGATCGTCCTGATGCGCTTCGTGCTGCAACTGGTACGGGCCAATTTCTACAACCCGCTGTGCCAGTTCATCGTGCGCGCCACGCAACCGCTGCTCAAGCCACTGCGCCGTATCATTCCCAGCCTGTTCGGGCTGGACATGTCGTCGCTGGTGCTGGCGATCATCGTACAGATGATCCTGATGGCACTGACCTTGTTGCTGATGTTCGGCACCACTGGCGACCCGTTGCACTTGTTGCTCTGGTCGATCATCGGCGTGACCGCGCTGTTCCTGAAGATCTTCTTCTTTGCCCTGATCATCAGCGTGATCCTGTCGTGGGTCGCCCCGGCCAGCCACAACCCTGGCGCAGAACTGGTCAACCAGATCTGCGAACCCGCGCTGGCGCCGTTCCGCAAGATCGTCCCGAATCTGGGCGGCCTGGATATCTCGCCGATCCTCGCGTTCCTGGTGCTCAAACTGCTGGATATGCTGGTCATCAACAACCTGGCTGCCATGAGCGGCATGCCGGATGTGTTGCGGTTGTTGATGTAAACGTATATCTCGCTCTCACGCTCAGCGCTAGACACAAGTTTGCTTTTGATTCTGGCCGAAGGCCGTGGGAGCGGACTTGTCCGCGAAGGCGTTCAACTATCGTGCCGTTGATTTGCACAACATCCCTTATTGCCGCTGCACCCCGCGGTCTTTAGACTTACGCCTCATTCACGCGAGAGCAGGGTCGATGCCCACGGTATTCCCCCACGATTCTGTCGGACTGGTCACACCGCAAACGGCGCATTTCAGCGAGCCTCTGGCGCTGGCCTGTGGTCGTTCGTTGCCAGCCTATGACCTGATTTACGAAACCTACGGTCAGCTCAACGCTGCACGCAGCAATGCCGTGCTGATCTGCCATGCGCTGTCCGGGCATCATCATGCCGCTGGCTTTCACAGCGCCGATGACCGCAAACCCGGCTGGTGGGACAGTTGCATCGGCCCCGGCAAACCGGTCGACACCAACAAATTCTTCGTCGTCAGCCTCAACAATCTGGGCGGCTGCAATGGCTCCACCGGCCCGAGCAGCATCGACCCGGACACCGGCAAGCCGTTTGGAGCCAACTTTCCGGTCGTGACCGTGGAAGACTGGGTCAACAGTCAGGCCCGGCTGGCCGATGTGCTGGGTATCGAGCAATGGGCCGCGGTGATCGGTGGCAGCCTGGGCGGCATGCAGGCGCTGCAATGGACCATCAGCTACCCGGACCGCGTGCGTCACTGCCTGGCAATTGCCTCGGCTCCCAAGCTCTCGGCGCAGAACATCGCCTTCAACGAAGTGGCACGTCAGGCGATTCTCACCGACCCGGAATTCCACGGCGGTTCGTTCCAGGAGCGCGGCGTGATTCCCAAGCGCGGGCTGATGCTGGCGCGGATGGTCGGGCACATCACCTACCTGTCGGATGACTCGATGGGCGAGAAATTCGGCCGTGGCCTGAAGAGCGAGAAGCTCAACTACGATTTCCACAGCGTCGAGTTTCAGGTCGAAAGCTACCTGCGTTATCAGGGTGAAGAGTTTTCCGGGCGTTTCGACGCCAATACCTACCTGTTGATGACCAAAGCGCTGGATTACTTCGACCCGGCCGCCAACTTCAACGACGATCTGGCCAAGACATTCGCCAACGCCACCGCCAAATTCTGCGTGATGTCGTTCACCACCGACTGGCGCTTCTCGCCGGCTCGCTCGCGAGAACTGGTGGACGCGCTGATGGCGGCCCGCAAGGACGTCTGCTACCTGGAAATCGACGCGCCTCAAGGGCACGACGCCTTCCTGATCCCGATTCCGCGCTACTTGCAGGCTTTCGGTAATTACATGAACCGAATTTCGTTGTGAGGACGTCATGAGAGCCGATCTGGAAATCATCCAGGAATGGATTCCCGCAGGCAGCCGCGTGCTCGATCTGGGCTGCGGCAACGGCGAATTGCTGACCTGGCTGCGTGATAACAAGCAAGTCACCGGCTACGGGCTGGAAAACGACGCGGCGAACATCGCCGAATGCGTGGCCAAAGGCATCAATGTCATCGAACAGGACCTCGACAAGGGGCTGGGCAATTTTGCCAGCAACAGCTTCGACGTGGTGGTCATGACCCAAGCCCTGCAAGCCGTGCATTACCCGGACAGAATTCTCGACGAAATGCTGCGCGTCGGTCGCCAGTGCATCATCACCTTCCCGAACTTCGGCCACTGGCGCTGCCGCTGGTATCTGGCCAGCAAAGGGCGCATGCCGGTGTCCGAGTTCCTGCCTTACACCTGGTACAACACGCCGAACATTCACTTTTGCACCTTCGGCGACTTCGAAGAGCTGTGCCGCGAACGCGATGCAAAAGTGCTCGACAGGCTGGCGGTCGATCAGCAACACCGTCACGGCTGGGCCAGCAAGCTGTGGCCCAACCTGCTGGGCGAAATCGGCATCTATCGGGTCACCAGCCCGGGGCTGACCGATCACCAGATTGCCGTTTAACCGATCGTTTTCATGCACCACCACAGGCCAATCATGAACCTCACCCAACTCGTACTGGCCAGCCACAACGGCGGCAAACTCAAGGAACTCCAGGCCATGCTCGGCGGCAGCGTGACGCTGCGCTCGGTCAGCGAATTCAGCCTGGTCGAACCGGAAGAGACCGGTCTGTCGTTCGTCGAGAACGCGATCCTCAAGGCGCGCAACGCTTCGCGCCTCTCCGGGCTGCCTGCGCTGGCCGACGACTCGGGGCTGGCGGTGGACTTTCTCGGCGGCGCGCCGGGCATCTATTCCGCACGCTACGCCGATGGCAAAGGTGACGCGGCCAACAACACCAAGCTGCTGGAGGCGCTCAAAGACGTGCCGGACGAGCAACGTGGCGCGCAGTTCGTTTGTGTACTGGCGTTGGTAAGGCATGCTGACGATCCGCTGCCGATCCTCTGTGAAGGCCTGTGGCACGGGCGCATTCTGCACGCTGCCAGCGGCGAACACGGCTTTGGCTACGACCCGTTGTTCTGGGTGCCGGAGCGTGACTGCTCCAGCGCCGAACTGGGCCCGAGCGAGAAAAACCAGCTCTGCCATCGCGCCCGCGCCATGGTTCTGTTGCGCGAACGCCTGGGTCTGCAATGACCGACGACTCGCCTGCGCAGCCGCTGTTTCTCGGCGAGAGCGGCTTCTCGTCAGAGGGCCCGCGCCCTGCGCTGCCGAACCTGCCACCGCTGTCGCTGTACATCCATATCCCGTGGTGCGTGCGCAAATGCCCGTACTGCGACTTCAATTCGCACACGGCAAGCCCCGTGCTGCCGGAGCAGGAATACGTCGACGCGCTGCTCGCCGACCTGGACCTTGACCTGCCGCACGTCTACGGCCGCGAACTGCAATCGATCTTCTTCGGTGGCGGCACGCCGAGCCTGTTCAGCGCCGACGCGCTGGGCCGCTTGCTGCGAGGCGTCGAACAGCGCATTCGCTTTGCCAGCGACATCGAAATCACGCTGGAAGCCAACCCCGGCACCTTCGAACAGGCCAAGTTCAGCGCCTATCGCGGTCTGGGGATCAATCGGCTGTCCATCGGCATTCAGAGCTTTCAGGAATCCAAACTCAAGGCGCTGGGCCGCATCCACAACGGCGACGAGGCGATTCGCGCCGCCGACATGGCGCGCCAGGCCGGTTTCGACAACTTCAACCTTGACCTGATGCACGGCCTGCCGGACCAGTCCCAGGATGAAGCGCTGGATGACCTGCGTCAGGCCATCGCCCTCGCGCCGACGCACCTGTCCTGGTATCAACTGACGCTGGAACCCAACACCGTCTTCTGGAACCAGCCGCCGGTTTTGCCTGAAGACGACATTCTTTGGGATATTCAGGAAACCGGACAGCAATTGCTGGCCACTCAGGGTTACGCGCAGTACGAAGTGTCGGCCTATGCGCAATCCGGTAAACCGGCGCGGCATAACCTCAACTACTGGGCGTTCGGTGATTTCATCGGCATCGGCGCGGGCGCACACGGCAAGTTGAGCCATCCGGACGGGCGCATTATTCGTACCTGGAAAACCCGCTTGCCGAAGGATTACCTGAACCCGGACAAACCGTTTCAGGCCGGTTCAAAGCTGTTGCCGCTGGACGAATTGCCGTTTGAATTTCTGATGAACGCATTACGACTGACAAATGGTGTGGACGCTGCGTTATTTCGGGAAAGGACGGGTCTAAGCCTCGATTCGCTCGCCGAGGCACGCAGGCAAGCCGAACAAAAAGGCCTGCTGCATGAAGATCCGGCACGCCTGATCGCGACGCCGCAAGGCCAGCTGTTCCTCAATGACTTGCTGCAATACTTTCTGATCTAAGGACCCTGCATGGATTTCGTACTCGACTTGCTCGCCACCGTTTCGCGCTGGAGTCGCAGCAATCTTTCGGAAATCGCCCTGGCACTGGTGGGCTGCCTGCTGGTGCTGTTCGGCGCAGACATCAAAGGCTGGATCGAACAGCGCATCAGCAGCATGACCGGCGCCCTGCGCATCCCGCTCATCGCCCTGCTCTGCGCGGTCGGCAGCGGCGCGGCATTGATCTACGCCACGCCTTGGGTAGTGCGCGGCCTCAGCCAGTTCAACAACTACAGCCTGGCGCCGGTGCTGTTGGTAGTGCTGGTGTTGATCGGGGTGATTGCGGACCGCAAGTAATCGCTCCGTTCGCAATCACCACAGCGTAAAACCATCGGGAAACAAAAAGCCCGGCATCTCTGCCGGGCTTTTGTGTGTAGCGTGTCTAGTCCTGAAATAGGTTTACACCTGTTTCACGCTCAAAAACGCCCGATGCACCGCGTCGGGCGTTTTGTATTTCAGGGATAGGTGCGGTCGCTCCCCATTATAGATCTGCACCGATTCATCCACCATTTTCACTGCATCTGCCAAGTCTTTAGGCCGATGGAGTAGAAACTCGGTCTTCAAAATTCCGTTTATTCGCTCGGCCATAGCGTTCTGGTAACAGTCATAGCCATCAGTCATCGAGCACCGGATTTCATGCCTGGTATGCAGACGTTGGTAGAGGTCGGAACAGTACTGGGCACCGCGATCTGAATGATGAATCAGCATCTGATCGGTTTTTCGCTCTCCTACCGCTTTTTCCAGTGCCTTTATCACCGACTGTGTATGCAGGCTCTCATGCACATGATGACCAACAATCTTGCGTGAGTACGCATCTGTCACAAGGCTCACATAGGCCACGCTTTCCTGTGTAGGCAGATAGGTGATGTCTGCAACCCAGACCTGTTCGGGTCCATTGGCCACGACTTGTTCAGGACCTGCTTTGAGCAGGTTGGGGTGGCGGCGAAAGCGATGATGACTATGAGTGGTCTTGTGATAAGCCCGTTTGCGCGGAACCAGCTCGCGCGCATCACGAAGGATGGTAAACAGACGGTCTCTACCCACGCACAACGACGCAGGAGCTTCGACGCTCATCAAGTAGTGCAGCTTGCGCGTTCCCAGCCTGGGCTGGCGACGCCGCTTTTCCAGGACGAAGTCCACCACCTCTTGGTCTTGGCGGACCTTCGCGTCAAAAGCGCGATTACGCTTGTAATACGCTTGACGCGAAATACCCATGAACAGGCAAGCCCTGGTAATGCTCAGGTCTTGGATTTGCCCTTGCGAGAGGACTTGCCGGGTCGCTTTTTTACGATGGAAACACCGTAGTCATTTTTCAAGACGTTCACGACAGCTTCAAAGAACTGGGCCTTCTGATTGCTCAGCACCAGCTGTTCTTCAAGCTCTTTAATCCGCTGCTCAGGTGTCGGCGGGAGTGTTGGCTCGGTCATGGACCTGTTCCTCGGCTCTCGAATTGATGCGCCTTGGCTCCAATCCTGTCGACCGTGCTTTCGTAACCAGACCAGCACCGTCGACCGGCCTTGGATGCCATAGCGTCGCTGGGCTTCTTTATAACTCAACTCGCCTTTTTCAACCTGATCTACGACCGATAATTTAAAGGCTAGCGTGTAATCGCGCTGGCTGCGCCTTTGCCCGAATTCATTGAGTCCTCCTGAGGAAAGGTCAGAAGGTGTAAACCTTATTCAGGACGGGACAGCGGTACGGATCAAGGCACCAGTTTGTCCAGCAACGCCTTGTCACGCACAGCACCCTTGTCGGCGCTGGTCGCCAGCAGGGCGTAGGCCTTAAGTGCGGTGGTCACTTTGCGTGGACGCGACTCGACCGGCTTCCAGCCTTTTTTGTCCTGTTCGGCGCGACGCTCGGCCATCTCGGCGTCGTCGATCAGCAGGTTGATCGAGCGATTCGGAATGTCGATCAGCACCTTGTCGCCATCGCGGACCAGACCAATCGCACCACCCGCCGCAGCTTCCGGCGAGGCGTGGCCGATGGACAGACCGGACGTACCGCCCGAGAAACGGCCATCGGTGAGCAACGCACAGTCTTTACCCAGCCCTTTGGACTTCAGGTACGAAGTCGGGTAGAGCATTTCCTGCATGCCCGGACCGCCTTTCGGACCTTCGTAACGAATGATGACGATGTCGCCCGCCTTCACTTCGTCAGCGAGAATCCCGCGCACGGCGCTGTCCTGGCTTTCGAAGATCTTCGCGTTGCCTTCGAAAACATGGATCGACTCGTCGACACCGGCGGTTTTCACCACGCAGCCATCCAGCGCGATATTGCCGTACAGCACGGCCAGGCCACCTTCCTGCGAATAGGCATGTTCGACGCTGCGGATGCAACCGTTTTCACGGTCGTCATCCAGGCTTTCCCAACGGGTCGACTGGCTGAACGCGGTCTGCGTCGGAATACCGGCCGGGCCGGCCTTGAAGAAGGTATGCACCGCTTCGTCGTCAGTCTGGGTGATGTCCCATTTGGCGATGCCTTCGGCCAGGGTCTTGCTGTGCACGGTCGGCAGGTCGGTGTGCAGCAGGCCGCCACGGGCCAGCTCGCCGAGGATACTGAAGATCCCGCCCGCGCGGTGCACGTCTTCCATGTGGTACTTCTGGATGTTCGGCGCGACTTTGCACAGCTGCGGAACCTTGCGTGACAGACGGTCGATGTGGCGCAGGTCGAAGTCGATCTCGGCTTCCTGAGCAGCCGCCAGCAGGTGCAGGATGGTGTTGGTCGAGCCGCCCATGGCGATGTCCAGCGTCATGGCGTTTTCGAATGCCTTGAAGTTGGCGATGTTGCGCGGCAACACCGAATCATCGTTTTCCTTGTAGTACTGCCGGCACAGGTCAACGATGGTGCGGCCAGCCTGCAGGAACAGTTGCTCGCGATCGCTGTGGGTGGCGAGTGCCGAACCGTTGCCCGGCAAGGCCAGGCCCAGCGCTTCGGTCAGGCAGTTCATCGAGTTGGCGGTGAACATGCCCGAGCAGGAACCGCACGTCGGGCAGGCGCTGCGCTCATACTCGGCGACTTTTTCGTCGCTGGCGGTGGAGTCGGCAGCGATGACCATTGCGTCGACCAGGTCCAGGCCGTGGCTGGCCAGTTTGGTCTTGCCCGCTTCCATCGGCCCGCCAGACACGAAGACCACCGGGATATTCAGGCGCAGGGCCGCCATCAGCATGCCGGGGGTGATCTTGTCGCAGTTGGAAATGCACACGATGGCGTCGGCGCAATGCGCGTTGACCATGTATTCCACGGAGTCGGCAATGATCTCGCGGCTTGGCAGCGAATAGAGCATGCCGTCGTGGCCCATGGCGATGCCGTCGTCGACCGCGATGGTGTTGAATTCCTTGGCCACGCCACCGGCGCGTTCGACTTCACGAGCGACCAACTGGCCCATGTCCTTGAGGTGGACGTGGCCCGGTACGAACTGGGTGAAAGAGTTGGCGATGGCGATGATCGGTTTCTTGAAATCTTCGTCTTTCATGCCCGTGGCGCGCCACAGGGCACGGGCGCCGGCCATGTTGCGGCCGTGGGTAGACGTTTTCGAGCGGTAATCAGGCATTGGAGCACTCCGGCAAAAATAAGGCTGATCAGGAAGGGAGTGAGCTTCTATTGACGTCGCGGGCGTGCGGCAGTGACCGCAGGCAGCGAAGAAACCGAACGCCACGGGATCACCGTGCACTCGGCCTGAGCTCATAAACCCGCCGGGGATGATTGGCGATGAATAGCGCCGATTCTACACCGCTGGGTCATTCGATGGGGTCCGAATATCGCCACCGGTAATACGCTGTAAATCGCAGTGGACAAAATGCAGGGCGCGCCTTTATCTTCTTCCCCAGGCCGCCTCATGTGGCCGCGTCGCTCGGACGGTTCCGGGCGCTTACGTTTGCGAGATAACCATGGCCGACCAAGGTTCGCCGCGCCGCTTTGCGCGCATCGATCGACTCCCCCCTTACGTGTTCAACATCACCGCCGAGCTGAAAATGGTTGCTCGCCGTCGTGGTGAGGACATTATCGACTTGAGCATGGGCAACCCCGACGGGCCGACGCCGCCGCACATCGTCGAAAAACTGGTCACCGTCGCCCAGCGCGAAGACACCCACGGTTACTCCACTTCGCGCGGGATTCCACGCCTGCGCCGGGCCATTTCCAACTGGTACAAGAAGCGCTACGAGGTCGATATCGACCCCGAAAGCGAAGCCATCGTCACCATCGGTTCCAAGGAAGGCCTGGCGCATCTGATGCTCGCCACGCTGGATCAGGGCGATACGGTGCTGGTGCCGAACCCGAGCTACCCGATCCACATCTATGGTGCCGTGATTGCCGGCGCCCAGGTGCGGTCGGTGCCGCTGGTGCCGGGCGTGGATTTCTTCGCTGAACTGGAAAAAGCCATTCGCGGCTCGATCCCCAAGCCAAAGATGATGATTCTCGGCTTCCCGTCGAACCCGACCGCGCAATGCGTGGAGCTGGATTTCTTCGAGCGCGTGGTGGCGCTGGCCAAGCAGTACGACGTGCTGGTGGTGCATGACCTGGCGTATGCCGACATTGTCTACGACGGCTGGAAAGCCCCGTCGATCATGCAGGTGCCGGGCGCCAAGGACATTGCGGTCGAGTTCTTCACCCTGTCCAAGAGCTATAACATGGCGGGCTGGCGGATTGGCTTCATGGTCGGCAACCCGGAACTGGTCAGCGCACTGGGCCGTATCAAGAGTTATCACGACTACGGCACGTTTACGCCACTGCAGGTCGCCGCCATTGCGGCGCTGGAGGGGGATCAGCAATGCGTACTCGACATCGCCGAACAGTATCGTCAGCGCCGCAACGTGCTGGTCAAGGGCCTGCATGAGCTGGGCTGGATGGTCGAAAACCCCAAGGCATCAATGTATGTCTGGGCAAAGATCCCCGAGACTTACGCGCACTTGGGCTCGCTGGAGTTCGCCAAGAAACTGCTGGCCGAGGCCAAGGTTTGTGTTTCACCAGGTGTCGGCTTTGGTGAATACGGCGACGATCACGTGCGTTTCGCGCTGATCGAAAACCAGGACCGCATCCGCCAGGCCGTGCGCGGAATACGCACCATGTTCCGCGCGGACGAGAAGCTCAAGTAGCAAAATGTGGATGAGGCCGGATGCAGCTTCTGCCCGCAGGGCGCGGAAGCTTCAGGAGGTTACGACGGCTGCGATGGGCTGCGAAGCGGCCCTGAAACAGGCTACATTCTGATGCACCATGTGCGCCGGTTTTACTGTCGGTTCCCGACAGATCGCGGACAAGTCCGCTCCCACATCCCATCAATCGCGGACAAGCGAAAAGGCAGGTATGTTCTACAAAAATGTATCGGCTCATTCTGCATCCCGACTTCCAGCCTCAAGGTTGAAATCCCCACCCCCACCCCCATATGAGTTTGCATCAGGGCATTTTCGCCCCGCAGTGTGGAGATTCTCCCCTTGACCACCATCGTATCAGTGCGCCGTCACGGCAAAGTCGTCATGGCTGGCGACGGCCAGGTTTCCCTGGGCAACACCGTCATGAAAGGCAACGCCAAGAAGGTGCGCCGCCTGTATCACGGTGAAGTGATCGCCGGATTCGCTGGCGCGACCGCCGATGCATTCACGCTGTTCGAGCGTTTTGAGGCCCAGCTGGAAAAACACCAGGGGCATCTGGTTCGCGCAGCTGTCGAACTGGCCAAGGACTGGCGTACCGATCGCTCGTTGAGCCGTCTTGAAGCCATGCTGGCGGTTGCCAACAAGGACGCCTCGCTGATCATCACCGGCAATGGTGACGTCGTCGAACCCGAGGATGGCCTGATCGCCATGGGTTCCGGCGGAGCATTCGCTCAGGCTGCCGCGCGCGCCCTGCTGCTCAAGACCGATCTGTCAGCCCGCGAAATCGCCGAAACTTCATTGCATATCGCCGGCGATATCTGCGTGTTCACCAACCATAACATCACCATTGAGGAGCAGGACCTCGCTGGCTAAGCCCTTGCCGGGCCGCACGCGTTGCGGCCCCATCGGCTTTGCTGTGCCAGAGGCCCGTGAATAACCATGTCCATGACTCCCCGCGAAATCGTCCACGAACTTAACCGCCATATCATAGGCCAGGACGATGCCAAGCGCGCCGTCGCCATTGCTCTGCGTAATCGCTGGCGGCGCATGCAGTTGCCCGAAGAACTGCGCGTCGAAGTGACGCCCAAGAACATCCTGATGATCGGCCCGACCGGTGTCGGCAAAACCGAAATCGCCCGTCGCCTGGCCAAACTCGCCAACGCGCCGTTCATCAAAGTCGAAGCGACCAAGTTTACCGAAGTGGGCTATGTGGGTCGCGATGTAGAGTCAATCATCCGCGATCTGGCTGATGCAGCGATCAAGCTCCTGCGCGAGCAGGAAATCGTCAAAGTCCGGCACCGCGCTGAAGATGCGGCCGAAGAACGCATCCTCGATGCCCTGTTGCCGCCTGCGCGCGTGGGTTTCAACGAAGACCCGGTACAGAGCAGCGATTCCAATACGCGTCAGCTGTTCCGCAAGCGCCTGCGCGAAGGCCAGCTGGATGATAAGGAAATCGAGATCGACATCAATGAGACCGTAGGTGTCGATATTTCCGCGCCGCCCGGCATGGAAGAAATGACCAATCAGTTGCAAAGCCTGTTTGCCAACATGGGCAAGGGCAAGACCAAGAGCCGCAAACTCAAGGTGAAGGAAGCGCTCAAGCTGGTGCGCGAAGAAGAAGCGGGGCGTCTGGTCAATGAAGAAGAGCTGAAAGCCAAGGCGCTGGAAGCGGTCGAACAGCACGGCATCGTGTTCATCGACGAGATCGATAAAGTCGCCAAGCGCGGCAATTCGGGCGGCGTCGATGTGTCGCGCGAGGGTGTACAGCGTGATTTGCTGCCGCTGATCGAAGGCTGCACCGTGAACACCAAGCTGGGCATGGTCAAGACCGACCACATCCTGTTCATCGCGTCCGGCGCGTTCCACCTGAGCAAGCCGAGCGACCTGGTGCCTGAGTTGCAAGGCCGCCTGCCGATCCGCGTCGAACTCAAAGCGTTGTCGCCGCAGGATTTCGAACGCATTCTCAGCGAGCCGCACGCGTCGCTCACCGAGCAGTATCGCGAACTGCTGAAAACCGAAGGCCTGCAGATCGAGTTCAAGCCGGAAGGCATCAAGCGCCTTGCCGAGATCGCCTGGCAGGTCAACGAGAAGACCGAAAACATCGGCGCTCGCCGCCTGCACACGCTGCTTGAGCGTCTGCTGGAGGAAGTCTCGTTCAGCGCAGGCGACCTGGCCATCAGCCCGGACGCAGCACCGATCGAAATCGACGCCGAATACGTCAACAGCCACTTGGGCGACCTGGCGGAAAACGAAGACCTGTCGCGCTATATTCTTTAAACATGAGCTGCAAGCTTCAAGCTGTAAGCTGCAAGAGGTCGTTTACTCCTGCAGCTTTTTTGCTTCTGCTTGAAGCTTGCAGCTTGAAACTTGAGGCTGTTACCCATGCTCCCCACCGCCATTCAGCTGCACAAAGCCTCCAGGACCCTGACCCTGAAATACGCGCCGGATGAGGAATATCACCTGCCTGCCGAGTTTCTGCGCGTGCATTCTCCGTCTGCCGAGGTTCAGGGGCATGGCAAGCCGATTCTGCAATTCGGCAAGTTGGGCGTCGGCCTGACCAAGGTCGAGCCTGCGGGTCAGTACGCGCTGAAGCTGACCTTCGACGATGGCCACGACAGCGGCCTGTTTACCTGGGATTACCTGTACCAATTGGCCAGACGCCAGGCTTCTCTGTGGGATGACTACTTGCAGGCGCTCGAGAAAGCCGGCAAATCCCGCGACCCTTCCGAGCACGTCATCAAGCTGATGCTCTGATCCTCGCAGCGGTCAATGATCGACGCTGCTTGCGATTTTCTGAAATCTCGCGTAACCAATAGGGTGTGGCAAGCGCCCGCGTCGGATTGATGCAAAAGCTGTCGGCAAGTCACACGAGCAGTAGTACCGGCTAACACGCCTGTGTCACTGGTTCACAGGCAAGGAATGTCAGTGTTCGTCTCAAGACAACGGAGCGTCGTAGATGAGTAACCCGAAAGACGATGACCTGCAACGACAGGCATCCGAGCACACCCTGGGCCTTAACCCGGTGGTGGGCCTGCAGCGCAAGGATCTGCTGAGCACCGCCCGCATGGTGCTGCGCCAGGCCTTCAAACAACCCATCCATAGCATCAGGCACGTTGCGCATCTGGGCGCCGAACTCAGAAGCGTGCTGTTCGGCAAGTCGGCCTTGCAACCGACCCCGGAAGATCGTCGTTTCAATGATCCGGCCTGGAGCCAGAACCCGCTGTATCGCCGCTATTTGCAGACGTACCTGGCTTGGCGCAAGGAACTGCATGACTGGATCGGCGGCAGTAGCCTCACCCCGCAGGACATCAGCCGCGCGCACTTCGTCATCAACCTGATGACCGAAGCCATGTCGCCGACCAATTCTGCCGTCAATCCGGCAGCCGTGAAGCGCTTTTTCGACACCGGCGGCAAAAGCCTGCTCGATGGTTTGTCGAACCTGGCCAAAGACATGGTCAACAACGGCGGCATGCCGAGCCAGGTCAATATGGATGCCTTCGAGGTCGGCAAGAACCTGGGCATCACCGAAGGCTCGGTGGTGTTTCGTAACGAGGTGCTGGAGCTGATTCAGTACACGCCGATCACCGAACAGGTCCACGAGCGTCCGCTGCTGGTGATCCCGCCGCAGATCAATAAGTTTTACGTTTTCGACCTGAGCCCGGAAAAGAGCCTGGCGCGGTTTTGCCTGCGCAGTAACGTGCAGACGTTCATCATCAGTTGGCGCAACCCGACCAAGGTGCAACGTGAATGGGGGCTGTCGACCTACATCGAGGCGCTCAAGGAAGCGGTCGATGTGGTGCTGGCGATCACTGGCAGCAAAGAGATCAACATGCTCGGTGCCTGCTCGGGCGGCATCACCTGCACGGCGCTGCTGGGGCATTACGCCGCGCGGGGCGAAAAGAAGGTCAATGCCATGACGCTGCTGGTCAGCGTGCTCGATACCACGCTGGACACCGAAGTCGCGTTGTTCGTCGACGAGCAGACGCTGGAAAGCGCCAAGCGCCACTCCTATCAGGCCGGCGTGCTGGAAGGCCGCGACATGGCCAAGGTGTTCGCCTGGATGCGCCCCAACGATCTGATCTGGAATTACTGGGTCAACAATTACCTGCTGGGCAACGAGCCGCCGGTGTTCGACATCCTGTTCTGGAACAACGACACCACGCGCCTGCCCGCCGCGTTTCATGGCGATCTGATCGAGATGTTCAAGAACAACCCGCTGACCCGCGCCAATGCGCTGGAGGTCTGCGGCACGCCCATCGACCTCAAGCAGGTCACTGCCGATGTGTTCTGTCTGGCGGGCACCAACGACCACATCACGCCGTGGGCATCCTGTTACAAGTCGGCGCGCCTGTTTGGCGGCAAGACGGAATTCGTGCTGTCCAGCAGCGGCCATATCCAGAGCATTCTCAACCCGCCGGGCAACCCCAAGTCGCGCTACATGACTCACGACGAGCTGCCTGAAGATCCGGCGGTCTGGCAGGAAAACGCCACTAAGCACACGGATTCCTGGTGGCTGCACTGGCAAGACTGGCTGGCCGCGCGCTCGGGCAAACTGAAAAAGGCCCCGACCGCGCTCGGCAACAAGGCATTCCCGCCAGCCCAGGCAGCGCCCGGAACCTACGTTCACGAACGTTAGGCTCAAGGCTGCGTTTTCAGCGGGTCAACCAACAGGGCTTCATGCATGCCGCAACCGTTTGTTTTTCGCTCCATCGATCTGAACGGGCACACCATCCGCACGGCGGTGCGTCCGGGCAAGAATCATCTGACGCCCCTGCTGATCTTCAACGGCATCGGCGCCAATTTGGAGCTGGTGTTTCCGTTTGTCGACGCGCTGGACCCGGACCTGGAAGTCATCGCGTTCGATGTGCCGGGGGTGGGCGGCTCATCGACGCCCCGACGTCCTTATCGGTTTCCCGGCCTGGCGAAGCTGGCAGCGCGCATGCTCGACTACCTGAACTACGGGCAGGTCAATGCCATCGGCGTGTCATGGGGCGGTGCGCTGGCTCAGCAGTTCGCCCATGACTATCCCGAACGCTGCAAGAAACTGGTGCTGGCGGCGACGTCTGCGGGCATGGCGATGGTGCCGGGCAAGCCACGAGTGCTGTGGCTGATGGCCAGCCCACGGCGCTATATACAGCCGTCGCATGTGATTCGCATCGCGCCGGAAATCTACGGCGGGGCGTTTCGACGCGATCCCCATCTGGCCGCCAACCATGCGGCCAAGGTGCGCTCGTCCGGCAAGCTGGGTTATTACTGGCAACTGTTCGCAGGGATGGGCTGGACCAGCGTGCACTGGCTGCACAAAATCCATCAGCCAACGCTGGTGCTGGCCGGCGATGACGACCCGCTGATCCCGCTGGTCAACATGCGTCTGCTGGCCTGGCGAATACCCAATGCCGAGCTGCACATCATCGATGACGGGCATTTGTTTCTGATCACCCGGGCCGAGGCCGTGGCGCCGATCATCATGGGTTTTTTACAGCAGGAGCGGCAGCGCGCGGTCATGCACCCGCAGCCCGTCCCCCCCAGAACCCGATGACCCGGGCCTGGCCCCGCTCACGGATCTCAGACTCTCGAACAAGAAGACCGGATGAAGACCCGCGACCGTATCCTTGAATATGCGTTGACGCTGTTCAATCAACAGGGCGAGCCCAACGTGTCGACGCTGGAGATTGCCAATGAAATGGGCATCAGCCCCGGTAATCTGTATTACCACTTTCACGGCAAAGAGCCACTGATTCTGGGGCTGTTCGAGCGCTTTCAGAGCGAGCTGGCGCCGCTGCTCGACCCGCCATCGGATGCCCGGCTCGAGGCCGAAGATTACTGGATGTTCCTGCACCTGATCGTCGAGCGGCTTGCGCACTATCGGTTTCTGTTTCAAGACCTGTCCAATCTCGCGGGGCGGCTGCCCAAACTGGCGCGGGGCATCCGCAATCTGCTCAACTCACTCAAACGCACCCTGGCGTCACTGCTGGCGCGCCTGAAATCTCAAGGGCAACTGGTCAGCGAAACCCGGGCGCTGGGGCAACTGGTGGAACAGATCACCATGACCCTGCTGTTCTCCCTGGACTACCAGCGCATTCTGGGCCGTGAAGGAGAAGTGCGAGTGGTGGTTTACCAGATCATGATGCTGGTGACGCCACACCTGCTGCCGGCCTCCAGGCACACGGCGGAGCGGTTGGCGATGGAGTATCTGGATGGGTAGAGGTGGGTACGATAAGCGTTCTTCTGGACACATCTCGCGCCGCGCCGCCTGCCGTTCTGGACGCGCTGCGTCCGATCTTCAGTGTGCGTCTGAAACAACAAAAAGCCCGCCTGTTTTGCAGAGCGGGCTTTGTGGTTGTGCAGCCTGTTGTCAGGACTGACTGGCTGACGTTTCCGGGGCCGCCGACGGCGCGGGGGCGGTGGTCGGGGTGGTGGACGCAGTTGCCGATGCGGCTGGCTTGGCAGCCGGTTTTCTAGCCGCTGGTTTTTTCGCAGCGGCAGGTTTGGCTGCGGCCTTGGCTTTACTGGCGGTTGCCGTCGCCGCCTTGTTGGCCGCGTCTACCGGCTTGGCTGCTGCTTTCTTCACAACAGGTTTGGCCGCTGCGGTTTTGGCTGCTGCCTTGTCCGCTGTTTTAGCGACGCTTTTGGCGGCGGCCTTGACCAACGGTTTGGCCGCAGATTTCGGCCCCGGCTTGGCGGCTGGCGTACTCGATGCAACAGGCTTGGCTTTCTCGCCGGTCAACAACTCGATCTGCCGGGTCAACTGATCGACCTTGCTGTGCAGCGACTTGACTTCATTGCGGCTCGGTACACCCAGACGCGAAATGGCGCTGTTCAGGCGCTTGTCGAACGCACCTTCCAGCTCACTCCACTTGCCGAGCGCGAGGTCTTTCACGTCGCCAACGCGGGATTTGGCCGATTTGGCCGTGTCCTTGACGTCATCCAGTTGCTTCTGCGCTTCGACCTTGGTCAGTTTCTCGGCCTTTTCGCCGTCCTTGACCAGCGTCTCGAACAGCTTGCTGCCGTCGTTGCTTATCTTGGAGTAAGCCCCCAGACCCGCCAGCCAGATCTGCCGAGAGTATTTTTCAACCTCGCCAATCCATGAACTGCCTTCTTTGTCGATTTTCTTCTTGCCAGCCATCCTGCTCTCCTTATTGTCCAGACTCGGAACGTTTGAGCCGTTGTGGCCCGGCGCGTTCGAGCTTTTTAGGCCCGACACGATCAAGCAATGCCGTCAGCTCGTCGAGCTTGGCAGAGAGCGTGTCTACATCATGTTTAGACGGGATACCGATCCGGTTCAAGGCCTTTGCGACGCGACGGTCGAAAGCGCTCTCGATTCTGTCGAGTCGAGCCTCGACACGCCCCTTGGCAGACGACACTTCGCCTTTGACCGAATCGATCTCGCTGTTGGCGGCAAGCCTTTGTGCGTCGACGGTTTTGCGGACATCTTTTTCGGTTTCTTCGCCAGCCTTGATCAGCTCTTTGACGTACTGCGAGCCTTCCTCATTGACCCGGGCATAGGCACCGAGCCCGGCCAGCCATATCTTGCGCGCATACCGCCGCACATCAGTAAGCGCGGATGCCTGCTCGTCTTCGATTTTTTTCTTCGTGTTCGCGTTGGCCATGCTGCACCTCATGCTCGAAAGTTGAAGGAACCGCCCTTTCAAAGGGCATGGGCATCACGCTACGGAGAAAAATTAGAATGCTCACCCTAGGGTCTGTTCCCGTTTCACATTGGTAGCCACAGAAAAGCGCAGGCCATTGCTATGACGCTTTCATAGTTTCTCTTGAGTTTGTCAAATCGAGAAGCCACCGCCCGGAAATGCTTCAACCGGGCGAAGGCGTTTTCTACGAGATGTCGATTGCGATATAACCCTTTGTCCAGATCTGCGTTCCCTTTCAGAGAATTGCGCTTTCGTGGAATCACCACTTTGCTGCCTTGCTGCTCGACCTGAGCCCGTATCGCTTCAGTGTCGTAGCCCTTGTCCGCAATGATCACTTCTGCATCGGGCACCTTGGCAATCAACGAGGCCGCCTGCGAACAATCATTGGTCTGGCCTGCGGTCACGTCAAATGCAATAGGCAGCCCACAAGCGTCTACAGCCAGGTGAATCTTGCTGGTGTTACCGGCTCGGCTTTTTCCGATGGCCTGGTCCTGCGTGCTGGCAGCACCTGCGCTGTGCTGATGAGCCTTGGCATAGCTGCCATCAATGAAGACCCACTCCATGTCAGGATCAGTCATCAGCACCTCAAGCACCTTGACCCACTTGCCTGAAGCAGACCAGGCATTGAACCGCTTGTAGACCTTGCTCCAGTTTCCAAACGCTTTCGGCAGGTCTCGCCAAGGGCAACCCACACGCATGCGATACAGCATGCCTTCAACCGTGGTGCGCAAATCTCGCTTGTTGTAGATCGATTCGTGTAGCAAAATTTCTCGTAGCTTCGGCCAGTGCTCATCACTGAGCATTAATCGGGGCATTGCAGGCTCGTATTGGTGTTGTGTGAGAACTCCAACAATACGGGGCTGTTCTCATAAGGATCAATGGGTTACGTGCAAACGGGAACAGACCCTAGGCTGAAAAAGCCGGGCTCAGGCAGCCAGTGCCTTGTCCAGCACGCGCTCGACTTCGGTCTTGATCGAACCGCTCATCGTCGAAAGGATGAAGTTCAGCTCGATGTTGATGCGAATCAGCGCTTCTTCGACGTCGACCCGGCCTTTGGCGCCCTTGCCTTCCAGTTTCACTGTATCGCCCGCCCATTCGTGGGCCAGGCCGTATTTTTCCGCCAGCTTCTCGACCAGTTGATCGGCCTTCTCACGGGCCTTTTCCAGGCCCAGCGTGTGCGGGCGTTCAACGGTTATCTTGGCCATGGGGTGTTCCTTGATCGTCGGATAAAATGCGGAGCAACTAAATACACCCGCCCGCAGCCAAGAAAGCGTTGCTGGTGAGCCTTGTCAAGACAAAGCCGGCCTTGGCGATTAGAATGACCGCACTCTATTCCGGTGAAGCGATATGAACGATCAGCGCAAAGGCAGCGATGCCGAACCTACGACTCACTTCGGTTACAAACATGTGCCGGAAAGCCAGAAGGCCGAAAAAGTCGCTGAGGTTTTCCACTCGGTTGCGGCCAAGTACGACCTGATGAACGACCTTCTGTCGGGTGGCATGCACCGCCTGTGGAAACGTTTTGCCATTGAGCTTTCAGGCGTTCGCGCGGGCAACCGTGTGCTGGACATCGCCGGTGGCACAGGCGACCTGACCCGCAAGTTCTCGAAACTGGTCGGCCCGACCGGCCATGTGGTGCTGGCTGACATCAACGCTTCCATGCTCAAGGTCGGTCGCGACCGTCTGCTCGACCTCGGCGTTGCTGGTAACGTGGAATTCGTCCAGGCAGACGCTGAAAAGCTGCCCTTTCCGGATAACCACTTCGACTGCGTGACCATCGCCTTCGGCCTGCGCAACGTGACGCACAAGGAAGACGCGCTGCGCTCCATGCTGCGCGTGCTCAAGCCCGGCGGCCGCCTGCTGGTGCTGGAGTTTTCCAAACCGACCAACAAGCTGATGACCAAGGCCTACGATGCTTATTCGTTCGCCTTCATGCCGTTGATGGGCAAGCTGGTCACCAATGACGCAGAAAGCTACCGCTATCTGGCCGAATCGATCCGCATGCACCCCAATCAGGAAACGCTGAAGTCGATGATGGTCGAAGCCGGTTTTGATCGTGTGACCTATCACAACATGACTTCCGGCATCGTCGCCCTGCATCGCGGTATCAAACCCTGATGTTGCTTCGGGGGCTGCTCGCCAGCATCGAGCACGGGATCAATCGGGTGTTGCGCCTCGACAGCACCGCGCTGCCGCGTATGGCGCGCCTGACCGGGCACGTCATTGCGGTCGATTGCCGCGATCCGTCCCTGAAACTGTTTATCCTGCCGAGTGATGAAGGCCTGCTGCTGGCCCCTGAATGGGCGGCCGATGCCGATTGCACCCTGCGCGCACCGGCTTCCAGCCTGCTGCGTCTGGCCCTGAGCAAGGACAAGACGGCGGTGTTGCACGGCCCTGACGTCGAGCTCGACGGGGACAGCGGCATGCTGCTGGAACTGGTGGGCATTCTTCAAGACCTCGAGCTTGACTGGGAACACGAACTCTCCAGATGGATGGGCCCGGTGGCCAGTCAGGTATTCAGCAGCCAACTGCGCAACAGCAGCCGCTGGACACGTGAAAGTGCTGCGAGCCTGAGGCAGAATGTGGCCGACTACCTGAGCGAAGAATCGCGTACGCTGGTGGGCAAGCACGAAGCCGAAGCACGTTTTGCCGAACTCGATCAGATCAAACTGGATCTGGAACGTCTCGAGGCGCGTTTTGCCCGCCTTGCCCACTCCCTCAACACCAGCGATAACGCATGAAGCTGCTTGCCGTACGCCGTCTGTTTCGCATTCAACGTGTCGTTATCCGCTATCGCCTCGATGACCTGTTGTTCGCCCTGCCCCTGCCGTGGTGGATGCTCGCGGTGCGCTTCGTGCTGCCTTGGCGCTGGCTGCCGCGACGCAAGTCCGAGCTGAGCCGTGGCGTGCGTTTTCGCCTGGCACTGCAAGACCTCGGGCCGATCTTCATCAAGTTCGGGCAATTGTTGTCCACCCGGCGCGATCTGCTGCCAGAGGACATTGCCGACGAACTGATGCTGCTCCAGGACCGCGTCCCGCCGTTCGACCAGCAATTGGCGATCAAGCTGATCGAAGAGCAGTTGGGCGCGCGGATCTGCGACGTGTTCAGCCGTTTCGACGAAACACCGCTGGCGTCGGCGTCGGTGGCACAGGTGCATGCGGCCTGCCTGAAGACCGGCGAAGAAGTTGTGGTCAAGGTCGTACGGCCGGGGCTCAAGCCGATCATCGGCCAGGACATGGCGTGGCTGTTCATTCTAGCCCGCATCGCAGAACGCGTCTCCGCCGATGCACGCCTGCTGCACCCGGTGCAGGTGGTGATGGACTACGAAAAAACCATCTACGACGAGCTGGACCTGCTGCGCGAAGCGGCCAACTCCAGCCAGTTGCGGCGTAACTTCGAAGGTTCCGAACTGCTGTACGTGCCGCAGGTCTACTGGGACTGGTGCCGCCCGAAAGTGCTGGTCATGGAGCGCATCTACGGCCTTCAGGTGACCGACATGGCCGGGCTGGCCGATCAACGCACCGACATGAAAATGCTCGCCGAACGTGGCGTCGAGATTTTTTTCACGCAGATTTTCCGAGACAGCTTCTTTCACGCCGACATGCACCCCGGCAACATTTTCGTCAGCACGGTCAACCCGTGGAGCCCGAAATACATTGCCATCGACTGCGGCATCGTCGGCAGCCTGACCCCGGAAGACCAGGATTATCTGGCACGCAACCTGTTTGCCTTCTTCAAACGCGATTATCGCCGGGTTGCACAGCTGCACATCGATTCGGGCTGGGTCCCGGCCGAGACCAAGCTCAACGAATTCGAAGCCGCCATCCGCACGGTCTGCGAGCCGATTTTCGAGAAGCCGCTCAAGGATATTTCCTTTGGTCAGGTGCTGATGCGCCTGTTCCAGACCGCGCGCCGCTTCAACATGGAAGTCCAGCCGCAACTGGTACTGCTGCAAAAGACCCTGCTCAATATCGAAGGACTGGGTCGTCAGCTGTACCCTGAACTGGACCTGTGGAGCACCGCGCAGCCGTATCTGGAGCGCTGGATGCGTGAGCGGGTCAGTCCGAAAACGCTGCTGGGCAACCTGCAATCGCAGGTCGAGCAACTGCCGCACATTGCGGGCATGACGCGCGATCTGCTGGAGCGCATGTCGCGGCCGCATGCTTCGGACCCGCCACGCCCCTGGCACGAGCGCAAGGACGAGCCAGTCTTGCGGCTGATCGGTGCGGCATTGCTGGTGGGTGGCGCGATACAGGGCTGGGTGATGAGCGAGGCAGCCACGCAGTTGCTGACGCTGGCTGCCTGGCCGGCCGCGATCATGTTGATCGCCGGGCTGTATCTGATCGTTCGCCGATAGCCAGCAGCGTATGGCGCTGGCACACTGTTCAATCCGCCGGGCCTGAAGTCCGGCTGCCGGAGTAGATATGAAAGACTGGCTGGACGAGATTCACTGGAACAGCGACGGTCTGGTGCCTGCAATCGCTCAGGATCACAAGACCGGCCGGGTACTGATGATGGCCTGGATGAACCGCGAAGCGCTGAGCCTGACCGCATCCGAGAATCGTGCAATCTATTGGTCGCGTTCGCGTGGCAAACTCTGGCGCAAGGGTGAAGAATCGGGTCATGTGCAAAAGCTGCATGAACTGCGCCTCGACTGTGACGCCGACGTCATTATCCTGATGGTCGAGCAGATCGGCGGCATCGCCTGCCATACCGGCCGCGAAAGTTGCTTCTACCGCGTTTATGAAGACTCAGGCTGGAAGACCGTAGACTCGGTGCTGAAAGATCCTGATGCTATTTACCCAGCAGGCCACTGAACATGACTGATACGTTGTCCCGCCTGGCAGAGGTGCTGGAATCGCGCAAGGATGCGGCCGCCGACAGCTCTTACGTCGCCAGCCTGTACCACAAGGGCCTGAACAAGATTCTGGAAAAGCTTGGCGAAGAGTCGATTGAGACGATCATCGCCGCCAAGGACGCTGCGGTCAGCGGTGACTGCAGCGACGTGATCTACGAAACGGCTGACCTGTGGTTTCACAGCATGGTAATGCTCGCCGCGCTCGGTCAGCATCCGCAGGCCGTGCTCGATGAGCTGGATCGCCGGTTCGGGCTGTCCGGACACGCTGAAAAAGCCGCTCGCACAGCAGAATAACGCTTACCCCTTTCAAGCTTGAAATCTTCTACGAGGACTGTTTCATGGGTATTTTTGACTGGAAACACTGGATCGTCATCCTGATCGTCGTAGTACTGGTTTTCGGGACCAAGAAACTCAAGGGCCTGGGCAGTGACGTCGGCGAGTCGATCAAAGGCTTTCGCAAGGCCATGCACGACGATGACAAACCGGAAGAGCAACCGGCTGCCCAGCCGCAGCAGGCCCAACCGGCTCCTCAGGGCTCGCCTCTGAATCAGCCGCACACCATCGACGCGCAAGCGCACAAAGTCGACGAGCCGATCCGCAAAGACCAGGTTTAAGCCCATGTTCGGTATCAGCTTCTCTGAACTGCTGCTTGTCGGCCTGGTTGCCTTGCTGGTACTGGGTCCCGAGCGCCTGCCGGGTGCGGCACGCACCGCAGGCTTATGGATCGGTCGCCTGAAGCGCAGCTTCAATGCGATCAAACAGGAAGTTGAACGTGAAATCGGGGCCGACGAAATTCGTCGGCAGCTGCATAACGAGCACATTCTTTCGCTTGAAGATGAAGCGCGGAAAATGTTCGCTCAGAATCAGCATCCCGAGACCCCTTACGAACCGGTAAGCCCGGCGCCGACACCAGCACCAGCACCGGCGGAACCCGCAGCCACCGCTCACCACGAGATCGGTCCCGCAGAACCTGCGGTGCCGAAAACCGGGCTGTCGCTGGAGAAAACCGCGAAGCCGACTGACGCTTCTGCGCCGCCTCCGACGCCTCCCGTCCACGATTCGTCATTGCCACCGCGAGCCCCATGAGCGCTGATATCCCGGAAAACGATCAGCAAATGCCGCTGATCTCGCACCTCACCGAGTTGCGTACACGTCTGCTGCGCTGTGTTGCGGCAGTGTTTCTGATTTTTGCCGGTCTGTTCTACTTCACGCAGAAGATCTACACCCTGGTGTCTGCTCCGCTGCGGGTCTATCTGCCCGAAGGCGCAACGATGATCGCCACGGACGTGGCTTCGCCGTTCATCACGCCATTCAAGCTGACCATGATGGTGGCGCTGTTCCTGTCCATGCCGGTCATCCTGCATCAGATCTGGGGCTTTATCGCTCCCGGCCTGTACAAGCATGAGAAGCGCGTGGCCATTCCGCTGCTGGTCTCCAGCATCATCCTGTTTTACGCAGGCATGGCGTTCGCTTACTTTCTGGTCTTTCCGATCATCTTCCACTTCTTCGCCAGCGTAACGCCGGAAGGCGTGTCGATGATGACGGATATCGCCAGTTACCTGGACTTCGTGATGACGTTGTTCTTCGCCTTCGGCGTGGCCTTCGAAATCCCGGTGGCCGTGGTGTTGCTGGTGTGGATCGGCGTTGTCGACGTGAAATACCTGAAGAAGATCCGTCCTTACGTGATCATTGGCTGCTTTGTGGTCGGCATGATTCTGACCCCGCCGGACATCTTCTCGCAGACCTTGCTGGCCGTCCCGATGTGGTTGCTGTTCGAACTGGGCATCCTGTGCAGCACGATGATCAAGAAGCGCGGCGAGCACCCGGACGATCAAGTGGAAGACACTGACAAGCCAGATCAGCCACCCGCGACCACGCCGTGAACCTGCTGCTGCTCGAAGAGGCCGACTTCATTGCGACCGACCGGGTGGTCCTGCGCGACCGGCGCCTCAAGCACATGCAAGAGGTGCATCGCGCGGAGGTCGGTGACAGCGTGCGGGTCGGCCGCATCAACGGCCTGCTGGGCAATGCCGAACTGCTGCGCCTCGAAGCCCATGAAGCCGAACTGCGTGTGGTGCTGGACGCCGAGCCGCCCGCAAAACTGCCGCTGACCCTGCTGCTGGCGCTGCCGCGTCCCAAGATGTTGCGTCGGGTGTTTCAGACCGTCGCGACCATGGGCATTCCCAGAGTGGTGCTGCTGAACAGTTATCGGGTCGAAAAAAGCTTCTGGCAGACGCCCTTTCTGGAGCCGGCGGCCATCCGCGAGCAGTTGATTCTCGGTCTGGAGCAGGCGCGCGACAGCGTACTGCCCGACATCGTCATCGAAAAACGCTTCAAACCGTTTGTCGAAGACCGTTTGTCACAACTGGCTGCTGACACGTTGGGGTTGGTCGGCCATCCGGGCGACTTCCCTGCCTGCCCGCGTGCGGTCACAGGTCCGGTTACCCTCGCGATCGGCCCCGAAGGCGGCTGGATTCCATATGAAGTCGACCTGTTGCGTCAGTCCGGGTTGCAACCCGTGCAACTGGGCGAACGCATTCTGCGTGTCGAAACCGCTGTCACGGCCCTTCTCGCGCGTCTGTTCTGAGTTCTTTTACATCGACTAAATCGCTTCAGTTAGAAGGCGCGCGGCCGATGCAAATGGAATGAATCAATAACAGACAAAGGAGCAGTCATGTCTCGTGGGTTATCTCGAAGTCTCGCAAATGCGAGCGTCAGCCTGAAACTGGCAGTGGGCTTCGGCCTGGTGCTTATGATGACCCTGATGATTTCGGCAACCGCCTGGTTCAGCAACCAGGCACTGATCGATCGGGGTGATCGCGTGACGGCCATTGCCGAGATCAACGAGCTAACACTTCAGTTGCGCATCAACCGCATGCGCTATGAGGATCTGTATGACACAGAGACCGCCGCCACGGTCAGAACCACCCTCGACCAACTCGACGCCGCCCTGCTGGTCGCCCGAAACCTGTTGCGCTCTCCTGAAAACATTCAGCTTCTGGATCGCCAGATTCAGACCACCCGCGAGTATCGCCAGTCGTTCAAGGACATGACCGACGCCATCGACATCCGCGAGGCCAGCCGCACCCGGATGGGCGCCAACGCCGACAAAGCGGTGGATCAGGCCGACAAGGTCGAAGCCGAGTTGCTCAAAGCGGACAACATCCTCGCCTACAATCGCATCGTCGGCGTCAGCAAGCTGATTCAACAGGCACGCTTCCAGGTGCGCGGTTACACCTACAGCGGCCGTCCCGACTTTGAAAAGAACGCCAATCAGGCCATCGATGATGCCGTCGCCGGTATCAACACCCTGGCCGGAGACCTTGCCTCTGAATACCAGCCACTGCTGCAGCAGGCGGTGGTCGGGCTCAAGGGCTATCGCGAAGCCGTTGGGCAGTATCGCGACGCGCAGGCCGCCAGTAAGGCCGCGCTGGACAAGATGACGGCCGAGGGCACCGACATGCTGGCGATCAGCAATGACATGATCACCCGACAAAACAAAAGCCGGGATGCCGACAGCGAAAAGTCAGTCATGATGATCGCCGTGGCTACCCTTCTGGCGCTGGTGCTGAGCATTCTGGCGGCATGGATCATCACCCGCCAGATCACCACGCCGCTCAAGGAAACCCTTGAGGTGGTAGAGCGCGTCGCGTCTGGCGACCTGAGTCGTAATCTGCAGGTTGATCGCAAGGACGAACTGGGCAAGCTGCAAAGCACTATTCAACGCATGACCGTCAGCCTGCGTGAGCTGGTCGGCGGGATTCGCGATGGTGTGACGCAGATTGCCAGCGCCGCAGAAGAACTGTCAGCCGTGACCGAGCAGACCAGTGCCGGGGTCAACAGCCAGAAGGTCGAGACCGATCAGGTGGCCACGGCCATGCATGAAATGACCGCAACGGTTCAGGAAGTCGCGCGCAACGCCGAAGAGGCCTCTGAAGCGGCTGTTGCCGCTGACCAGCAGGCCCGTGACGGTGAGCGAGTGGTCAATGAGGCGATTGCGCAAATCGAACGTCTTGCGGTAGCCGTGGGCAACTCCAGCGAAGCGATGGGCGCTCTGAAACAGGAAAGCGAGAAGATCGGCAGCGTGCTGGACGTTATCAAGTCAGTTGCACAACAGACCAACCTGCTGGCCTTGAACGCCGCCATTGAAGCTGCCCGGGCCGGCGAAGCGGGTCGCGGGTTTGCCGTGGTCGCCGACGAAGTACGTAGCCTGGCGCAACGCACTCAGAAGTCCACTGAAGAGATCGAGTCGCTGATTGCCAGCCTGCAAAGCGGCACCCAGCAGGCCGCAACGGTCATGGACAGCAGCCGTGAACTGAGCGGCAGCAGTGTGGAACTGACCCGTCGGGCCGGTAGCTCATTGGAAAACATCACCAAAACCGTTTCGGCGATCCAGTCGATGAATCAGCAAATCGCTGCCGCCGCCGAGCAGCAGAGCGCCACGGCCGAAGAGATCAACCGCAGCATCATCAATGTGCGCGACATTTCGGAACAGACCTCGTCAGCCAGCGAAGAAACCGCCGCGTCCAGCGTCGAACTGGCGCGCCTGGGCAACCACCTGCAAATCCTGGTGAGCCGCTTTACCGTCTGATCAAGCGCATCAGGCCCGTGCTATTTGCGCGCACGGGCCTGACTGTCTTCGCTAAATGTGACGCCCGTCACCCCTCGTTTCTTCTCGGAAATCTCCTACGACCTTCTCAGGTCACACAATGGATCGTCATGCCGATGCGCTCACAACGCACGTCCTGACTCATACGGGGCCTGCTTTTGTTCGCTCACTGCAGGAGATTCCAATGTTCCGACTGATCAATCACGCGCTCGGCAACATGAACGTCAGATTCAAACTGTCCCTGGGTTTTGGCCTGGTGCTGTTACTGACGCTGATCATCACACTCACCGGCTGGCATGGCCTGTACACCATGATTGACCGCTCCGAGTCGCTTTCGGACGTCGCTCAGCTCACCAGCCTTACCAAAGACCTACGCGCCGACAGGATCACTGATCGGGTGCAAAAAACCCCGGAGACGACAGCGCAGGTGATAAAAATTCAACGAAATGAAAACCCACCTGACATCGCTGCACCGGCTGAGCACGGAGCAGGCAACCATCACCCTGCTTAATGGGCAGCTTCAGGCGGTGAGCGAACTGGAGAAATCCTTCGCCGACGTTCGCAGCAATCGGCAAACCCGCGACAAGATACGTCAGCGCCTGGATCAAAATTCAGAGCAAGCCTTGCAGGCGGTCGCGCAGGTCGAAACCGAAGTGCTCAAGAGCGTGAGCCAGGAGCAGGACAGCAGCGAGCGCATGGAAGAATTCACCAATATTTCGCAACTGAGGCAGCAGATTCAGGTCGCGCGTTATCAGGTACAGGCTTACACCTTTACCACCAAAGATGCAGATGAAACCGCCGCCATTACCGCCATCGACGAAGCGCTCAAGGAGGTCGAGCAGATCGCTCAAAACCAGGGTAACGATCCGCTTCAAGGGCTGATACCCGCTACCGAGGCGCTTAAAGGTTATCGGGACAGCCTGAGCGAGTTCAAACAGATACAGACCAAGGCCGAGGCGGATCAGGAGTCCATGGAAAGCCTTGGTGAAAAGCTGCTGGAATCTGTGGCCGCGCTGACCCTGCTGCAAACCGCGCAACGTGACAGCGAAGCGGCAAACTCCAGAACGATGCTGACCAGTGTGGCCGGCCTGGCATTGCTGATCGGATTGCTGGCGGCCTGGGTCATGACCCGACAAATCACTGTCCCGCTGCAACAAACCCTGATTGCCGCAGCACGTATTGCTCAGGGCGACCTGAGCCGCGATATGTCGGTAGAGCGTCGTGACGAGATGGGTCAGTTGCAGCGCAGTATGCAGACCATGACCGTCAGCCTGCGCGAGTTGATAGGTGGCATCAGTGATGGCGTCACGCAGATTGCCAGTGCAGCCGAGCAGCTTTCGGCCGTCACTGAACAAACCTGTTCAGGGGTCAATAGCCAGAAGGACGAGACGGATCTGGTGGCAACCGCCATGAATGAAATGGCCGCAACCGTGCAAGAGGTGGCGCGCAGTGCACAGGAGGCATCCCAGGCGGCTGTTCAGGCAGACCAACAGGCGCGCAGCGGCGATGAAGTGGTCGGACGCGCAATTACGCAGATCGAGCAGTTGGCGCGTGAAATGGCTAACTCCACCCAATCCATGAATCAGCTCAAGCAGGAAAGCGGCAAGATCGTCGGCGTTCTTGACGTGATCAAGTCGGTTTCACAGCAAACCAACCTGTTGGCGCTGAATGCGGCCATTGAGGCAGCCCGAGCGGGTGAAGCCGGGCGCGGGTTTGCGGTGGTGGCCGATGAGGTGCGCGGGCTGGCACAGCGAACCCAGAAATCCACAGAGGAAATCGAGGATCTGATCGCCGCGCTACAAACCGGCACCCAGCAGGTCGCCAGCACCCTGGACAGCAGCCGTAGCCTGACCGACAGCACGGTCGAACTGAGCCGTCGCGCGGGCAGTGCACTGGAGGACATTACCCGCACGGTGGCGACTATTCAGCACATGAACGAACAGATCGCCACCGCCAGCGAAGAACAAAGCGTGGTCGCCGAGCAGATCAACCGCAACGTCATCAGCGTACGCGACATCTCCGATCAGACCGCCGCCGCCAGCGAACAAACCGCAGCATCCAGCGTCGAACTGGCCCGACTGGGCTCACATTTACAGGGGCTGGTGGGGAAATTCAAGGTGAGTTGATGGATCTGCGATGCAAGGATTCCCAAGCTGGAGCGCTTGGCGTTATACACCCGCCCGCTTTTGATTCTGCTTAACGGGCGTAGACAAGTTCGCTCCTACCCCTCGGAAAGAAGTCTGCTTTTGATTCTGCCCAAGTGGGAGCGGACTTGTCCGCGAAGGGGCCGGTACATCCGCTAAAAATGTATCGTCAGGAATGAAGCCTTCGCGAACAAGTTCGCTCCCACAAGGGGTTGCGTTCAGCCTGCCGATGCAGTTTTGGGGCCGCATCAACTGCCGGCTTCTGTCCGAAGGGCGTGGGAGCGGACTTGTCCGCGAAGGGGCCGGTAACGTAACTGTGGGAGCGTTGCCCGGTCCGCTCCCACAAAAAACCTTTTCTCGGCACACACCCAATAAAAAGCCCCTGAAGCAATGCTTCAGGGGCTTTTGCGCTGCCGGGTGGTTTTAGACCAGGACCGGCTCCGGTGCTTTTACAGCAGGTTGCAAAGGCAGCAACGGCGCATGTGGATCAGCTTCGATGGAAGCTCTCCACGCGGCCAGCCACTCTTCGTGACCTTCGCTCCAGACGCGCTCGTGCAGGCGGCCAAGGGCAACCGGGTCGCTCAACAGCATCAGGCGTTCCTGATTATCGAGTTTTTCCGGACCGACCTTGAGCGCATGATCGACGCGTTCCATGCGCACCACTTCAATCGGCTGAGCCTGACGGTGACGCGAGGTTGCCAGAGCGCACGCCAGCGCATTCTGACGAGGATCGACCACCGCCCGAATGAAACCGTGTTTCAGCGCGTGCCAACGGTTCTCGTGGGTGTACTGATCGGTGGAGATCAGCTCTTGCGGTGGCTCGAACTCTTCAGGAATCAGGAAGAATTTCTCGTCACGCGCCTTGAGGCCCAAACCGGTACGGCTGGAAATCACCGACACCGGAATCGACAGCATCAGCGACACCACGATTGGCGCCAGCCACCACAGGAAGCTCGGGTTCAGCCAGAACACCAGCAGTGCCCAGCACGCGCCCAGCAATGTTTGCGGACCATGACGCTTGACCGCTTCGATCCACGGCGTGGAGTCATCGTCGCGTTGCGGCGAATTCCAGGTCGCAGCCCAGCCCAGGAAGGCAGCCAGTACGAAACGGGTGTGGAACAGCATGCGCACCGGGGCCAGCAGCACCGAGAAGAGCATTTCCAGCAGCATCGAAACAGTGACCTTGAACTTGCCACCGAAGCCTTTCGCGCCCTTCGCCCAGATCAGAATGACGCTGAGCAGTTTAGGCAGGAACAGCAGAACGATGGTGGTCGAAAACAATGCAACGGCGCGTTCCGGGTGCCATTGGGGCCACAGCGGATACAACTGACGCGGCTCAAGAAAGTAGGTCGGTTCCATCAGGGTGTTCACCGCCAGCAGGGCTGTGGACAACACGAGGAAGAAGAACCACAACGGCGCCGACAGGTACGACATCACGCCAGTCAGGAACACCGCACGGTGAACCGGGTGCATGCCTTTGACCAGGAACAGGCGGAAGTTCATCAGGTTACCGTGGCACCAGCGACGGTCGCGCTTGAGTTCGTCCAGCAGGTTCGGCGGCAGCTCTTCGTAACTGCCCGGCAGATCGTAGGCAATCCACACGCCCCAGCCCGCACGGCGCATCAGCGCAGCTTCGACGAAGTCGTGAGACAGGATCGCACCGGCGAATGCACCTTTACCGGGCAGCGGCGCCAGGGCGCAGTGCTCGATGAACGGCTTCATACGGATGATCGCGTTGTGACCCCAGTAGTGGGATTCACCCAGCTGCCAGAAGTGCAGACCGGCGGTGAACAGCGGACCGTAGACGCGGGTCGCGAACTGCTGCATGCGGGCATACAACGTGTCCATGCCCGATGCGCGCGGCGCAGTCTGGATGATACCGGCGTCTGGCGTGGCTTCCATCAGACGAACCAGACTGGTCAGGCATTCACCGCTCATGACGCTGTCGGCATCCAGCACGACCATGTAGCGGTATTCGCTGCCCCAGCGACGGCAGAAGTCGTCGAGGTTGCCGCTTTTACGTTTGACGCGACGGCGACGGCGGCGATAGAAGATCTTGCCGAAGCCCTTGGTCTCGCGGCACACGTCCAGCCAGGCCTGTTGCTCGGCAACGGCGATGTCGGTTTCGTTGGTGTCGCTGAGCACGAAGAAATCGAAACGGTCCAGGTCACCCGTGGCCGCTACCGATTCGAACGTGGCGCGCAAACCGGCGAAAACCCGGGGTACGTCTTCGTTGCAGATCGGCATGACCAGCGCGGTACGTGCGCCCTTTTCGATCGGCTCGTTGCCGGCGCTGGCACCGGAGATGCGATATTTGTCGCGCCCGGTGAGCAGCTCCAGAAAGCCCATCAGCGCGGTCCAGAAACCGGCCGATACCCAGCAGAAGAGAATCCCGAACAGCAACAGGATGCTGGTCTGCAAGGCATAAGGCAGAACCTGCAAAGCGGTCTGCACGAAGGTCTGACGAGTGATTTCGTCCAGCGAAACCAGCGACCAGCCCTGATACGGCAGAATGCCTTTCATGTACGAGCCAGCCACAATCGTCTGACCCAGCATGAGGATCAGCAGAATATAGCGGCGGATCGAACCGACGGTACGCCAGCGAGCCTTCGGCAAATCCCGAGGCAGATCGCTGTGATCCGGCTTGGGCGGGTTTTTCTTGCCGGTCAGGCGACGCCAGCCGCGCACCAGAATGTTGGTGCGCCATGGCTCTGGCACAACCTTGGTCCGGTTGATCGGCGGCGTCGCCTTGAGGCGCAAACGCCCGCTCGCATCGACGTCGAGCATCTCGGCGTCCTGCAACTCGTCCGCTGTGGACAACAGCAGGCGACGGCCCACCGAAGCCTGAGCGGCCTCGGCCGGGTCGTTCAGCGGCTGTGCCGACAGGCGTTCATGCAACTCGGCGAAGGTCTTGCAGCCGGCAAGTTCTGCCCGCTGCTCGTCGCTCATCGGTAAATGCGCCAGGTACTCGTTCAGAGACACTGGCACCGGTAGAGAATTACTCATCGCTCGGCAACTGATAACTCCAGGTCTCGGTCATGACTTGCAACGTCTTGGCCGGTTCTGGATGGGTGGGCGCGGCCTCGGTTTCAGGCTGCTGGATCTCTTCACCGTCCTTGTCCTTGGCCACATCAGCCTTGGCAACATCACCCTTGGCTGCGTCGGCTTTGGCTGCATCAGCCTTGCTCGCTTCGGCTTTGGCGGTCTCGGACTTGGCGGCTTCAGACTTCGGCGCATCGGCCTTGGCAATTTCTACCTGGTCGTTAGCGGACTCCTTGCTGGCAGTCTCCTTGGTAGCAGCTTCCTTGACCGCAGTCGGCTTGGCGGCTTCCTTGGAAGCGGCTTTCTTGTCGTCAGCTTTATCAGCCACCAGCAGTGCAGGTTCCTTGCCCGGTTCGGCAGGGATTTCGCGCAGCAGGTAAGCGCTCATCTCGGTCGGCCTGCCAGCGTCCTTGACCTTGACCCGCAGGGTCAAGCGATAGCCTTTGGTGACCGGGTTGTAACGCAGGTTGTTTTCGACCAGCTCGACGTTGTCGTCGGTGGTCACTTGGCTACGAATGGTCTTGTCTTCCGGCAAGGCAGCCAATACCGGGCCGACGAAGTCGACGAGGAACGCGAGGCTGCCGTCCGGCTGACGCACCAGGTTGGACTGACGCACATCACCGATGGAGCGTTGAGTCTGCTTGACCCAGCCCAGATCCGGCGAGTGGATCGAGTTTTCCTGCATGGTCCAGTGCAGACGGTAATCGAAGTTCATCTGCTCGCCCGGAGCAGGCAGAGTGTCAGGCTTCCAGAACGCAACGATGTTGTCGTTGGTTTCGTCGGCAGTCGGAATCTCGACCAGATCGACAGTCCCTTTGCCCCAGTCGCCTTTTGGCTCGATCCAGGCACTTGGGCGCTTGTCGTAACGGTCATCGAGGTCTTCGTACTGGCTGAAGTCGCGGCCGCGTTGCAGCAGACCGAAACCACGCGGGTTCTCGACCGAGAAGCTGCTGACGGACAAATGTTTAGGGTTGTTCAGCGGACGCCACAGCCATTGGCCATTGGCTGCCTGAATCGACAGACCGCTGGAGTCGTGCAGTTCGCGGCGGAAGTTAGGCACGCGCGAAGGCTGGTTGGCACCGAACAGGAACATGCTGGTCAGTGGCGCCACACCCAGTTTGGTGACCTTGTCACGCAGGAACATGCGCGATTTGACGTCAACCAGGGTGTTGGTGCCGGGACGCAGGGTCAACTGGTACGCACCGGTGGCACGCGGCGAGTCGAGCAGCGCAAAGATCACCAGATGGTTGTCATCCGGGCCCGGCTTCTCGATCCAGAACTCCTTGAAGCGCGGAAATTCTTCGCCGGACGGCAGTGCAGTGTCGATTGCCAGACCGCGCGCGGACAGACCATAGACCTGACCCTTGCCGATCACGCGGAAGTAGCTCGCGCCCAGCATGGTCATGACTTCGTCCTGCTTGTCATCCTTGTTGATCGGATACAGGACACGGAAACCGGCATAACCCAGTTTCTCGGTGGATTTCGGATCGATCTTCAGATCGCCGAAATCGAACCGGTTCGCGTCGTATTTGATTTCGTCGACGCTGGTCGCGGTCACTTCGTTGATTTTGACCGGCGTGTCGAAGTGCATGCCCTGGTGGTAGAAAGACACTTTGAACGGCGTCTTTTCGCCCGCCCACTCGGCCTTGTCGTCACGGAAGCGGATCTTCTGATAGTCAGCGAATTTCATTTCGCGCAGTTCGTTCGGGAGATTGCTCCTCGGAGCCTCGAACTTCTGCCCGGCCATTTCTTTGGCCTTCGCCGTTACATCATCAAGATTGAACGCCCAGAGCTGGCCTGCACTGAACAGGCAGACAAGGGCAGAGCTTGCCAGAAGCGCACTGCGCAACCGCTTGACGGGTGTCTTTGGAGCATCACAGGGACTAACAATCACGAGCAACCCTCGCCGAAAACAGATGAAAAAACCAACGGCCAGCTATCAATGCCGGGTTGGCGAGCATTGTTCCGACTCCAAATGGGCTTAATGATTCCCCAACCGGCGTCAGAACCGCTTTTGTCATACCAAATGGACCAACCAGTGCCGATCCCCGTAGCGCGCGATTATCCAGTAGCTCGCGTTACAACGCATCAGGTATGACAAAGTATTTATTTCCTGAACGAACGTTGAATTCGCCGGGTGTAACGATGAAATCGTAGCTTATGTCTCAAACAGAAATGTCACAGGGCCATCATTTATCAGGTGCACCTGCATATCCGCACCAAACTGGCCCGCCGCCACGACCGGATGCGCGATTCTGGCGTGACTCAATAAATAATCGAACAGCTCAGCACCCAGCGCCGGAGCAGCGGCTTTCGAGAACCCTGCGCGCAACCCGCTTTTGGTGTCTGCAGCCAGCGTGAACTGCGAAACCAGCAGCAATCCGCCGTTCACGTCACGTAACGACAGGTTCATCTTGCCGTCGGCATCGCTGAACACCCGATAATTGAGCAGCTTGTGCAGCAACTTATCGGCACTGGCCCGGGTGTCTTGAGGCTCGATGCCCACCAATACCAGAACGCCCTGATCGATAGCGCCAACCACCTCTGTACCGACCTCGACGCGCGCACTGCGCACGCGCTGCAACAAACCTTTCATAAACACTTCCAGACTTGGTAAACAAACAAACCTGTAAAGCGATCAGGCTTCTTCGGGTGGCAAATCAAGAAGATTCTGAGCCACCTGCGCTGCGGCACGCACCAGCGCGTCGGCGATACCCGGCTCGGAGGCCGAGTGCCCCGCCTCGCGAATCACCTGCAATTCACTGCCGGGCCAGTTCTGGTGCAGCTCCCAGGCGTTATCCAGCGGGCAGATAACGTCGTAGCGACCGTGGACGATGATCGCCGGCAGATGGGCGATTTTCGGCATGTCGCGAATCAGCTGATTTTCTTCCAGAAACGCTTTGTTCATGAAGTAATGGCATTCGATGCGCGCGATGGACAGCGCCCGGTGCGGATCGGTGAAGCGGTCGACCACCTGCGGGTTGGGGCGCAAGGTTGCGCAACGGCCTTCCCAGGTCGACCAGGCCTTGGCGGCATGCATCTGGGCGATCTGGTCCGGGCCGGTGAGGCGCTTGTGGAAGGCGGACAAAATATCGTGGCGCTCATCGGCCGGGATCGGCGCGACGTAATCCTGCCAGTAATCCGGAAACAGGCGGCTGGCACCGGCTTGATAGAACCAGTCGATTTCCTGCTGACGGGCGAGAAACACGCCACGCAGAATCATGGCATGCACGCGATCCGGATGAGTCTGAGCGTAAGCCAGCGCCAGGGTCGAGCCCCACGAACCGCCGAACAGCACCCATTTTTCAATGCCCAGGTGCTCGCGAATCACTTCGAGGTCTTCGACCAGTTTCCAGGTGGTGTTGTTTTCCAGGCTGGCGTGCGGCGTCGAGCGGCCGCAACCGCGCTGGTCGAACGTGACGATGCGGTATAGATTCGGATCGAAATAGCAGCGGCTGTGCGCATCGCACCCGGAACCCGGACCGCCGTGGATAAACACCACCGGCAAACCTTCAGGCGAGCCGCTTTCGTCGACGTAAAGCACATGCGGTTGTTCCACGGCCAGATCGTGCCGGGCGTAGGGTTTGATCTGCGGGTACAAAGTCTGCATAAGTGCTCCATAAGTCCAGTCAAGAGGCTTCTGATGTCCTGCCGTCGGGCATCATAAACCCGAAACGAAGAATCAGCATGCTGCACGTCATTGATTAACATGGAACAATCAATGCAAGCGTTTTGCCAATTTGCCCGAATAGCGAACCAGAACAGTCAGGCTGGGTCGAAGCGTGAGTCGTAAACCGAATTATTTCTTTATTTACAGGAAATAACTGACGACACGCCTACAGTCTAAGAGTCCCATCCCCCATTCGTCAGACTACTTGAGGTTGTATCGATGTCTCAGGAACCACTTGTTCGTGACGCTGATGTGGCTGCTTTCCGCGCCGCTGTGCTCGCCAAACTCACCTATTCGGTGGGCAAGGACCCCGACCATGCGTTTGAGCATGACTGGTTTGAAGCGACCGCCCTTGCTGCCCGCGACCACATGGTCGAGCACTGGATGGATCACACGCGCCATATCTATCGCAAGGTCCAGAAGCGGGTTTACTACCTCTCGCTGGAATTCCTGATCGGCAGGCTGCTGTATGACAGCCTGAGCAACCTCGGTCTACTGGAGATCGCCCGCGAAGCCTTGACCGAACTGGGCGTGGACATCGAGCGCATTCGCCTGCTCGAGCCCGACGCGGCTCTGGGCAACGGCGGCCTGGGTCGCCTGGCAGCGTGCTTCATGGAAAGCATGTCGACCCTCGGCATTGCCGGTCACGGCTACGGGATTCGTTACGAGCACGGCCTGTTTCGTCAGGGCATCGTCGATGGCTGGCAGCAGGAGCAGACCGAAAACTGGCTGGACTTCGGCAACCCGTGGGAATTCGAGCGTCCGGAAGTGGTGTACTCCATCGGCTTCGGCGGCAGCGTCGATACCGTTCCGACCGAAACCGGTGAATCGCGTCAGGTCTGGCGTCCGGGCGAAACGGTGCGAGCCATTGCTTACGACACCCCCGTGGTGGGCTGGCGCGGCAAGAGCGTCAACACCTTGCGTCTTTGGCGTGCCCGCGCGGTAGAAGACCTGCACCTGGAACGCTTCAACGCGGGCGACCACTTTGGCGCCGTTGCCGAAGTGGTTCGTGCAGAAAGTATTTCCCGTGTGCTTTACCCGAACGACGCGACCGAGGCCGGACAAGAGCTGCGCCTGCGTCAGGAGTACTTCTTCGTTTCGGCATCGCTGCAGGATTTGCTGCGTCGCCACCTGAACCAGCACGCGACGCTGACCGATCTGGCCGAGCACGCGGCGATCCAGATGAACGACACGCACCCGTCGATTGCAGTGGCCGAGCTGATGCGTCAGTTGATCGACAACCACAATATTCCATGGGACACCGCCTGGAAAATCACCGTTGGCACCCTCGGTTACACCAACCACACGCTGCTGCCGGAAGCGCTGGAAACCTGGTCGGTCGGCCTGATGGAGCGCATGCTGCCGCGCCACATGCAGATCATCTACCTGATCAACGCGCAACATATCGATACGTTGCGCGCCAAAGGTGTCGACGACGTCAACGTGCTGCGTGCGGTGTCGCTGATCGAAGAAGACAACGGTCGTCGCGTGCGCATGGGCAACCTTGCGTTTCTCGGTTCGCACAGTGTCAACGGCGTTTCGGCGTTGCACACGCAACTGATGCGCAAGACCGTGTTCGCCGAGCTGCACAAGATCTACCCGGACCGGATCAACAACAAGACCAACGGCATTACCTTCCGCCGCTGGTTGTTCCAGGCCAACCCGAAGCTCACTGAAATGCTTGTCGAGGCGCTGGGTGAAGACGTGCTGGACAACGCCGAGACCCGTCTCAAAGAGCTTGAACCGTTTGCCGAACAGTCTTCGTTCCGCAAGCAGATGGCTGATCAGCGCTTGCACAGCAAACGCGCACTGGCCGCGATCATTCATGAACGTCTGGGGATTGCAGTCAATCCGGCAGCGATGTTCGACGTTCAGGTCAAACGTATCCACGAATACAAACGCCAGTTGCTGAACCTGTTTCACACCGTGGCGCTGTATCAGGCCATTCGTGCCGAGCCTGGTACCGACTGGGTACCGCGCGTGAAGATCTTCGCGGGCAAGGCGGCAGCCAGTTATCACTCGGCCAAGCTGATCATCAAGCTGACCAACGACATCGCGCGGACCGTGAACAGCGATCCGACGGTGCGTGGCTTGCTGAAAGTGGTGTTCATGCCCAACTACAACGTCAGCCTGGCGGAGAGCATCATCCCGGCCGCCGACCTTTCCGAGCAGATTTCCACGGCGGGCCTGGAAGCGTCGGGCACCAGCAACATGAAGTTCGGCCTCAATGGCGCGCTGACCATCGGTACGCTGGACGGTGCCAACGTGGAAATGAGCGAGCAGGTCGGGCTGGAGCACATGTTCATCTTCGGCATGACCTCGCAACAGGTCGAAGCCCGCAAGCAGGCCGGCGACTTCAGCGCCTATGCCGACGTGGCCGCATCGGGACGCCTGAACGACGTATTGCAGGCGATTCGTGGCGGGGTGTTCTCGCCGGATGATCCGAACCGTTATGTCGGGCTGGTCGATCAGTTGCTGGCGTACGACCGCTTCCTAGTCTGCGCTGACTTCGATTCGTACTGGGCCGCCCAGGCCAAGGTCGAAGAACGCTGGCACGATTCCAAGGAATGGTGGCGCTCGGCGGTCCTCAACACCGCACGCATGGGCTGGTTCTCCTCGGACCGAACCATTCGTGAATACGCGGGGGATATCTGGAAGGCGCTGGACTGACCCAGCGCTGAGCGTTATACGCAAGTCTTGCTCGCGAAGGCGGAGTAATTGATCAGCGAATCTTCATTGGCTGTACTGACCTCTTCGTGAGCAAGCTCACTCCCACTGGGGCCACAAGCGCTTCATGGGCTTGTCTTCGTCCTGCCAAAACCCTCATGTCTGCGGGCCATATAAAACATTACAAACGATGTCCGCCCGCCTCTATATACTGCCCACCATAAACCTTCACCCATCGAAAAGGATGTCGTCGCGTGCTCTGGATTTGTCTGGTGATGGGCGGTGCGTTGCTGGGCTACTCGTTGAGTTACGACGAGTGGACCGGTGTGCTGATTGGCGCGCTCATGGGCGGGGCAGTCTGGGCGGGCATTCGCATGCGCGTGCTGGGCAACCAGGCTGCTGACCAGTCGCGACAGCTGCTCGCTACCCGCAAAGACATCGACATCCTCCAGCAGCGCCTGAATGTGCTCGAAGGTCAGTCAGTGCCTGGCGTACCGCCTGCTCAGGACAACGCGCCGTTGCCGCTGGACGCCATCATTCTCGCCGCACCCACCGAAGGTCCCGAGTTGATCTGGGACTTGCCTGACGAAACGCCGCAATCCACACCGACAGTCGAGCCCGCAATACCGGCCCGTCAGCCATCACGCCCGCCACAGCCCAACCTGCTGGACAGCGCAATTACCCGCGCCAAAGACTGGTTGCTGGGCGGCAATACGGTCCTGCGGGTTGGCGTGGTCGTGCTGTTTCTCGGGCTGGCTTTTCTGCTGCGTTACGCCACCGAAGGCCTGGTCGTGCCGATTGAAGCACGCTATGCCGGGGTCGCCGCCAGTGCGCTGGCGTTGCTCGGGCTTGGGTGGTGGCTGCGGCTGCGCAACGGGCCTTACGCACTGATGCTGCAAGGCACCGGCATCGGCGTTTTGTACCTGACGGTATTTGCCGCGATGAAACTGCATGCGCTGCTGGACCCGGCATTGGGCTTTGCGCTGCTGGTCGCCGTCACTGCGTTCTCGGCCATTCTCGCGCTGACCCAGAACTCGCTGGCACTGGCCTGCGCAGGTGCACTCGGCGGGTTTGCGGCGCCGATTCTGGCCTCCACCGGGCAAGGCAGTCATGTTTCGCTGTTCAGTTATTTTGCCCTGCTCAACGTCGGCATCATTGCCATCGCCTGGTTCAAGGCCTGGCGTATCCTCAACCTGATCGGTTTCTTCGGCACGTTCGGCATCGGCTTTGCCTGGGGCCTCAGGGCCTATACGCCCGAGTTGTTCTGGAGCACTGAACCCTTCCTGATTCTGTTTTTCCTGATGTACCTGGCCATCGGCCTGCTGTTCGCTCGTCGCAAGTTACTGGAGATCACTGAAGCGCCAGCCGATGACACGCGCGAGACCATGCTGCGCTGGTCGGCGCGCCAAGGTGATTACGTCGACGGCACGCTGCTGTTCGGCACGCCGATCGTCGGTTTCGGCCTGCAATACGCGCTGGTCGAGCACCTTGAGTTTGGCGCCGCATTCAGTGCGCTCGCACTGGGCCTGATCTACATGGCGCTGGCGCGCTGGCTGACCACGCGCGCGCCCGGCCGAACTGTTTTGCTGATGGAAACCTGCCTGGCGCTGGGCGTGGTGTTTGCCACCCTGGCCATCCCGCTAGGCCTCGGTTCGCAGTGGACGACCAGTGCCTGGGCGGTGGAAGGCGCAGCGGTGTTCTGGCTGGGCTTGCGTCAGCAACGCAGACTGGCTCAGGTGTTCGGCCTGCTGTTGCAACTGGGGGCCAGCGCCATTCTGATCAGCGACAGCTCGACGCAGGCCTTTGCCAGCGACTACTGGACACCGATGATTCTGGCTGTCGCGGCGTTGATCAGCGCCTGGTGCGTGTTCCAATTCAACGCGATGACGCTGATGGCACCCAACCACGCCAGAGCAGTGCTGGTCATCTGGGGCGCGCTCTGGTGGATGGTGTCGCTGGTCAGCGCTGTAGATTTGTACGCGTCAGCGCGCTTCCAGACCGCAGCGCTGCTGATCGCACTCGCACTCAGCGTAGCGCTCTGGGCCGCACTCGCCAGGCGTTTGCGCTGGACAGACCTGGCCGCACTGTGCAGCGTACTCACGCCCGTCTGCGCACCACTGCTGCTGATCTCGCTCGACTGGCATGACAACCCGGCGGCCAGCGGCGGCTGGCTGGCCTGGAGCGCGGTGTTCATCGTGCATCTGCTGACCCTGCGCCATCTGGCGGAACTGCAATCGCTCCTTGCCAAACGAGTCGCCCACACTGCTGGCTGCCTGTTGTTGCTCTGTGTACTGGCGCTGGAGCTGCGTTTCAGCCTGCTGCAATTGTCCGAGTATTACAACGCCTGGCGCTGGCTGGGTTGGGCGATCCTGCCGAGCCTGTTCTTGCTGGCGATGAGTTCCGGCCGTGACTGGCCGTGGCCGGTGAGAGCCTGCCCCGAGGCCTATCATGTCGGCGCTGCGGCACCACTGGCGATCCTGATGCTGGCGTGGTTCTGGCTGGCGAACCTGTTCAGCGATGGCGCAGCCGCCCCGCTGCCTTATGTGCCGCTGCTCAACCCGCTGGAAATCGGCCTTTTGCTGGCGCTGGCCGGCGTGTGCCTGTGGATGCGCAAGTACCTGACGCACAAGCGCAATCACACTCTGTTGCTGGCAGGCGCATCGCTGTTCGCACTGGTCACGGCCATGGTCATGCGCACCGCCCATCATTGGGCCGATGTACCGTGGTCCAGCGAGGATCTGCTGGCGTCGATGCGCGTTCAGGCCGGGTTGTCGATCGTCTGGACGCTGATGGCGCTGGCCTTGATGATCGGCGGCCATGTGCGCGCCAACCGCGAGTTGTGGCTGGGCGGCGCAGCGTTGATCGGGGTGGTGGTGATCAAGCTGTTCTTCGTCGAACTGAGCAATCGCGGCGGCATGGAGCGCATCGTCTCGTTCATCGGCGTTGGCATTTTGCTACTGGTGGTGGGATATTTCGCACCCTTGCCGCCGAAACGTCCTGCGCATAACGTTGGCGCAGACCCAGGGCCCGGCCCGACTGCCGCGCCCTACACTCCATGAGGAAGCCGTTCTTGAGTCATCCTGCCATGAAAATCGCCGTACTTGGCCTTGCCCTGTGTGCGGCGATCAGCGCCAGCGCTCAGGACAAACCGGCGGATTTTGCCAGTCAGACACCACTGACACTCAGCGGCGAGGGGCCGTGGTATCGCATTGAATTGCCGCTCGCCGTGCAACTGAATGCGCGACAGGCTGATCTGGGTGACGTTCGCGTGTTCAACGCCGAGGGGCAGCCGCAGGCCTACGCGATCACGCCGCGTGAGCCTGCGCGCGAGCAGGAGCCCGCGCCCGTCGAGGTCAAATGGTTTGCGCTGTACAGCACTCAGGAAGCAGGCGACGCCGTGCCGGTGATTCGCATCGAACGCTCGAGCAACGGCAGCGTGATCGAAGTCCAGCCGCAGAGCGACATCGAGGCCGGCGAAGAAGTGCTGCGCGGCTGGCTGCTGGACACCAGCGCCATCAAGGCGCCACTGGAACAACTGATTATCGACTGGAGCACCGAACGCGAAGGCTTCCAGCACTTCAGCATCGAGGCCAGCGACGACCTGCAGCACTGGCGTGACTGGGGCGAAGGGCAAGTTGCACGCCTGTCGTTTGCCGATGAAGTGGTCGAGCAGCGCGAAGTTGGCCTGCTGGGTCAAAGTGCGCGTTATCTGCGCCTGCTGTGGCGCGCGCCGCACAGTGCGCCGCTGCTGATTTCTGCCCATCTGCTGAGTGCCGGCAGCGACAACCCGACACCGCCACTGACCTGGTCGCCGCCGGTCAAAGGCACTGTCGAAAGCCCCAACGAATACGTCTGGCAGTTACCGGCAGGTTTGCCGATAGGGCGCGTGAAAGTCGATATTGCCCAGCCCAACAGCCTGGCGCCTGCGATTCTTTATGGGCGTGTCGATGCCAGACAGCCGTGGCAACCGGTCAGCAGCGGCCTGTTGTATCGCCTGTCACAGAACAACAGCGATGTCTTGCAGGATCAACTGCAACTGTCCGGGCGGATCGTCCAGCAGCTCAAGCTGGTGGTGGATGACCGCGGCGGCGGTCTGGGCAGCGAGGCTCCGCAGTTGAGCGTGGCCGTGCCGGCGACCGAAGTGGTGTTTCTGGCGCGCGGCAACGGACCGTTCACACTGGCGGTCGGCAATCCGACGGCCAAGGCGGCGAACCTGTCGCTGGCGACTCTGATCCCTGATTTCAGCCCGCAAAAGCTTGCCCTGATCGGCACCGCGCAACCCGCCACGGCAGCCGTCGCCGACATGACGGCGACACCGCCAGCGGTGCAGCAGAGCACTGACTTCAAACGCATGGGGCTGTGGGCGATTCTGGTGGTGGGCGTGCTGTTTCTGGGCTGGATGGCGTTAAGCACCTTGCGTACGTCGAAACGCTGAAACGCACGGCTCGTGCGCGTCGGTTTGCCCGACATCTGAACTGAAACAGTCATCGGCCAGTCTGATAGCAGTATTACGTCGCCACTCGCGTTAAACTGCGCGGGTTTTCATACCCCCTATTTTCGGAGCTATCCATGTCCCGCGTCACACTAAGTCGTTACTTGATTGAGCAGACCCGCAGTAACAACACCCCTGCCGATCTGCGCTTCCTGATCGAAGTTGTGGCGCGCGCTTGCAAGGAAATCAGCCACGCGGTCTCCAAGGGCGCGCTGGGCGGCGTATTGGGCAGCATGGGCACCGAAAACGTACAGGGCGAAGTGCAGAAGAAGCTCGACGTGATCTCCAACGAGATCCTGCTCGAAGCCAACGAATGGGGCGGTCACCTGGCCGGCATGGCGTCCGAAGAAATGGACAACGCCTACCAGATTCCGGGCAAATACCCGAAGGGCGCATACCTGCTGGTGTTCGACCCGCTGGACGGCTCGTCGAACATCGACATCAACGCACCGGTCGGCACCATCTTCTCGGTGCTGCGCTGCCCTAACCAGTACCTGACCCAGAACGAGCCGCTGAACGAAAAAGCCTTCATGCAGCCCGGTACCGAGCAGGTGGCTGCCGGTTACGCGATCTACGGCCCGCAAACCATGCTGGTGCTGACCTTGGGCGACGGCGTCAAAGGCTTCACGCTGGACCGCGAAATGGGCAGCTTCGTGCTGACTCACGAAGACATCAAAATCCCTGAGGCCACTCAGGAGTTCGCCATCAACATGTCCAACCAGCGTCACTGGGAAGCTCCGGTGCAGCGCTACGTGAACGAGTTGCTGGCCGGTGAAGACGGTCCGTTGAACAAGAATTACAACATGCGCTGGGTGGCGGCGATGGTTGGCGATGTGCATCGCATCCTGACCCGTGGCGGCCTGTTCATGTACCCGCGCGACAGCCGCGAGCCGTCCAAACCGGGCAAACTGCGCCTGATGTACGAAGCCAATCCGATGTCGTTCCTGGTGGAACAGGCAGGCGGCGCTTCGACCGATGGCCATCAGCGTATTCTCGACATCCAGCCGGAGGGCCTGCACCAGCGTGTGGCGGTTTACCTGGGCTCCAAACAGGAAGTCGAGCGCGTCACGGCCTATCACAAAGAGTAATAGCGCTCGCTCATGCATGAACGGCGATTCGGCCCGGTCGAATCGCCCGCACGCCAGTAAATGCTCAGGTAAATGAGCATTCTGACAGTGCCTGTAGCGCAAGGCTGCGGGCCATCGAACCGATACGCGGCACAAATCCTTTCCCGCTCCGGGAACCAGATCCCCTTTTCCTCTTCTAAGCTTGCGGTATTGCGCCAGCGCCAGACTGAATCAGCCTGCATTGCGACGCGACCCCCTTCCGTTCAGGAGCTACATCCATGTCCTTGCGCTCTGTCGCGTTACTTTCGTTCTGCGTGCTGCTGGCTGCCTGCAGCAAGATCACTCAGGAAAACTATTCGAAGATTTCCGCCGGTATGCCGAAGGCTCAGGTTGAGTCTTTGCTGGGCAGCCCGACCGAATGCTCCGGCGCACTGGGGATGTCCAGTTGCACATGGGGCGACCAGAACACCTTTATCAGCGTGCAATACGCGGCAGACAAGGTTGTACTGTTCTCGGGTCAGGGTCTGAAATAACACATGGTCAAGTTACCGGTTCGTTTTGGAATTTTTGTCATGGCCAGCTTTCTGGCTATCGGTTTCGCCCACTCGGCTGACAACCTTGAGCCGAAGACGGTTGATGGCGTCGACCTCAAGCAGTATCAGGGCACCTGGTACGAGATCGCCCGTTTGCCGATGTTCTTCCAGCGCAAGTGCGCCCAGTCCGAAGCGCTGTATGCGCTCAAGGATGACGGCAACATTGCGGTAACCAACCGCTGCCGTACGATTGAAGGCAAGTGGGAAGAAGCCACCGGCACCGCCTCGCCGCAGGTTACGGGCAAGACCGACAAGCTGTGGGTAGTGTTCGATAACTGGTTCTCGCGCCTGCTGCCGGGCGTCGCCAAGGGTGACTACTGGATTCTGGACGTCAGCGAAGGCTACCGCACCGCAGTGGTCGGCAACCCGGATCGCAAATACCTGTGGCTGCTGTCGCGCACGCCTGCCGTGTCTCAGGCAGACAAGGAAAACATGCTGAGCAAAGCCCGCCAGCAAGGCTACGACACCTCGCGCCTGATCTGGCGCGAGGATGACTCGAAGATTGGCAAGGCCGAGAAGTAAGCGGACGCAGTGGGAGTTACTTGAGTGACGCTTCGCGTCACAAATCTGCGCCACGCCGCATACTCAAAAGCGGGCGCAGCCTCTGTGGGAGTGAGCTTGCTCACGAAAGCAATAGCTCAAACGCCCCATCGCCGGGACTGAGCCCACCTCTTCGCGAGCAAGCTCGCTCCCACAAGACGCGTGTATCACACTGAGCGCTCTGCGTCGCATATCGTTCTGGACGCTCTGCGTCCTTTGTTGTATCAATCCAGCAATTCCTTCAGCACCCGCGCTAACTCGCGACTGCTTTGCTCTTCTGCGGCATGTCTTCCTTCGCGGATGACCCAGCGCCCGTTCACCGCCACGTCGCGAATCTGTCGGTCGCTGCCGGCGAATAGCCAGCGGTTGAGGATTGCGTCGCCGGACGCCGTGGCGATGTATGGGTCGTTGCCGTCCAGCACCAGCCAGTCGGCGCGCTGCCCTGCTTGCAGTTTGCCGATCGGCTGACCCAGCGCCTGCGCGCCTCCGGCCAGGGCGGCGTCGTACAGCGTGCGGCCGACCATGGGCTGATCACTGCGATACAACCGGTTACGACGCTGGTCACGCAAGCGCTGCCCGTATTCCAGCCAGCGCAGTTCCTCGACCACGCTGAGCGACACGTGGCTGTCGGAACCGATCCCCCAGCGCCCGCCCTGCGCGATGTAATCCACTGCCGGAAAGATCCCGTCCCCGAGATTCGCCTCGGTAGTCAGGCATAACCCCGCCACGGCGCCGCTCTGCGCCATCAGCTGCACCTCATCCGCGTCTGCGTGGGTCGCGTGGACCAGGCACCAGCGGTTATCCACAGAAGTGTTTTCATACAGCCATTGCAACGGACGCCGACCGCTCCAGCTCAGGCAGTCATCGACCTCTTTCTGCTGCTCGGCAATATGAATGTGCACCGGGCACCGCAGGTCGCTGGCGGCAAGCACTTCACTGATCTGCTGTGGAGTGACCGCGCGCAACGAGTGAAAGCACAGGCCAAGCCGCTGAGCAGGCTGCGCCGCCAACAGCGGTCGCAAACGCGCCTGCAACTCCAGATAACTGTCAGTGCTGTGGATAAACCGGCGCTGCCCCTCATTCGGCGCCAGCCCGCCAAACCCAGAGTGGCTGTAGAGCACTGGCAGCAAGGTCAGACCAATACCCACCGCCCCCGCCGCCTGGCTGATCTGCATGGCCAGTTCGGCAGGGTCTGTGTAGGGTTTGCCGTCCAGGTCCTGATGCACGTAATGAAATTCCGCCACCGAGGTGTAACCGCCCTTGAGCATCTCGATGTACAGCTGACGCGCGATCACCCCCAGTTGCTGCGGGCTGATCCGCCCGACGAGGCGATACATCAAGTCACGCCAGGTCCAGAAGCTGTCGTTGGGGTTGCCCGCGACTTCGGCCAGCCCGGCCATCGCCCGCTGGAACGCATGCGAATGCAGGTTCGGCATGCCGGGCAGCAACGGACCGCTGACAATTTCAGCACCCTGCCGGTCGGCATTGGCTTCAACGCGGGTCAATAGACCTTCCTGGCTGACCTCCAGACGCACATTGCTGGCCCAGCCGTCGGGGAGTAACGCACGCTCGGCAAAGAAGGCTGACATTGACTTCACACCTCATCACTGTAATTTGTATATACATATACAGATGTTCAAGCGACCGGTAAACCGTTCGCACGCTTGCCGTGCCCCCGCTTAATGGTTAGCGTTGACGCTTTGCTGCATTTGAATCATCTCGAACAAGGACTCACCCGTGTCGACTCCGCCCGCCGCATTTCCCCTGGCAGCCCAGATGGGCGACAGTCCCGCACCCTTGTACGCCCGCGTCAAACACATGATTGCCCTGCAGATTCAGAACGGTACATGGCCGCCGCACCATCGTGTGCCGTCGGAAAGCGAACTGGTGACGCAGCTGGGTTTCAGCCGCATGACCATCAACCGGGCGCTGCGCGAGCTGACCGCCGAAGGCCTGCTGGTGCGTATGCAGGGTGTCGGCACCTTCGTCGCCGAACCGAAGAGCCAGTCGGCGCTGTTCGAAGTGCATAACATCGCGGACGAAATTGCCGCGCGCGGCCATCGCCATACCTGCAAGGTGATGGTGCTCAAGGAGGAAGCCGCAGGCTCGGAGCGCGCGCTGGCGCTGGACATGCGTGAAGGCCAGAAGGTGTTTCATTCGCTGATCGTGCATTTCGAAAATGACATTCCGGTGCAGATCGAAGACCGATTCGTGAATGCTCAGGTCGCACCGGACTACCTCAAGCAGGATTTCACCTTGCAGACGCCCTACGCCTATCTGTCGCAAGTCGCACCGTTGACCGAGGGCGAGCACGTGGTTGAAGCGATTCTGGCCGAAGCCGACGAGTGCAGGCTGCTGCAGATCGATGCGGGTGAACCCTGCCTGTTGATTCGCCGCCGCACCTGGTCCGGTCGTCAGCCCGTCACTGCGGCGCGCCTGATCCACCCCGGTTCCCGTCATCGCCTCGAAGGACGTTTTACCAAATGAGCCAGACCCGTATTTTGCGTGCTGCCGACTACCCGCGCATGCCGTGGAAGAACGGTGGCGGCAGCACCGAAGAGATCGCTCGCGATGCCGGCCAGGACCTGGACGGCTTCGGCTGGCGCCTGTCGATTGCCGACATCGAAACCTCGGGCGGCTTCTCGGTGTTCGCCGGTTATCAACGCATCATTACCGTATTGCAGGGTGCGGGCATGACGCTGACCGTGGACGGCAAGGCCAGTCGCCCGTTGTTGCCGTCCGATCCATTTGCTTTCAGTGGCGACAGTGAAGTCAGCTGCACACTGCTCGACGGGCCGATTCGCGACTTCAACCTGATCTATGCCGCACACCGCTATACTGCACGCCTGCACTGGATCGATGTGCGCCATCCGCAACGGCTGTTCAGCTCGGCCAGCACCTTCGTGCTGTTCAGCGTGGCCGAGCAAGTGGCGATCAGCGTCAACGGTCAGGCGTGGGAGGTCCTCGGCAAACATGATTGCGCGCAGGTGGACAACCCCGACGGCCTGCTGGAAATCGAATTGCAATCACCCCGCGTCAGTCGTTGCTGTCTGATCGAACTCAGCTCCACGGGCCAGCAACCGCATTCCTGATACCACAACAAAAACAGCTTTCCGCTTCAAGGAAGACCATGACTCAAGCTCCCCACCGGGAAACACCCCGCGCCATTGCCGTTCTCGCCAGTTTTCTGGCCTCTGAATCAGCAGGCGGTATTGTCTTGATGGCAGCGGCACTGGCCGCGCTGATCGTCGCCAACTCTGCGCTTTCTGCCGGTTACTTCTCGATCCTGCACAGCGTCTGGCTGGGCCTGTCGGTCGAGCTGTGGATCAACGACGGCTTGATGGCGATCTTCTTCCTGATGGTCGGCCTGGAAATCAAACGCGAAGTGCTGGCCGGTGGCCTGGCGACCTGGGGGCAACGCGCCCTGCCCGGCTTCGCAGCGGCGGGCGGCATGCTGGTGCCCGCGCTGATCTACATCGCCATCAACTGGGGCAACCCGCAGACCCTCAGCGGCTGGGCGATCCCGGCGGCCACCGACATCGCGTTCGCCCTCGGCGTGCTGTCGCTGCTGGGCAATCGCGTGCCCACGTCGCTGAAAGTCTTTCTGGCGGCACTGGCGATTCTCGATGACCTGGGCGCAGTGACCATCATCGCGTTCTTCTACAGCTCCGGCCTGAACCTGCCGATGCTCGCTGCGGCGTTCGTGACCCTAGCCGTACTGATCGCGCTGAACCGCCTGAACGTCCGCCGCCTGCTGCCCTATCTGCTGCTCGGCGCGCTGCTGTGGTTTTTTGTCCTGCAATCCGGCGTTCACGCCACGCTGGCCGGTGTTGCGCTGGCGTTGTGCATCCCGATGGGCAAGCCCGAAGAGGAAGCCCGCTCGCCGCTGCTGTTCCTTGAAGAAAAGATGCATTACTGGGTGGCCTTCGCGGTGGTGCCGATCTTCGGCTTTGCCAATGCGGGCGTATCGCTTTCCGGCATTACCTTGGCAAACTTGGTCGACCCGGTGCCGTTGGGCGTTGCACTGGGCCTGTTCGTCGGCAAGCAGATCGGCGTGTTCCTCGCCGCCGTGCTGGCGATTCGTGCCGGGCTGGCGACCTTGCCGGAAGGCAGCAACTGGGTGCAACTGTATGGCGTGGCGATCCTCTGCGGCATCGGTTTCACCATGAGCCTGTTCATCGGCAACCTGGCCTTCCCTGGCGAACAACACTTGATCGACGAGGTAAAAGTCGGCGTGCTGATCGGTTCGGGCCTGGCGGCGATTGCCGGGATTGTGCTGCTGCGCAGCCGTTTCAGTCGGCACTGAAAAAATATTTTCAAATCACTGCATCCAGATGCGTTTCTCGCGGGTAGTACAGTCAGCAGCCACTTCGAGTTGCTGAGCGCGGTTAAACAATCTGGAGATTTCTGCATGAACGCAAAACGCTTGCTCTGCCTTGCAGGTACTACCCTGGCCTTCACGTGCCTGTCGTCCGTTGCCATGGCTCAGACCGACCTCCCCGAGAGCGTCCGTGTGCCGGCCGGCAACAAAGTCGGCATGACGACTACCGGGGTTGGCGAAATTACCTACGAGTGCCGCGCCAAAGCCAACATGCCTAACGAAATGGAGTGGGCTTTTGTCGGCCCCAAAGCCGTGCTCAATGACAAGAGCGGCAAACAGGTCGGCACCTACTACGGCCCGCCTGCCACCTGGGAAGCCAAAGACGGCTCCAAAGTGACCGGCACTCAGGTTGCCGTGGCCCCATCGAGCGCTGGCAACCTGCCTTATCAACTGGTCAAAGCCAACCCGGCCGAAGGCAAGGGCGCAATGACTGGCGTGACGTACATTCAGCGTGTCGCCCTGAAAGGCGGCGTGGCACCAGCCAAGCCCTGCGCAGAAAGCAACAAAGGCGCCAAAGAAGTCGTCAAGTATCAGGCTGACTACCTGTTCTGGACCGCAAGCTGATCGCCACTATTCACCGGGTGACCGCGCAACAGTGAGCTATGCTGCTGCGCGGGAGCCTCGCACTATCAGCGGGGCAGTAATCTTCCATTGATGGCGGATCATCTTGTCCTCGCACGAATCTCTCTTTGATTACGAAGCTACGTTGCAGGCCTGCGCTCGCGGTGAGAAGCAGGCGCTGCAGCGTCTCTATCAACAGGAAAGCGCCCGACTGCTCGGCGTTGCCCAGCGACTGGTGCGTGACAGCGCGCTGGCCGAGGACATCGTGCACGACGCCTTTCTGAAAATCTGGACGCATGCGTCCAGTTTCGATGCCGCTCGTGGCTCGGCACGCGGCTGGATATTCAGCCTGACCCGGCACCTGGCGCTCAACCGCTTGCGCAACACGGCGCGCGAAGTGCGGGTCGACGATGATGAAAACCAGGATCATAACCCTCCGGCGACGCTGGAAGGCTGGCAGGAAACCGATGATGCCTTCGATTGGCGGGTCAATCCAGGACGGACTACGGCATGCATGGAGCAACTGGAGCCGGTCAGAAGAAATTGTGTGCTTCATGCTTACGTGGACGGTTATTCGCATCAGGAAATCGCGCAGAAAATCGGCGCGCCATTGGGTACGGTCAAAGCCTGGATCAAGCGCAGCCTGACGGCTTTGCGGGAGTGCATGGGATGACCCGGCCTTTAGACGACAACATTCACGATCTGGCGGGCGAGTATGTGCTCGGCACCCTGTCGGCGCAGGAACGGCTCGACGTACAGCGTCGCCTGTCCCGCGAGCCTGACTTGCAGGCAGCCATCGACGCCTGGGAGCAGCGCCTGCTGCCCCTGACCGCACTGGCTGAACCGGTCACGCCATCGCCCGGCTTGTGGGAGCGCATCGAACGCAACCTGCTGGAGATGACCGCGCCTGCCAAACCTGCACACCGGCAGCGCGTGCGCTGGTGGGACAATCTGTCGGTCTGGCGCGGGCTGGCCGGGGCCGGGCTGGCGGCGTCGCTGGTGCTGGGCATGACGTTGTTGACCCGCGCACCTGCGCAGCCTTCCTACCTGGTGGTTCTGGTCGGACCACAAGACAAGTCGCCAGGCTGGGTCGTGCAGGCCAGCAATTCACAGGAAATTCAGCTGATTCCGCTGGGCGTGGTCGAAGTCCCGGCGGACAAGGCGCTGGAATTCTGGACCAAGGGTGACGACTGGCAAGGCCCGGTATCCCTCGGGCTGGTCAAACCGGGGCAAAGCCTCAAGATCGCGCTGGACAAGCTGCCGCCGCTACAGGCCAACCAGTTGTTCGAGCTGACCCTGGAAAAATCCAGCGGCTCACCCATCGGCAAACCGACTGGCCCGATTCAGTTCATCGGGCGGGCGGTGAAGGTCATCTGACACTCAGCCAGCTATCACTTTTTCGAGCAGTGGTCCTGCTGCAAAAGGTTGGCCTGAGTCAGGTTGCAATCTGCCGGTACGCTGCGGGTCAGCCACACGTTACCGCCGATGGTCGAGCCCTTGCCAATAGTGATGCGACCCAGAATGGTCGCTCCGGCGTAGATCACCACGTCATCCTCGACAATCGGGTGGCGTGCATGACCTTTCTGCAACTGGCCGTCTTCGTCTGAGGGGAAGCGCTTGGCGCCAAGCGTCACGGCCTGATAGATGCGCACGCGTTCGCCGATGATCGCCGTTTCGCCGATCACCACGCCTGTCCCGTGATCAATAAAGAAGCTCGGGCCGATCTGCGCGCCGGGATGAATGTCGATGCCGGTCGCCGAGTGGGCGATTTCCGAGCTGATGCGCGCCAGCAGCGGCAATCCGGCCCGGTACAGGTGGTGCGCCAGACGATGATGAATCACCGCCAGAATGCCCGGGTAGCAGAGCAGCACTTCATCGACACTGCGCGCCGCCGGATCGCCGTGATAGGCGGCCAGCACGTCGGTGTCCAGCAACAGACGAATGCCCGGCAAGGCCGTGGCGAAATCCTGAATCAGCTCCAGCGCGTGGGCATCGATGCTCTTCAGGTCGCCACCCTGCTGATGGGCCACGTAGCGCAACTCAAGGCGCGCCTGGGCCAGCAGCGCGTTGAGCGCGACGTCCAGCGTGTGCCCGACATAGAAATCCTCGCTCTCTTCGCGCAGGTCGACCGGCCCCAGGCGCATCGGGAACAATGCCCCGCTCAGGGCTTCGAGAATATCGCCCATCGCCGCGCGCGATGGCAGCTCGCGCCCGCCGTGTTCGCCGCTCACGCGCCGGTTGCGCGCGCGCCAGTCTTCACGCGCACCGCGCAGCTGGCTGACGATCCGCTGCAACTGCCAATGGCTGGAACGGCCGTCGGCGGAGGCTTCTGGAATATCGCTCACGCTGATCTCTCCTTGATGCAAAGGGTGTCGACCGACAGTGACGGCCGCTGATGCCTTCACTCTACGGCAAACATTCAGACGGAAAGAACAACAATTTCTGTAGGAACAGCCTGATCAGACCATAAGCACAGAGAAGTTGCCGTGCAGGATACGTCTGCCTATAGTCCGGTGACTCTTTACACGGCTTACCTATCACCATGATCAAACATCAGCTCGCCCGCTTCAATCGTCTGGACCTGATCAGCGCGCCGACGGCCCTGGAGAAACTCGAACGCCTGTCGACGTGGGCAGACCGCGACATTTATATCAAGCGCGATGACACCACGACCTTGGCACTCGGTGGCAACAAGGCCCGCAAACTCGAGTACCTGGCCGCCGATGCGCTGGCCCAAGGTGCCGATACGTTGATCACTGCCGGCGCGATCCAGTCTAACCACGTGCGCCAGACCGCTGCGCTGGCGGCCAGACTGGGCATGGGCTGCGTGGCTTTGCTGGAAAACCCGATCGGCACCGAAGACCCCAACTACCTGCACAACGGCAACCGCCTGCTGCTGGAGCTGTTCGACGCGCGGGTAGAGCTGGTCGAAAACCTCGACAACGCCGACGACCAGTTGCACGCACTGGCCGCTCGCCTGCGCTCCAGCGGCAAAAATCCTTACCTGGTGCCGATCGGCGGCTCCAGCCCGATCGGTACTTTGGGTTACGTGCGCGCCGGTCTCGAGCTGGCCGAGCAGATCAAGCAGACCGGCATCGATTTCGCCGCCGTTGTGCTGGCGTCCGGCAGCGCAGGCACGCACAGCGGTCTGGCATTGGCGCTGGCTCATGAGCTGCCGCAATTGCCAGTGATCGGCGTCACTGTGTCACGCAGTGAAGAAGCCCAATTGCCGAAAGTACAAGGCCTGGCCGAGCGCACCGCCGAGCTGCTGAACATCGCGCTGCCGGAGAACTTCAAAGTCGAGTTGTGGGACGAATATTTTGCGCCGCGCTATGGCGAGCCGAACGCCGGTACGCTGTCGGCGATCAAGCTGGTGGCCAGCCATGAAGGCCTGCTGCTCGACCCGGTCTACACGGGTAAAGCCATGTCCGGCTTGCTGGATGGCATAGGCCGTCAGCGTTTCAATGACGGGCCGTTGATCTTCCTGCACACCGGCGGCGCGCCTGCATTGTTTGCGTACCCGGACGCGTTCAGTCATTGACGCTCCTGTTATGCCAAACCCATGCAGAAAACGCTTTTTTAGTTATTTTTCTTCATAAGCAGTTGGCGATATAGTCGCGCCCGGCGGCGCGCGTCACTGCCGTAATTGCTTGAAAAGAGCTGAATAATCAGCACCAAGTCGCTTCGGTCCGGTCAGAGATGACCAGACACCTCCACACCAACAGGGGCTCGCATGAACATTTCCGCTATTCGTCGCACGTTTCTTTTTTCGGCACTGAGCCTGATGCTCGGTTCCGGTATTGCCGGGCAGGCCATGGCCGGTGAGCAACTGCAGAAAATCAAGGAAAGCGGCACGCTGAATGTGGGCCTCGAAGGCACTTATCCACCGTTCAGCTTCGTGGACGAGAAAGGCAAGCTCACCGGCTTTGAAGTCGAACTGTCCGAAGCGCTGGCCAAAGAACTGGGCGTGAAGGCCAAAGTGCAACCGTCCAAATGGGATGGCATTCTGGCCGCGCTGGATTCCAAGCGTCTGGACGTGGTGATCAACCAGGTCACGATCTCCGACGAGCGCAAGAAAAAATACGATTTCTCCCAGCCCTACACCGTTTCCGGCATTCAGGCACTGGTTCTGAAAAAGAATGCAGACGCCATCAAATCGGCTCAGGACCTGACCGGCAAAAAGGTCGGCGTGGGCCTGGGCACCAACTATGAGCAGTGGCTGAAGGAAAACGTACCGGGCGCCGTGGTAAAAACCTACGAAGATGACCCGACCAAGATTCAGGACCTGAGCGTAGGCCGTATCGACGCGATCCTCGTTGACCGACTGGCCGCCCTGGAAATCGCAGCCAAGACCAAAGGCAAGCTTGCACCCGCTGGCGCTGCATTCTCCCGTCAGGCGTCCGGCATTGCTCTGCGTAAAGGCGAGCCAGAGTTGCAGGCTGCCATCAACCAGGCCCTCGACAAGCTGCGCGCCGATGGCACGCTGAAAAAACTGTCGGAGAAGTACTTCAACGCTGACGTCACCCAATGATCGAAGAGAGCCTTCAGCTCGCGCTGGATTCCGCGCCCTTTCTGCTCAAGGGCGCGTACTACACGGTATTCCTCAGCCTGGGCGGGATGTTTTTCGGATTGGTGCTGGGCTTCGGCCTGGCGCTGATGCGCCTGTCGCGTTTCAAACCGCTGAACTGGCTGGCGCGTATCTACGTGTCATTCTTTCGCGGCACGCCGTTGCTGGTGCAGCTGTTCCTGATTTATTACGGGCTGCCGGAGCTGGGCATCGAGCTTGATCCACTGACCGCAGCGCTGATCGGCTTTTCGCTGAACATGGCCGCCTATGCCTGCGAAATTCTCCGCTCCGCCATCAGCTCTATCGAGCGCGGCCAGTGGGAGGCGGCTGCGAGTATCGGCATGACCCGCTGGCAGACCCTGCGTCGGGCGATCCTGCCGCAAGCGGCACGCACCGCGCTGCCGCCGTTGGGTAACAGTTTCATTTCGCTGGTCAAGGACACCGCGCTGGCCGCCACCATTCAGGTGCCCGAGCTGTTCCGCCAGGCGCAGTTGATCACCGCACGCACCTTCGAAATTTTCACCATGTACCTGGCCGCCGCACTGATCTACTGGATCCTTGCCACTGCGCTTTCGTACCTGCAAAACAGGCTCGAAGCGAGGGTCAACCGGCATGATCTGGAGTCCTGACACATGATCGTGGTTGAAAAACTCACCAAGGCATTCAAAGGCAATCAGGTGCTCAAGGGCATCGATCTGCGCATCGAGGCTGGCGAAGTCGTTGCCATCATCGGCCCCAGCGGCTCGGGCAAGACGACCTTGCTGCGTTGCCTGAATCTGCTGGAGATGCCTGACAGCGGCAAGATCAAGGTTGGCGACATCGAGATCGATGGCTCGCGGCCTGTGAGCCAGCAGCAAGGCCTGATCCGCCAGTTGCGCCAGCAGGTCGGGTTCGTGTTTCAGAACTTCAATCTGTTTCCGCACCGCACCGCGCTGGAGAACGTGATTGAGGGCCCGCTGGTGGTCAAGAAGATCGCTCGCGAAACGGCAGAGGCAAGGGGTCGGCAATTACTCGCCAAGGTCGGCCTGACCGGCAAGGAAGACGCCTATCCACGCCGACTTTCCGGTGGACAGCAGCAGCGCGTGGCGATTGCCCGGGCGCTGGCGATGGAGCCGCAGGTGATTCTGTTCGACGAACCAACGTCGGCGCTGGACCCTGAACTAGTCGGCGAAGTACTGACCACCATCCGTTCGCTGGCAGAAGAAAAACGCACCATGGTGATCGTCACCCATGAAATGAGCTTTGCACGAGAGGTCGCCAACCGGGTGATCTTCATCGACAAGGGCGTGATCGTGGAACAAGGCGAAGCCAAGGCGCTGTTTGCCCATCCGCAAGAAGAACGGACCAGGCAGTTTCTGGAGCGCACGCGGACCTGATCCTACATTCTTCTTACAAAAAGCAGCCCCGATTCGTCGGCGCTGCTTTTTTCTTACATTTCAGAAAGGACTAATCGTTCAGAATCCTTGCTGAGTTCCTGCGAAATTTTCAGAAAAATCATCGAATTAATGAAACCCGACGAGGGTGCCCTCTCGTCTGAGTAATCCGCGCCAGACGTTTGCAACGCTTGCCGGATGGCAGCCTGCGCAGTGCGTTTATCCGTAGAGCTGCAAATTCATCACGCATGACACTTTGTAGTAGGACAGTCGTTTACCCGGCAGTAAACAGCTCTAACTATAACATGTAGGAATTATCCGTTTTTTCAGTAAAATGTTATTAAGGAGGCGCTGATTTATTCGATTTTTCGTCCCTGCAACGCTCTGGAGGCCTTGTTTTATCTGGGGGCAACAGCTGGGTTTTAGAATAAATCAGCGTCTCCTTAAGTCGTCGCCTTATATTGACAAGTAAACGCAAAGCACATTAGCTCACTCTAATCGTTCATTTTGCACATCGCCAAAACTTCAAGCTTAAAACCCTGACAGTTTGTAATGTTTGCCATGACTTGAACATTTAAGGTACTTATCTCGCAGCCTTGAACGGGCTTTATTTTTTGTTAAACATGGCAACTTATGACGATTATTTACTTTGATTATTGATTAGCAGGAGCACATTGCTATGAGTCGCACAACTTGCAAAACAGCCCTTCGGACCTGCTACCCCCTTCCCTGCCGCAGGCCAGCCGGCACGGTATCGGTGTACGCATCGCGTCTAACCTCATGGTTCATATCGAGCCGTACTGCAATATGGATGAAGGCGACCTGATCGAATTATTCTGGGACGGCTGTTACGTGGCGTCGAAAATTTTAACAGCATCCGACATTTACAACGCTATTGTCCTACGCGTGCCAGAAAGCTTTCTTCAAAATGGCAAGGCACGAACTTATTACAGAATCATGAAAGTAGGTGGAACACCGCTGACGTCACCGTGCCGCAAACTATGGGTCAAACTGGATACACCCGGTGGCCGGCTGGTCAGCGCGAATGCGGAAGAAAATCAGAGCCTGGCTCCCTTGCATGTCGCGCCTTCGGTAGTGCGACGCGGATTGTCTCAACGACATCTGGATGCAGGTTTGCCAATGGCCATCGAGCCTTACCTGAACATGGCGGTCCATGACGAAATCACGGTGCGCTGGGGGGATGTGCGCATGGACCTGCCCCCGCTGACCGCAGAGGACGTAGGCGAGCCTGTCGACCTGGTCATACCGCCTGCGCTGATCATGGAAGGCGGTGACGAGCAGCTGCTGGAAGTGACTTACTGCATCATCGACCGGGTCGGAAACAACTCGCTGTGGGCACCGCCACGGGAGATAAGAATCCGTCTACCCTGCGAACCGGTCCAATGAACAATGAATAAGGCAGCACTGCCACTCAGGTACTGAATCGACGGGTGACGAATGCTGTCTATGCTTATTCCAAAAATCGCGTTTTAAAAACTTTGATACACGCTTAGGGTATATACACCGGACCACCGGACATCGTGAGTTTTCCAGCCGCATTCACTGCGGTCTATTTCTTCGAGGTTCCGATGGTCCCTTTCACAACCACCCCTGTGGATAAGCCCAAGGCGGTAGCGAATGCCGGTGAGCGACGCGAGTCTGATCCGGCGAACGTAACGGCCCACACCGTCACGGCTTCACAAGAGCCAGACGTCGCTCCCCGCCGGCTATCGGCCTCGGTGTTGCAAAACGATGCCGAGGCCATAACCGCAGCTCACCAACTGGCCGCAACAGCGCGGCTCAATGCCGCCCATCGTGACCGTCAACGCGCGCTGCCGTGGGCTGAAATCGAACAATTCACCCGCAGCGGCCTAGGCAGTATTTCCGTCCCACGGGCCTATGGCGGGCCACAGGTGTCCTTCGTCACCGTGGCAGAAGTCTTCAGGATCATCTCCACCGCCGACCCGGCGCTGGGGCAGATCCCGCAAAACCAGTTCGGCATTCTGCACCTGCTGCACAGCAGCGCCACAGAGCAGCAGAAACGCACGCTGTTCCAGAGCGTGCTGGACGGCTGGCGGATCGGCAATGCCGGGCCTGAACGCGGCACCAAAAACACCCTGGAACTCAAAGCACGGATCACCGCCAACGGCGGCCGATTCATCATCAATGGCCAGAAGTTCTATTCCACCTGCGCCTTGTTTGCGCACTGGGTCGCGGTCAAGGCGCTGGACGATCAGGGCCGACAGGTCATGGCCTTCGTCAAACGCGGCACGCCGGGCCTGCGCATCGTTGACGACTGGTCGGGCTTCGGGCAGCGCACCACGGCGAGTGGCACGGTGTTGCTCGAAAACGTGGCAGTGGATGCCGAGCAGGTCGTCGACAACTGGCGTCTGGCACTGACGCCTAACATACAGGGTGCTGTGTCGCAGCTGATTCAGGCTGCCATCGATGCAGGGATTGCACGCGGCGCGATCGATGATGCGATTGCCTTCGTTCGCGAGAAGTCCCGTCCGTGGATCGATGCCAAGGTCGAGCGCGCCAGTGACGACCTGTACGTAATCGCCGAGATCGGCAAGCTGAAACTTGAACTGCACGCCGCCGAAGCCTTGCTGCGTAAAGCGGGGCAGGAACTGGATGAGATCAACGCTGCGCCCATCGATGAACACTCGGCCGCGCGTGCGTCGATTGCCGTGGCACGCGCCAAGGTGCTGACCACCGAAATCTCCTTGCTGGCCAGCGAAAAGCTGTTCGAACTGGCAGGCAGCCGCGCGACCCTGGCGGAGTTCAACCTCGACCGCCACTGGCGTAACGCGCGCGTTCATACCCTGCATGACCCGGTGCGCTGGAAATACCACGCGGTCGGCACCTGGCACCTGAACGGCACCCTGCCCGCTCGCCATTCCTGGATCTGAACCAGACCACTGGAGAACACTTTTCATGAGTTTCAACCCACAGGCGCGCGACCACGCAGTGCTGATCACCAGTGACGCTCAGGCCCTGCAAGTAGCCCGCGAACTGGCCTCGCAGTTCAAGGCCCAAAGCGCCCAGCGCGACCGCGAGCGTCGTTTACCCCACGCAGAACTCGACATCTACAGCCAGTCCGGTTTATGGGGCATCAGTGTCCCGAAAGCCTTTGGCGGCGCGGGCGTTTCAAACGTGACGCTGGCCAGGGTGATCCAGCTGATTTCCGAAGCCGACGGCTCGCTGGGGCAGATTCCGCAGAACCATTTTTATGCCCTTGAAGTGCTGCGTGTGAATGGTAGCCCGCAGCAGCAGGCACGGCTGTACGCCGAAGCGCTGACGGGCGTGCGTTTCGGCAACGCGCTGGCTGAACTGGGGACCAAAACCGCCCATGATCGCACCACGCGCCTGACAAGAGACGGCGACGGTTATCGCATCAAAGGCCGCAAGTTTTACGCAACCGGCGCGCTGTATGCGCAACGCATTCCCACCTCGGTGATTGACGATAACGGCGTGCAGCAACTGGCGTTCGTCCCGCATGACAGCGAGGGGCTGACGGTTGTCGATGACTGGAGCGGTTTCGGCCAGCGCACCACCGGCAGCGGCTCGGTGGTCTTCGACAATGTATACGTCAGCGCGGCCGATGTGGTGCCGTTTCAGAGTGCCTTCGAGCGACCGACCACGGTCGGCCCGCTGGCGCAGATTCTCCATGTAGCCATCGACACCGGCATCGCCCGCGCCGCCTTCGAGGACGCGCTGACCTTCGTTCGTACCCGCACGCGGCCATGGATCGATTCGGGTATCGAAAAAGCCGTGGACGACCCGCTGACGCTGCACAGCTTCGGCAGGCTCGGTATTCGCCTGCACGCCGCCGAAGCCTTGCTGGAGCGGGCCGGGGAATTTCTTGATGTCGCCCAGGCCGACAGCACTGCCGAGCACGTCGCCGCGGCCTCGATAGCCGTGGCCGAAGCCCGCGCCATCAGTACGGAGATTTCTCTGGCGGCTGGCAGCACGCTGTTCGAACTGGCAGGCAGCCAATCGACCCTGGCCGAACACGGCCTGGATCGCCACTGGCGCAACGCTCGCGTGCACACGCTGCACGATCCGGTGCGCTGGAAGTTTCACGCCATCGGCAATTACTACCTGAACGACACAAACCCGCCGTTGCGGGGGACGATCTGATGGCGCGCAAGAAGATCCTCCTCAATGCCTTCAACATGAACTGCATCGGCCACATCAACCACGGCTTGTGGACGCATCCGCGTGACACCTCAACGCAATTCAACAGCCTGGACTACTGGACCGATCTGGCGAAGCTGCTGGAACGTGGCTTGTTCGACGGGCTGTTTATCGCCGACATCGTCGGGGTGTATGACGTCTATCAAAACTCGATAGACGTCACGCTCAAGGAAGCCATTCAGTTGCCGGTCAACGACCCGCTGCTGCTGGTCTCGGCGATGGCCGGAGTAACGAAACACCTGGGTTTCGGCCTGACCGCCAACCTGACCTATGACGCGCCTTATCTGTTCGCCCGGCGCATGTCGACGCTCGATCACTTGAGCCGTGGCCGGGTGGGCTGGAACATTGTCACCGGGTATCTCGACAGTGCGGCGCGGGCCATGGGCCTGAGCGAGCAGAACGAACACGACCGCCGCTACGATCAGGCCGATGAATACCTGGAAGTGCTCTACAAACTCTGGGAAGGCAGTTGGCAAGACGACGCGGTAATCAACGACCGCGAACAGCGCGTCTATGCCCAGCCGGGCAAGGTGCACAAGATTCGGCACCAAGGCGAGTTCTATCAGGTCGAGGGCTATCACCTCTGCGAACCGTCGCCGCAACGCACGCCGGTGCTGTTTCAGGCGGGCAGCTCGGAGCGCGGTTTGCAGTTTGCCGGGCAGAACGCCGAATGCGTGTTCATCAGTGGCCAGAACAAGACCGCGACCCGCGAGCAGGTGAACAAGGTTCGGGCCAGCGCGGTGCAGGCCGGGCGTAATCCGCAGGACATCAAAGTGTTCATGGGCCTTAACGTGATTGTCGCGGCGACTGAGGCGCAAGCCCGCGAGAAACACGCCGAATACCGCCGCTACGCCAGCGCCGAGGCCGGCGTGGCGCACTTTGCGGCGTCGACCGGCATTGATTTCGCTGAGTACGAGCTGGACGAACCCATTCAGTACGTGAAGAGCAACGCCATTCAGTCGGCGACCAAAAACCTGAAAAACAACGACTGGACCCGTCAGAAACTGCTCGACCAGCACGCGCTGGGCGGCCGTTACATCACGCTGATCGGCTCGCCTGAACAGGTCGCCGATGAGCTGGAATCGTGGATCGAAGAAACCGGCCTGGACGGCTTCAACCTGACCCGCATCGTCACGCCAGAGAGTGTACGAAGACTTTATCGACCTGGTCATCCCGGAGCTGCAACGCCGCGGGTCATACAAGACCGCTTACGAAGACGGCAGCCTGCGCAAAAAACTGTTTCCGGAAGGTACGGATCGTTTACCGCAACGGCATGCAGGGGCAGCACACCGGCAGCCCTGATTATCGAACGGACGCAGAGCGTCCACAACGGCATTACCACGCAAATTGCTCGGCGTTACACATAAGTCTGCTCTTGATTCCGGCCGAAGGCCGTGGGAGCGGACTTGTCCGCGAAGACGGTAGTTCAGACGATGTACTTTCGGAGAATATACCGGCCCTTTCGCGGACAAGTCCGCTCCCACAAAAGCTCAATATTCAAGGAATCTCAGGACTGTGTGCAGAACGCAGGAACAAGCATTTATTCAAGGACCGCACCATGACCAAAACCCTCGCAGCACTGGCCTTTGGCCTGTTGACCCTGACCGCTTACGCCGACGATAACCCCCTGAAAGTCGGCACCACGGCGGCGTTTGCCATACCGCTGGAAGCCGCTGTCGAAGAAGCTGGCAAGCAGGGCCTGAAAGTCGAGCTGGTGGAGTTCACCGACTGGATTGCACCCAATGTCAGCCTCGCCGCCGGTGACATTGACGTGAACTACTTTCAGCACATCCCGTTTCTGACTAACGCCAATGAAGCCGCCGGTTTCGGGCTCGTGCCCTACGCGCCGGGGATCATCAATAACGTCGGGCTGTACTCGAAAAAGTACAAAAGCTTCGACGAGTTGCCGACCGGCGCCACTGTGGCGATCGCCAACGACCCGATCAACAGCGGACGCGGTCTGCAACTGCTGGCCAAGGCCGGGCTGATCACCCTCAAACCGGGCGTCGGCTTCAAGGCCACCGAAGAAGACATCCCCGCCAACCCGAAGAAACTCAAGCTCATTCAGGTCGAAGCCGTGCAACTGGTGCGCGCCTACGATGATGCCGATCTGGTGCAGGGCTACCCCGCCTACATCCGCCTGGCCAAGACCTTTCCTGCCGACTCGGCAATTCTGTTCGACGGCATGGATCACCCGGAATACGTGATTCAGTTCGTCATCAAACCTGACCACAAGGACGATCCACGTCTGGCGAAGTTCGTCGACATCTATCAGCACTCGCCGGTCGTCCGGGCGGCGCTGGACAAGGTCAATGGCAAGCTTTATCAGGTGGGATGGAAAGAATGACCGCTACCGCGCATCGGCAACTGCCACTCGACACCCCGAGCGCAGGTCAATCGGCGCAACGGGAAGAACTGCACCCTGAACTGCACAACGCGCACGTGCGTTTCATCAATCTCGGCAAGACCTACCACGGCAAACAAGGTCCGGTGCAAGCGCTGGGCAATATCGATCTGGCGGTCCAGCGCGGCGAGATTTTCGGCATCATCGGCCGCAGTGGCGCGGGGAAATCATCGCTGATCCGCACCATCAACCGCCTCGAACAACCCAGCAGCGGGCGGGTGTTGATCGATCAGGTGGATATCGGCGAGTTCGACGAAGACACGCTGGTGGAACTGCGCCGACGCATCGGCATGATCTTCCAGCACTTCAACCTGATGTCGGCCAAGACCGTCTGGCAAAACGTCGAGCTACCGCTAAAGGTCGCTGGCGTGCCGAAAGAGCAACGCGCCCGCAAGGTCGCCCAGTTGCTGGAGCTGGTGGGTTTGCAGGACAAGCACAAGGCGTATCCGGCGCAATTGTCCGGTGGGCAGAAACAGCGTGTCGGCATCGCCCGCGCGCTGGTGCACGACCCGGCGATTCTGCTCTGTGACGAAGCCACCTCGGCGCTGGACCCGGAGACCACCCAGTCGATCCTCGGCCTGTTGCGCGAGATCAACCAGCGCCTGGGCCTGACCATTGTGCTGATCACGCACGAAATGGCGGTGATCCGCGATATCTGCCACCGCGTCGTGGTGCTGGAACAGGGCCGGATCGTCGAGCAAGGCTCGGTCTGGCAAGTGTTTGGCGACCCGCAGCACGAGGTCAGTAAAACCCTGCTCGCGCCGCTGCAACTCGGGCTGCCGAAGGAGTGGGCCGAGCGCCGGAGCGACCGGCCGCAACGACCGGATGCGGCCATTTTGCTGGATGTGCATTTCACCGGAGTGAGCGACGAAGGGCCGGATCTGGCGGCGCTGTTTGCGACGCTGGGCGGCAAGGTGCAACTGCTGCAAGGCGGGGTCGAGCGTATTCAGGCGCGGGCTATCGGGCACCTGATTCTGTCGGTTGCCGGCTTGCCGCACAGTCGTGAAGAACTGCTGTTACGTGCCCGCCAACTGGCACCGCGCGTGGAGGTATTGGGTTATGTGGGTTGATCGCTTGCTGCAAGGCACTCTTGACACGTTTCTGATGGTCGGTGTGTCGTCATTGATCGCGCTGCTGTTGGGCATTCCATTGGCGGTGATTCTGGTCACCAGTTCCAAAGGCGGCATCTACGAGGCACCGGCGATCAATCGGGTGCTGGGCGGCTTTGTGAACCTGTTTCGCTCCATCCCGTTTCTGATCCTGATGGTGGCGTTGATCCCGTTCACGCGGATGATCGTCGGCACCACGTATGGCGTGTGGGCGGCGGTCGTGCCGCTGACCATCGCCGCCACGCCGTTCTTTGCGCGGATTGCCGAAGTCAGCCTGCGCGAGGTCGATCACGGGCTGATCGAAGCGGCGCAGGCGATGGGCTGTCGGCGCTGGCACATCATCTGGCATGTGCTGCTGCCCGAAGCGCGTCCCGGCATCGTTGGCGGCTTTACCATCACATTGGTGACCATGATCAACTCATCGGCCATGGCCGGTGCCATCGGCGCAGGCGGGCTCGGCGACATTGCCTATCGCTATGGCTATCAGCGTTTCGACACGCAAGTGATGCTGACGGTAATTGTGTTACTGGTGGCTGTGGTAGCGCTGGTGCAACTGGGCGGCGACCGGCTGGCACGCAGCTTCGACAGACGCTGAGCAGCCGACCCTGAGGTATATTGGCGGTCTTCCTTTACCGGACCGCCTTGATGAAACTCGACCCTCAAGCCCTCGCCCAGATCACCTCCGCCACCCTCGGCAACTACAACCGCGTGGCCGACGACTTTCGCGAAGGCACCCGCGACCACGACGTCAGCCAGAACATCGACGCGCTGCTGCGCCATGTCGAAGGATCGGCGCCGTGGCAGATTCTCGATTTCGGCTGCGGGCCGGGACGTGATTTGAAGACGTTCACGGCGATGGGGCATGTGGCGGTCGGGCTTGACGGCTCCGAACGTTTCGCCGAGATGGCCCGTGCCGAAACCGGTTGCGAAGTCTTTCAGCAGAACTTCCTTGAGCTCGACCTGCCGCAACGCCGCTTCGATGGCATTTTCGCCAATGCGGTGCTGTTCCACATCCCCAGGCAGGAACTGCCACGCGTGTTGCGCGAACTGTATGCCACGCTTAAACCGGGCGGCGTGCTGTTCAGCTCCAACCCGCGCGGTCAGAACCAGGAAGGCTGGAACGGCGAGCGGTATGGCGCGTATCACGACCTCGAAACATGGCGCCAATTGCTGACCGACGCCGGGTTTACCGAACTGGAACACTACTACCGCCCCGCCGGGCTGCCGAGGGATCAGCAGCCGTGGCTGGCGAGCGTCTGGCGGCGCCTGTAACGTCCGGCACTGTGAACGACGCGAGCTGTTACTTCTGACAGTATCGGTAAAAAACCACGCGCTTTAGGATGGACTCACGGCGGTCTACACAGGCGGCTGGCAATGGAATCCATTTGAACTGATCAAAGGAAATGATCATGGCGACCGAATACTTGCAAAATGGCGACTTCAGCGAAGACCTTGCCCACTGGGTAACGCCGGCGGGCTTTGAGCCAGACTTCAAGCCCATGGAGGGAGGCAGAGGGCAAAGCATCAAGCTGAATACTGGCGTGACGGTCAGTCAATCGGTTACTGAGCTTCCGGGCACGCGCCTGCATCTCGAGTTCGACGTGCATAGCGCAGAGCGCTTAGGCGACGTGTTCTTCGTTGTGGTCGTGGGAGGCTACAACGAAGAGGGTACGATGAATCTGACGCAGGTCGTCAGCTTGGCAACTCAAGAGTGGGTCCACTATTCTGGCGGCTTCGATTTCCAGGAAAAGCTCAAGGACTGCTTCTTGACCATGTCGGCCCCGGCAGACACCTCCAGCTTCTCGCCTTCAGGCGTAACACGCGCCTCACAATTCGGCCCTGTGCGGTTCGCCAGCTTCAGCCTGACGCTGGCCGACTGATTATCGCATCGACCGCCCTGCTACCTGTCAGAGGTGGCAGGGCCCGTATGACTCAATGCGCAGGCACCTGCTCGTCGTCACCCTTGTCCGAAGCCTCGCGACGCTGTTCGTCGGTCGGCTCTTTGATGCGATACCAGGCCACGTACAGCGCTGGCAGGAACAGCAAGGTCAGTAGCGTGGCGATGATGATGCCGCCGATCATGGCATAGGCCATCGGCCCCCAGAACACCTCGCGGGCAATGGGGATCATGCCCAGACTGGCCGCTGCGGCCGTCAGCAGAATCGGCCGACGGCGGTGTTCGGTGGCTTCGACCACGGCGTCCCACGGCAGATAACCACTCTTTTCATAGGCATCGATCTGGGTCACCAGAATCACCGAGTTGCGGATGATGATGCCGATCAGCGCCAACACCCCGAGAATAGCCACAAACCCCAATGGCGTACCCGTCGGGATCAGCGCCAGCACCACGCCGATCAGCCCCAGCGGCGCGACACTGGCCACCAGGAACATCTTCTGCACGCTGTGCAGCTGGATCATCAGGAACGTCGCCATGAGGAACAGCATCAGCGGCGCAACGCTGGCAATCGGCCCCTGTGCCTTGCTGCTTTCCTCAACCGTACCACCGGTCGCGACCTTGTAACCCACCGGCAAACCGGCTGCAAACTTGTCAATTTCCGGCTTCAGTTGATTGACCAGATCGGTCGGCTGAATCTCGTCGCGTACCGAGCCTTTCACGGTGATGGTCGGCTTGCGATCACGTCGCCAGACCAGCGGCTGCTCAAGCTCATAGCCAACAGTCGCAAACGCCAGCAGCGGAATCGAGATTCCGGTCGGGGTCACGATCTGCAGGTTCTGCAGGGTTTCCGGCGTACCACGCTCGGCGTCTTCAGCACGTCCGACCACATTGATCAGGTAAATGTCATCACGCACCTGCGTCACGGTAGAGCCGCTGACCACGCTGTTCATCAGTTTGGCGACGTCCTCGGACGACAGCCCCAGTTGCCTGGCCTTGTCCTGATTGATGTCGATGCGCAAAACCTTGCCCGGCTCGTTCCAGTCGTAGATCACTTCGCCCACATGCGGGTTGTGATCCAGCAGCGTGGCCAGTTCGATAGCGTGCTGGCGGACCTTGTCGATATTCTCGCCGCTGACGCGATACTGCAGCGGACGCCCCACCGGCGGGCCCATTTCCAGGGCTTGCACGTAGGAACCGATGCCGACGAAATCATCACGCAGGCGCTTTTGCAGACGCGCAGTCAGCGCGCCCCGCTCTTCCAGGCCTTTGCTGACAATCACCAACTGGGCGTAGAACGGGTTTTCCAGCTGCTGATCGAGCGGCAGGTAAAAACGCACCGAACCCTGCCCGATGTAGGTGCTCCAGCGCTCGATGTCCGGGTCGTCCTTGAGGCTCGCTTCAAAAAGGTCCACCACCTTGCGCGTTTCGTTGATCGAGGCGTTTTGCGGCAGGTTCAGGTCGACCAAAATTTCCGGGCGGTCCGATGACGGGAAGAACTGGTTCTGCACGAACTGCATGGAGAGCAGCGACGCGGCGAACAACCCGACCGTGATGCCGATCGCCAGCCAGCGATGGCGCATGGCCCAGAGCATGCTGCTGTTGAAGGCCCGCCCGACGCGGCCTGGCTCTTCGGATTTGGGCTTGATGTTGGCGCTCAGAATATGCACGCCGATCACCGGCGCGAACAGCACGGCAACCACCCACGACACCAGCATCGCCACGGCAATCACGGCAAACAGCGTGAAGGTGTACTCCCCCGCAGAGCTGTTGTTCAGGCCAATCGGCACAAAGCCGGCCACTGTCACCAGCGTACCGGTGAGCATCGGGAACGCTGTCGAGGTGTAGGCGTAAGTGGCGGCCTGCTCCTTGGTTTCACCCATTTCCAGCCGTGTGACCATCATTTCCACGGTGATCATGGCGTCGTCCACCAACAGACCGAGGGCGATGATCAGCGCGCCGAGTGAAATTCGCTGCATGGTGATGCCGCTGTATTCCATGAACACAAACACCATCGCCAGCACCAGCGGAATAGAACACGCGACCACCAGCCCCGCGCGAAACCCGAGGCTGACGAAGCTGACCAGCAGCACGATGATCACCGCCTCGAACAACGCGCTGGTGAAGCCGCCCACGGCCTTGTTCACCACCTCGGCCTGATCGGAGACCTTGTGTACGCCGATGCCCACCGGCAGCTCGGCGGTGGTGGCGTCCATGCGCTCGTGCAGCGCCTTGCCGAACGCCTGAATGTTGCCGCCCTTCTGCATGGCGATGGACAGGCCGATGGCCGGTTTGCCGTTGAAGCGAAACAATGGTTTGGGCGGGTCAGTGTAACCGCGAGTGATGTCGGCAACGTCGCTCAGGCGGTAAAAGCGGTCGTTGATCCGCAGGTTGACCGCTGCCAGGTCCTTCTCGGAAGCGAACTGGCCAGACGTGCGCACGGAAATCCGCTCCGGCCCGGCTTCGATGACCCCGGCAGGCGTCACCGCGTTCTGCGATTGCAGGCTCTGCACCACCTGGCTCTGGTCGATGCCCAACGCAGCGAGTTTGCGCGTGGAGAAATTCAGGTACAGCACTTCATCCTGCTGGCCGATCATCTCGACCTTGCCCAGACCGGGCACGTCGCGGATGTCGGCACGTACCTTCTCGACGTAATCGCGCAACTCGCGCATTGAGAAGCCGTCGGTGGTAAACGCATAGATCGAGCCGTACACATCGCCGAACTCGTCGTTGAACGACGGGCCTTGCAGCCCTTGCGGGAACTGGCCACGAATGTCGTCGACCTTCTTGCGCACCTGATACCAGATCTCCGGTATCGCCTTGGCGTTGGTGGTGTCACGCAGGTAAACGAAAACCGTGGACTCGCCCGGTCGGGTATAGCTCTTCACGTAGTCCAGTGAGTCGAGCTCTTCAAGTTTCTTTTCGATTCGGTCGGTCACCTGCTCCAGGGTCTCGTCCACCGTCGCGCCCGGCCAACGGGTCTGAATAATCATGGTCTTGATGGTGAAGGACGGGTCTTCCTCACGCCCAAGCTTCATGTAGGAAAACACGCCCATCAACAGCGCGACGAACATCAGGTACCAGACAAACGACTGATGCTTGATGGCCCACTCGGATAAATTGAAATTCCCTTTCATCGCGGGCTTTCCTCATCGACTTTGACTTTCTGACCCGGCTTGAGGCTGTTGACGCCTGCGCTCACGACTTTTTCACCCGCTTTGACGCCGTCTGCCAGCACAAAGCTGTCGCTGTCACGGCTGATGATATTCACTTCTCTCGGGTTGACCGTCTGGCTCTGCGAATCGATGACCCAGATGCGGCGCTTGCCGTCGACGTCCTGCAAGGCGTTGATCGGCAGGCGCATGCGCGGCGTGATGCGCGAGCTGAGCGTCACACTGATCGCCGTGCCGAGCCGGAACGCAGGCGGCGTGTCAGTCAGCGACAGCCGCGCACGGCGAGTGCGCGTTGTACGGTCGGCCTGCGGTTCGATTTCACGAATGATCGCCGTGGTGTTCACCTGCGGATCCAGTTGGCTGCCAACGGTGAACACCACGTCGTCGGGCAGTTGCTCGGCCAATGCGGCAGGCATATCAATAACGGCTTCCTTGATGTCAGGACGTGCCAGCGTCACCACTTCCTGACCGGCGGTGACCACCTGCCCGGCTTCGACCTTCCACTCGGTGACCACCGCGTCATGATCGCTGCGCAGTTCGCTGTAGCCCAACTGATCGCGCGCCTGCTGCTCGGCGGCCTTGGCCTGCTCCAGCGATGAACGTGCGGTTTTCAGGTCGGTCTGCGCGATGTCCAGTTGCGCCTGGGCACCCACACCGCGGTCGAACAGTTCCTGCTGACGGCGGGCATTGGCCTGGGCGTTGATCCACCGCGCTTCAACGTTGGCCAGATCGCCCTGGCGACCGCGCACGTTATTCTGCTGATCGGTCGGATCGAGGGTTGCAAGCAGATCGCCTTTCTTCACTTCGCTGCCGACGTCCACGTTGCGGCGGGCAATGCGCCCTGCCACCCGAAATCCCAGCACGCTCTGATAACGCGCCTGGATATTGCCAGCGAAACGTCCGAAATCCTGCATCGACTCTGGCTGGGCTTCAACGAACACGACCGGTCGAATCGGCTCGGGAGGTGCTTCGTCCTTGCCACAGCCGCTCAACAAAAAGCTGCTTGACAGAACGCTGCTCATCAAAACACAGGACAGGCGCTTCATGGCTGCACCTGCGCATGCTGCGGTTGCGGTTGCTCGGCAATTTCGACTTGCATGTCCGGGTGCAACAGTTGTCCGCCAGCGACCACGACTTTCTCTCCACCTTTAAGCCCATCGCCGATGATGACTTTGGAGGTCAGGTAACGGGTAACAGTCACCTTGCGCAGATTGACCTTGCCCTGCTCGTCTACCACCCACACAGCGGGTTTACCCAAGTGCTCGCCGAGGTCCTTGGTCAGCGCCGACCATGGCAACTCGACGCTGGCATTGGCTCGCGCGCTCAGCGCCACACTGACCACCGAACCGAGGTCCATGCCCTCCGGCAGCGGGTCCAGAGCGATCTTGACCTGCAAAGTCCCGGTTTGCGCCGAAACCGCCGGGGTCACTTCACGCACTTTGCCGCTGACCTTGATGTTCGGATTATCGAGCAGCGTGACCTGCACGATCTGGTCGGTAGGCGGCTCGACGAACAGTGATTCGTAAACATTGAACACCGCATCACGCTCACCATCACGCGCCAGATCAAAAATAGGCACCGTCGCCTGCACCACCTGCCCGACTTCCGCCTGGCGCGCAGTGATCACCCCCGGCGCATCCGCGACCAGCGCGGTATAACTCAACTGTTCGCGGGCATTGGCCAACTGCGCCTGTGCGGCTTTCAACGAACTTTCGCTGCCGCGCACGGCCGCCTGCGCGGAGTCATATTCGCTGCGGCTGGTGTAACCCTTGGGCAACAGTTTTTGCTGACGCACGAAAGCAGCGCTGGCCTGACTCACGCGAGCCTGCTCGGCGGCCACAGAGGCAGCAGCCGAATCGACATTGATCTGCAAATCCTTGGGGTCGAGTCGGGCCAGCACCTGCCGTGCAGTGACCCGGTCGCCGACATCCACATTGCGCTGAATGATCTTGCCATTGACCCGAAACGACAGGCGGGTCTGCACACGGGCTTGAACGTCACCGGTCAGCGCCACGCTGGCCGCGAAATCGGCGCTTTTCACCTTTTGCACATAAACCCTTGGCAGTTCCGGCGCGAGCGGTTTCTCCTCGCCACAGCCTGCCAGCGCCGCCAAGGCAGCGGCCAGACCGAACGTAACCAGTTGTGAAATACGAACGGGCATGCAGACTCCTTGTGCAACTGCCGGATGCGGGCGTGATCAGGGCGAGAGAATAGCGTGAGTATGCGACTGTGCGCGAGAGGGAGGGTTCATTAAGGAGGCGCTGATTTATTCGATTTTTCGTCCCTGCAACGCTCTGGAGGCCTTGATTTATCTGGGGGCAACAGCTGGGTTTTAGAATAAATCAGCGTCTCCTTAACGGGGCAGAAAGCGGGTAGACAAGAAAGACCTTCAAATGAGTGATTGGCCCAAAGGGACTCAGCTCATTTCTTTTGAGTTTTGCCGGTTCGAATTTCGGCAGGGACGTTGCCTTGAGCGTCACTGCCGAAATTAAGCGTAGCTTATCGATTAAGCCAACGATTCAGTACCCTGGCGAATGGTAGTCGGCAACTCTTCAATAATCGTTGGCATCTTGTGGACACCAGATAAATACGCTTTAAAAACAGGCTTTCTTATAGTTTTGTATTTAGGGTAACCTGCTCTGCGAATAGACGACGTTGCCGGTGCAACGTTTGGTGATGATAGTTTTGGTCGTAGCAATGTAAAGGGTGTAGCCTGCAACCCAGCAGCGGATTGCTCAGGAAGTCGAGTTGAAAGTATTAGCGGATTTCTGACTGCCAAACCGCGGTTCCGTCTAGCAAGCTCGATACTCTTCAGGTTAGGGATTGAACGCCCCACTCCAGCAGCCTTCTTTACAATTGAACTCAGAGCAAAACCAACGCCCACAACAGCTAACGCACTGCCCACGCCCATAAGCACCCCACTGAGTGTTGGATTCGATTCTTTTACGTGAGTAGACACATAAATTGACCCACCTCCAGTGAGCAATAACCCAGCTGCCAAAATCCCACTTAAGAAAGACGAAAAATGCCCGGTCGGGTCTATGTATTTGATCGGATTGTTTAGCCCGTACGCATACGTATTCAACCCGCCCTCACCACACGGGCTCAAACTGTCCGGGCTGTTAAAACGCATCAACACAGGGTTGTAGGCACGATAGCCATTGCCGAGCAGGTAGTGGCCGGTTACCAGGTCAGGCTGCTCGCCGTTGAAACCGGGTAGATCGGCAATAGTCTGCTCGGCTTGACGATGCCCGAACGGCGTATAGACGATATCAGCCTGCCTCCCGTCTTCGCTCGCGTACAGAACGCTGTTGTGCAGGTCGCTGGCGATCATCGTCGTCACAACCTCTTCGCCCTCGCGACTCTGCTGCGCCAATAGCTGGCCGCCTGCGCGGATACAGTTTCGTTGCCTGTCGCCCTGCAACTCGGTCATCAGTTGCTCGCCGCTGTAGAACCGGTTGGAGACGGCCTGAGCCAGCGGGGTCAATGTGGACACACGGTCCAGCGGGTCGTAGGTTTACTTGCAGAGGGTAGCCATTATCTTTCCCTGATGATGATAAAGTCAGGGCTTTAGCGTGACCCAGGTCGGGATACCGGTCTACTGGTAGAAATACCAGCGGCAGGGTTTATGCAAAGAGCGAAGAGGACGTTCAAAGATAAGTTGTTTCAATCTCTGGATCGCCGCTCCGAATGCTTGAACCTGAGGCGTGAATGATACGGTCGTCAGGTACTGCGATCGGCGCCAACTTCGCAGCTTTTTTTGCAGCTCGCCCTGCAAGTCTGGAACGATTATACGTCCAGCCACGCAGCCCGACGACAGGGATAATAACAACTATAGCAACGCTTCTCAGCGTGCGAACCGCCAGCGAATTACTTTCAAACTTTCCTGCAATATAAGATGCGGTCCATGTCGCACTGGCAATAAGCGCCCCGACACCAATGGCTCCTGAGACTTTTTCCGCCGTGTTCGCCGATCTTCTGAGCGCGGGCGTCTTGGAGAGGACATTATCGATAGCGTTTACATCGGGCTTTAGGGAAGGTCTGAAAAAGCCTTTTCTTCAAAAGTCGAAGCCAGTAAATACAGGCGCTCCAGCCCGGTTCCTCTCCAAAAAAATGGGCTTTTTCAGAGGATACCTAGGTAGCCGCTGATTTATTCTAAAATCCAGCTGTTGCCCCCAGATAAATCAAGGCCTCCAGAGCGTTGCCGGGACGAAAAATCGAATAAATCAGCGGCTCCCTAGGGAGACGCTGATTTATTCTAAAACCCAGCTGTTGCCCCCTGATAAATCAAGGCCTCCAGAGCGTTGCAGGGACGAAAAATCGAATAAATCAGCGCCTCCCTAGTGTGATGTTTTCGAAATAAGTTACTTATTGCCTGCGGTTTCAAGTGCTTCACGCGCCCGTTGAATTTTGTTCAGAATCTCCTCTCCCTTTGCGTTCCAAACGTATCGGGTCGGCTGAGCATTACGTAACGCCATGAACGCTGTAATGGAGCTCTCCAGCTCGCGAACCGAGGCAAAACTGCCGTCGCGAAGATACACCGTGATGTCTCGAAAGAAGCGTTCAACCATGTTCATCCAAGAGCTGGAGGTCGGCGTGAAATGAATATGAAAACGCGGATGCTTCGCCAGCCAGGCCTTCACTGCGGCATGCTTGTGGGTCGCGTAGTTATCGACGATCAGATGAAGCTGGAGGTGTTTGGGCGTTTCTTTATTGATCTTCTTGAGAAAGGCCAACCACTCTTGATGCCGGTGCTGACGCTCGATGCTGCTGATCAATTTTCCTTGGAGGTAATCCAGTGCGGCGAATAACGTGACCGTGCCATGACGGGTGTAATCATGGGATTTAGTCTGGATATGACCGATGCCCAAAGGCAAACCCGGCTGTGTTCGCTCCAACGCCTGAACCTGGCTTTTCTCATCACAGCACAACACTAAAGCCTTATCCGGTGGGGCCAGATAAAGCCCGATCACATCCCAGAATTTCTCCTCAAACTGCGGATCGTTGGACAACTTGAATGTGCGCGTCAGGTGGGGCTTTAAATCATTGGCAGCCCACAGCTTATGGACGGTGGTCGAGGAAATACCCGCCGCCTTTGCCATGCTCCGACAGCTCCAGCGTGGTTCTCCGATGCGAGGACGGGTGACCTGTTCCAGGACACGGCGAACTGTCTCGGCAGGCAAAGATGACTTGCGTCCACGCCCAGGTTCGTCGACCAGTCCGTCCAGTCGACGAGCCTGGAAACGCTGGCACCAGAGCGTGATCGTTGGGCAGGAAAAGCCCGTCAAACGTGCAATGTTGTCTCGGGTTTCACCTTCGGCAGCCAGCAGGATTATGCGTGCTCGACGACCCTCTCGCTGAGGTATGGTGGCAGAGCGAACGCGTCGTTTGAGTTCGATCGTTTCTTCAAGGCTAAGCGTGATGTCCAGAGCGCTCACGATAAGCTCTCCACGGCTGGGATGACATCTGAAGTGTAGCCGAAAATAACGAAAAGATATTTCGCGAACAGCACACTAGGGAGGCGCTGCAAAAATAGCCAACTGTCCCCACCCTTGGCACACTAAGTTCCTTCAACAGCCTCCCTCTCCGTGAGCGTTACGCGCGTGCAGAAGACCTTCTCCGAACTCGAATATACCGGCAAGAAAAAGCAGACTCGCCGAGATCGCTTCCTGGCTGACCTTGAACAGTTGGTGCCCTGGGCCCTGCTGGAGGCGCAAGTGGCGCCGTTTTATAGCAACACCGCAGGCAAGCGCGGACGCCCTGCGATAGGGGTGTCGCGCATGTTGCGCATGTACGTCGTGCAGCAGTGTTTCGGTTTCTCCGATGAAGGTTGCGAAGATGCCGTCTACGACAGCCAGGCCATCCGCGGTTTTATGGGTATCGACCTGGGTCGCGAGTCTGCACCGGATGCCACCACCTTGCTGCGTTTTCGCCGCTTGCTGGAAGTCCATCAGCTAACCCGGCTGCTGTTTGAAACGATTAACCAGCATCTGGCCAGCCGGGGGCTGCTGCTCAAGGAAGGCACTATCGTCGACGCTACTCTGATCGCCGCGCCGCCCTCGGTCAAGAACCGAGAAGGCAAGCGTGATCCTGAGATGCATCAGGCCAGGAAAGGCAATCAATGGCACTTTGGGATGAAGGCCCACATTGGTGTAGACGCCACGTCGGGGCTGGTGCACAGCGTAGTAGGGACGGCCGCTAACGTGGCGGATGTCACCCAGGTTGGCCAGTTGCTTCACGGTGACGAAACCTATGTTTCGGGTGACGCTGGATACACCGGTGCGGCCAAGCGACCGGAGCATGCTGAACGGGACGTTATCTGGTCGATTGCAGAACGGCCAAGCAGTTACAAGCAGCACGGCGAAGGCAGCGTGCTGTATCGGGTCAAGCGCAAAATTGAATATGCCAAGGCGCAACTGCGTGCCAAGGTCGAGCACCCCTTCCAGGTAATCAAGGTGCGCTTCAATCATCGCAAGGTTCGCTACCGTGGGCTGGAAAAGAATACAGCGCAGTTGTTCAGTTTGTTTGGGTTGGCCAATCTGATGCTGGCCAAGCGGTATTTACAACAGACGGCAGGATAAATCCGTCTGAAAGGCGGGACTGGCCCGCCTTTCAGCAAAATGAGGGCAGAAATCTGCTCGAGAAACGTAAAATAAGGCCGGCAGGTTGAAAAAAACCGGCTTGGAAATGGGGACGGTGCGAACGGGTTAATTGTTCAGCGTCTCCCTAGAGGGTGTAGACAAAATAAATTAAACTTTCACTCCCTTGTCTGAATAGCCCTCAAGCCATGCCTAAAACCGGACGTCCTCGCTCGATTGCCGCCGAGCACTATCCCGTGCTGGTGAAACTCGCTCATGCACAGCCCTATTCCAGCCAGGCCGAATTGGCGCTCGTATTCTTCGCCGAAACCGGTATCACTGCGCATCCCGACACCTTTGCAAAAGCGTTGAAAATGGCAGGGATTACGCGTGTAAAGCAGCGGGCCAAGGGAAGTTTTCAGTCACCTGAACCTAATAAAGCCTATGGCTACAATGAAACCCATCGCCGCCAACTGCCGGAGCAGCTATATCCGAGTTGCTTGACAGATACCGAGTGGGCACTGGTCGCCGACCTGTTTGAAAGCCAGGGCGGACGAGGAGTGCCACCGCTTCACTCTCGGCGCACGTTGCTGGAAGCCTGTTGCTATGTCGTACGCACGGGGTGCTCACGGCGAATGCTACCCCGCGATTTTCCTCATTGGGACAATGTCTACAAAACGTTCCGCCGGTGGAGCGCTCAAGGCAAGTTCGAGCAAATGCATGATCGCTTGCGAGCTCAATGGCGTGAGCGGGAAGAACGCGCTGACAGCCCGTCAGCAGCGATCCTGGATTCACAGTCGACCCGCAGTTCTCCTCAAGGCGGTGACAGCGGCTACGACGCAGGCAAAAAAGTGAAGGGGCGTAAACGAAGTCTGATTGTCGATACATTGGGCCTGCTGCTGGCTGTCAGTATCAGTGCTGCAAGCGTGCAGGATCGTGACGCGGCGGATGATGCGGTGGCGTACTCGAAGGAAAAATATCCGTCACTGAGCACGCTTTTTGTTGATAGTGCGTACGCAGGAAAATGGGCACAGCGCACCCATCAACTGCACGCTATCGATGTTCAAGTGATCCGTGGCCCGAATAACAGAAGAACAGGGCAATGGCACTCTGAACAAGGCGATCTATTTTCCGTGGAGCCTGTTCAGACTGGATTTGTGGTCATGCCCAAGCGATGGGTAGTGGAGCGAACTCATGCCTGGAATGAGAGAGCTCGGCGACTGATCATGCATCATGATCGCCTTTTTGCGGTAAGCGAGGCATGGGTTTGGTTGGCCGAGGCTCGAATACTCGCGCGCCGACTCACTACATGATTTTGTCTACACCCTCCTAGGGAGGCGCTGCAAAAATAGCCAACTGTCCCCACCCTTGGCACACTAAGTTCCTTCAACAGCCTCCCTCTCCGTGAGCGTTACGCGCGTGCAGAAGACCTTCTCCGAACTCGAATATACCGGCAAGAAAAAGCAGACTCGCCGAGATCGCTTCCTGGCTGACCTTGAACAGTTGGTGCCCTGGGCCCTGCTGGAGGCGCAAGTGGCGCCGTTTTATAGCAACACCGCAGGCAAGCGCGGACGCCCTGCGATAGGGGTGTCGCGCATGTTGCGCATGTACGTCGTGCAGCAGTGTTTCGGTTTCTCCGATGAAGGTTGCGAAGATGCCGTCTACGACAGCCAGGCCATCCGCGGTTTTATGGGTATCGACCTGGGTCGCGAGTCTGCACCGGATGCCACCACCTTGCTGCGTTTTCGCCGCTTGCTGGAAGTCCATCAGCTAACCCGGCTGCTGTTTGAAACGATTAACCAGCATCTGGCCAGCCGGGGGCTGCTGCTCAAGGAAGGCACTATCGTCGACGCTACTCTGATCGCCGCGCCGCCCTCGGTCAAGAACCGAGAAGGCAAGCGTGATCCTGAGATGCATCAGGCCAGGAAAGGCAATCAATGGCACTTTGGGATGAAGGCCCACATTGGTGTAGACGCCACGTCGGGGCTGGTGCACAGCGTAGTAGGGACGGCCGCTAACGTGGCGGATGTCACCCAGGTTGGCCAGTTGCTTCACGGTGACGAAACCTATGTTTCGGGTGACGCTGGATACACCGGTGCGGCCAAGCGACCGGAGCATGCTGAACGGGACGTTATCTGGTCGATTGCAGAACGGCCAAGCAGTTACAAGCAGCACGGCGAAGGCAGCGTGCTGTATCGGGTCAAGCGCAAAATTGAATATGCCAAGGCGCAACTGCGTGCCAAGGTCGAGCACCCCTTCCAGGTAATCAAGGTGCGCTTCAATCATCGCAAGGTTCGCTACCGTGGGCTGGAAAAGAATACAGCGCAGTTGTTCAGTTTGTTTGGGTTGGCCAATCTGATGCTGGCCAAGCGGTATTTACAACAGACGGCAGGATAAATCCATCTGAAAGGCGGGACTGGCCCGCCTTTCAGCAAAATGAGGGCAGAAATCTGCTCGAGAAACGTAAAATAAGGCCGGCAGGTTGAAAAAAACCGGCTTGGAAATGGGGACGGTGCGAACGGGTTAATTGTTCAGCGTCTCCCTAGCTTCACTCCCTTTAGCACAGCCTTTATAGACGAACGAGCCATCAGAAGACCAATAACTCCGGTAAAAAGGGCTGCGCCAAGGTAGATGGACGTTTGCACATCATCAACGAGTCCATGCCCCGTGGGATCAGATCGATTGACCGGATCCCCCGCACAATACCCATACGCGTTGATTCCGCCCTTGCCAAACGGACTGAGGCTGTCAGGGCTGTTGAAACGCATCAGAACGGGGTTGTAGGCGCGATAGCCGTTGCCCAGCAGATAATGACCGGTCAACGGGTCAGGCCGCTCACCGTTGAAGCCTGGCAGTTGGTGCAACGCTTGCCGATGCCCGTAGGGTGTGTAGGCGATAGGGTCAGGCAAGTTGGCCGATACGGTGTGTAACACGCTGTGCTGTCGGTCTGAGCCGATCAACAGCGTGGCAAGCGCTGCCTGTGTGGCCAGCACTTGACGGCCGTGACGCAGGAATCGAAGGTGTTCTGCACCTTGAATCTCGCTGACCAAGGCCTCGGACTGATAGAACGAGCGGGCAATGGCACCCGCCATCGGCGTACGAGTCGCGAGCCGGTCAAGCGCGTCATAGCGGTAACGGCACAGGGTAGCTTGCTGGCGCATGGCGGGTAACCGGAGTGGTCTTGATCAGCGAGGCAGGCCTCTTCAGGCACACAATGCATTGCCGGGACCGCAGCGGCTACTCGTAGAACTGCTAGGTTGCGTCAGGGGCTGTCAGTGGCTCTGAACACATTCCAGCTCGGCCTTGGCCATGTTGATCAGATGCACCACCGAGAACGCCAGATCACGTTTCAGGCCATCGAGGTTGTCACCGGTTTCGTAAGCGGTAGCAGAGGCACAGCGCAGTATTTCGCTGACCTGTATCAGGGAATCTTCAAGAGAGTTGGGGAGCGGCGGGGACGGGGTTGAGTTGATCATCGCTTATTCCTTTAGCTGACAAGACCACTCGATGCTTGCTGCTAAACAAACAAGGGTGGCGACTTTGACGCGGGTTAGCAGACCGGTGTGGAACAAGCGCAAGCAACCGGCGCACCCGAAGGTGCCCCACGCAAAGCCGCCATAAACGGCACTTGCGCCACTTGTAATCCACAAACAGGCTGCTAAACCCGATCGCTGAAATCAGCGACCGACGCAGCCTGGTGTGCAGATGTGGCAGGCGCAAGGGCCCGGGATTTTCTAGGAAAGGTCATACACAGGAAAGAGAAAAGACTGAAAGAAAGGTCCTGCACAGACTGTGTGAAAACACACTGATGAAGGCCCAAGCAAACGCCCCGACTTGTTCGGGGCGTTTTTTTTGTATTGGCAGCAGACGAAAAAAATGTCCGCTCAGCCCATCAAAGCCATCAGATGGCGCACACCGAGCACTTTAATCGCTCGTTTCAGGTTATAGGCATTCACCGCCAAGGCCATTTCAGCTTTTGTACCCTCCAGTTGTCGCAGCAAGAAACGGCCATTACCAAATAGCCATTGCTTGAGGTTGCCGAAGGGGTGCTCAACGATGGATCTTCGGTTGGCCATCATCTCAGGATGCGCCTGCATTCTTTGCTCCATCCGCTCGAAAGCCTCTTCATGGGCATGTCGTGAGACATAACGGCGCCGGGCTCGAGTGCATTGCGTTTTCAGCGCGCAGTTGGCGCAGTCATCGACCTCAGCCTGATAGATCCGATCACCTTTGTTGTGCTGTTTTAGCGTTAACCATTTGCCTGCCGGACACTGGAAACGATCGTGTCCGGTCTCATAGATAAAGTCTTTTCGCTCAAAGAGCTGCTCTTCCTGACTGCCAGGGTTTTTCGAACGATTGGGCGGTACATAGGCCGTAATCGAAGCATCCTCGCAGGCCTGAAACTGCTTGCCATTGGAGTAGCCGGCATCGGCAGTGACCGTCAGATCATCTTGCTGTAACTCTGCTTTGGCGGCCTTGGCCATCGGCTCCAGTTGCTTTCGGTCATCGCCATCTTGGGTGACCTCATGATGCAAAATCAGGCAATGCTCGGCGTCCACGACGGTTTGCACGTTGTAGGCCACACGTGGCCCTTTGGCCGTGCGCATCATTCGGGCATCGCTTTCATGGGTGTTGAACTGCTCGATGCCCATCGAACGCATCAGTGCCTGGCAACTCTGATTATCCTGTTGTCGAGCCTCAAGCTGTGCCAGGGCTACCTTGATTGCGCTGCGATCAATTGAATCTGTGGTTTCAGCCTTGTCGGCCTCATCCAGCTCGGCCAGATACTGAGCGATGCGCTTATCCAGTTTTTCTTCCTGGCGCTTGAGCTGCTTCAAATTCACATGACGCCGTGAGGATGCGACCGCCTGAAACTTGCTGCCGTCGATGGCCACCAACTCACCGGCGATCAAGCCTGCCGTGCGACAAAACCGAACGAAAGCACGGCAGGTCGCGATGAAGGCGGGTTTATTGTTCTTGCGAAAATCGGCGATGGTCTTGAAGTCGGGCTTGAGCCGGTTGATCAGCCACATCACTTCGATGTTGCGCTGACACTCGGCTTCAAGACGTCGCGATGAGCGAATCCGCTGAAAATAGCCGTAGAGGTAGAGTTTTAGCTGATCGGCGGGATCATAAGCAGGGCGCCCCGTGCTTTTTGGAATCGCTTTATCGAAGCCCAGTTGCACCAGATCGAGCCTGGCAACGTACAGGTCAATGACACGAACGAGGTGATCCTCGGGGATCAACTCTTCCAGCGAGACCGGGAATAGGCTGGTCTGGCTGCGGGACTCACCTTGGATGTAGGCCATAACGAAAAATGCTCTGTATCTTTCGATACGGAGCATTTTCTTTGAGCGCTGCGCAGATTGCTAGGTTTTCACACAGTCTGTGCAGGACAGGTTTTTCGTGAGCAGAAGTAACCTGATTCTTTCAGAAGAGGACGCAGAACGTCCAGAACGGCATTCCTACGCGGAGCGTTGGAACGATAAGTGATCTCCCGGACAACCTACCGTTCGTGACACTCTGCGTCGCCAAGAGGACGCGGAGCGTCCAGAACGGCATGCGACGCGGAGCGCCGCACGATAGTTGAGATTATCGTTCCTCACGCTCCGCGTGGGAATGCCCTTCATGACGCTCCGCGTCATCTTCAAACCGCGCCGATCAGCTGCCCTCGGTGCCATGCGCTTCTTCGAAGAAGTAGTCCTTCCAGCTCGCCGCCTTGTTTTTCAGCACACCCAGTTCATGCAGTTTTTCGGCGTAGATGAAGGTGCGCTGCGGGGTGATGGTGAAGTCGATTTCCGGGTCGGAAACGATCTTATCTACCAGCGACAGCGGCAGCTTCGATTGCTCGACGCGGATGTAGGTCTGCGCGGCAGCGGGCTTGTCGGCCTTGATGATCTTCTCGGCTTCGGCCAGCGCGTCGTAGAACGCCTTGTAGGTCTTGGGGTTTTCGTCGTGGAATTTTTCGGTGGTGTAGAGCATGTTGAACGTGGCCTGACCGCCGAGCACGTCATAGGAACTGAGCACTTTGTGGACGTTGGGGTTTTCCAGCGCTTGGTACTGGAACGGCGGGCTGGAGAAGTGCGAGTTGATTTCCGAACCGCCCGCCAGCAATGCTGCGGTGGCATCCGGGTGCGCGAGGCTCACCGAGATGTTGTCGAATTTCTTGTAGTTGTCGTTACCAAACACCTTGGCCGTCTCGATCTGCAAGGTGCGCGACTGGAAGCCCACGCCAGCAGCAGGCACGGCGATGCGGTCCTGGTCAGTGAAGTCCTTGATGGTTTTCACGTTGGGGTTGTTGGTCAGCAGGTAGTTGGGCATCGAGCCCAGCGAGGCGATGGCCTTGACGTTCTGCTTGCCCTTGGTGCGGTCCCAGATGGTCAGCATCGGTGGCACGCCTGCCGACACCACGTCCAGGGCACCGGCCAGCAGCGCTTCGTTCATTGCCGTGGCGCCGGAGATGCTGTTCCAGTCAACCTTGATGTCCAGGCCCTGCTCTTTGCCGTGCTTTTCGATCAGTTTCTGATCGCGCACCACGTCGAGGATCAGATAGCCGATGCCGAATTGCTGAGCAATGCTGATCTTGCCTTCCGCCTGCGCGCCGCTGCTGACCAGTGCGCCGAACAGGCCGAGAGTGGCTGCCAGCACACTCAGTGCCGGGCGGTGAAATGCAGTTGTCATGTTGTTCTCACCCTGATTATTCAAAAGAAGACGGCGAATCAACGCTGCATGCCCCAGCGCTTGACGGTCAGGCGCTCGATGTTGGCGAACAGCAGGTTCTCGACCAGCAGACCGATGAGGATCACCGCTGCCAGGCCTGCGAAGACTTTGTCGGTGTACAGCTCGTTACGATTCTGGAAGATGTACCAACCCAGACCGCCCTTGCCGGACGATGCGCCGAAGACCAGCTCGGCGGCGATCAGGGTGCGCCAGGCAAAGGCCCAGCCGATTTTCAGGCCGGCGAGAATGGAGGGCAGCGCGGCGGGAATCAGGATATGCCAGACAAAGCGCAAACCCTTGAGGCCATAGTTGCGCCCGGCCATGCGCTGGGTTTCCGAGACACCGAGAAAACCCGCGTAGGTATTGAGCGCCAGCGCCCACAGCACCGAATGTACCAGCACGAAGATCAGGCTGTTCTGCCCCAGCCCGAACCACAACAGCGCCAACGGTAGCAAGGCAATGGCCGGCAGCGGATTGAACATGGCGGTCAGCGTGGTGAGCAGGTCACGGCCCAACTGGGTGGACACGGCCAGCGTGGTCAGGACGAACGCCAGCACGATGCCGATCAGGTAGCCCTGAATCAGCACGGTCAGGGAAATCCACACCTTGCTCGGCAGCTCGCCGGAGATCAGCCCGTCATAAAAAGCGGCGGCCGTTTGCAGGAAACCCGGCAGCAGCAGGTCGTTGTTTTGCAGGCGCGCAGCCAGCTCCCAGATCACTGCAAGAGCGATCATGATCACGCTTTTGCGCACCCAGCCCAGTTGCCAGATGCGCTGCGCCAGCGGCAGGTCGCGGGCCAGGTCTTCCTGCGTGAAAGGCTCCAGCGTGACTTCGTATTCTTCGCGAACAGGCGGTGCGAGGCTCATGGTTTAGGTTCTCGGTAGTAATCAGTTTGTGACTGTCGTGCCAATGCTCTGGAGCGCTTATGGTCACGTGGGAGCGGACTTGTTCGCGAAAGGTCCGGTACATTCTCCGAAGATGCATCGTCTGAAATACCGTCTTCGCGGACAAGTCCGCTCCCACAGAAGCTTGTCTTCGCGGACAAGCGAAGCGTCAACCGATCCGCTCCCACAGAAGCCCGGTTTTCGGAGTATCAATACCAGTGCATAACGATGAGCGCAGAGCGAACGATTAATCACGTATCAATAAGCAATCCGGATATCCTGAAAATTCAATTCCTGCTCGACGGTCCCGGCATCACCTTCATCGAACAACAAGCGATGAATGCGCTGTGCGGTTTGCTGGAAGCCGACGCCGCCGAGGCTTTTCAGGTCGTACTGGTGGCTGTTGATTTCCGCGCGCACACGGCCCGGATGCGGCGACAACAGCAGGATGCGATTGCCCACCACCAGCGCTTCTTCGATCGAATGCGTGACGAACAACAACGTGAAGCGCACTTCATCCCATAGCTCCAGCAGCTCTTCCTGCATCTTGCGGCGGGTCAGTGCGTCCAGCGCGGCGAACGGCTCGTCCATCAGCAGGATTTTCGGCTGCATGGCCAAGGCGCGGGCAATCGCCACACGGGCTTTCATGCCGCCGGACAAGGTGTGCGGATAGGCGTCGGCAAATGCGCTGAGACCGACTTTCTCCAGGTAATAACGGGCGCGCTCCAGTGCCTCGGGCCGTTTCAAGGTGCGTGACGCCAGCAGTGGAAACATGACGTTCTCGATCACGGTTTTCCATGGCGGCAACTGGTCGAACTCCTGAAACACCACGATACGATCAGGGCCGGGCTCGGTGACCTGACTGCCCGCCAGACGAATCTCGCCCTCGCTGGGCTGAATGAACCCGGCCACCGCTTTGAGCAGCGTGGACTTGCCGCAGCCGGACGGGCCGAGCAGGACGAAGCGATCAGAAGGGTCGATCTCGAAACTGACCTGATGCGTCGCCCGCACCACGCGCTCTGGCGTGCGGTATTCGAGGCTGACGCCGCGAACCTGCAACAGCGCTTCTTGCGGTTGGGCGCTCGTGCTGACCGTGTGGCCTTGCGCGACAGCATTCATGAACGGCTCTCCTGAATCAAAACGGCGCAGTGCCTTGAATGGTCGTGCGATGCAGTTTGCGGCGCAGATGGGCCGGGCAACCGGCGGCCAAGTGAATCAGAGAACGGTTGTCCCAGAACACCATGTCGTTGGCTTGCCACTGGTGGCGATAGATATGCTCGGGGCGCACGCTGTGGGCGTACAGCTCAAGGAGAATCTGCTGACTTTCGTCTTCCGGCAGGCCGAGAATGTGCGTGGTGAAGCCCTCGCTGACAAACAGCGCCTTGCGACCGGTTTCAGGATGAGTGCGCACAACCGGATGGCTGACTTCGACCACCTGTGCCAGTTGTTCTGCCGTCAGGGTCGGCCGCCAATTGGCCGCGTTATGGCCCTCGGCGTAGCGCGCGGTATAACTGTGAACAGCAAAGCGCCCTTCAACCGCATCGCGCAAGTGTTGCGGCAAGGTATCCCAGGCCTGATGCATGTCTGCGAACAGCGTATCGCCGCCTTCACTCGGCAGCTCTTGGGCGTACAGCATCGAGCCCAGGCTCGGCAGCTCTTTATAGGACAGATCCGAATGCCAGTATTTACCGGCATCGCCCAGACCTACCGGCTGACCGTTCTCGACGATGTTGGAAACGATGAGGATTTCCGGGTGATTGGCCAGCAGAAACTGCTTGAGCACGTGGATCTGCAACACACCAAAGCGACGGCTGAAATCCACCTGCTGTTGCGGCGTGATGTGCTGGTCACGAAACACCACGACATGATGATCCAGATGCGCCTGATGCACGCGTGCGAAGTCGACATCGTTCAGCGGTCTGGACAGGTCCAGCCCAACGATTTCCGCGCCCACCCTGTCGGTGAATGGACGCACATCAAACGCTTGTGAAGCGATGTGAGTGGGCGATGAAGCGAGGGAGGCTGCTGGCATGAGAACTCCGACTCCAGAACGTGCATGACTGAAAGAAGGAACTGTATAGCTATAAGAAAGAGATTTTAAATACCGTTAGAGAATATCGATAGCGCTGTATGCTCCATCGATCCGGCATACACCCTCAACCACCACAAATGTGTCATGGCAGATACATCTCAGTGTAAGACCTGCTTGCTAGGGTCTGCGCCTTATTCGAATTGAGTGAAGGCGCACGCTATGCGATGCAATAAACCGGTTGCCCAGATCATGGTGTCGTCCCTGATACTTTCCATGCTGGCCGTTTCAGTGCATGCGGCAGGACGCTCAGGTGACGACAGGATCAACGGCGTCGATCTGCTTTCCGGGTTCGACACGTTGTGGACCACCGGTGCGACCTGGGATACCGGCACACCGACCGCGCTGGGGCAGAGCCTGCTGCGGCGCAACCTGCAAATCGTGGTTGACCGCGCCAACTCGCGCACGCTGGCTCAGGAAACCGCCGCCTATTTCGATGATCGCCGTGACCAGAGCTACAGCGCCACCAGCGGCCTGGGCTCGTTGACCGCGGCCTACAGAGCAGGCGCTGGCGCTTTCACCACCATCACGCAATTCGATGACAGCAACAAAACCGTCAAATACGACGACAAGGGCAATGGCGCAGGCAGCTCGACGTCGGCGCTGGGTAAGGTGGTCGATCTGGTCGGTGCCGTGCGCAACGATGCGTCCACCACGCCGGCCAAGTCTCATTATCTGTACCCGCGCCCGTGGCGTCAGAGTCTGGACGGGCAAAGCCTGGCGTTCGTGGTTGCACCTTCCCTGCGCCCGGCGCAAAGCACCACGCCAGCCAGCGACTCGGGTTTCCCCAGCGGGCATACCAACGCAGCCTATTTGTCTTCCTACGCATTGGGCTACGCCATCCCTGAGCGTTTCAGCGAGTTGATGCTGCGCGCCTCGGAGATTGGCAACAACCGCATCGAAGCCGGCATGCACTCGCCGTTCGACGTGATGGGCGGGCGCATCACCGCCACCTACTTTGCCATCGACAACCTGTCCAACCCGGCCAACGCGCAACTGCGCGCCGACGCCCGCGCCCAGGCACTGAGTTATTTCACCGCGCAGTGCGGCGGCGACGTCAACAATTGCATGGCAACCATCGACCCGGCCACCGACCGCACCTCCCAACACGCGCTGGACAAGGCGCTGTACACCTCGCGCATGACCTATGGCTTCGACCCGGTTGGCCCGACCAACCTGGCCCCCGTAGTGCCGGTCAGCGCCGAAGTGTTGCTGGAAACACGCTTCCCGTATCTGGACGCGAGTCAGCGCCGCGAGATCCTGGCGACCACTGAAATTTCGTCGGGCTACGCGGTGATCGATCAGTCCGGCGGCTATGGCCGTCTGAACCTGTACGCAGCAGGCGATGGCTACGCAGCGTTCAATGCCAACGTCACGGTCAACATGAACGCCAGCCTGGGCGGCTATAACGCCATCGACGCCTGGCGCAACGACATCAGCGGCAGCGGCGCGCTGATCAAGAACGGCACCGGTAACCTGATGCTGACCGGCAACAATACCTACTCGGGCGGCACCGTGATCAACGGCGGCGTGCTGACCGGTCACGCTCAGGCCTTTGGCAGCGGCACGATCACCGACAACGCGACGCTGGTGGTCGATCAATCGACCAACGACGCCCTGGCCAACACGCTGGCAGGCAGCGGTGCGTTGATCAAGCGTGGTGCCGGTTCGCTGAACCTGACCGGTAACAACAGCCTGTCCGGCGCGACAACCGTGCAAGCGGGTCGTCTGGCGGTCAACGGTAACCTCGGTAACTCCATCGTCAGCGTGCAGCAAGGCGCAACGCTGGGCGGCAACGGCTCAGTCGGCGGCATCAATGTCGCGCAGAGCGGCGTGGTTGCGCCGGGCAACTCGGTCGGGCAACTGAACGTCAACGGTGATGTAAACCTTGCTCAGGGCTCGGTCTATCAGGTCGAGTCAGACGCCAATGGCAATGCCGACCGCATCGTCGCCAGCGGCCGGGCGACGATTAATAACAGCACACTCTCACTGGTCGAAGGCGGCAACTGGCTGGCCGCGAGCCGTTACTCGATCCTCTCGGCAGCCGGCGGCGTGAGTGGTGCGTTTGCCACCGTGCAAACCAATTTCGCCTTCCTTACCCCGACGTTGAACTACACCGCAACCGATGTCGGGCTGACGCTGGACCGTAACGCACGAACCTTCTCCAGCCTGGCGACCAGCCGCAATGCACGAGCCGTCGCGCAAGGTCTGGACAGCGCTGGCGCAGGCAATGCGCTCTGGCGTCAGGTGGTGCAGGATGACGCGTCAACCGCTCAGGCCACGTTCAAGGCACTGTCCAATGAGCTGCATGCGTCGACGCAATCGGCGCTGATCGAAGACAGTCGCCTGGTGCGCAACGCCATGAACGATCGCCTGCAGCAAGCGCAGTCGGCACCCGTATTCGGCAGCACGACACAAACTCTCGCCGGTGATGACACGCGTGGCGTGGTCTGGACTCAGGCCATTGGCGCGACCGGCAAGACCGAAAGCACTCGTGATGTGTCGGGCCTCGACACGCATACCAGCGGCCTGCTGTTCGGCGCAGACGTGCCGCTCGACGACACCTGGCGTCTGGGCGCGCTGGCCGGTTTCAGCAACAGCAGCTTCGATCTGCGGCATGCCTCCGGCTCTACTGACAGCGACAATTACCATCTGGGCGTTTATGCCGGCGCCAAATGGGGCCAGCTTGGCCTGCGCCTCGGCGCGGTACACACCTGGCACGAGCTGACAGCCAAGCGCACACTGGACTTGCCGGGCTCTTCCGAGCATTTCAAAGAAGACTACAAAGCGGCGACCAATCAGGTGTTTGGCGAGCTGGGTTACGCCATCGAGCTGGGCAACGCGCAGCTTGAGCCCTTCGCCAACCTCGCGCATGTGCGACTGGACACGGACGCCTTCGATGAGAACAGCAACGCAGTCAGACTGGAGAACAAGTCTCAGGACAACAGCATCACGTTCAGCACCGTCGGCCTGCGTGCCGCCACTCGCTTGAATGCGGGCAGCGTTGCGATCAAACCCAACGCGACACTGGGCTGGCGTCGTGCCTACGGCGACGTGACGCCAGAGAGCCGCGCAGCCTTCAGCGGCGGCGATACCTTCGAACTGTCCGGGGCACCGATCTCGCGCAGTGCCGCGGTGCTCGGCGCAGGTGTCGATCTGGGGTTAAGCGACACGCTGAGCGTCGGGGTGAGTTACAACGGTCAGTTGATCAGCGATGCGTCTGATCAGACGCTGAATGCACGGGTGACGCTGGCGTTCTGAGCCTGACGTCACAGCACGAGAGTCGATAGGATAATCGACACTCGTGCTGCGCCCTTCGGGCACTCAAGGCCTGCTCACTTACTCCGCAATCAACCAGTCCATCTTCCAGCCGCCCTGGGTCTGACCCAGCTTCCCGGCCAGATACGGCATCAGCTCGCGCAACTCTTCTTCCAGGCCCCATGGCGGGTTGGCGATGGCAAGGCCTGAGCCGTTAAGGCTCGCCGGGGTGTCCAGCGGATGGACGTACAGCTCGACGCGCAGCAGCTTCGGCGCGCCGGTGTCTGCCAGATCCTGATAAAAGCGCCGCAGCAGACGCGGGTCCTTGATCGGATACCAGATCGCCGCCACCGTCTGACGCATGCGCCCGATGGTTTCCTTGAGGGCGACGGCGCAACGTTTCATTTCGTCGAGCTGCTCGAAGGGTGGGTCAATGAGCATGATCGCGCGCTTTTCAGCGACCGGCAGCAAGGCACGCGGCACATGCCAGCCTTCGCCCAAGTGCACCGCCACGCGGCGGTCGCCCTTCATGTTTTCCTTGAGCAGACGCCCGTCTTCAGGGTGCTTCTCGTTGAGCAGTACACGCTCGCGCTCGCGGGTCAAGCGGCGGGCCAGTTCGGGCGAGCCGGGGTAGTAGCGTAGTTCGCCATCAGGGTTCATGTCGTGCAGCACTTGCAGATAATCGGCCGCCAGCGCAGGCAAGTCTTCGGTATTCCACAAACGACTGACGCCCTCGAGCCATTCACCCGTGCGAGTGGCCTGATCGCCCTTGAGGTCGTAAAGACCGAGACCGGCGTGGGTATCGAGATAGGCGAATGGCTGCTCCTTGCGCGCCATGAGGGCGATCAAGCGAGTCAGCGTGAGGTGTTTGAACACATCGGCGTGGTTGCCGGCATGGTAGGCGTGACGGTAATTCATGGCAGCTCCTGGCAAGCTGCGCAGTCTAGCAAACCTGAACAATGAACAAGAATCTGTCGCGCATTTGCAGGACTCGTCTCTTTAGCTTGAAGGAAATTTCCGAGAAGCTCGCGGCCTATTGTGCCGGCCGATTTCAATCTCTACTCTGCGCCGGTCGCTGCATATTCAGCGATGAGGATTAGTAGCCCTCGATGTGATCAGGCGCAATGCGCCACCTTGTGCAAGGCGCTTTTTTACGGCCTGCCTCTCTATGGTGGCCGTGCGTGGGGCGTCTTCGGATGCACCGGTTCCTAATCACCGGGCTACTACCTGCGTTCGGCCGCCACCTTCAGATCAGTAGCCGGAGTGACGACCTTCCAGTGATCGATCAGGAGTCTCACATGCTGAAAATCGTCCCCGACCTGCCCCTCTTCAGTGCTAATCCGAACATCAGCCATGAAGACGCACTCATGCACGCCAGTGACCTGCTGCGTTGCGCCATGACCAGCGCCGCCGAGTTCAGCGACAGCATGACCGGTACGCAACGAGACATGACGCTGTCGATCATGCATCTGGTGGAAATGGCAAAAGTGATGATCGACAGCACGATAGACAATCCCCAGGCCCCATGACCGCGCCGTGAACTGAAAACGACGTGCGTGTAGCCAATCCGGCCACGCGTGATAGGCGGGGGTTGCCCGCAGCCCGTCGTCCTACCAGAATCGGAAAAAAGCCCGATCACAGGAACAGACGCCATGATGCACGCGGACTTGATTGACCAGGAAGACCTGCTTGGCCAGCTCAGAGCTCTGGGGTTCGAAACGCCAGGCGGCACCACAGCCGAACAAGCATGCGCACAAGCGGTATGCGGCCTCAACGCAGAACGCGCCACCGCCTTGCGCCGCATGGTAGAACAGCTCCTGACCGGCAGCGCCACCCTCCTCCCCGCCGTCCGCCAGGCCATCGACCAGCAATTGCTGCCTGCGTTGGCGGCTTTCAGGCAGAGTCAGAATGGGGCATGAAGGCCCAGCAAAACCCTGACTACGCGGCGCAGCGCAGAACCTGTGACGCAGAGCGTCACGCAATATATTCCGACGCTGGAGCGTGCGGAACGATAATCTCAACTATCGTCCGACGCTCTGCGTCCTGTCTCAATACTCGATCCGCACATCCCCTTTCGGCACGCTGCAGCAGGACAGGATGTAGCCCTCTGCAACATCTTCGTCGGTGATGCCACCGTTGTGCTCCATTTCCACTTCGCCACTCAGCTTCATGACCTTGCAAGTGCCGCAGATGCCCATGCCGCAGGCTTTGGGGATCATCAGGCCGAGCTTGGCGGCGGCGGCGTGGACGGTTTCGCCCGGGGCCACGCGAATGCTCTTGCCGGTGTCGGTGAATTCCACCTGATGCAGATCAGCGGCGTCGACATCGGGGGCGTCGGCAGCGATTTCGGCTTGTTCGACGGCATCGGCCCTTGCTTCAGGCGGCGTCGCACCAAACGATTCTTCATGGTACTGCGCCATGTTGAAACCGTTTTCCAGCAGCAGACGCTTGACCGCCGTCATGTAAGGCGTCGGCCCGCAGCAGAATACCTCGCGCTCCATGAAGTCAGGTGCCATCAGTTCGAGCATCTTCTGGTTCAGGTAACCGCGATAACCCGCCCAGGGCTCGCCCAGCCCGTGTTTTTCACAGACCAGATGCAGGCTGAAGTTGTTACGCGAGGCCATGTGTTCCAGTTCGCGGTGGTAGATGATGTCCTTGGGCGAGCGCGCGCTGTGCACGAAGACCATGTCGACATTGGCATTGGTGTCGTAGAACCAGCGTGCCATGGACATGACCGGGGTAATTCCTACACCGCCACTGAGGTAGAGAATTTTCGGGTTCGGGAAATCAATGGCATTGAACAGCCCGACCGGTCCGTGCACTGCCAGCTCCTGCCCTTCGTGCAAGGTGTCATGCAGGTAATTGGACACCCTGCCACCCGGCACGCGCTTGACGGTGATCGAGAAACTGTAGGGCACTGACGGCGAACTGGAGATGGTGTACGAACGCATGATCGGCACGCCGTCGATCTCCAGCTCCAGGGTGACGAACTGCCCGGGCTTGAAGAAAAACATGATCGGCTGGTCGGCCATGAAGCAGAACGTGCGTACATCCCAGGTTTCCTGGATGACTTTGACGACGCGCACCTGGTGACGCCCGTTGGCCCAAGTCTGGGTCGTGACCGGGCTCAGGAAACTTTGGGACATACTCGATCTCCACAGCCGACTGTCGGCCTCTCATACTGCGGATTCTGCGTAACGCGCGAGGCGGCCGTTTACCTATCAACGACATTCACGTACTTACCGCGACCAGCCCCGAAGAACAAGGGCTCTCGCGTCGGGAACGGATTCGGCCATGTCGCCCATGGATAAGGTTCGCCCTGCGCCCGGCTACACACTCGACATCAAGGGCAATCCGCATGAACGACTGATCCAGCGTCTTGCGTGCAACGCGACAACAACCGTATCAGCCACATTCGCAGGCCGCCCATGACGCGGTCATGAGGGATTTTAACGATGGACGTCACCGCAACCTTGAGCCTGGGCGATCCGCTGGAACCTGCACGCAAGGCCACTGCAGAAATGCTGCAGAGCCGCGAGCGCACCTACTCGCTACCGCAGCCTTTTTACAGTGATGAACGGCTGTTCGAAATCGACATGCAGGAAATTTTCCACAAGGAATGGCTGATTGCCGGGATGACCTGCGAAATCCCGACCAAGGGCAACTACCTGACACTGCAGATCGGCAAGAACCCGATCCTTGTGGTGCACGGCCCGGACGGGGCAGTCAACGCGTTTCATAACGTGTGTCGCCATCGCGGCTCACGTCTGTGCACCGCCGAGAAAGGCAAAGTCGCGAAACTGGTCTGCCATTATCATCAATGGACCTACGAACTGGACGGACGTCTGCTGTATGCCGGCACGGAAATGGGCGACGACTTCGACATGAAGCAGTTCGGCCTCAAGCCGGTGCACGTCAAGACTGCAGGCGGCTACATCTTTATCAGCCTGGCGGAGAACCCGCCTGCCATTGATGAGTTCCTCGCGACACTCAAGCACTACATGGAACCCTATGACATGGAGAACACAAAGGTGGCGGTGCAAACCACCTTGATGGAGAAGGCCAATTGGAAGCTGGTGCTGGAGAACAACCGCGAGTGCTATCACTGCGGCGGTGCACACCCGGAATTGCTCAAGACCCTGCTGGAATGGGACGACGTCACCGACCCGCGTGCCGATCAGGCGTTCAAGGACCACGTCGCCGCATCAGCCGCTGCGTGGGACGCCGAGAAAATCCCTTACGCCCACGCCAGCTTCGGCCTGCGTAACCGTATCGTGCGCATGCCGCTGCTCAAGGGCACCGTCTCTATGACCATGGACGGCAAGGTCGGCTGTAAAAAACTGATGGGCCGCATCCAGAACCCGGAACTGGGCTCGATGCGCATCCTGCACTTGCCCCACTCCTGGAACCACTGCATGGGCGATCACATCATCGTGTTCACCGTGTGGCCGATCAGCGCGCAGGAAACCATGGTCACCACCAAGTGGATTGTCCACAAGGACGCAGTGGAAGGCGTGGACTACGACGTAGCGCGCATGCGTCAGGTCTGGGATGCCACCAACGATCAGGACCGCCGTCTGGCCGAAGAGAACCAGCGCGGCATAAACTCCACCGCTTATCAGCCCGGCCCGTACTCGAAAACCTATGAGTTCGGCGTGGTCAACTTCATCGACTGGTACAGCGCGCGCATGCTGGAAAACCTTGGCGCAGAGCCAGCTCCTTACCTCAAAGGTGTGGCGGTGAATCACGAGTAGAGATTATCCCGCCAACGCGATCCTACAAGGCAGACTCACTTCAATCATGAAGTGAGTCTGCCTTGGCCACACCGACACAAAAGCCGTCACGCCGATACCATCATTTCTAACAGTTACCTGAGAACGCCTCTCGTGATCAACTCCCGTTGCAGTCAATCCAACGGACGGAGACACGGACCATGCTCAACCCAAAAAACATTAATCAATATAAAAATAAAACAGTCGATGCAGCCTCAGCCATGCCGGACATAAGAGGCAAAAATATTCTCATGGGGTTCTGGCATAACTGGCCTTCCGAACCCGGTCAAGGTTACCAGCAAGGCCTGTTCAAAGAGATGGCGCTGACCGACATACCCGAAGCGTATAACGTCGTGGCCGTGGCCTTCATGAAAGGTGCCGGCATTCCTACATTCAAGCCTTATAACCTGAGCGATGCTGCGTTTCGCGCCCAAGTGGCAGCACTGAATGCACAAGGACGTGCGGTGCTGATTTCCCTTGGCGGGGCTGACGCGCATATTGAGCTATATACCGGTCAGGAAGATGCACTGGCCTATGAAATTATTCGTCTGGTTGAAACCTATGGCTTTGACGGCCTGGATATCGACCTTGAACAAGCTGCTATTACCTTTGCCGATAACCGGACCGTATTACCCGCTGCGTTGAGGATGGTGCGCGAACATTACGAGACAGAAGGAAAGCACTTCATTATCAGTATGGCCCCCGAGTTCCCCTACCTGAGGGCCAGCAAAAAACTGCCGATATTGAAAGAGATCACGACGTATTTCCTTTCCTGAAAGAATTTGTAACCTTTCTCGAATCCCTGAGATCCGGCGGTGCCTACCTTGCTTACATCAATGCGCTGGAAGACATCTATGACTTTATCGCGCCTCAGTATTACAACCAGGGCGGCGATGGCATATGGGTCGATGAGCTCAGCCTGTGGGTGACGCAAAACAATGATGCCCACAAGAAGGAATTTCTCTATTACCTGACCGACAGCCTGATCCACGGCACGCGTGGTTTTACCAAAATCCCGGCGAACAAGCTTGCGATCGGCTTACCCACCAATAATGACGCCGCCGCGACAGGTTATGTGATCAACCCGGACGACGTGAAATACGCCCTGGACAAACTGCAGTCCGACGGCAACCCTATTCGCGGGCTGATGACATGGTCAGTCAACTGGGACGATGGCATCAGTAAAGACGGGCACAAATATGAATGGGAGTTTGCCAAACGCTACGGTTATCTCACCGGAGGCGAAACACCTGTACCTGACACCCCCTCAGTGCCCACTGACCTCAGATCAACCGAGCAAACCCCAACGTCGGTGAAACTGGCCTGGTCGCTTTCGGAAGGCACGAACCCGGTTCTGAAATATGAAGTTCGCCGTAACGGCACCTTCTTCTTTACTGTGAGCCATCCTGACTTTGAAGATACCGGCCTTCAGCCCGGCACCACTTACAGCTACCAGGTACGTGCCATTGATGTCATGGACAACACCTCGGCATTCTCCACAGCGATCAGCGTGAGTACACAGGCAGGAAGTGGCGGTGGTGCGAAACCGACAACACCGGTCTTGAGCCTGTCAGGCGTCACCGATAAAAGTGTGTCGCTGACATGGACGGCGTCTATCAGCGACATCGGACTCGAAAGGTATCAAATTGGCCGGAATGGCTGGCCTATTGAAGCGGTCAATCGTGAAACCACCCACTACACCGATGACAACGTCACTGCCGATACCGAGTATGAGTACTACGTCGTGGCACAAGATTCCAACCTTAAGTGGTCAGAGGTCAGTAATCTATTAAAGGTCTCGACGACTGGCGAAACACCTGTACCTGGTAAACCGTCAGTGCCTGTTGGTTTGCGATCAACCGAACAAACCACTTCATCGGTGACGCTCGACTGGAGTCTTTCGACGGGCCCCGGCGGCCCATTCAAGTATGAGCTCTTCAGAAATGCCCTCTCGTTGGGTAGCGACGCAATTCCTCCCTTTACCGACGACGGTCTTTCGCAAGGCAACCTTTACGGCTATCAGATCAAAGCCATCGACAGCCAGGGGAACAGTTCCGAGCTTTCTGAAGAAATCCTGGTAACGACAAAAACCGAGGCATCACCTGATCGACCTACGCCACCCGGCAACTTGCGTCAGACCGGCGTAACGGAGACCAGTGTTTCGTTGGCCTGGGACAAGTCTGAAAGTGGTCCAGGTATCAAATCTTACTTTGTGTATCGGATTGGCGCTGACCGGGTGCCTGTCGGGCCAGAGGTACTCGCGTGCACCATTGAAGGCTTGACCACAGACACCATGTATCATTTTATCGTCGGCGCATACGATAAAGAGGACGAACTATCTGGCCCGAGTAATGTTGTACAGGCGTTCACCACCAGCGCAGCGTTGCCTAAATGGGAAAAAAATACCGACTACCTGAAGGGGGATAAAGTAACCCATGGTAATGCGACCTACATCTGCCTTAATCCTCACCACTCACAAATAGACTGGCAGCCGGGCACCGTGCCGACGCTATGGGCGCTTTGGACAGAGCAGGAAGGCGCCTGGCGTTTTCGCGACTTTCCGAAAGAATGGCAGTGATTCTCGTACTGTCGTGTATCTGCTGTCATAGCCTCTGAAAAGAGCTCGTCAACGTAACGACCAATCGACTTATCCACAGCGTTACTCAAACGTTTATGGATAAGTCGATCCGCCGGCTATAACTACTAAGGAGACGCTGATTTATTCTAAAACCCAGCTGTTGCCCCCAGATAAATCAAGGCCTCCAGAGCGTTGCAGGGACGAAAAATCGAATAAATCAGCGCCTCCCTAAAGTTCGTGAGGACCTACTTGGTGTTCACCTCCAGCACGACACCTGTATATTTTTTGCGCAACCCCCTGTAACCCTTGTATTCATTGGGATACAGAAGAGCACAAACACCTTATCCACAGAAGCGCCAACAGACTTTGGGTACAACTTCATCCACATCAGCTTGCCTGCTGTGGACAATGTATGAAATGGCTGAAAAATCACCCGATTGATCCACCACTGCACGCAAAACCCTGCTTTGATCACTTTTCGTACAAAACCTCAAAAGCCTTTATTTACAAGGCTTGCAGGTAATCACAAACAACTTGTCCACAGGCACGCTAACAGAGATTGTGGGCAAACCCGGTGGTCGGCAGATGGCTGTGCGGATTTATCCATAAAAAAATGCAATAAAAATAACGAGTTAGATTGATCGTTTTTTGAGCACCACTCCGAAAGCCACGTTCTACAAGCCCTTCAGACGTTCACGAACACATTATCCACAGGCACACGCACAGGGTTTGTGTGTAAGTCTTCCCGAAAAGAACATTTACGCACTGACCTGTCAGGTTTGATAGGTATCTGAACGCCTGTTGTGCGTATAGGATTTTTCAATGCATTGCCATGGACGGGGAGTGCATTACCAACTCACTGAGAATGGACTCGGGTGTGCCGTGAAAAAATATCAAAGGATTGTAATGTCGGTGGCATTTGCCAGCGGCCTTCTGTTGGCCTGGCTGGTCACCGCGGCCCCCGGCGTAAGCCCTTCTGAAGCCTCTCCATCAGCCTTGACTGTTCCCGTTCGGGCAGCCGGTGAAGAAGCGAATGCGGGCACTTTCGAGCAGCCACGGCTGGCAGGAGAACCTGCTTTCAAAGGCGCGGTATTCCTCGACCTGACCGAGCAAGGCAACGTGTTCTATACCGCTGTGTTCGATAGCCAGCCTGATCAGGCTGATCCGGCTTTTCCCGATACGCCACGTTCAACCGAATTCTGGACCTACGCCGGCCAGCATTCAGGTCTAGGGCCGGACCTCAAGTCGTTCGATGAGCCTACCCGTGTGGGTGCACTGCACATGGGCCTGATTGATAACAAAAAGGCTTTGTTAAGCTCCAAAGTGGACGGCACGCCAAGCGCCGAAACACCCTATCCCACCACAGCACAGAGCAATGATTTCTGGGATTTCATAGGCTTTTTTGATAAATCCGGAACACCTGAAGCCATGAAAACCGATCAGGATCTGGTATGGCCTGGCCTCTTCGTATATTTCGAGCAGACCAAAAGCGTTTATCTGGCACAGCACACCGGACGCCCAAGTATCGATGCATGGCCTGCACCCGGCACAGAGCAAGGGGCTGGGTACTGGAAGTTTGCGGGGACCCTGTCAGGCATCCTGGTCCCCCTCCCCAAACCCTGGACCGACATGAGCACGTCGAAGGGCTCTTATTATCGCAACCCGCTCACCCCGCTACGCAGCCACTACTACGCATCCACATTTATCGGGTTTGCGCCCCTTCTGAATGCAGAATTCCCCGAAGGCGCGCAGAGCAATCACAACTGGGACTATCGCGGCGTACATGAAGGCTCACATACAGATCCGAAAGCCTTCGGAGAAAACACGGCGCTCGAAAAACTCCATCGCGCCAAACTGCAGGGCAAGTGGGTTTTATTCGCGGCGCACTTCGCGGGGGCAGTTGAACAGCCTTACCCAACCTGGCCTGCCAATACCACTTATTGGGGAGTGCGCCGCATCACCCAGAATGCCGGAACCTGGTGGGACCCCAGAACTGATCTGGACACCGAGACCTGGGTCGGCGCTATCCATTCAGCTCCGCAGGGCCAGGGGAAAGCGCTGTACCGTTCGCTGACGTCCTGGACCGCGCCGGCAACCGGCTGGGATTATAGCGAGACCGACGAGTTTCAGTCGTTGGGGACTTCTCTCCATGCAGGAACAGTGGCCGACCCCAAGACCCAACAGGAATTTACCTGGCCCGGCGCGGTGCATAAAACGCTGATCGACGGCACTCCCGTTTATTTCGTATCGCTGGCAGAGGGCTTTCCCTCCGAGCAGGACTGGCCGCTGCCAACCACACCAGAAAGCAATGAACACTGGTCATATATTCCGGTGATACAGCCGTTAGGCACTTTCGAAGCTCCGAGGCAATTCGCTGACTACAGCCAGGCAGGTTCGGTCTACGTGGATGGCACTGTTCCGGGCTCGCGCACGTTCTATGTTTCCAATTACGAAGGCTATCCCGCCAATGATCTCGACAGCTTCTCGACGGTGGGCATCGTCGATCCGTACTGGGTCTACGCCGGCAGACACGCAGGCACATGGAGTGACTTCAAACCCTTCGATGACTTCACCCGGATCGGCGCACTGCATGAGGCCTCGATCAAGGGTCAGCGTGTAGTACTGCGCTCACTGTTCGACGGCATGCCCTCCGCAACGACGCCCTACCCGAATGATCTCGCCAGTAACACACACTGGGAGTTCGTCACAGTGTTCAAACATGCCGGCACGGCAGACGACCTCAAAGACCGTGATGACGCCACGTGGCCGGGCGCACTTCACCTGGATGACGATCAGCACATCATTTTTGCGGCCCGACAGCAGGCTCAACCGGTTGCGGGGGGCTGGATTTATCCGGTGGGCGAAACAAGCGATGAGCAGTGGAGCTACGTGACCTCACTCAACGGAGGCACTGCCGAAACGCCGCGCGAACGTAACGACATCAACACGCCCGGCGCAATCTTTGCCGACCAGCTTAGCCTGACCCATCAAAAACTTTTCCGCTCCAGATTTTCCGGATTTGCCCAGGATGTAGGTGCTCTCTATCCCTCAGGTGAAGAATCCAACGCGTTCTATGAGTACGCCGGAGAACATGCCGGCACCTTCTCGGACCCAAAAACCTTTACCGATCCTACCTGGCCAGATGCGATACACGTAGCAACCATCAATGGCCAACGAGCGTTTCTCAAATCGAAGATGACCGGAAAGCCCTCCTCGCAAACCCCTTATCCCGAAGAGCTGACAAGCACAGACTTCTGGGAGTTCATGTTTACTTCCGATCAGGCGGGCACTTATGCCGACCCCAAATCAATGAGCGGCCAGACCTGGATTGGAGCTGTTCACGAGTACAGCTCATCGGGCAGAAGCCAGCTTTACATCGCCCAGCAGTCGGGAAACCCGATCGCCGACCATTGGCCCCTCCCGACTGCAGGGGACACGGAGTATTGGAAAGTGATGGGCCTGGTCCGACACAAAGGCACGTTTGCCGACCCGAAAGACTTCGATGAAATGACCAGCCAGGGGCTGATTCACGCCACTACCATTGAAGGCCAACACATCTATTACCGCGCCCTCGCACGAGGCGTACCTCAAGCCAATGACTGGAGTTACCCAGCGCCCGGGACCGACAACGAGCACTGGGAGTATTTGGGCACAAACGCTCCCGAGGGCACCTGGGCCGATCCGAAAGACACCTCCGGATTTACCACGCCCGGCAGCATTCACGCGATGCAGGCCCGAGACCGTACGCTGTATCTGCTCTCCAAAGTCGATGGACTGTTTGCCGAACACGACTGGCCGATTCCGCTGGACGGAGAAAATGATTACTGGACAGTGGTCGGGGAATCCAGGCATTCGGGCGATATTATCGACCCCAAGGATCAGCAGGAAGTGACCTGGACCGGAGCGATTCATATGCGCGAGGTCGAAAACACCAGACGCTATTACCGCTCGAAGATTGTGGGCAATCTCGCTGTCATCGGTATCGATCACCCGCTTCCGCTGCAAGCAGCCGGCAACGCATGGTGGGAGTTCGTAGGGCAAGCCTCTCATCAAGGCACACTGACTGATCCAGTGCAGGCCGGGGAGATGATCAGGCCCGGAGACACTGTCAGGGTCATCCATACCACGGACGAGTATTACCAGGCTCGTTTTGCCGGTGTTTTCGATACTGGGCATCCTTTGCCTGAATCACAGCACAGCAATGACGACTGGTCTTATGTGGGTAAAAGTGCGTTTTCAGGCACCTTGCAATCGCCCAAGGATGCTTACGAAATCACCTGGCCTGGCGCGATTCACCGCTTTGAAGTCGATGGAAAGGCTTACTTCGCAAGATCCCTCATTGACGGCGCGCCCGGCCTGGAAGGATGGCACTATCCGACACCGCCTGACAGTAACGAGCAATGGTCTTATCTGGACATGGGCATTCACGCGGGCAGCTGGCTCGATCCGAAACCTGAATCCGATGCAACCTGGCCAGGCGCGCTGCACGTGGTGAAAATCCCAACCGGCATTGGCGAAAGTTTTACCCGATGGTTCTACAGATCGAAAATCTGGGGGCATGTAACGGACGACGAAGAGGGCTACGGAAACAACGACAACTTTGAACAGGTTGGCTATTCGATTTTTCAAGGCACACTGAACAGTCCCAAGTATTTCGATCAGCCAACCTGGGCGGGCGCCATCCATCTGGACCGGGAAACGCGGTTTCTGTTCGAAGCCAAAAAATCCGGCGAAATGGGTAAAGAGGTAGGCGAACGGCCAACCACGCCGACGGATAACGAGTCCTGGCACTTCCTGGGCATCAGCAGACACGCTGGAACCGACACTGATCCCAAGGAATGGGATGAATACACTTGGCCCGGACGTCTGCATCGCTATGAGCATGATGGCAAAACACTCTATTTTCGTGCACAGATGACGGGGACACCGTCAGACCATGGCTGGTACTACCCGACAGATGAAAGCAGCACCGAGCAGTGGGCCTATTACGGCACGACGTCGCATGCAGGCACTTTTGCCGACCCTCATAGGCCTGATGAAGTCACGTGGAGGGGAGCGATTCATCGCGTAGAAAAAGACGGTATACGTTTCTATTTCAAAGCGAGGATCGCCGGGATACCCAACCAGCAGAACTGGACCTACCCCACAGACGCCACGAGCAATACCTATTACATATACGCAGCAACTGAAAGACACGCCGGTACTATCAGCGATCCCAAGGATGAGAACGAGCCCGTCATACCAGGCGACTATGTAACCACCACGCATGAGGATGGTGATCATTATTTCATCGCGAAAAACAGCGGTGTTCCTTCATTGAACGGCTGGCCAACCCCCTCCGATCAACAAGACAACGAAAACTGGGTTTTCTATGGCATCTCCAGAAACGCCGGGACCGTCGATGACCCTAAAGAATGGAACGAGGTCAGCTGGCGCGGTGCCGTTCATGTGCGCAGTGTCAGCGGGATGCGCTTGTTGTTTAGCGTGAACTCGCACAAGGAGGGTATTCCAGAACATGATCAATGGACGCTGCCGCCCAGTGCGCCCCTGGATGCGGCTGAAGTCGGGAAGTCTTCTGCCGGCCTCGCACAGTCACCGGCCTGGAAGTTTCTTCAGGTCACGCACCTCAATGGAACACGCGATCAGCCCAAAAGCCTGGCTGACTGGACACAGAATGGCCTTGTCCATCAGACAACCATCGACTATCAAAGCATGTTGTTCAGGTCGAAGTTCACCGGAAAGAAAGACTACCCCAAGGAGCAGCCCGCTAAAGGCGACCCTGTTGCCGACAAGAGCTCTACATGGTGGGAGTTCTTCCGCAAGGGACGAGGCACGTTCAAAGTGCCCAATACCTGGAACGACTACGCCTACCCGGATGATATCTACAGCTACGACTATCAGGGCGAACGGTTGTTGTTCCGCGCAGAAAAAGAGGGTCGTCCGTCCGAAACGGGCCGCTGCTTTCCAACCTCGGAATACAGCACGTCAGACTGGACATACCTCTACAAAAATGAAGGTAACTACGCCGATCCCAAAACATGGAGCGAATTTACGCGTGTGGGGGAAATTCATCGTCACGATGACAATGGCCAGACATTGTTCTTTAAGGCCTTGCAGGAAGGCAGCCCGGCCAGACATAACTGGTATTACCCGGCTGGTGCCACAGACAACAGTTTCTGGACCTACGCTGGCAAGCATTCAGGAACATGGCAGGATCCCAAGGAGTGGGACGAACCTACTTACGCAGGCGCCATTCACTCGCTGAATAACATCACTTTTTACCGTTCGAAATTTTCCGGCAACGCGGCCGCGCATTTCTGGTATTACCCGACCTCCGGAACAGAAAACGCCTACTGGATCAGGGTAAACAAGGACACGTATGCCGCGCCGGGCATCAATGACTTTACCCGGACATTCGATCAGTACACGTGGGTCACTGCGCACAATGCTTATCTGGACGCCATTACTCCACAACTGGAGCGCGGTATCAGGGGGTTCATGCTGGATATTCACATGGACGTGGGCGATTACAACGGGCAAAAACGGGTTCGGGTATGCCATCTGCCAGCGATCGGTGCATGCTGGGCAGACGCGCCCTTGTTAAGCGACGTGCTCAGAGAGTTTGTTGCCTATATGCAGAAAGACCGAAACGCCGTCATTTCCCTGCTGTTCGAATCGACGCTGAGCTCAGACGAACTGCGTCCGGTGCTGGAACAAGTGCCAGAACTGGCAGATTACAGCCATGTGTCCAATGGAGACAGTTGGCCAACACTTCGGGAAATGATCGACAGTAACAAACGCCTCGTCATGTTATCGAACGGAGAAGTGGCCATAAGGTACACGCTGGCCGGCAAGCAGGCCGAGGTTCTTTGGGCACCCAATACACAAGTCGAGAACACCTATAACCTGGGTATAACGTCGCTGGTTCATGATTGGCAATGCAAAAGCCGCTACGGTTCCATGGACCTTTCGTTACGCACCCGAGACGGCGGCCTGCCGCGGTTATTTGTCCTCAATCAATTCCATGCCTGGGGCAGTACTACGCTGCATGCAGGGGACATGGACAACAACCTGACCTGGTTGCAGCGCCGGGTAGAAAACCATTGCGGCCAAGCGACCGGTTGGCGCAAACCCAACTACCTGGCCATTGATTTCAACCAGGTGGGAGACGCACTGCCCTATGCCGCGACGCTTTCTCAAGGCGGTCTTTATTTCTACGAACGCAACAAGGCCGATCGTGGAGGCGACGCCTCTTGCGTGTTGCCGGTCAATCAGGGCGGGGGCAGCAGCGGCGTTCAATATGATATGAAGCTCGCCTCACGCGGGTGTGAGAACGACGAACTCAGGTCCATGGAACTGGAGGGCGTCCGCGCAGGCACGCGTATCGAACTGTACGACAACCCCAATGGTGATCGGCAGGATGACTTTACGATCATAGACGTCAAACAATCGGTCCCCATGGGTACACGGGTGCGAATCGATTCATTCGAGGGCTCGGCGGATACGTTCTATTACCGCAAACTCGCCTCTCGCAATAACGGGCTTGACGGTAAGGTTTCACGTATAAAAGTGCTTAACAAACCAGATGACAATGACATCAGCGACGCAAGCATTGTGTTCTACGAAGGCAATGGGGCAACACAAAATATCGTCTGCACGGTGCCCTTCAATGTGGACAGACAATTCAAGATGGGCAGTGGCAATAACAGCTATGGCTGCGACAACGATGAAATACGCTCTGCCAAGATACTCAAGGCCGGCAAGGGATCGATGTTTTCGGTGACTGGCAGGCCGGACGGAGGCTTTGGTCAAGGCCGTACAGGCGTGACGTTCAAACGAGCCATTTTGCTACCCATCACGATTTCGAGTTTCGATCGCAGTTACGAAAACGCGGATGTCAAAGTCGAGGTCAGCAATGGCGGTGATCTGGACGGGAGTATTTCGTATGCCTACTTCCGGCCTCTCTCCGAGCAGAAAGGCAAACCGCCCATTAAAGAGGGCAGCACAAGACCCTAGCCTTACTTTACGACGCCCTCTTCGATCAACAGCTTCAGAATCGCGGCTGCGCCCTCTTCAGGGCGCAGCCCCTTGAGCACCTGGCCCCCGCCGCCACTGGCCTTGGCAGTAGCGGCTTTCATGCGATCAGCGCCGCTCTTGGCCTTGATCACTTTCAGGCGTTTGGGCCGCGGTCTGGCTGGCTGCAGCGCTTGGTTGGTCAATAACTTATCGGCAACTACCTGAACTCTTTCTGTGTCCAGCGTGCCACGCTGTGCAGGCCCGAATGCGCTCTGCCGGGGTTTGGGAGCCGCGTTTTCCACAGTGGCCAGAAACGGCAGGCGGACCTTCAGCCGACGACGCTGGCCGCGAGGCAGAGCCTGCAACACCAGCGCGATGCCGTTGTTCAGCGACTCGACTTCAGCCAGACCGGTCACCAGTGGCCAGCCCAGCCTTTCAGCCAACAGAAAGGGCAGCATGCCCGACCCTTCACCGGTTTCAGCCTGACTGCCGGCCAGCACCACCTGTGCAGCAGAATCCTGGAGGTAGTCGGTCAACGCAATCAGCGCATCGGCGCCCTCGGGTTGCTCCAGCACATGCAGCTCGTTGAGCCCCATGCCAAGGTAAGCGCGCAACGCCGGTTCTTCGGCATTGCCGGCGTGCAGTACCTGCAAGTTATCCCCAGCCAGCTGCAAACCAAGCTCGACGGCCCGCGCATCCTGTTCGGCGCGGCGCGCACGACCTGATGTCGGGTGCGCCCCGATGGATACCAGACTGATGATCTGTACCGCATGCTTATCCACAGACACTTCAGGCTGCATCACGCTTACCTCCGCTGCGCCAGGCTTGCACTGCGGCTATCAACGCCGTGAGCACTTCGGCGCTTTCGCCGATGACCGATAGATCAGCGCGCTTGACCATGTCGCACCCCGCATCCAGATTGATCGCAATGACCTTGTCACAGGCGCCGATACCTTGCAGGTGCTGAATCGCCCCTGAGATGCCGACCGCCAGGTAAACCCGCGCCGTCACCCACGTGCCACTGGCACCCACCTGACGCTCGCGCCCCATGAAACCGTCATCCACTGCCACCCGCGACGCCCCCTCGGTTGCGCCCAAGGCCAAAGCGGCGCGGTGGAAAAGATCCCAATCCCGCACGCCGTTACCACCCGACAAGATGAATTCTGCCTCGGCCATGGGGATAACTGCCGGGTCGACCGCCACTGCGCCCAGGTCTTCAATACGCGACAGGCTACGCGCCGCGCCTGTGGATAACTCGACGGGCAACGCTTCATGGCGGGTTTCACTGACCGGCTCGGCGCACTCGACGTCGACCAGAATCAACCGCGCCAAGGGACGAACAAGGTCTTCGCGCCCTGCTCCGGCGCGGCTTGTGCACTGCCCGTCGTTGACCTGCCAGACCCGCGTCGCAGGGCGCTCGCCGAGGCTGGCCGCAAAGCGCCGCCCAAGCTCACCGCAACCGGTGCGGCTGTCAGGAAATAACCAGTGCTGCGGGCCAAACTGGTTATCCACAGCACGCAAACCCTGCACGCGTTGTTCAGGGGAGTAGCCATCGAACTCGTTACCGTCGAGCAACAACAGGCGATCCACACCTGCACTGTCGAACGCCGTCTCTTTATGCTCGCCGAACACCACCGCCAGCACCGCGCCGTCGGCACCCGCCAGTTGGCGCGCCAGGCCCAGCAAGTCGCGATCATGGCTGCTCAAACGACCGCCGACCATGTCGGGAACAACGTTGATATAGAACGCGGGCGCAGCGATCACATACAGCGGCAGCTGGACGTCGGACACCGCCGAACGCTTGCTCGCCCCGCCCTGCTGCGCGCCGCTGCGGTCGATGCGCTTGATGCCGTGGGGGCCGATAAACCCCAGGCCATGCACGTTTTTGCGCACCAAGCCGTTGGGTCCCATCCAGCTGCTTTGTGCGGGCTGCATGGCCGCGTGCAGTGGGTGCAGTCGATTGCGGGCGATCCACTCGGCGCGTGGATCACGGCGGATAATGTCACTCATCAGTGCACCTCCGCAGGTTCACGCTTAGCGGCAACAGACGGGCTGGGGATAACTTCGTCAATCAGCGCATCGGCCACCAGTTCAGCGATGTCTTTGATAAGCGGCCGCGGTTCGACCACGCCTTCAAGCATGGCCGTGCATTGTGGACAACCCACCGCCACGACTTCGGCAGCAGTTTCGCGAATGTCGTCCATGCGCATGTCGGGAATCCGCTGCTTGCCGGGGATGTCCGTAATCGGTGCGCCGCCCCCGCCACCGCAGCAGCGGGAACGAAAGCCCGAGCGCTGCATTTCCCTGACCTCGATACCCAGCGCGCGCAGCACTTCACGCGGTGCTTCGTATTCGCCGTTGTAGCGGCCCAGGTAACACGGGTCGTGATAGGTCACGCTGGCGCCTTTGTGCTGGCCCAGATTCAGGGCACCGCGCTGTACCAGTTCCGCCATGAAGGTACTGTGATGCTGCACCTGATAGTCACCGCCCAATGCGCCGTACTCATTTTTCAGCACATGAAAGCTGTGCGGGTCGCAGGTCACGATGCGTTTGAAGCGGTACTGGGCCAAGGTCTGAATGTTACGGCGGGCGAGCGCCTGGAAGGTTGCTTCATCGCCCAGGCGCCGGGCCACGTCACCGCTGTCGCGTTCTTCAAGGCCCAGCACGGCGAAGTCCACCCTGGCCGCCTTGAGGACTTTGACGAACGCGCGCAGGGTGCGTTGATTACGCATGTCGAACGCGCCATCACCGACCCAGAACAGCACATCCACGGTTTTTTTCTCGCTGAGCAATGTCAGGTTCAGATCGGCCGCCCAGTTCATTCGCCCGCCTGGTGCAAACCCGCCGGGGTTGTCGGTGGCGATCAGGTTGTCCAGCACCTCGGCGCCCTTGTTTGGCGTAGCGCCCTTTTCAAGGGTCAGGTGGCGGCGCATGTCGACGATGGCATCCACGTGCTCGATCATCATCGGGCACTCTTCGACACACGCGCGGCAGGTGGTGCAGGACCACAGCGTCTCGGCATCCACCAGACCATTGACGATGGGCTGATGCGGGTTGCCGCCATGCTCGCCCAGTGGCTTGCCTTTGCCATCCTGTGATGGGTAAGGGCTACCGGCGAATTTTACATCGGTGCCGCCCGCCAGACCGACGACCATGTCCTGAATCAGCTTCTTGGGGTTCAGGGGCTGACCTGCTGCGAACGCCGGGCATGCCGCTTCACATTTGCCGCATTGCACACAGGCGTCGAAACCCAGTAATTGGTTCCAGGTGAAGTCCTTGGGTTTTTCCACACCTAGTGGCGCGCTGCGGTCGTTCAGATCCAACGGTTTCAAACCAGTCGAGCGACCGCCTCCAAAACGCTCGGCACGTCGGTGCCACGCCAAGTGCAGGGCGCCAGCAAAGGCATGCTTCATCGGCCCGCCCCAGGTCATGCCGAAGAACAGCTCGCTCACGCCCCACAGCACGCCCAGCCCAAGAACAGCGACCAGCACCCAGCCGCCGAAGTGCTCGGGAAGAATACCGGCAACCGGCAAAGTGACTAGAAAAAAGCTCGCGGAAAACGCCATGAGGCTTTTCGGCAGGCGCATCCACGGGCCTTTCGACAGACGCGCGGGCGGATTGAGACGACGTTTATAGACAAATACCGCGCCGACAAACATCACCGCTGTCATTAGCAATAGCGCGTAGCCAAGAACGCGGTTATGCAGGCCGAAGCCGTGCACCAGAATCGCCAGCACGATTGAGGCAACCGCCCCGCCTGCAGTGGCAACGTGGGTGTTGGCGATGTATTTATCGCGTGCGACTACGTGGTGCAGGGCGACCATGTAGCGCTTGGGCATGGCCAGCAGACCGCCGAGCAAGTCGACTTTCGAGGGCCTTCCGTTGCGCCACATGCTCACCCGCCGCCATGCACCCAGCGCCGCAAGGGCCAGGGCGCTGAACAGCAGGATGGGAAGAAGGGTGTCTAGCATCTGAAGCTCCAGGTACCAAGCGATCTTGCAGTCCGGGTGACGCTTCGCTGATTCGCAAACACTGTGGATCAGACAACCTGCATGTCGACTGATCTATCGCATTCGCGAACAAGCGAAGCGTCGCCCGGTCCGCTCCCACGGCCTGCGGCCAGAATCAAAGACAGGCGAGCCTTAAAAATCCTTGCACAGCCGCAGGCCGTCGTAGATCGCTGCATGGGTATTGCGCTGCGCCACGCAGTCGCCGATGCGAAACAGCAAATAACCGTCGCCCGGCTGGCTCAATAAAGGTTGCGGCTGAATGGCGAACAGCGCGTCGATGTCGATCTGGCCCTTGTTGCGCGAACCTTCCTTGAGCGCGTAATAAATCGCTTCGTCCGGGCGCACACCGTTTTCCACCACCACCTGATCGACCACCCGCTCCTCCTTGGCGCCGGTGTATTCGTTTTCCAGTACGGCGACCAGCTTGTCGCCCTCGCGATAGACCTTTTCCAGCATCATGTCGCCGGTCATGATCACTTCTTTGGGGTACATGCTGCGGTAGTAGGTCGGAAACGAAGTCCCGCCGATCGCCACGCCTGGTTTGATGTCATCGGTAACGATTTCGACCTGGCTGCCTTTGTCAGCCAAGAAGTCAGCCACCGACATGCCGGTGAACTCACAGATGGTGTCGTAGACCAGCACGTTCTTGCCCGGCGCGACCTTGCCGTCCAGCACGTCCCAACTGCTGACCACCAGTCCTTCGGCCGCGCCCCAGTGTTCGTTCTGCTCCAGAAACGGATGACCGCCCACCGCCAGCACCACGATGTCCGGGCGCAGGTCGAGAATGGTCGCCGCATCGGCCGCAGTCCCCAGGCGCAGGTCCACTTTCAGGCGCGCCAGTTCCAGCTGGAACCAGCGCGTGATGCCGGCAATCTGGTCGCGCTGCGGTGCCTTCGATGCGGTGGTGATTTGCCCGCCGATGAAGTCCTTTTTCTCGAATAACGTCACGTCGTGGCCGCGCTCGGCAGACACCCGCGCCGCTTCCATACCGGCAGGACCGGCACCGACCACCACCACCTTGCGTTTCGGCCCGGCGGACTTTTCGATAATGTGTGGCACGCCCATGTATTCGCGGGACGTGGCAGCGTTCTGGATACACAGCACATCCAGCCCCTGATACTGGCGGTCGATGCAGTAGTTGGCGCCGACGCACTGCTTGATCTGGTCAATCTGGCCCATTTTGATCTTGGCGATCAGGTGCGGGTCGGCGATGTGCGCGCGGGTCATGCCGACCATGTCGACGTAGCCGCCTTCCAGAATTCGCGTGGCCTGATTCGGGTCTTTGATGTTCTGCGCGTGCAGCACCGGTGCTTTCACCACCTCCTTGATGCCAGCGGCCAGATGCAGGAACGGCTCCGGTGGATAACTCATGTTCGGAATGACGTTGGCCAGGGTGTTGTGGGTGTCGCAGCCCGAGCCCACCACTCCGAGAAAATCGATCATGCCGGTGTCGTCGTAATACTTGGCGATCTGTTTCATGTCCTCGTGGCTAAGCCCGTCGGGGTGAAACTCGTCGCCGCAAATGCGCAGGCCGACGCAGAAGTCCGGGCCGACTTCCTTGCGCACCGCCTTGATGACCTCCAGGCCGAAGCGCATGCGGTTCTCGAAACTGCCGCCCCACTCATCGGTGCGTTTGTTGACTCGCGGGCTCCAGAACTGGTCGATCATGTGCTGATGCACGGCGGACAATTCGACGCCGTCCAGCCCGCCAGCCTTGGCTCGGGCCGCCGCGCTGGCGTAATTGCCGATCACGCGCCAGATTTCTTCCGGCTCGATGGTCTTGCAGGTTGCCCGGTGCACCGGCTCGCGAATGCCCGAGGGCGACATCAGGGTCGGCCAGTGATCACCGTCCCAGCGCGAGCGACGGCCCATGTGGGTAATCTGGATCATGATCTTGGCGCCATGCTTGTGCATGGCATCGGCGAGATTCTGGAAGTGCGGGATGATTCTGTCGGTCGCCAGATTGACCGATTTCCACCAGCCTTGCGGGCTGTCGATGGCAACGCTTGAAGAACCGCCGCAGATCGCCAGGCCAATACCGCCCTTGGCTTTCTCTTCGTAATACTTCACGTAACGATCAGTGGTCATGCCGCCGTCAGTGGCGTAAACCTCAGCGTGCGCGGTGCTGAGCACACGATTGCGGATCGTCAGTTTGCCGATCTGGATCGGCTGGAACATCGCTTCGAAAGCCATAACCCGATCCTCGATTTACAGCGGTTTGACGACGAACAGTCCGTCGTCGTGGCCCTCTTCTGAACCCCCGTAAACCTGCTCGGCAACGGTGCGGATCGAGCTGCCGCTGGCAGCCAGAATCTGGTCCATCGCGCCGGCGAACCAGCCGGTGAACATGTAATCGACCTTGCGCCCGACCTTGCCGTAGACGTACACGAAGCAGGAGTGTTCAAGCTTGACGCTGGCGGTGCCTTTCTCGACATCGATGTCCTGAATCTTGAACAACCCCCAACCGCGCTGCGAGAGGCGCGTCATGTAGTGCTCGAATACTGCAACGCCTTGCAGACCGTGGCATTCAGCTTCTTTTTCACACCAGTGCCAGGCGGATTTGTAACCGGCCTTGTAGAGAATGTCGGCATAGGCGTCGGCGCCCAGCACTTCTTCGATGCCCATGTGGTTGTTGACGAAAAAGTGCCGTGGCACGTAGAGCATCGGCAACGCATCGGAAGTCCAGACGCCGGTCTCGCTGTCGACTTCGATGGGCAGTTGCGGGGCGATTTTAGCCATGGGGTCAAACTCCAGATGATTCGGGTTACACCCACCGCCGTCAGGGCCGTGGGGGTTCAATTCGATTAGCGATGGCTGGCGGGTTACTCGCCCCAGACGTCGGCCAGAACATTGACCCAGTTCTCGCCCATGATCTTGCGCACCACGCGCTCGGGATGGCCGCGTTTGAGCAGGGTTTCAGTCAGGTTGGGAAATTCGCCCACGGTGCGGATGCCCAGCGGGTTGATGATTTTGCCGAAGCTGGTCAGACGCCGGGCGTAGCCCTTGTCGTGGGTCAGGTATTCAAAAAAGTCCTGACCGTGGCCTTGAGTAAAGTCAGTGCCGATACCGATGGCGTCTTCGCCGACGATGTTCATCACGTATTCAATGGCTTCGGCGTAGTCGTCGATGGTCGACTCGATGCCCTTGGCCAGAAACGGCGCGAACATGGTCACGCCGACAAACCCGCCGTGGTCGGCGATGAACTTCAGTTCAGCGTCGGATTTGTTGCGCGGGTGCTCCTTGAGCCCGGATGGCAGGCAATGGGAATAGCAGACTGGTTTTTTCGATTCGAGAATGACTTCTTTGGAGGTTTTCGAGCCGACGTGGGACAGGTCGCACATCACCCCGACGCGGTTCATTTCGGCGACGATTTCACGTCCGAACCCCGAAAGTCCGCCGTCACGCTCGTAGCAGCCGGTGCCGACCAGATTCTGGGTGTTGTAGCACATCTGCACGATGCCCACGCCGAGCTGCTTGAAGATCTCGACATAGCCGATCTGGTCTTCGTAAGCGTGCGCGTTCTGGAAGCCGAAGAGGATGCCGGTCTTGCCCAGTTCCTTGGCCTTGCGGATGTCGGCGGTGGTGTGCACCGGCATGACCAGGTCGCTGTTTTCGCGCATCAGCTTCTGGCTGGTGCAGATGCTGTTGATGGTGGCCTGGAAGCCTTCCCATACTGAAACAGTGCAGTTGGCCATGGTCAGGCCGCCCTTGCGCATGTCTTCAAACAGCTCGCGGTTCCACTTGGCGATGATCAGCCCGTCAATAACGATGCTGTCGGCGTGCAGTTCGGCTGGGCTCATCAGGCTGTCCCCTTTTTTGATTGCGGCGCACCGAATCGGCTGTCGGCGCTAATAGGGTCAGCATATGCCGGAGGGTCGCGCGAGCCGGGTGCAAAAACGACAGGGGGTTTGCCGAAAGCGTCAAGATGCGACAAAGGGCGACAGCACTTCGTCGGGCGGTGTTGTAAACCTGTTCATTGTCTCGCGCTTGAGACAGAATCAGGCGTATCACTGGATCGGAGCGACTCGATGAAAACGTTTTTGCTGACCCTGGCCCTGATGGCGACGGCTGTGACAGGCGTACAGGCTGCTCAGAACCCTGACGCCACGCCGTGCGACGGTGTTGATGACGACAAGCAGACGCTGGAGTGCTCGGCTTACAGCCGGACGACCGCTGAACAGTTGCTCAAGGAAAACTTCGACAATCTGCTCAAGCGCGTTCAATCCCAGTTCGTCGCCAACAAGACGCAATTCAACGATTTTACGAGCAAACTCAAGACCGCCCAGCAGGCGTGGGAAAAACTCCGCGATGCTGACTGTGCCGTTGAAGTGTTCCCTTCTGCTGCAGGCAGCAAGGCGTTCACCATCAGCGAAAACGACTGCATTGCGCGCATGAGTGACGAGCGCTCCGAATACCTGGAGTCGATTGCACAGGAATAACCGCTACGATGAGATAACCTGTTTCTTTATATGAACAAGCTCATCAGGTTTTCTCATGATTATTTGCGGTGTAGAAATCAAAGGCAGTGAAGCCATCTTCGCCCTTGCCACTCGACAGAATGGCAGCATCGAGCACTTGCCGCTCGCTACGAAGAAACTTGCACTGGAGGACGATGACGAAGCTGCCAACGTCAAAACCTTCGCCACGCAGCTCGCCGGGTTCGTGCGCGAGAACGGCGTCAGCCATGTCGTGATCAAAAAACGCATGAAAAAGGGCGAGTTTGCCGGCGGCCCGACCACGTTCAAGATCGAAACCATCTTTCAGCTGATGTCCGACTGCGAAGTGCTGCTGATCTCGCCACAGACCGTCAATGCCCAGAACAAGAAACACAACTTCGCCTTGCCCGATACCCTGAACTAATATCAGCACGAGGCGTACAAGGCGGCGTGTGCAGGGTTGATGAAGAGCGTTTAGCGCTCAAACGTCGAGCCTTGTGGGAGCGAGCTTGCTCGCGAAGAGGCCAGCCCCGCACTACAACTTCCTCCCCCGAAATCGGGCGGCTGGACTATAGCTTTCGTGAGCAAGGGATTTATATCCAGCCGGAACGCTTTGTGTCACATTCATCTGCCGCACAACTACTTTTCTACCGACATAAAAAAACCCGCATTTCTGCGGGTTTTTTCAGTGCGCGATCAACTCAGTTGACCTTGGCATCCAGTTCGCCACGCGCGTAGCGTTCGAACATGGCGTCCAAGGAGATCGGTTTGATCTTCGAGGCGTTGCCGGCAGTGCCAAAGGCTTCATAACGGGCGATACATACGTCACGCATGGCCGAAACGGTCTTGGCCAGGTACTTGCGCGGGTCGAACTCGCTCGGGTGTTTAGCCATGAACTCGCGGATGGCACCGGTAGAGGCCAGACGCAGGTCGGTGTCGATGTTGACCTTGCGCACGCCATGCTTGATGCCTTCAACGATTTCTTCGACCGGCACGCCGTAGGTTTCTTTGATGTCGCCGCCGAACTCGTTGATGATCTTCAGCCACTCCTGAGGAACCGACGAAGAACCGTGCATCACCAGGTGAGTGTTGGGAATGCGCTTGTGGATTTCTTTGATCCGCTCGATCGCCAGAATGTCGCCAGTAGGCGGCTTGGTGAACTTGTAAGCGCCGTGGCTGGTGCCGATGGCGATGGCCAGGGCATCGACCTGAGTGCGCTTGACGAAGTCAGCCGCTTCTTCCGGGTCAGTCAGCATCTGGCTGTGGTCCAGAACGCCTTCGGCGCCAACGCCGTCTTCTTCACCCGCCATACCGGTTTCCAGCGAACCTAGCACGCCCAGCTCGCCTTCCACGGAAACACCGCAGGCGTGAGCAAACGACACAACGCGACGGGTCACGTCGACGTTATAGTCGTAATCGGCCGGAGACTTGCCGTCTTCGCGCAGCGAGCCGTCCATCATGACCGAGCTGAAGCCAAGCTGGATCGAGCGCTGGCAGATATCAGGGCTGGTGCCGTGGTCCTGGTGCATGACCACCGGAATGTGCGGGAATTCTTCGATGGCCGCGAGGATCAGGTGGCGCAGAAACGGGGCACCGGCGTATTTGCGGGCACCGGCCGAAGCCTGAACGATCACCGGGGAGTCGGTCTTGTCGGCCGCTTCCATAATGGCGCGCATCTGTTCCAGGTTGTTCACGTTGAAAGCTGGAACGCCATAGCCGAATTCGGCTGCGTGGTCCAACATCTGGCGCATGCTGATAAGTGCCATTGTCTGTCTCTCTCCCGGTAGGGTCGTTGATCGTGCAGCCTGCCGTAGTGGCGGCCGCTATTCAAGTTATAAGCATGGTCGCAAGGACCAGGCGTGTGTGCCAAAGGTCCGACTTATCTGGCTTTGCAGCCGCGACCGATCAGATCGTTGGTAGCGTCCCAGTAGATCAGGCCTTCGCTACCCTTGTTGACGAATGCCAACACATTATTGCTGTACAGCGTGCCACTGGCAGCGCCGGGTTCGGCCTTGAGCCTGAACACCTGATCGCTCTGGTTCAGACGCACATCGACTTCCTTTTGGGCCGAGTCGATATAGCGCCAGTGAACCTCGGCGTTGCTGTCACACACCCAGCGATTCCACGGGTCATTCTGCTGCGGAGTGCTCATGCTCGAACATCCGCCAAGCGCCGCCAACGCCACAAGGGCAAACAAGCCTTTCATCAATTCTCCTGCCTGCCCTGCCAAACCGTAGAATCAGGGGCAGTTCTGTTCCTGTTTACTGTCGTCGGCCGGTTCACCCGTGACGTGCGCCTCGACCCGTTGAGTGTTCTCGGTCGTTGGCACATTCACAGAAGCCGGGCTGAATATCTGGCATGTCCTGGCGGAACCAGAACCGGTACAGCCCGCCAGTGCAACACAGCTCATCAAAGCCAGGGCAGCGATCTTCATGACGAAACTCCTTCCTCGGAAAAAATATCTGCTCAATGAAGACCGCCGAAGCGCGTCAATGTTGCCAAAAGGGTTTCAGGCCCGAACTACAGGCAGCCCACACCACCTGTCGTTCTGGGCATGAATTCGTACCGATCCCAGACTTCCTGACCACCACGCTTGTAGATCACCGGCACGGTCTCGGCCTGCCAGCCCGCCTGGTAGCAGCTCAACTGGAGCAACGGGTTCGGAGTGCCTGCATCCACCTCTTCAGCATCAGGCTTGCTCGCACAACCGGCCAGCAAACCTGCGATGAGCACCCACGGTAACGCCCTGACCATTGCCTACTCCTTGTCCAACGCCTTCATTCAGGCCTTGGCACGTTGTTCGAGCATTTCAACCGCAGGCAGAACCTTGCCTTCCACGAACTCGAGAAAGGCACCGCCGCCGGTGGAGATGTAGGAAATCTGTTTTGCCACGCCATACTTGTCGATCGCTGCCAGCGTGTCGCCGCCGCCCGCGATGGAAAACGCGCTGCTTTCAGCGATGGCCTTGGCCAGCGTTTTGGTGCCTTCACCGAACTGGTCGAACTCGAACACGCCGACCGGACCGTTCCACAGGATAGTCCCGGAAGATTTCAACAATTCGGCAAAATGCGCAGCAGTCTGCGGACCGATGTCCAGAATCATGTCGTTATCAGCGACGTCAGCGATCAGCTTGACGGTTGCAGTCGCGCTCTCGGCGAATTCCTTGGCGACCACCACGTCAGTCGGCAACGGCACGCTGACCTTGGCGGCGATGGCGCGCGCGGTGTCGAGCAAGTCCGGCTCATACAGCGACTTGCCGACCTTGTGACCGGCTGCGGCCAAGAAGGTGTTGGCAATACCGCCGCCGACGATCAACTGATTGCAGATGCCGCTCAGGCTGTTGAGCACGTCCAGCTTGGTGGACACCTTGGAACCAGCGACGATGGCGGTCATGGGCTGGGCCGGAGCGCCCAGCGCCTTGCCCAGCGCATCCAGCTCAGCCGCCAGCAACGGGCCAGCCGCCGCCACTTTGGCGAACTTTGCAACGCCGTGGGTGGAACCCTCTGCGCGGTGAGCCGTCCCGAAAGCGTCCATCACGAACACGTCGCAGAGGGCCGCGTATTTCTGCGCCAGCTCATCGGCGTTCTTTTTCTCGCCCTTGTTGAAGCGAACGTTTTCGAACAGGACGACATCGCCGGCCTTGACGTCGACACCGTCCAGATAATCAGCAACCAGTGGAACGTCGCGACCCAATGCCTTGCTCAGGTACTCGGCAACCGGCTTCAGGCTGTTCTCGGCCGAAAACTCGCCCTCGGTCGGACGACCCAGGTGCGAGCAGATCATGACCGCAGCGCCTTTTTCCAGCGCCAGCTTGATGGTCGGCAGCGAAGCAAGGATACGCGCATCACTGCTGACAACGCCGTCCTTGACCGGGACGTTGAGGTCTTCGCGGATCAGTACACGTTTGCCTTGCAGATCGAGGTCGGTCATCTTCAACACGGTCATGAGCATTCCTGTTTTTTACTGTTATTGGTCAGCGACGCGCAGAAAGTGATCTGCAACGTCGAGCATTCGGTTTGCAAAGCCCCACTCGTTGTCGAACCAGGCCAGCAGATTGACCAGCCGGGGTCCGGAAACGCGGGTCTGACTCGCATCGACAATGGCCGAATGCGGGTCATGGTTGAAATCGCAGCTGGCGTGCGGCAGTTCAGTGTAGGCCAACAGCCCCTTGAGCGGGCCACGGGTAGCGGCCTCACTCAGGATACGGTTGATCTCCACAGCATCGGTGTCCCGCGACATCTGCAGTGTAATGTCCAGACACGACACATTGACGGTCGGTACGCGAACAGCTTTGGCCTGAATTCGGCCGGCAAGTTCCGGAAGCAGCCGCTCGATTCCTCGCGCCAGACCGGTGGACACCGGAATGATCGACTGGAAAGCCGAGCGAGTGCGACGCAGATCCTCATGGTGATAAGCGTCGATCACCGGCTGATCATTCATCGCCGAGTGAATGGTGGTAATGGTGATGTATTCCAGACCAATCGCCTGATCCAGCAAACGCAACAGCGGCACGCTGCAGTTGGTGGTACAGGAGGCGGCTGACACCAGCAGCTCGCGCCCGGTCAGCCTGTGCTGATTGATGCCGAACACCACCGTGGCATCGACATCCCGCTCGCTGGCCATTGGCTGGGAAAACAGCACCCGCGGCGCACCGGCATCCAGAAAACGCTGCCCGTCTTCACGGGTGTTGTAGACACCTGAGCACTCAAGCACCAGATCGACTTCCAGTGCGGCCCAGTCGACACCTTCCGGCGTCGCACTGCGCAGCACGTTGATGCAGTGATCATTGATGTGCAGGTATTGCCCTTCAACCCGCACTTCACCGGGAAACCGGCCATGTGTCGAGTCAAAGCGCGTGAGGTATTCAAGACTGGCCATATCAGCCAGATCGTTGATGGCGACCACTTCAAACCCGGCCTTCGCCCCTCGCTCACACAGTGCGCGAACGACGCAACGACCGATACGGCCGTAGCCGTTCAGAGCAACTTTGTAAGGGCGGGGCTGGGGCATGGAGTTTTCGCCAAGGGATGGATCAGATTGCGTAAACGATAAAACCTGTGGGAGCGGACTTGTCCGCGAATGGGAGCACTCGGTGTACCTGATTTACCGAGTTGCTACATTCGCGAGCAAGCTCGCTCCCACAACATCAACATCACACAGCTGATCAGTCTTCCAGCAGCTCTTCAGCAATGCTCAGGACGTTTTCCAGTGTGAAGCCGAACTCTTCGAACAGCGCTGACGCAGGGGCCGATTCGCCGAAGGTGGTCATGCCGATCACGCGGCCTTCCAGACCGACGTATTTGTACCAGTAGTCGGCATGCGCCGCTTCGATGGCAATACGTGCGCTGACCTGAAGTGGCAACACTTCCTGCTTGTACAGCGCATCCTGAGCTTCAAAGATGCTGGTGCACGGCATGGACACCACGCGAACCTTGCGGCCCTGGGCAGTCAGCTTGTCGTAGGCTTCAACAGCCAGACCGACTTCCGAACCGGTCGCGATCAGAATCAGCTCAGGCTCGCCAGCACAGTCGCGCAGCACATAGCCACCACGAGCGATGTTGGCCAGTTGGGCCTCATCACGCGCCTGGTGCGTCAGGTTCTGACGCGAGAAAATCAACGCCGACGGACCGTCATTACGCTCGATGGCGTGCTTCCAGGCCGCTGCCGATTCAACGGCATCCGCCGGGCGCCAGGTGTCCAGGTTCGGCGTGGTCCGCAAGCTGGTCAGTTGCTCGATTGGCTGGTGAGTCGGGCCATCTTCGCCCAGACCGATGGAGTCGTGGGTGAACACGTAGATCACGCGCTTCTTCATCAGCGAGGCCATACGCACCGCATTGCGAGCGTATTCCATGAAGATCAGGAAGGTTGCGCCGTACGGCACGAAGCCACCGTGCAGGGCGATACCATTCATCATGGCGGCCATGCCGAATTCGCGAACGCCGTAATGCAGGTAGTTGCCATTAGGGTCTTCGCCGGTGATGCTCTTGCAGCCTGTCCAGATGGTCAGGTTGGAACCCGCCAGGTCGGCCGAACCGCCGAGGATTTCAGGCAGCAACGGGCCCAGTGCGCTCAACGCGTTCTGGCTGGCCTTGCGGCTGGCGATGGTTTCGCCTTTGGCGTTGACTTCAGCGACGTACGCTGCGGATTTCTCGGCAAAGTCGGCAGGCAACTCGCCGCTCATGCGACGGATGAAATCGTTGGCCAGCTCAGGGAAGGCGGCGGAATAGGCAGCAAAACGCTGATCCCACTCGGCTTCCACAGCCAGACCTTTTTCTTTCGCATCCCATTCGGCGTAGATATCAGCCGGGATTTCAAACGGGCCGTAGTTCCACTTCAGCGCGGCGCGGGTCAGGGCGATTTCGTCGGCACCCAGCGGCGCGCCGTGGGACTCTTCCTTGCCCTGTTTGTTCGGCGAACCGAAACCGATGGTGGTCTTGCAGCAGATCAGGGTTGGCTGAGCGCTTTTGCGAGCGGTGTCGATCGCAATCTTGATTTCTTCGGCGTCATGGCCGTCAACATTGCGGATGACCTGCCAGCCGTAGGCTTCGAAACGCTTTGGCGTGTCATCGGTGAACCAGCCTTCGACTTCGCCGTCGATGGAAATACCGTTGTCGTCGTAGAAAGCGATCAGCTTGCCCAGTTGCAGCGTACCGGCCAGCGACGCGACTTCATGGGAAATGCCTTCCATCATGCAGCCATCGCCCATGAACACGTAGGTGTTGTGGTCAACGATGGTATGGCCAGGACGGTTGAACTGCGCGGCAAGGGTCTTCTCGGCAGCGGCGAAACCGACGGCGTTGGCGAAGCCCTGACCCAGCGGACCGGTGGTGGTCTCGACGCCCGGGGTGTAACCGAATTCAGGGTGGCCCGGCGTGCGGCTGTGCAATTGACGGAAGCTTTTCAGGTCGTCGATCGACAGGTCATAACCGGTCAGGTGCAGCAGCGAGTAGACCAGCATCGAACCATGGCCGTTGGACATGATGAAACGGTCACGATCGGCAAACGACGGGTTCTTCGGGCTGTGCTTCAGGTAATCACGCCACAGGACCTCGGCGATATCCGCCATGCCCATCGGGGCACCCGGATGGCCGCTGTTGGCTTTTTGCACGGCATCCATGCTTAGGGCACGAATAGCATTGGCACGCTCACGACGGCTTGGCATCGCTGATCTCCTGGGAATTGTAAAATTAGGGTCGGAAAAAAGACGTTCATTTTCCCTCACGGACAGGCCGGGGGCAATGACAGATGTCGACGATAGGCTCTTTTCCTGCGTTACGGACATTATTTAGCCCGTAAAGACTGGATCACAGCGCTCCCCGACAAGTTCACCACGTCTGACCCAAGGGCAATATCAAAACTTTTTGATATTGCCCTTGCGGTGCCATGAATCGCTCTCTAGACTGCGGAGCTTATGAACCTGCGTGTGCCCGCAATTCGCCATGATGCATGCGACGACCTCTCTGCATTGTGCAAGGCCGGCGGCGATCCGCTACGGCTGAATGTCTTGCGTGCACTGACCAACGATTCGTTCGGTGTGCTCGAACTGGCGCAGATTTTCGCGATCGGGCAGTCCGGCATGAGTCATCACCTGAAGGTCCTGGCGCAAGCCGATCTGGTAGCGACAAGACGGGAAGGCAACGCGATCTTCTACCGCCGCGCCCTGCCCCACACCGCATTACCGGGCGGCAGGTTGCACGCGGCGTTGCTCGATGAAGTCGATACACTGGACCTGCCCGACGAGGTTCAGAACCGCATTGGTCTGGTGCACAGGCAGCGGGCCATGGCCAGTCAGGATTTCTTCGCCCGTACCGCGGAAAAGTTTCGCGCCCAGCAAGACCTGATCGCCGGCCTGGCTCAGTACAGTGAAAGCCTTCTGACGTTGCTCGACAAACTGAGCCTCGGCGCGCAGGCAACCGCTCTGGAAGTAGGCCCCGGCGACGGTGGCTTCCTGCCGGAACTGGCACGGCGTTTCCGGCATGTCGTCGCGATGGACAACAGCCCGGCCATGCTGGATCTGGCGCGCGGCGTCTGCGAACGCAAGGCACTGGCTAACGTTGAGCTGAGACTGGCCGATGCACTGAACGACAGTAAAGTCAGCGCCGATTGCGTCGTCCTCAACATGGTGCTGCATCATTTCGCGGCACCGGCCGAAGCCCTCAGGCAACTGGCCGAACACGTAAAACCCGGCGGTAGCTTGCTGGTAACAGAATTGTGTAGTCATGACCAGAGTTGGGCCAGGGAGGCCTGTGGCGATCTCTGGTTAGGTTTCGAGCAGGAAGACCTGGCCCGTTGGGCTATCGCTGCGGGGCTAGTTCCCGGGGAAAGCCTCTATGTAGGCTTACGTAATGGTTTCCAGATCCAGGTTCGCCATTTTCAGCGACCGGCTGGCGACACTCACCATCGGTAAAATGAAGGAAACCCGTAGAGATGAGCGAATACTCACTTTTCACCTCCGAGTCCGTGTCCGAAGGGCATCCGGACAAGATCGCCGACCAGATTTCAGACGCGGTTCTGGACGCTATCATCGCTGAAGACAAATACGCCCGCGTAGCATGCGAAACACTGGTCAAGACCGGTGTGGCGATCATCGCTGGCGAAGTGTCGACTTCGGCCTGGGTCGATCTGGAAGACATCGTGCGTAACGTCATCCTCGACATTGGCTACAACAGCTCCGACGTCGGCTTCGACGGCGCGACCTGCGGCGTGATGAACATCATCGGCAAACAGTCGGTGGATATCGCCCAGGGCGTCGACCGCAGCAAGCCTGAAGATCAGGGCGCTGGCGACCAGGGCCTGATGTTCGGCTACGCCAGCAACGAAACCGACGTGCTGATGCCAGCGCCGATCACCTTCTCGCACCAACTGGTGCAGCGCCAGGCCGAAGCCCGCAAGTCCGGCCTGCTGCCGTGGCTGCGCCCGGATGCCAAATCCCAGGTCACCTGCCGTTACGAAAATGGCAAAGTGGTCGGCGTCGACGCCATCGTGCTGTCGACCCAGCATAACCCGGATGTGTCCTACAAAGACCTGCGCGAAGGCGTGATGGAGCTGATCGTCAAGCACGTCATCCCTGCGCATTTGCTGCACAAGGACACTCAGTTCCACATCAACCCGACCGGCAACTTCATCATCGGTGGCCCGGTAGGCGACTGTGGCCTGACCGGCCGCAAGATCATCGTCGACACCTACGGCGGCATGGCCCGTCACGGTGGCGGGGCATTCTCCGGCAAGGACCCGTCGAAGGTTGACCGTTCGGCCGCCTACGCCGGTCGTTACGTTGCCAAGAACATCGTCGCGGCCGGCCTTGCCGAGCGCTGCGAAATCCAGGTGTCCTACGCCATCGGCGTTGCCCAGCCTACGTCGATCTCGCTGAACACCTTCGGCACCGGCAAACTGTCGGACGACAAGATCATCAAGCTGGTTCGCGACAACTTCGACCTGCGCCCGTATGCCATCACTACCATGCTCGACCTGCTGCACCCGATGTACCAGGCCACTGCGGCCTACGGCCACTTCGGTCGTACTCCGGTCGAAATGACCGTTGGCGATGATACCTTCACCGCCTTCACCTGGGAAAAAACCGACCGCGCCGACGCCCTGCGCGCAGCTGCCGGCCTGTAAAAACCCCTGAAGAAGCCCCGGACGACTAAGTCGTTCGGGGCTTTTTTTCGCCTGAAGATTATCGTGCGACGCTCCGCGTCGCATGCCGTTCTGGACGCTCTGCGTCCTGTCATCAAACAGGCGGCACAGAGTTTTGGCAAAACCCGGTAACCAGGCAACCCTTCTGTAAACCGCACCAGCAGCTAGCCTCATCGAGCCAATTCCTAAAGCAAGGATGCTTCGATGTTGCCTGCCCTACGCCTGATGACGTGCGCCCTTCTGACTTTCTTCACAACGCTCAGCCATGCCAGCCATGCCAGCCAGTGCCCTGACTGGTCTCCCGCTAAGGCGAGCAGCGAAATCACAGCCCTGCAACAGCAGATAGCCAGCTGGGAAGACAGTTACCACCGGCAAGGCATCTCGCTGATCCCTGACGAGCTTTACGATCAGGCACGGCAGAAGCTGAGCGCATGGCGTACATGTTTTGCCGTATCGACACCTGAGGCCAATCCGCTGGCAACCGCAACGGGACCGCTGGCGCACCCTATCCCGCATACAGGTGTGAACAAGCTCGCGGACGAGAAAGACGTCAAAGCCTGGCTCAAGGGCCGAACCGATCTGTGGATTCAGCCCAAGGTCGATGGCGTGGCGGTCACGCTGATTTATGACGAGGGCCGTCTCGTGCAGGCGATCAGTCGTGGTGACGGGATACAGGGACAGGACTGGACCCCGCAGGCGCGTTTGATCAAGGCGATCCCTCGGCAGTTGCCCCGAACTGAATCGGTGATCCTGCAAGGCGAGCTCTACTGGCGGCTCGACGAGCATATTCAGGCGACCTCAGGAAGCGTCAATGCTCGCAGCAAGGTCGCGGGGTTGTTGGCACGGCAGACGATCAAACCGCAGCAGGCCGACGCCATTGGCCTGTTCGTCTGGGACTGGCCAAACGGGCCCGCGGATATGGCCCAGCGGCTCGCCGGCCTGCAAGCCATGGGATTTGGCGACAGTGTGGGCTACACGCATTTGCTGGAAAACCACGCTCAGGCGGCGAAGTGGCGCGAGCACTGGTATCGCAATCCGCTGCCGTTCGCCACAGACGGCGTGATCATGCGCCAAGGCCAGCGGCCACCCGCGCAGCGCTGGCAAGCCACTGCGCCGTACTGGATCGCGGCCTGGAAACACCCTTACGCCCAGACGCTGGCCGAAGTGCGCAACATCAACTTCACTGTCGGGCGCAGCGGCAGAATCACCCCGGTGCTGGAACTGACGCCGGTGCGCCTCGACGACCGGATCGTCACCCGCATCAGCGCAGGTTCGCTGCAACGCTGGCAGGCACTGGACATCCGGCCCGGCGATCAGGTGGCAGTGAGCCTGACCGGGCTGACGATTCCACGACTCGACAGCGTGGTATCTCGCGCCACAGAGCGCGCAGAAATGAGCACTCCAAACGCCCGTGATTTTCATGAATTGAGCTGCTGGCAAGCCACACCCGGCTGTGAAAGCCAGTTTCGCGCACGGCTGGTCTGGCTCAGCGGCAAGAAAGGTCTCGCGTTGCCCGGGGTCGGTCCGGGCACTTGGGACAGACTGATTGAAAACGGCCGGATTGCAGGCTTACTCGATTGGATGACCCTGAATCATGCTGAGCTTGCTAACATTCCCGGCTTCGCAGAACGCAGCAGCGCTAAACTGCTCGCGAGCCTGCAAACAGCCCGCGAACGGCCGTTTCAGGTGTGGCTCAAGGCCATTGGCCTGCCACCCACAGGCACTGCGAAACTGCCCGATAACTGGCACGACCTCGCAGCCCGGTCCGTCGAGCAATGGCAGGCAGAGCCGGGCATAGGTCCAGGCAGGGCAGCGAAACTCAGAGCGTTCTTTCACGATCCGCAAGTACAGGCAATAAGCCAGCAATTGCAGGCGCAGGGTATTTCAGGTTTCTAGTAGCGGACGTTCACTTTTCTTGTCCGGGTTGTCATTTTCAAGTGGAGTTCACATGCGGTTTTTATCACCATTGATCCTTTTCACCAGTTGCACGCTGCTGGCAACAAGCGTGCTTGCCGCTGAACAGGCACCGCCGCCTTCCGAGTGCCTGATCAAAAGTCAGGAAATCAGCAGCAAGATTCAGAACGCCAAGACCGAAGGCAACAAGGCCGAGCAGAGCGGACTGGAAAAAGCCCTTGCCGAGGTCAACGCCACGTGTACCGAAACATCCTTGCTTAAACAGCGCGAGCAAAAGGTGCTGGACGCCAAACGTGAAGTGAGCCGTCGTCAGACCGACCTGAACAAAGCGATGGACAAGGGTGATCCGGAGCGGATCAACAAGCGCAAGGACAAGCTCGCTGAATCTCGCAAGGAACTGCAGGACGCGCAGACAGAGCTGGAAAAAGTCCAGCCGGACGATTGATCGCCGTCGTAGGTTGCGACGCTGCCCGTTACAGACAGCGTCGCCAACGCGGTATCAGGCAGCAGCCGGGAAGGCCGACAGGCCGAACAGCGCAATGATCAGCCCCATGCCGACCAGCCATACAGCGGAACGCAAGGCAGCGAGGTCTGCCAGATAGAAAATGATGTACAACAGGCGACTGGTGATAAACAGCACCGCCAGCACGTCGATAGTCACCAGCTGCGCATTGCCGGCGATGTGCGCAATGATCACCGCCGCAGCGAACGCCGGAGTCACTTCATAGCTGTTGAGCTGCGCCGCATGGGCGCGTCGCGGAAAGCCCTCAAGCGTGTCGAGAAAGGCGCGCGGGTCATGATTGTGTCCGCTGCCGAACTTGGCGATGCCGGCACAGATAATCGGCAGCAGTATCGCGACCAGCACGCACCAGAAAGCAACTGTCATACGTCCATCCTTTATAGGTTCAGCGTCGATTGACGCATGCCGGACAACACCGGTTACAACCTTATGAACAATAGCTCAGCGAAAGGTTCTCGACGCGCGACCTGTAACCGGCTGTATCACACCAGCCCGGGGAAAATCAGATTGAAGGTCGTGAACTGCCCTGGCTCACTCTGAACCGTCACCTGCCCTTCATGCAGGCTCATGATCGAGCGCACGATGGCCAGCCCCAGCCCGGTGCCGCCCTGCTGCCGGGCACGGCTGACGTGAACCCGGTAAAAGCGGTCAAACAATCGCGGCAGATGTTCTACGTCAATACCGTCGCCCGCATTGCGCACGGCCAGCGACACTTCATCTCCGTGCGTCGCGAGGGTAATCGTGATGACACTGCCGGTCAGGCCGTGACGAATCGCGTTGGACAGCAGGTTCGAAATCGCCCGCTGGATCATCAGCTTGTCGCCCGACACTTTCGCAGCGCCGTGAACCTGCAGGGTAATGTCGCGTTCCTCGGCCGACGATGAAAACAGCTCGGCGACTTTTTCCGACTCTTCGCGCAAATCCACGACTTCGAGCGGCAACGGCGCGGCGGGCTGACTGACGCTGGCCAGAAACAGCATCTGGCTGATCATGCGCGACATACGCTCCAGCTCTTCGGTGCAGGATTCCAGTGCCCGCTTGTATTCTTCCGGTGGACGCGGCCTGGACAGGGTGACCTGCGCCTTGCCCATGAGGTTGTTCATCGGCGAGCGCAATTCATGCGCGAGGTCGTCGGAGAACTGCGCCAGTTGCTGCACATCGCCATCCAGCCGGTGCAGCATGAAGTTGACCGCGTGCGCGAGATCGCGCAATTCGTCAGGCAGGCCATGCGCTTTCATGCGATGCGACAGATCGCGGGCCGAGATCAACGCAGTCACTTTGCGAAACGCCCTCAGCGGCCGCAGGCCACGACGCACCACCCACCAGACGCCAAAGCCGACCAACAGCAGAATCACCGGCAAGGCCATGTACGTCGACCTGACGTAAGCGTGCAGCAGCTCGGCGTCGCTTTCCCTGTCCATCGACAGCCTGACAAGAATGTCCTGACCCGTCTTGAGGCGTATCGTCTTGTAACCCAGCAGGATTTTGTGGCCCTGCGCCGATTTCACCTCCTGAAAACGTTGCGGTAGCGGCTCGCTCTCGGGAACCGGCAGATTTCGCCCCTCTTCATTGCCCACGCTCATCAACTGTTGCCGAGGCGTGGCAGTGTCGAAAACCGTGAGCGAGAAGCTGTCATGCCCAACGATCTGGTCACGCAGCGTATGCGGGTATTGAACGATGTCCTCGATCGCGAGAAACCCCTCGCTCATGCTGTGTTCAATCTGCCTGAACTTCTCGTTCAGACCGTCTTCTGCACGCAGATCGAGCTGCCGGGAAATGGCCGCATAGGCGAGCATTTCCATGACCAGCACCAGGCACGCGATCAGTGCGACAACCGTCAGCCCCAGGCGCGTCGAGAGACGTGTCGGTTTCATTCACGGACTTCCAGGACGTAACCCACACCACGCAGGGTATGGATCAGTTTGGTCTCGAACGGGTCGTCGATCTTGGCCCGCAAACGGCGGATCGAAACTTCCACCACGTTGGTGTCGCAATCGAAGTTCATGTCCCAGACCAGCGAAATGATCTGGGTACGCGACATGACCTCGCCACTGTGACGCATCAACAAGTGCAGCAGCGCGAACTCCTTGGTAGTCAGGTCGATACGCTGCTTGCCGCGAAACGCCCGGTGTCGACCCTGATCGAGTTCCAGATCGCCGACCTGCAACACTTTGGCGGTGGTGGTCTGCTCACTGCGGCGCATCAGGGTGCGAACCCGGGCCAGCAGCTCTGGAAATTCGAACGGCTTGACCAGATAGTCATCGGCGCCCATTTCCAGGCCTTTGACTTTCTCCTCGAGCCGCCCGCGCGCGGTGACCATCATGATGCGCGTGTTGACGGTTTTCCTGAGACGGCTCAAGACCTCCCAACCGTCCATCTCCGGCAGGTTCACATCCAGAATCACCACGTCGTAGGCCTGATGCTGCGCGAGGTAGAGCCCATCAAGACCGGTGGCCGCGATGTCCACGACATAACCACTTTCGGTGAGCCCCTGATGCATGTACTCGGCAGTTTTCGGCTCGTCCTCTACTACAAGGATTCGCATAATCAGGCTTCCTGTTTGATGAACGGATGATGACAATGCCGCGCAGTGTACTGAAAAGAAACGCTTATCTTGCTGGATAACAGAATCGTAATTTTCCGGCAATCCCTGTGATAGCTCCCATTGCATAAAGTCCTCACTGCCAACTTCAGCGCCCACGTGCCTGTTTGTTATTTTTTGCTTTGATGGGGTGATTCATGGGACCGGAGAACAACCTGCGCACTCGGCGTACCGATGATTTGGCGGGGTGGCCGATATGAGAGTCGGCGCGCTTTGTCTGTTGTTATTACCCCTTGTGGCTCCCGGCATTGCGACGGCCCAGGGCATCAGCCTGCCGCAGGCACTGGAAGCCGCTTTTGCCTACAACCCGGAACTTGCCGCCGCGCAATGGGAAATCGGCGTCGCCGAGGGGGATCGGCAGCAGGCCGGGCTGATTCCCAACCCGGTAGTGTCTTGGGAAGTCGAAGATACCAGGCGTGACACCAGCACCACCACCGTGATGCTCAGCCAGGCGCTGGAGCTGGGCGGCAAGCGCGGCGCGCGTATCGAGGCGGCCAGCAAGGGCCAGGACGCCGCTCGACTGGAGCTTGAAAGGCGCGGCAATGAACTGCGCGCTGAAGTGGTTCAAGCGTTTTACGCCGCCGCGCGGGCGCAGGCCGGTCTGGAGCTGGCGCGGCAATCCAGGGCGCTTGCCGAACGTGGCCTGCAAGTCGCCGAAGGGCGGGTGCGGGCGGGTAAGGTCTCGCCGGTGGAAGCCACTCGCGCGCAAGTGCAACTGGCAGAGACCGACTTGCTGGTGCGCCGCGCTGAAACCCTGAAAATCAACAGCAACCGGGAACTGGCGCGCGCCACCGGCTCGCCTACCGCCGCTTTCGAGCGTCTGGATTACACCGACCTCTCTCCCGGCAAATCGCCACCGACGGCGAAGCTGCTCACCGCCCTCAATCAGTCCGCCGAATTGCGCCTCGCCCAGACCCAGATCGAACAGCGCGAAGCCGCTTTGGGCTCGGAACGCGCCAAGCGCATCCCGGACCTGACCGTCAGCGTCGGCAGCCAGTACAGCCGCGAAGAGCGCGAGCGAGTCAACGTTGTGGGCCTGTCGATGCCGCTGCCGTTGTTCGATCGAAATCAGGGCAATGTGCTCGCCGCCTCACGCCGGGCAGACCAGTCCCGCGACCTGCGCAATGCCGTCGAGCTCAAGCTGCGCACTCAGACGCAATCCGCCCTCGATCAGTGGAGCACCGCTGCGCAGGAAGTCGAGTCCTTCAACGCCGTTATCCTGCCCGCCGCGCAACGCGCCGTCGACACCGCGACCCGTGGTTTCGAGATGGGCAAGTTCGGTTTCCTCGAAGTGCTAGACGCGCAACGGACGCTGATATCGGCCCGCAGCCAGTACCTGGAATCGCTGGCGACAGCGACCGAGGCGAGAGTCGCCATCGAACGAATCCACGGTGATCTCAACCGGTTCAGCTTCACCCCCTGACTGTCTTTTTCCGTCCACATCGAGCGTATCCAGAGGTGCTGCACGTACCTGATCGCCGGGAGCTTTCATGAATAACAAACGAAGCATTGCCATCACACTGGCGGTGGTGGCCATTATTGGTCTGGGCAGTCTGACGCTGAACCCGCAGCTGCTGCCCTTTGCCGCTGAAACCGGCTCTTCTGACACAGCGCATTCCGATCAGGAGCACGCTCATTCGGCGGAGGAGGATCACGGCGACGAAGACCACGCCAGCGAACCGAAAAAACCGGGCGCTGCAGCCGCAGAGCAACCCCACGAAGAAGAGGAGGAAGGCCATATCGAGCTGACCGCCGAGCAGATCAAGACGGCGGGCATCGAACTGGCCACCGCCGAGCCCCGGCAGATGAGCACCACCGTGACTTTCCCCGGCGAAATCCGCTTCGACGAGGACCGCACCGCGCACGTCGTGCCTCGGGTCAGCGGCGTGGTCGAAGAGGTGAAGGTCGACCTGGGCCAGGCCGTGAAAAAGGGTCAGGTGCTGGCGGTGATTGCCAGCCAGCAAATCTCGGATCAACGCAGCGAACTGAACGCCGCGCAGCGACGTCAGGAGCTGGCACGCGTGACCCTGCAACGCGAGAAGAAGCTGTGGGAAGACAAGATCTCGGCCGAGCAGGATTACTTGCAGGCACGCCAGGATTTTCAGGAAGCCGATATCAACCTCGCCAACGCCCGGCAGAAAATCAGCGCCATCGGTGCCAGCCTCAACCCTTCGGCAGGCAATCGCTACGAGCTGATCGCACCGTTTGACTCAATGGTCGTGGAAAAACACCTCGGCATCGGCGAGATGGTCAACGAAGCGAGCAATGCGTTCACCCTCTCGGACCTGTCCCGTGTCTGGGCCACTTTTGGTGTGGCGCCCAAGGACCTGGACAAAGTCGTGGTCGGTCCCCCGGTGATCGTCAGCGCACCAGATCTGAATGCAAAAGTCGATGGCAAGATCGGTTATGTCGGCAGCCTGTTGGGCGAGCAGACTCGCGCCGCTGCCGTGCGAGTAACACTCGCCAACCCTCAGGGCGCCTGGCGTCCGGGCCTGTTTGTGTCGGTGGAAGTCGCCGCCGAACAGTCCAGCGTCGCCGTCAGCCTGCCTGAATCAGCGGTCCAGTCGATTGAAGACAAACCATCGGTCTTCGTGCGCAACGAAGAAGGTTTTCAACTGGCGCCGGTGACGCTCGGCCGCCGCGATGGCGGTCATGTGGAAATCGTCAAAGGGCTGGCCGTCGGCACGCAAGTGGCCGCCGCTGGCAGTTTTATCCTCAAGTCGGAGCTGGGCAAAGGCTCCGCCGAGCACGCCCATTGATCTGCGTCACACGAGTACACCCCCATGTTTGAACGGTTGATTCAATTCGCGATTGAACAGCGCATCGTCGTGATGCTCGCTGTGTTGCTCATGGCTGGGCTGGGCATTGCCAGCTACCAGAAACTGCCCATCGATGCCGTTCCCGACATCACCAACGTACAGGTGCAGATCAACACCTCGGCGCCCGGTTTCTCGCCACTGGAGACCGAGCAACGCATCACCTTCGCCATCGAAACCAACATGGCCGGCTTGCCCGGCCTGCAACAGACGCGCTCGCTGTCGCGCTCGGGTTTGTCGCAGGTCACGGTGATCTTCGAAGACGGCACTGACCTGTTCTTTGCCCGGCAACTGGTGGGCGAGCGCCTGCAGATCGCCAAGGATCAGCTACCCGAAGGCGTCGACGCCATGATGGGGCCAATTTCCACTGGCCTCGGCGAGATCTTTCTGTGGACGGTCGAAGCCCGCGACGGCGCGTTGAAAGAGGACGGCACGCCTTACACGCCGACGGATCTGCGGGTGATTCAGGACTGGATCATCAAACCGCAATTGCGCAACGTGCCAGGCGTGGCCGAGATCAACACCATCGGCGGTTTCGCCAAGCAGTATCAGATTGCCCCCGACCCGAAAAAGCTGGCCGCCTACAAGCTGACGCTGAACGATCTGGTGGCCGCGCTGGAGCGCAACAACGCCAACGTCGGCGCGGGTTACATCGAACGCGGCGGCGAGCAACTGTTGATCCGCGCACCGGGCCAGCTCGGCACGGTGGACGACATCGCCAACATCGTCATCGCCAACGTGCAGGGCACGCCGATCAGAATCAGCAGCGTGGCCGAGGTCGGCATCGGCAAGGAAATGCGCTCCGGCGCCGCGACTGAAAATGGCCGGGAAGTGGTGCTCGGCACGGTGTTCATGCTGATCGGTGAAAACAGCCGGACGGTATCGCAAGCGGTGGCCGCCAAACTCGCCGACATCAACCGCACGCTGCCTGAAGGCGTCGAAGCGGTAACCGTTTATGACCGCACCAATCTGGTCGAAAAAGCCATCGCGACGGTGAAAAAGAACCTGATCGAAGGCGCGATTCTGGTCATCGTGATTCTGTTTCTGTTCCTCGGCAACATCCGCGCAGCGTTAATTACCGCGATGGTGATTCCGCTGGCCATGCTCTTCACCTTCACCGGCATGTTCACCAACAAGGTCAGCGCCAACCTGATGAGCCTGGGCGCGCTGGACTTCGGCATCATTGTCGACGGCGCGGTGGTGATCGTCGAAAACGCCATTCGCAGGCTGGCGCATGCCCAGCAGAAGTACGGCCGCCTGTTGACCCGTTCAGAGCGTTTCCACGAGGTGTTCGCCGCTGCCCGCGAAGCCCGTCGACCGCTTATTTTCGGCCAGTTGATCATTATGGTCGTGTACCTGCCGATCTTTGCCCTCACCGGTGTGGAAGGCAAAATGTTCCACCCGATGGCCTTCACGGTAGTGATCGCCCTGCTCGGCGCGATGATCCTCTCGGTCACCTTCGTACCTGCCGCCATCGCGATGTTCGTTACCGGCAAGGTCAAGGAGGAAGAAGGCCTGGTGATGCGCACCGCTCGCCAGCGCTACGCGCCGATTCTGAGCTGAGTGCTGGGCCATCGCGCCATCGCTTTCAGCATGGCGTTCGTGGTGATCGTCTTGTCCGGATTTACCGCCAGCCGCATGGGCAGCGAGTTCATTCCAAGCCTGAGCGAAGGCGACTTTGCCTTGCAGGCGTTGCGGGTGCCGGGCACCAGCCTGACTCAATCGGTGGACATGCAGCAGCGCCTGGAAAAAGCCATCATCGAAAAAGTGCCGGAAGTGCAGCGCGTCTTCGCCCGTACCGGCACCGCCGAGATCGCCGCGGACCCGATGCCGCCCAACATTTCCGACAGCTACGTAATGCTCAAACCGCAAAGCGAATGGCCTGACCCGGACAAGTCTCGCGAAACCCTGATCGCTGACCTGCAAAAAGCCGCCGCCAGCGTGCCAGGCAGCAACTATGAGCTGTCTCAGCCGATCCAGTTGCGCTTCAACGAACTGGTTTCGGGGGTGCGCAGTGACGTCGCGGTGAAGGTGTTCGGCGACGACATGAACGTGCTGAACCAGACCGCCGCGAAGATCGCCGCCACGCTGCAAAAAGTGCCGGGCGCATCCGAGGTCAAAGTCGAGCAGACCACCGGCCTGCCGGTGCTGACCATCAATATCGATCGCGACAAGGCCGCACGTTACGGCCTCAATGTGGCCGACGTGCAGGACGCCATCGCCATTGCGCTGGGCGGTCGTCAGGCGGGCACGCTGTATGAAGGTGATCGGCGCTTCGACATGGTGGTGCGCCTGTCCGAGCAACTGCGCACTGACGTGGACGGGCTTTCCAGCCTGCTCATCCCAGTACCTGCAAATGCGGGCAGCCAGCAGATCAGCTTCATCTCGCTGTCCCAGGTCGCCAGCCTCGATCTGGTGCTCGGGCCGAACCAGATCAGCCGCGAGAACGGCAAGCGCGTGGTGATCGTCAGCGCCAACGTGCGCGGTCGTGACCTTGGCTCGTTTGTTGAAGAAGCGGGCACCACCATCGACAACGGCGTGCAGATCCCGGCAGGCTACTGGACCAACTGGGGCGGGCAGTTCGAGCAACTGCAATCCGCAGCGAAACGCCTGCAAATCGTGGTGCCGGCGGCGTTGCTGCTGGTCCTCGCGCTGCTGTTCCTGATGTTCAACAACCTGAAAGACGGCCTGCTGGTGTTCACCGGTATCCCGTTCGCGTTGACCGGCGGCGTCATGGCCCTGTGGCTACGCGACATTCCCCTGTCGATCTCCGCAGGCGTGGGCTTCATCGCCCTGTCGGGGGTCGCGGTGCTGAACGGCCTGGTGATGATTTCCTTCATCCGCAGCCTGCGCGAGGAGGGTCGCTCATTGCACGACGCCATCACCGAAGGCGCCCTCACCCGCCTGCGCCCGGTGCTGATGACCGCGCTGGTCGCCTCGCTGGGCTTCATCCCGATGGCCCTCGCCACCGGCACCGGCGCCGGCGCCGAAGTGCAACGACCGTTGGCGACAGTGGTGATCGGCGGGATTTTGTCGTCTACAGCGCTGACGTTGCTGGTGTTGCCTGCGCTGTATCAGTGGGCGCATCGGCGGGAGGAGGAGCCAGAAAAGCAGAAGTAACGTCCTCGCCAGAACAAAAAAGCGCCCCGCGGGGCGCTTTCTGCTTATTTCGACAACACGTTGAATCCGCCAAACAGTGGTGACTACAGTTCGATGCAGATGCTCTCACTCGTCGGGTAAGAACAACAGGCAAGGATATATCCTTTTTCCCGCTCTCTAGGAGGGTGTAGACAAAATCATGTAGTGAGTCGGCGCGCGAGTATTCGAGCCTCGGCCAACCAAACCCATGCCTCGCTTACCGCAAAAAGGCGATCATGATGCATGATCAGTCGCCGAGCTCTCTCATTCCAGGCATGAGTTCGCTCCACTACCCATCGCTTGGGCATGACCACAAATCCAGTCTGAACAGGCTCCACGGAAAATAGATCGCCTTGTTCAGAGTGCCATTGCCCTGTTCTTCTGTTATTCGGGCCACGGATCACTTGAACATCGATAGCGTGCAGTTGATGGGTGCGCTGTGCCCATTTTCCTGCGTACGCACTATCAACAAAAAGCGTGCTCAGTGACGGATATTTTTCCTTCGAGTACGCCACCGCATCATCCGCCGCGTCACGATCCTGCACGCTTGCAGCACTGATACTGACAGCCAGCAGCAGGCCCAATGTATCGACAATCAGACTTCGTTTACGCCCCTTCACTTTTTTGCCTGCGTCGTAGCCGCTGTCACCGCCTTGAGGAGAACTGCGGGTCGACTGTGAATCCAGGATCGCTGCTGACGGGCTGTCAGCGCGTTCTTCCCGCTCACGCCATTGAGCTCGCAAGCGATCATGCATTTGCTCGAACTTGCCTTGAGCGCTCCACCGGCGGAACGTTTTGTAGACATTGTCCCAATGAGGAAAATCGCGGGGTAGCATTCGCCATGAGCACCCCGTGCGTACGACATAGCAACAGGCTTCCAGCAACGTGCGCCGAGAGTGAAGCGGTGGCACTCCTCGTCCGCCCTGGCTTTCAAACAGGTCGGCGACCAGTGCCCACTCGGTATCTGTCAAGCAACTCGGATATAGCTGCTCCGGCAGTTGGCGGCGGTGGGTTTCATTGTAGCCATAGGCTTTATTAGGTTCAGGTGACTGAAAACTTCCCTTGGCCCGCTGCTTTACACGCGTAATCCCTGCCATTTTCAACGCTTTTGCAAAGGTGTCGGGATGCGCAGTGATACCGGTTTCGGCGAAGAATACGAGCGCCAATTCGGCCTGGCTGGAATAGGGCTGTGCATGAGCGAGTTTCACCAGCACGGGATAGTGCTCGGCGGCAATCGAGCGAGGACGTCCGGTTTTAGGCATGGCTTGAGGGCTATTCAGACAAGGGAGTGAAAGTTTAATTTATTTTGTCTACACCCTCTAGGTATCCTCTGAAAAAGCCCATTTTTTTGGAGAGGAACCGGGCTGGAGCGCCTGTATTTACTGGCTTCGACTTTTGAAGAAAAGGCTTTTTCAGACCTTCCCTAGGGGTCAACGCAAAATCGCCATCACTTCGTACCGAGCCACTTCTCAGTCTCACCCTGCAACTGCCACAAATACCGGACTTACACTGACTCTTGATCTTCAGATTACAACGATCCAGCTCGCCGAGCAGAGCAACGTCCGTGGCAACTTGATGCTGTTGATCGGTTGCGTAGACAGTGACGCTACAGGCCGCTTCACTCGTCGCAGAATTCCTCGGCTGGTCAGAGACCTGGGTGAAATTCTCGATCAGCAGTTTTGTTTCCGGGAACAGGTGACTCAGCACATCACGGTTTTCCGATACAAAACCCAGGCTTCCACAAATCACGGCAATCTCCGGAGTACCCAGTTCCGTGTAATCAGCTCGCAGCGGTCTGCCTGAGGTAAAAAGCCTGGAGTCGCTGACAAACTTTTCTTGCGTCAAAAAGATTCTTACGTCGAGCCATGCGTTCGAAAGAGACATCGCCAAAAGCTCATCCAGATAAGGGAGCTCTGCGAGTGAGGGCACCGATATAAACAGTTGAACAGTCGGTGTCGCTATTTTATTCCTGGCCCGCCTGTCCAGTTGGCGTATGAGCGCCATGGGCAACGTTATGCCAATGCCCCCTGCGAACATGGCGACCCTTTGCACACCCGCCAGGCTGTCTACCGTGATAAGGCCTCCAACGCCCGCAGAGAGTAGCAATGAATCGACAGCCACCGTTGAATGAAGCTGACTTGATATGCCTGACCTGCCGGTGTCCTTGACGGCGATCTCGACCAGATCTGCCTCAGGCCTGCCGACTATCGAATAATTACGCTGCTGAATGACGCCCTCTCGATCAGGCAGTTCCAAGATCAGATATCTACCCATGTCACATTGCTCAGCCATTTCTTTGGCGAGCACGCGCAAAGAAAATGTTCTGACCCAGGCAGTATCTTGAGTGACGCTCTCGCAACGTAGAAAACTCCTGTTTTGCATACATCACCAGCTGTAAATGGATTTTATGGCCATGCCGACGCAGGCCATAACGACTAACGGTTTTACGAGTCTGGTGCCGTTCTTCCTGACCAGGTGTGAGCCCAGGTAAACACCCGCCACCTCGCCTATCGACATGGCAAAACCGGCGACCCAGACCATTTTTCCGAGCATGATAAAAATCAGCAGCGATATCGCGTTACTGAACAAGTTCAGCACTCTGGAGTAGGCAACCGCGTGAGTCATGGCCATCCCTCCCAGCGACACCAATGCCATCAAGTAAAACGTGCCGGCTCCCGGGCCAAAGAAGCCGTCATACAGCCCGATGCACGGGATGACAGACGCGCCCAGCATTGATATAGGCATGACTGCCTTGCCGCCGACATCACTGACTTTAGGAGAGAACGCAAAATAGAAGGCCATGGCCACCAACATGATGGGCAGCGCGGTCTCCATGAAACTATTGCCCACAAAATAGACCATCAACGTGCCCAGCGTCCCGCCCAGGAGGGAGCCAAGGGTCATTTTTTTCAGCACGGCCCATTCAATTATTTTCTTGTTTAAATAGTAGTGGGTTGAGGCCAGCCCTCCCAATGTTCCCTGAAGTTTGTTGGCGGCGATGGCTTGGGCAGGTGTAAAGCCGGCAAGCAGCAACACGGGCACGGATATCAGACCGCCGCCACCGCAGATCGAATCTACAAAGCCGGCAACCGTCGCGCCGGCTATAAGAAAAAGAACAACGTAGACAGAAACCCCGACCACTTCCTGAAAATATAAAGCATCCATGATCAGTTCAACCCTATACGATCGATCAACGACTCAACAGAACCCGTATAAATACTGATTCCATTCTTCGATTGTGTATCGTGCAGCAGTTCCTTGTAATTCTGCAGCCCCGCCATCGAGAATGCTTTCTCCCATGCGCCAAGCTCATTGTCGGCAAACATGCTCACCGTTTTGGTAATAATCGCGCGAAGGTAGTCTCGTTCTTTGCGGCCCAACCCCTGAACGATGTCGGTGGCGACCAGACTGAACACGCTTGAGTGACTCCATTCGTCCATCGCGTGAGCGCTGGTGACCTCATGACAGATACGCTGGATAGAGGTGTCTTCCGACATGGTTTTCAGATAGTCCGTTATTAATGTTTCGCTGGCGCAGGCAATTCCGAATCGAGTGAGTCGTCGCTCCCATGACGCTGTGCAGGATGACAAAATATCCCGCTGCCATTTCACCAGATTGAAATCGGTGAAATCAAAGTAGTCGATGCCGCGCATTTTATAGATGTAGTTGCAGGCGGACAGTGACATCTTCGTATGCAGGGCCTCATCCAGCAGTGCTTCGGCCATTGCCTCCTGAATAATCTCCCTGTTGCTTGAACCTGAGGGCGGGGACTTGATCAGGTCTTCACACACCGGCGTCACTATATCGCATTCGATATAGATGGTTTTCATGTTGTAAATGATCCACGCATAGGACAGGCATCTGGATCGAACATGAGCGGGGGCTGCGAGCCACACTTCATGGTCTTTGAAAGGCAGAAGCGATTCGCTGCAGTCATCTTTGTTACGGTCAAACGCCAACGCGGAATAACTCAAGGGAGGGTTGTTGACGGCAGCCCTGTTTACCCACAGACCGGATAATTTCTTGAGCATAGCGCCCACATGATTATTTTCGCAAAAGCTCTGATTAAGCGACGTCACGGTTACTTCCTGTTTTCGATCTGTATTAAATATCAGTCCACGCAAACCCATGGCGCCACATAATCATGCGGCCCATTAGTTCTTCGGGAGTTCTGAAGGTCTATCGTGCTCGCAGACGCTGCAAGCAAAATTCAACGGTTCTAATCGGGTTCAAGCCGTTATGCTTGTCATGATGAAAGCACTCACCACGGCCTGATGTATTCGTCCATCAACGTAATGACACCAGGATCGATACGGGCGGTGGATCATCGAATGGATAAACGTGTCTTATCGCAGTTGAGCCAGTAAGCCGCGTAATTCAAGACAGGCATCTTCACTTAATGCCGACACCGGCAGCCGCGGATCGCCGACCTCCAGCCCGGTCATACGAAGGCCCGCCTTGATGGTCGCGGGCAATCCGCCTTTGAGTATGAAGTCCAGCAATGGCAGCTGTTTGTAAAATAGCTCGCGGGCGCGATCTAACTCATTATCGAGAATCGCCCGATAAAGCGCTCCATTCAAGTCGGCTATCAGGTTGGGTGCCGCAGTGCACCAGCCTACAGCACCCGCTGCGAACGCTTCCAGCGCCAGCGGATTGCAGCCATTATAAAATGGCACCCGGCCTTCTCCGAGAAGGTGCAATTTGTGCATCCGTTGAATATCACCCGTGCTCTCTTTGACCATAGTGACATTTTCGACGGTATTGAAAATCCGCAGAATAAGCTCCACAGACATGTCGGTACCGCTGACAGCCGGGTTGTTATACAGCATGATTGGCAAACTTATGGCGTCACCAATACGTTGATAGTGCTGCAGGATTTCTTGCTCGCTCAGCTTCCAATATGACACTGGGAGCACCATGACGGCATCCGCGCCACTCGCTTCGGCAAAGCGCGCCCGGCGTACAGCGTTCGCACTGGTCAAGTCCGAAACGCTGACGATGACAGGCACGCGTTTGGCCACATGAGAAATACTGAATTCAGTGACTTGCTCCCATTCCCTGTCACTCAGGTAAGCACCCTCGCCGGTGCTGCCCAATGGTGCAATTGCATGGACGCCGCCGCTGATCAGGCGATCAATCGAGCGGCCAAGCGCATCGAGCTCAACCCCCTCTCCACTCGAGGTAAAGGGGGTAATGGTGTAACCGATGATTCCATTTATGGAAGGGGTAGCCATGATGTATCTCCAGTAAAGCAAACGGATTGGTTCAGCTCAGGCAGCCGGCATGTCGACGCAGTATTTGCCGCGCATAGTAATTAAACGCTGCGCTGTGACGCTTGGGCCTGGAAATCCAATCGTGAGCCTCCTGACCTAATCCCGGCTGGATGGGCTTGATGTCGCCTGCTGCGCTGGACAGCAATTGCAGCTTGGCGGCGCGCTCGATCAGCAGTGCGATAACGCAGGCTTCCTCAATTGTTCTTCCTGTAGACAACTGGCCGTGATGGGCCAGCAAAATCGCACGCTTCTCGCCGAGCGCGCGGGTGATGAGTTCCCCTTCCTCATTGCCTACCGGTATACCGGGCCAGTGTTCCAGAAACGCGCAATCGTCGTAAAGCGGACACATATCCATGTGTGACACGACCAGAGGCCGTTCGAGCATTGAGAGTGCCGCGATATGGATCGGATGGGTATGGATTATGCATTTCACATCGGTACGCGTGCGATATACCCAACTGTGGAAACGGTTGGCGGGGTTAGGCATCCCATAACCTTCAAGGACTTCAAGATCCTCATTGACCAGAAGCAGATTGCCTGCGGTTATTTCGTCGAAGCCCAGACCCAACTGTTGGGTGTAGTACGTCCCAGGCTCTGGCCCACGGGTCGTAATCTGCCCCGAGAGGCCAGAATCGTGACCGTTTTCGTAAAGAATCCGGCACGCCAATGCCAGCTTCTGCCGCTCGGTCCACGTATTGTCAGCGAGGTTGCTTTGCATCTCTGCAAGCGCCTGCTTGACAAGCTGATCCTTTGGTAATGCTAATGTCTTGGCCATGTCCGTCCTTAGAAGCCATCCTGAAGTACGCCGCCGACGGTGCCACCAGCAGCACGAGTGGTGACCGGGTAGAATACATATGACACAAGAGACAATATATGACACTTTGTGTCACGATCAAGTGGAATTTTTCTCTTTACGGAAATGATTGATGTCTATCCGACTGAAAATATTAAGAAAACGGCTGGGGATGACCCTTGAGGTACTTGCCGAAAAAACGGGCATCACCAAGAGCTACCTGTCTAAAGTGGAGAGAGGGTTGAACACGCCGTCGATTGCAGCAGCTTTAAAGCTCGCGGCGGCCTTCAACGTGAGTGTCGAAGAGCTTTTTACTGAAGGAACGCCCTCGCAAGCCAGCTACAGCCTGGTCAGAAGCAACCAGCGCCAATCACTGTCGTCTGACAGTCACAAGGCCGAGTATGCTGTATTGGCCTACCGAGTCGCAGACCTTACCCTGTTGCCCTTCATCATTTTCCCTCCCGCGACCTTCGGCGATTCGGCATTCAAAGAGCACCTGGGTGAGGAGTTTTTGTTTGTCCACGAGGGTGAAGTCGAGGTGGACTTCATGAATGAGCGAGTGATCCTCCATTGCGGCGATGCGTTGCATTTCAATGCACAAAAACCGCATCGGATCCGTTCAGTCGGGGAGAAGCAGGCGCAGTTGCTGGTCGTTATCCATCATGATGAAAAGTGAATCGAGCATCATCCGGGGTTTTTACCAAGGCCCTCCTCCACCCCAAAACTGCGCCAGCACGGCCCAAAGACCACGTCGGCGCAGCATGTTCACTCGCTCAGATCAGCCGTTCAATGCCTGCGATCAATGATGTAAAGCATTTTGCCTCGCTCCGAGACGGCATAGTCTCTGGCATCTTTGCGCAGAACCACTACGCTGCCCTGATCTTTCTGATACGCCTCGTTGATATCCGGAATGTCAGCGATGGCTGTTTCGATTCTGGCGCGTTCATTTTCGTCGACTTCGGAGGCCTGAACGAAAACGGTCACCAGCTCTTTGCGCTCTTCGGTCACTGACAGATGGACCTGAATTTCCAAGGAGCGGCCCAGTGTCTGTTTGATCGCCTGCTGGATGATGCCCAGGCCGATGAGGTTGCCCATGAAGTTGAAGCTCATGTCCTCCCTCTGGATATCCGTCAGGTAGAGCTTGTCGTCTTTCATTGAAAGCGTCGCAGTGTCACCGAGGCGATACCTGAGCAGTGGGGTGAAGTTCTCACGAGTCAGCGAGGTGATGAGGATGCTGTCGCCTTCTTTCTCAATGAAGTATTTGTTGGACAGAAACTCGTATTCGGTGTGGCACGGGCTGTTGGTGAAGCCCAGGATTCCGCCCTCGGAGCTGCCATAAACGCCAACGATGGAGATCTGCTCGCCGAAGGCTTCCCTGATTATTTTCTTCTGGAAGGTTTTCAGGCCCTCGCCATTGAAGACGACCTTTTCGATGTCGATATGCACACCGTGCCGCTGCATGGCATCGATGAACTGCAGGATGGTCGATGGCACGCCGAGCAGTACGTTGAGCTTGATCGAGTTGAGAGCTTCGAAATGGCTCTTGGTCAGCAGCGTGATGTCCCCCACCGACACGACATGAGCACCGCAATTACCGGCCATCATGGTGGTTATGTTATTCAGCGCAGAAAACAGGTTAATGGTGAACAGATTGGCACAGCGATCACCGGGCTGAATGAAGCCGTTGCTGCGAAAGACGTTAGAGCGTGAACTGTCTTCGTCGACTTCGCAGTCGTAGTAGTAATAACAGCGCTTGAGATTGCCGCTGGTGCCACTGGTAAAGCCGATCAGGCAGTTTCGCTCGTTGCGCTCCAGACAGCGTTCGGTCTGCGCTGCGAAGCCTTCCTTGTCCATGATCGGTACATGTGTTCTGAAATCTTGGTAGGTGAATCCTTCAAAATCGTTGTTCTGGTGGGTTTTAGCGGCTGTGTTGGAAATTCTGCTCCATTCTTTTTCTACGTCGTAGGCAGTCATGCGAGTTCTCTATAGTCCATTTTTTTGATTATCTGTACGAATTACCCACCCCTCAGCCGTGACTGACGGGCGGAACGTGGGCTATGAGTTGCACCAATGGTGAGATCAGTTCCTTATTCCAATAACCTCACTGCTCAACACTTTTTTCATGACCCGATACGCCAGCCAGCAGGCACAAAACGCCACTATGGTATTGCCCAACAATTGTCCGAGCATTACCCCGACACTGCCGAAGGCTTGCGCGCCATACCACACGAACGGCACCGTGCCCAAGCTGGCACGCAGCCAGCCGAACAGCGTGACATAAACTGGTCGACCGACGCTGATGAAGATGGATGTGGCAATGAACTGGAGCCCGATCAAGGTCCAGAAAAGGCCGCCCCACCGGCAGAACGCGGAGAAAACCGCTAGTCCTTCGCCAGAAACATAGAAAAGTCTGGCCAAAGGCTCAGCCAACAGAATCAGCAGCAGCGACGTGGCTGCCCCGTAGCAGATCAACAGCCCGTAGGTCGTTTTTACGGCTTGCGAAACACGGGCGGTGTTCATGGCGCCGAGGTTTTGCCCCAGTATCGGGATCAGCGCACCGGGCAGGGCGAACACCACGCAAAACGCAACTTGAATGACCCGATCGATCGCTCCGATAGCCGCCAGCGCCTGGGATCCGAACGGCGCCATTGCGGCCATTACATAGGCCATGCCCACCGGCGTCGCCAAATTTCCGACGACCGCAGGTATGGCTGTTCGGCCGATGTCAATGATGTCCCCTGACAGGTACGTCAGGCTGACTTGACAGGTCAGACGGGCCACTCGATGGACGTAATAAAAACCCAGAAATGCCGACACCAGGCTCGATATCAAGTAGGCGATCCCGGCACCGACCAGGCCCAGATCGAACACGACGATAAGCAGCGGATCCGCAATGGCGACGGCGGCAGTCGAGATCAGCAGTATGCACATCGCCTGTTTACCGAAACCTGCGCTGCGCAGGATCTGCACGCATAACAGTTCGACGGCTACCAGCACCGAGGCTGGAAGGGTCAGCCACAGATACTCACGCGCCGCGGTGAAACTATCGCCCTCGCCGCCCAGCATACGGATGGCTGGATCAAGCACTATCAGCTCAAGCGCAGCGCCACATACGGCGGCGATGATGCCCAGCAGTAAGCCACTGCTGGCGAGTCGTCTGGCTTGATCCGGTACGCCGCTGCCCAGGCTTCTCGACACGGCGGTGGAGACAGCCACGGCGATGCCGAGAATCATCGAGATGAGGAAAAACATCAGGGTTTTGGCCACCGCGAAGGCGGCCAGCAAACTGTCGTCACGCAGCATCGCGATGTAGACCACCGTCAGCACTTCGATCAGAAAGATCGATAACAGGCTGGTCGCACTGGTGCCGGTCATGAACACGACATGCCGCAACACCGAGCCCTCGGTGAAGACTGCTTTGGTAACCGCCATTGACCCTTCTCTTCCAGTTGAGCGATGAGCAACGGCAGTGCATCAACCCCGCTCTTGAGCGCTCACTGAGTGACCCAAACACCATTGCAGTTCCAGAACGCGCGCGAACCTGGCCATCGCACTACGAAAAAGCGCCCCGAACAGACTGTGTGAAAACCTAGCAATCTGCGCAGCGCTCAAAGAAAATGCTCCGTATCGAAAGATACAGAGCATTTTTCGTTATGGCCTACATCCAAGGTGAGTCCCGCAGCCAGACCAGCCTATTCCCGGTCTCGCTGGAAGAGTTGATCCCCGAGGATCACCTCGTTCGTGTCATTGACCTGTACGTTGCCAGGCTCGATCTGGTGCAACTGGGCTTCGATAAAGCGATTCCAAAAAGCACGGGGCGCCCTGCTTATGATCCCGCCGATCAGCTAAAACTCTACCTCTACGGCTATTTTCAGCGGATTCGCTCATCGCGACGTCTTGAAGCCGAGTGTCAGCGCAACATCGAAGTGATGTGGCTGATCAACCGGCTCAAGCCCGACTTCAAGACCATCGCCGATTTTCGCAAGAACAATAAACCCGCCTTCATCGCGACCTGCCGTGCTTTCGTTCGGTTTTGTCGCACGGCAGGCTTGATCGCCGGTGAGTTGGTGGCCATCGACGGCAGCAAGTTTCAGGCGGTCGCATCCTCACGGCGTCATGTGAATTTGAAGCAGCTCAAGCGCCAGGAAGAAAAACTGGATAAGCGCATCGCTCAGTATCTGGCCGAGCTGGATGAGGCCGACAAGGCTGAAACCACAGATTCAATTGATCGCAGCGCAATCAAGGTAGCCCTGGCACAGCTTGAGGCTCGACAACAGGATAATCAGAGTTGCCAGGCACTGATGCGTTCGATGGGCATCGAGCAGTTCAACACCCATGAAAGCGATGCCCGAATGATGCGCACGGCCAAAGGGCCACGTGTGGCCTACAACGTGCAAACCGTCGTGGACGCCGAGCATTGCCTGATTTTGCATCATGAGGTCACCCAAGATGGCGATGACCGAAAGCAACTGGAGCCGATGGCCAAGGCCGCCAAAGCAGAGTTACAGCAAGATGATCTGACGGTCACTGCCGATGCCGGCTACTCCAATGGCAAGCAGTTTCAGGCCTGCGAGGATGCTTCGATTACGGCCTATGTACCGCCCAATCGTTCGAAAAACCCTGGCAGTCAGGAAGAGCAGCTCTTTGAGCGAAAAGACTTTATCTATGAGACCGGACACGATCGTTTCCAGTGTCCGGCAGGCAAATGGTTAACGCTAAAACAGCACAACAAAGGTGATCGGATCTATCAGGCTGAGGTCGATGACTGCGCCAACTGCGCGCTGAAAACGCAATGCACTCGAGCCCGGCGCCGTTATGTCTCACGACATGCCCATGAAGAGGCTTTCGAGCGGATGGAGCAAAGAATGCAGGCGCATCCTGAGATGATGGCCAACCGAAGATCCATCGTTGAGCACCCCTTCGGCAACCTCAAGCAATGGCTATTTGGTAATGGCCGTTTCTTGCTGCGACAACTGGAGGGTACAAAAGCTGAAATGGCCTTGGCGGTGAATGCCTATAACCTGAAACGAGCGATTAAAGTGCTCGGTGTGCGCCATCTGATGGCTTTGATGGGCTGAGCGGACATTTTTTTCGTCTGCTGCCAATACAAAAAAAACGCCCCGAACAAGTCGGGGCGTTTGCTTGGGCCTTCATCAGTGTGTTTTCACACAGTCTGCGAAGGACGCTTTGACTGATGCTGTCGCAATAGCGTGGTGACGCTCAGCGTCACAAATCTGCGTCGGGCGCCTATTCAAGATCGGACGCGGAGCGTCCAGAACGGCATGCGACGCAGAGCGTCGCACGATAGTTGGGATTATCGCTCCTCACGCTGGAGCGTGGGTGAGCAATAGCTACGTGGACATTTGCGGGAATAAAAAAAAGCGTCCCGAAGGACGCTTAAAGATTCGCCCCGACCAAAGGAGCTGGGAGCTGCCAAAGGGCGAATGGGGTGCCGCGAGTGGCGCATCAAAGGCATCAGCCTTCAGACTTGGTTGTCTGCTCGGCCTTCTTGTCGTCTGAGTTGACGTACCGCTCGGCCTTCTGGCTGTTCTGCTCCTTGAAGCGCAGCTCTTGTGCCAGGCGCATCTTGTCAGCGGCTATGCTTGCGTACTCGTTACCGTCGTCGGCGAAGGCTGCAGTGGCGGACAAGGCAGCTACGGCGAAGACCATCGACTTGATCAGTTTCATCATCATTACCTCTTGGTTGAAAAGGAGTGCCTGAGAAGCTCGTTGCTCGTCAGGGATGAAACAAGCTTACGCCCGGGCAACTAACAGGAAGGTGAGCAGACAATGACAATACTGTTAGAAAACTGACATCTGGAAGATTGCTGATTTGTAATGTTTCAGCCACTTTCTGGTTAGCGTGCACTTGGTAGATTCAAGTCACCTTCAAACGGAGACAAAAGAAATGCGCACTGCCAAATCGATGTTGCTTGCCCTGGTTATCCTTTCGCCCTTGAGTGCTTTCGCTTACACGACTGATGAAGTCAGGGCGACAACGGTCATCAAGGAACACCAGGCCAGCGTACAGAAATACGCCGCTATCCATAACAAGCCGATGCCTGAGATCAAGGAGTACAAATACGGAATGAAGCTCGACGTCGCCAAAGTCATTCGCAAGTCCCCGGACCTGCAATCGTGTGCGGTGATGCCCAAGCTGATGACCTACGAGGACTCTAAAGGCAAGCTGAACACCGTGCAATATCAGGTCCTCGGCGGGTGCAGAAACAGCCAATGATTCTGAACCTGCCAGGGAGGCCACCCAGCGTTAAATCCCCCATCAGCCCGGACCATCCTCCGGGCTGATTTTTTGCGTTCTCGCCCGCTGAACACACCCTCTGAAACCCGCCTCACCGCTTATTCCCGCCTTATTTGCAACATCACCGGCTTTGCGTGGTCAACGCAGACCCTGCTGTGTCGTATCGCCATGTGTCTGCATGCCCCTCCGGTCCATCAAACACAGGCTCGGTTACGGTGATCGAGAAACTGCAATTACGGATTTGGAATGACCGATGCTTGAACTCGCTGCTGGTTTTATCTGCCTCACTGCACTGCTGACCTACGTGAACTATCGTTTTATCGGTCTGCCTCCCACCATCGGTGTGATGGTGACCGCGCTGATGTTCTCGTTGCTGCTGCAAGGCCTGAGCTTCCTGGGCTATCCCGGCCTGGAAGATCGCGTCCAGCAATTGATCGGCCAAATCGATTTCGGCGACCTGCTGATGAACTGGATGCTGTCCTTCCTGCTGTTCGCAGGCGCGTTGCACGTCAACCTTGGCGACCTGAGGAACTACCGCTGGCCCATCGGCCTGCTGGCAACGTTTGGTGTGCTGATTGCAACCACCGTCATTGGCGCGCTGGCGTACTGGATTTTTGCCTTGTTCGGCTGGCACGTCAGCCCGCTGTACTGCCTGCTGTTCGGCGCGCTGATCTCGCCCACCGACCCGATTGCGGTGCTCGGCGTGCTGCGGACCGCCAATGCGTCCAAGCCTCTGAAGACCACCATCGTCGGTGAGTCGCTGTTCAATGACGGCACGGCGGTCGTGGTGTTCACCGTGTTGCTGGGCATTGCGCAACTGGGCGAGACGCCCACGGTCGGCGAAACCGCGCTGCTGTTTGTCCACGAAGCGGTCGGCGGCGTGCTGTTCGGCGGCCTGATCGGCTACGCCGTGTACCTGATGATCAAGAGCATCGAGCAATATCAGATCGAAGTCATGCTGACTCTGGCACTGGTGATCGGCGGTTCGGCGATGGCTTCTGAACTGCACGTTTCCGGTCCTATTGCGATGGTCGTGGCCGGGCTGATCATCGGTAACCTGGGGCGCAATCTGGCCATGAACGACATGACCCGTCGTTACATGGACGGCTTCTGGGAGTTGCTGGATGACATGCTCAACGCGTTGCTGTTCGCGCTGATCGGCATGGAGCTGTTGCTGCTGCCGTTCTCGTGGCAGCACTTGATTGCCGCCAGTCTGCTGGCCGTGGCGATTCTGCTGTCGCGCTTCGTCACCGTGGCCCCGGCCATCCTGCTGCTGCGTCGCTGGCGCAAGGTGCCGCACGGCACGATCCGCATTCTGACCTGGGGCGGCTTGCGCCGCGGCGTCTCGGTAGCACTGGCGCTGGCCTTGCCCACCGGCCCGGAACGCGATCTGCTGCTGAGCATCACCTACATCGTGGTGTTGCTGTCGATCCTCTTGCAGGGCCTGACCATCGGCAAGCTGGTGAATGCCGTCACCCGCGCTCCGCAGGCCAAGGACGACCCGCACTGATTCAGGTGGTTGCAGCGGCGCGCCGATACTCGGTGGGCGTCTGCTGCATCTCCACGCGAAAGTGCCGGTTGGAGTTGGACAGGTTGGCGTAACCGACTTCAAAGCAGATGTCTGACACTGACATCTCGCTGTGCAGCAGCAACCGGCACGCGCGCTGAATCCGTAACTTGCGCATCAGGTCGATGAAGCAATGACCGGTGGTGCGTTTGAAGAAGCGTGAAAACCCCGGATCGCTCATGTCCAGCTGTCGGGCAATCACCGACAGGCGAATATCGCTGGTCAATTCCGTGAGCAGATAATCGAACGCCTTGTTGATCCGCTCAGCGCTGCGTGCATCGAGGGTCGGTGCATACCAGGCACTGGCCAGCAGCCGAGCTTCCTGCGCAGGCGCTTTCATCAGCGTATTGACCAGTTGCAGGAACAGAATCAGCCGCTCCAGCCCTTGCGCCGGGCCGATTGCTTCCAGCAGGCGGGCGGCGTGCACCGCTGTCTCGCCCGTGAACTCCAGCCCGCGACGTGCCTGCTCGAACAGCCGCTGCAAGTCGCCCATCTCCGGCAATGTATTGCGTAACGCCAGCAGCGCTGCACCATCGAACTGCAACACCACATCCCGCCCGGCCAAGTACTCGCCGAGGGCCAGATCGCCGATCCAGTCATGCGGCAGATCCGGACCGATCAACGCCACATGACCGGCCGCGAACTCACCGATGTAATCGCCAGCTACCAGCTTGCCACTGCCTCGGCGAATCAGATGAATTTCGAATTCAGGATGGTGGTTCCTGCGCGCCAATGCGTAGGGATAGTCGTGCTCATACCAGCGAAAGCAGTGGTCGGGCTGTGGAAGGATGACCTCGAGCTCGGCGGGACGCTGCTCGAACAAGGCCGCTCGACTGTCAGGCACTGGATGCCCCTTTTATCGTTATGAATGCGCTATGGACGCTTCAACATACGCCCTTGCGCTCGGCCAGGGCTAGCTCGTGCGCAAATCGACACTGATACTTTTTTGCTTTCAGACCACCGGACGCCGCCCGGTTAAAAAAGTATCAGCGCGGTGTTTCTGCTGCGTTTGTTAGGCGCTGCACAGACTGCTGTAATCGGGACGTCCACCAAGGCCGCTCAGCCATGGTCAACAACAAAAACAATAGCTCCCGCCCGCATGGCGCGGAGTGGAGAGCACTACGATGAAGATCCGCAAAGCGCTTATCCTGTCCGCAGGCGTGTCCGTCGCTCTTGTCAGCCTGTCCGGTCAGGCCGCCGACACCGTCACCATTGCCACGGTGAACAACGGTGACATGATCCGCATGCAGCGCCTGTCGAAAATCTTTGAACAGCAACATCCCGACATCAAGCTCAACTGGGTGGTGCTGGAAGAAAACGTTTTGCGCCAGCGCCTGACCACCGACATTGCCACCCAAGGTGGCCAGTTCGACGTGTTGACCATCGGCACGTATGAAACACCATTGTGGGGCACGAAAAAATGGCTGGAGCCGATCACCGGTCTTGCGCCGGAATACGACCTGGAAGACATCTTTCCCTCGGTGCGTCAGGGCCTGTCGGTCAAAGACACCCTCTACGCCCTGCCCTTTTATGGCGAAAGCACGATCACGTACTACCGCACCGATCTGTTCAAGCAGGCCGGCTTGAGCATGCCCGAGCGTCCGACCTGGACACAGTTGGGCGAGTTCGCGGCAAAGCTGCATCAGCCTTACAAGGGTATTTACGGCATGTGCCTGCGCGGCAAGGCCGGTTGGGGTGAGAACATCGCGCTGCTCAGCACCATCGCCAACGCGTTCGGCGCGCGCTGGTTCGATGAGCAATGGAAACCCGAGCTGACCAGCCCGGAATGGACCAACGCCGCGAATTTCTACGTCAATACGCTCAAAAACTACGGCCCGCCGGGCGTGTCGAGCAACGGTTTCAACGAAACCCTCGCGCTGTTCAACAGCGGTAAATGCGCGCTGTGGGTGGACGCCAGCGTGGCCGGTTCCTTCACTACCGACAAGGAACAAAGCAAAGTGGTCGACAGCGTCGGCTTCGCGCCTGCGCCGGTTGAAGTGACCGACAAGGGCTCGTCATGGCTTTACGCCTGGTCGCGACCACCTCGAAGCACAAGGAGGCCGCCAAAGCGTTCATCACCTGGGCAACGTCCAAGGACTATATCGATCTGGTCGCCAAGACGGATGGCATCACTCACGTACCACCTGGCACCCGCACGTCTACCTACAGCGAGGCTTACCTCAAGGCCGCGCCGTTCGCCAGCGTCACCTTGCAGATGATGCAACATGCCGATCCCGCGCAGCCTTCGGCCAAGCCGGTGCCTTACGTCGGCATCCAGTACGTGACCATTCCCGAGTTTCAGGCCATCGGTACGTCGGTCGGCAAGCTGTTCTCCGCCGCCGTGACCGGGCAGACCAGCACTGAACAGGCGCTCGCTGCCGCACAGGCTGTCACCGAACGCGAGATGAAACGTGCCGGTTATCCGAAATGAACCCGGCAGCCCTCAATTGTATTGGACGGACGACACCCCATGAAACGACTTGAAGGTAAAAGTGCGCTGATCACCGGATCAGCGCGGGGCATCGGGCGGTCTTTCGCCCAGACCTATATTCGCGAAGGGGCCCGCGTGGCCATTGCCGACATCAATCTGCAGCGCGCGCAAGCCACAGCATCGGAACTGGGCCCGAACACCTACGCCGTAAGAATGGACGTCACGGATCAAGCGTCCATCGATCAGGCCATCGCAGCAGTCGTAACGCAGACCGGCAAGCTGGATATCCTGATCAACAACGCTGCGCTGTTCGACCTGGCACCTATTGTCGATATCACCCGCGACAGCTACGAGCGGCTGTTTTCGATCAATGTCGCGGGCACGCTGTTCACCTTGCAAGCGGCGGCGAGGCAGATGATTGCCCAAGGCCACGTCGGCAAGATCATCAACATGGCCAGCCAGGCGGGACGCCGGGGCGAAGCGCTGGTGGCGGTGTATTGCGCGACCAAAGCTGCGGTGATCAGCCTGACGCAATCGGCCGGCCTGGACCTCATCCGGCACGGCATCAATGTGAATGCCATCGCACCGGGCGTGGTCGATGGCGAGCACTGGGACGGCGTCGATGCAATGTTCGCCCGTTATGAAAACCGGCCGCTGGGCGAGAAGAAAAAGCTGGTGGGCGAACAGGTGCCGTACGGGCGCATGGGCACGGCGGATGACCTGACCGGCATGGCGATTTTCCTGGCCTCCAGCGACAGCGAATACGTGGTGGCGCAGACCTATAACGTCGATGGTGGCAACTGGATGAGCTGAACATTGATTGCTGCAAGATGAGCCGGAGCACGCAAAAAGGCCAGGCGCTACTTCCATTGCCGAGGCGATTGGCTAAGATGCGCGGACCGCCTGCTGTCTTGCGCGGCCCATCAAGGAGCACGAATGTCCACTGAAGAGGAGATCGCCATTTCTGGCGGTACACCTATGATTCCCGATCAGCGCCGAGAGCTGATGCTGCGTCAGTTGCGCAAGCATCAAGTGCTCAGCGTTCATCAGTTGATGGAGATGTTCGACTGCTCGCACATGACCATCCGCCGCGACATCGCCGTACTGGAGCAGGAAGGCCGGGCCTACTCGGTGACCGGTGGTGTACGCATCGCCAGCCAGGTGCACAGCGAGCCCAGCCATCAATCGAAAGCGGTGGTCGAGCTGCCGCACAAGCAAGGCATGGCGCGCCTGGCAGCCGGTTTGCTGCACCCGGACATGACGATTTATCTGGACGCAGGCACCAGCACGCTGGAAATCGTGCCGCACATAATTGCGCTGTCCGGCATGACCGTGGTGACCAATGATTTCGGCGTGGTCAACGCACTGGCCGACGCGGCGCATGTGGACGTGATTCACACCGGTGGGCTGCTCGATCACCCGAACCGCTCCAGCGTCGGCGGCCTGGCTGCGGCCACCCTGCGCCAGCTGGCAACCGACGTGGCGTTCATGTCGACCAGTTCGTGGGACCTGCAACGCGGCACCACCACACCTTCGGCGCTGAAGGTCGAGGTCAAGCAGGCCGCGATGCAGTCCGCCTCACAGACCGTATTGATCGCTACCAGCTCCAAATACGGCACCTTCGGCATGTACAAGGTGGCCGGGCTGGATCAATTCGACACCATCATCACCGACGCAGCGCTGGCCGAAGCCGCCGCCGACGGCATCCGCAAGCAGCGCATCGAGTTGCTGCTGGCGCCTGTGGGCGGCCGTTCGAAGTAGCTTGCCACCCAGCTGGCCACTGCCAGCGGCCACAAAATGCAGGCGTAAAAAAACCCGGTCTCGCGACCGGGTTTTTTGTGTCTAGCCGACTAACTGATGACTCAGTTGCCCGACTTCTTGGCAGCGCGAGTACGTTCGCTTTCGCCAAGGATTTTCTTACGCAGGCGGATCGACTTTGGCGTCACTTCGCAGAGTTCGTCTTCTTGTACGAATTCCAGCGCTTGTTCCAGAGTGAAACGGATAGGCGGAACCAGAGCGATGGTTTCGTCTTTACCGGAAGCACGCATGTTGTCGAGCTTCTTGCCTTTAGTCGGGTTTACACCCAGGTCGTTGTCGCGGCTGTTGATGCCGACGATCTGACCTTCGTACACGTCTTCGCCATGACCCAGGAACAGCTTGCCACGGGCTTGCAGTGTTTCCAGGGAGTAGGTCAGCGCCTTGCCGGTCGCAACCGAAACCAGAACACCGTTCTGACGGCCGGACATGTCGCCAGACTTCATCACGTCGTAACGGTCGAAGATGCTGGTCAGAATGCCTGCACCGGAAGTCAGGGTCAGGAACTCGTTACGGAAACCGATCAGGCCACGTGCCGGGATGTTGTACTCAAGGCGCACACGGCCCTTGCCATCCGGAACCATGTTGGTCAGGTCGCCTTTACGGTTACCCATTTGCTCCATGATCGCGCCCTGCGCTTCTTCAGGCAGGTCGATGGTGACGTTTTCGTACGGTTCGTGCTTGACGCCGTCAACCATGCGGATGATCACTTCAGGACGACCGACACCCATTTCGAAGCCTTCGCGACGCATGGTTTCGATCAGTACCGAGAGGTGCAGCTCACCACGGCCGGAGACTTTGAACTTGTCGGCGGTGTCGCCTTCTTCAACGCGCAGTGCAACGTTGTACAGCAGTTCCTTGTCCAGACGTTCCTTGATGTTACGGCTGGTAACGAACTTGCCTTCCTTGCCGCAGAACGGCGAATCGTTAACCTGGAAGGTCATCGAAACAGTCGGCTCGTCGACGGTCAGCGGCTTCATCGCTTCAACGTTCAGCGGGTCGCACAGGGTGTCGGAGATGAACAGCTGGTCGAAGCCGCTGATGCAGACGATGTCGCCGGCAGCTGCTTCTTCAACGTCGATGCGATGCAGACCGTGGTGACCCATCAGTTTCAGGATACGGCCGTTACGCTTCTTGCCGTTGACGTCGATGGCAACCACTGGCGTGTTCGGCTTGACGCGACCACGCGCGATACGGCCAACACCGATGACGCCCAGGAAGCTGTTGTAGTCCAGTGCCGAGATCTGCATCTGGAACGGACCGTCACGGTCAACCTGCGGAGCAGGGACGTGATCGACAATCGCCTGGTACAGCGGGGTCATGTCTTCAGCCATGTCGGTGTGTTCCAGACCGGCAATGCCGTTCAGGGCCGAGGCGTAGACGACCTTGAAGTCCAGCTGCTCTTCGGTGGCACCCAGGTTGTCGAACAGGTCGAAGATCTGGTCCAGAACCCAGTCCGGACGCGCGCCTGGACGGTCAACCTTGTTGATGACCACGATTGGACGCAGGCCGGCTTCGAAAGCCTTCTTGGTCACGAAACGGGTTTGCGGCATAGGGCCGTCCTGGGCATCGACCAGCAGCAGTACGGAGTCGACCATCGACATCACGCGCTCTACTTCACCACCGAAGTCGGCGTGGCCCGGGGTGTCCACGATGTTGATGTGGTAGCCATTCCAGTTGATCGCGGTGTTCTTCGCGAGAATGGTAATACCGCGCTCTTTTTCCTGGTCGTTGGAGTCCATCACGCGCTCATCGTTGAGCTCGCCGCGCTCCAGAGTGCCGGATTGACGCAGGAGTTTGTCTACCAGGGTGGTCTTACCATGGTCAACGTGAGCAATGATGGCGATGTTACGTAGATTTTCGATCACTTGTGTATCTCGATCAGAGGATTCGGTCTGCTGACTGTTTAAGGACAGCGATTACTATTTCGAGTCGGCAAAAGCCGTTACGGCATGACGACTGGTGTCGGGGGGCCGGTGACGCAAGCCACAGGCAAACAGCCCCGGGCACTTAGCTCGGTCGATAAACGCGCACATTGGCATGCCCCTCACTGAGCAAATGGTGAGCATGCAGGCGACTCATGACGCCTTTGTCGCAATACAGCAGGTACTGGCGCGTGTCATCCAGTGCCTTGAAGCGGCTATTCAATGCGTAGAACGGCAACGTCTGTATCTCCACGCCGGGCACTTGCAACGGCTGGTCTTCCTGGGCATCCGGGTGACGGATGTCGATGATGACCTGGCCGGCCAGCGCCTGGCTGACTTCTTCAATGTCGACATTGCGGCTCAGATCGTCGATCACCCGATCGATCGAAACCAGCCTGGCGCGTTCGAGCGCTTGCTCGAGAATCGCCATGTCGAACTGCTTCTCTTCGTACTCAACGCGATTACGCTTGGCGTTGGTCTTGGGGTTGACCGAAATCACCCCGCAATACTCAGGCATGTGCCGGGCAAAATCGGCGGTGCCGATTTCAGTCGCCAGGTCCACGATGTCCTGCTTGTGGGTTGCAACCAGCGGTCGCAACACCAGCTTGTCAGTCGCCGCGTCGATCAGCGACAGGTTCGGCAGCGTCTGGCTGGCAACCTGTGAAATCGCTTCGCCAGTGACCAGCACGTCGATTTCGAGACGATCAGCCACCGCGGATGCAGCGCGTAACATCATACGCTTCAAAACTACACCCATATGACTGTTATCGACTTTCTGCAGAATTTCTCCGAGAACTTCCTCGAACGGTACGCTGACGAACAGCACGCGCTGCGAACTGCCGTACTTCTTCCAGATGAAATGCGCGACTTCCATCACGCCCAGCTCATGGGCTCGGCCGCCCAGATTGAAGAAACAGAAGTGCGCCATCAGGCCGCGGCGCATGATCTGGTAGGCCGCAACGGTCGAATCGAAACCGCCGGACATCAATACCAGAGTCTGCTCCAGCGCACCCAGCGGGTAGCCGCCCATGCCCTTATGCTGGTCGTGAACCACAAACAACCGTTGGTCGCGAATTTCCATCCGCACCACCAGATCGGGCTTTTTCAGCTCGATTCCGGCCGCGCCGCATTGCATGCGCAGCTTGCTGCCGACGTATTTCTCGACATCCATGGAGCTGAAATCGTGGCGACCGGCGCGCTTGCAACGCACCGAAAACATCTTGCCCGGCAGCAGGTCGGCATAGTGCAGTTTGCACTTGGCAACGATGTCGTCCAGGTCACCCAGCGGGTACTCGGCCACTTGCAGAAAGTTGGCGATGCCCGGCATGCAGCTCAACCGATCCCTGATGCCCTGCAGCACTTTGGGGTCGGTCTGGCGGGTCTCGACCTCAAGATTGTCCCATACACCACCCACGACAATGTCCGCGTCCAGTTCCCGGAGCACGGTACGAATGTTCTTGCCCAACTGCCGGATGAACTTCTTGCGAACCGGCGGGCTCTTGATGGTGATTTCTGGGAAAACTTTAACGATTAGTTTCATGGAAACGGAGCGTGAGGTGCCGACCAAAAAAGGGGGGCGCGGATTATAGCGGAAATTGCTCAAGGTTTAACCAGTTATCGTACACGCAATCAACGACGCACCAAAAAGAGTCGGCGCACCAAATTGAAGCGCCATAAAGGTGCGTGTTTTTCCCGCGCGGTGCGTTTTCGCCCCCTGAAAACCTGCGCTTGAGGCAAAAAACCCAACACGGGGCACTGGCATGCAAATTGCTCCCTTGTGAGGCAGGTTGCCTTGGCAGAATATTCGCGCCGGCATCACCCAAATTCAAGGGACCACACCTATATCAAGGCGGTCTCTAGCCACCCGGAGGACACCATGTCGAAGTCGGTTCAACTCATCAAAGATCATGACGTTAAGTGGATTGATCTGCGCTTCACGGACACTAAAGGTACGCAGCACCACGTGACCATGCCAGCTCGCGATGCGCTGGAAGACGACTTCTTCGAAGTCGGCAAGATGTTCGACGGTTCCTCCATTTCTGGCTGGAAAGGCATCGAAGCCTCCGACATGATCCTGCTGCCGGACGACGAAACCGCTGTTCTGGATCCGTTCACCGAAGAGCCAACCCTTATCCTGGTGTGCGACATCATCGAACCGTCGACCATGCAAGGTTACGATCGTGACCCACGCGCTATCGCTCGTCGCGCCGAGGAATACCTGAAGTCCACCGGTATCGGTGACACCGTATTCGCAGGCCCGGAGCCAGAGTTCTTCATCTTCGACGAAGTGAAATTTAAATCCGACATCTCCGGTTCGATGTTCAAGATCTACTCTGAACAAGGTTCGTGGATGTCCGATCAGGACGTGGAAGGCGGCAACAAAGGCCACCGCCCAGGCATCAAAGGTGGTTACTTCCCGGTTCCGCCGTTTGACCACGACCACGAAATCCGTACCGCCATGTGCAACGCTCTGGAAGAAATGGGCCAGACCGTTGAAGTTCACCACCACGAAGTGGCGACCGCTGGCCAGAACGAAATCGGCGTGAAATTCAACACGCTGGTCAAGAAGGCTGACGAAGTTCAGACCCTGAAGTACTGCGTACACAACGTTGCCGATGCTTACGGCCGTACCGCTACCTTCATGCCGAAGCCACTGTACGGTGACAACGGTTCGGGTATGCACGTGCACATGTCCATCGCCAAAGATGGCAAGAACACTTTCGCAGGTGAAGGCTACGCCGGTCTGTCCGACCTCGCGCTGTACTTCATCGGCGGCATCATCAAGCACGGCAAGGCACTGAACGGTTTCACCAACCCTTCGACCAACTCATACAAGCGTCTGGTTCCAGGTTTCGAAGCCCCGGTCATGCTGGCCTACTCGGCACGTAACCGCTCCGCATCGATCCGTATTCCTTACGTCAACAGCCCACGCGGCCGTCGTATCGAAGCACGTTTCCCGGATCCATCAGCCAACCCGTATCTGGCGTTCGCTGCCCTGTTGATGGCTGGCCTGGACGGCATCCAGAACAAGATCCACCCTGGCGACGCAGCTGACAAAAACCTGTATGACCTGCCGCCTGAAGAGGCCAAAGAGATTCCACAAGTTTGCGGCAGCCTGAAAGAAGCGCTGGAAGAACTGGACAAGGGCCGTGCGTTCCTGACCAAAGGCGGCGTGTTCAGCGACGACTTCATCGACGCTTACATCGCACTGAAAAGCGAAGAAGAAATCCGCGTTCGCACTTTCGTGCACCCACTGGAATACGAGCTGTACTACAGCTGCTGATCCAGCCGCGCCATCGTTGATGGCGTGACAACAGGCCTCCTTCGCAGACTGTGTGAAAACCTAGCAATCTGCGCAGCGCTCAAAGAAAATGCTCCGTATCGAAAGATACAGAGCATTTTTCGTTATGGCCTACATCCAAGGTGAGTCCCGCAGCCAGACCAGCCTATTCCCGGTCTCGCTGGAAGAGTTGATCCCCGAGGATCACCTCGTTCGTGTCATTGACCTGTACGTTGCCAGGCTCGATCTGGTGCAACTGGGCTTCGATAAAGCGATTCCAAAAAGCACGGGGCGCCCTGCTTATGATCCCGCCGATCAGCTAAAACTCTACCTCTACGGCTATTTTCAGCGGATTCGCTCATCGCGACGTCTTGAAGCCGAGTGTCAGCGCAACATCGAAGTGATGTGGCTGATCAACCGGCTCAAGCCCGACTTCAAGACCATCGCCGATTTTCGCAAGAACAATAAACCCGCCTTCATCGCGACCTGCCGTGCTTTCGTTCGGTTTTGTCGCACGGCAGGCTTGATCGCCGGTGAGTTGGTGGCCATCGACGGCAGCAAGTTTCAGGCGGTCGCATCCTCACGGCGTCATGTGAATTTGAAGCAGCTCAAGCGCCAGGAAGAAAAACTGGATAAGCGCATCGCTCAGTATCTGGCCGAGCTGGATGAGGCCGACAAGGCTGAAACCACAGATTCAATTGATCGCAGCGCAATCAAGGTAGCCCTGGCACAGCTTGAGGCTCGACAACAGGATAATCAGAGTTGCCAGGCACTGATGCGTTCGATGGGCATCGAGCAGTTCAACACCCATGAAAGCGATGCCCGAATGATGCGCACGGCCAAAGGGCCACGTGTGGCCTACAACGTGCAAACCGTCGTGGACGCCGAGCATTGCCTGATTTTGCATCATGAGGTCACCCAAGATGGCGATGACCGAAAGCAACTGGAGCCGATGGCCAAGGCCGCCAAAGCAGAGTTACAGCAAGATGATCTGACGGTCACTGCCGATGCCGGCTACTCCAATGGCAAGCAGTTTCAGGCCTGCGAGGATGCTTCGATTACGGCCTATGTACCGCCCAATCGTTCGAAAAACCCTGGCAGTCAGGAAGAGCAGCTCTTTGAGCGAAAAGACTTTATCTATGAGACCGGACACGATCGTTTCCAGTGTCCGGCAGGCAAATGGTTAACGCTAAAACAGCACAACAAAGGTGATCGGATCTATCAGGCTGAGGTCGATGACTGCGCCAACTGCGCGCTGAAAACGCAATGCACTCGAGCCCGGCGCCGTTATGTCTCACGACATGCCCATGAAGAGGCTTTCGAGCGGATGGAGCAAAGAATGCAGGCGCATCCTGAGATGATGGCCAACCGAAGATCCATCGTTGAGCACCCCTTCGGCAACCTCAAGCAATGGCTATTTGGTAATGGCCGTTTCTTGCTGCGACAACTGGAGGGTACAAAAGCTGAAATGGCCTTGGCGGTGAATGCCTATAACCTGAAACGAGCGATTAAAGTGCTCGGTGTGCGCCATCTGATGGCTTTGATGGGCTGAGCGGACATTTTTTTCGTCTGCTGCCAATACAAAAAAAACGCCCCGAACAAGTCGGGGCGTTTGCTTGGGCCTTCATCAGTGTGTTTTCACACAGTCTGTGCTGGGCCCTTCTCAGCGGATGCAACTTTACTTCCTCAGCCACCCCTCGACGACGTCTGCGCCGTATTCTGCTTTCCAGGCTTTCAATGCCTTGTGATTCCCGCCTTTGGTCTCGATCACTTCACCTGTATTCGGGTTTTTGTAAACTTTCAGGTCGCGTGGTTTGCGTGTGCCTGTCGGTTTTTCGGAGCCCGAGCGGCGTACCGGAGTCGGTGGGTCCAGCAGATTGATGATGTGCTGCAGGCTGAAACCGTACTGCTCGAGCAGCTTGCGCAGCTTCGTTTCGAACTCGATTTCTTTCTTGAGCCCTTCATTGCCCTTCATCGATTCCAACGCCTGGAGCTGCTCGGCGAGGTGTTTTTCCAACTGGCGGTACTCTGCAAGTTTGGACATTATTTTTCCCTGTTTTTGATTGCGTGTGGTTATTCAGATCGAATGCGTCGTTCGCATTCAGCCTATTTCCGGCGTGTCAGTTGGCTTTCAATGTGGACCAGTTCCGCTTTGATTGCCTTGATGGTCAGCGCTTGGATCTGAATAGTTCTGGCCGGAGCCGCGTTGATGGTTTTCAACAGTGTCTCCAAATGAGCTTTCCGGGCCTTGATCGTGTCAGACCAACTTGCGGCGTTCTGGGGTCGCTTGGTCATTGTCATTACTCTGTCGTTAGGCCAGGTGGCTCGTCTGTTCAACCTGTTGACGTGCTGGGGTGTCGTCGAGCTGAAGCAGATCCTGCGCGCCGTAGTTGCGCGCGCGGTCGGATAATTCATGCCACGTCCAGTTCCCGACGGTTTCGCCTTCCTGCGGAACCGCCAGTTTCAACAGGCTCACCTGATCAAGTCCGAGCAGGTTGTAATTCGCCCAGAGCCTTCCCCCCACTTCAAACAATGCCCTAGCGGCCTCGTTCCATTTCTCTTCAAGGACCGTCTGAGAGAGCCACAGTGCGTCGCGTTCTATGCCCTTGTGCTTTTCCTGCGCTTCGGCGATGTATCGATCTACGGTGAGCAGCTCCTGCTCCAGTGCGGATATGATCAGGCCTTGTCGACGATCATGTTCGGCAGCGGTTGCCAGGTTTTTTGCGGCTTTTTGCGCATCGGCGTTGGCGGTCTTTTCGCCTTCGGTGTCGCCCCATGCGACGGCCTGTGCATACGCAGTCGCGGCGTTCGTTTCGGCCTGCCGGGCTTTGGCCATGTCCTCTACCGCTTGTTGTTTGATCTGTTCCAGACGGATGCTGAGGCTCTGACGTTTTTCATTCAGCTCCTGCTCATCGGCTCTCCAGGTGTTCATGGCCTCGATGTAACCCGCCATCAGGGACTGGCTGTTGATGAGGGTCTCGCGGCGATTGATCTTCCGATCAAACAGGTCAGCTTCATGCTTGCGCGCATCGAAACGCGTTTTCAGCTCGTTGTACTTATCGCGCAGTTCGCGTTCCTGGGCAGGCCCAATGGACTGCTCATTTTCCAGCGCGGCTTCAAACGGCAGCAGCTGGGTATGCAGTTGATCAGCCTCTTTCAGCAGTTGATCGCGGCGGTCTTTCAGTTCTTGGATCTCGTTCATGTGTCTGGTCTCTGTTCAATTCGATTGGGGTTGGTTGAGTGGCTGGCGAGGCCGGGAATCAGCCGGCGCTACCTCGATCAGCAAGCACGCACTCAGGCGGCCCGAGCCTCACTTTCAGCCAATCCAGGAATCGTCTTCACGATGTAGCAGTGTTGCGTGCCTAGCCCGGGCAAGCGCACCAGACTCGATGCCTTGCCGTCGTTCCCCAGCGCGATGACCCCGCGCTGCAGCAGCTCTTTGTTCACCGCATTGATGTTCATGCCCCGGAAGATCTTCGAGCGCCAGGACTCGGGGAGTACGTAGTAGGTGTTAGTGGTGTGCAGGGAGTCGCCCAAGCCGTGTTCCATCGTCTTGCGAAAGCCCAGCCTGTCGATGGTGCGCGGACCGTGTTCGTCAATCTTTGCCGCTGCCGATTCCCAGCGGGTAAATCGGCTCTCGCCGAAGCGCTCGATGACCTGGCGCAGTCGCGACACGATTGCGTCACCCTCGAAGTTACCGACGCCGCCACGTTCGTTCATCCATGCGTTGAGGCACACCCGAGCAGCGGTGGTGGCGGTGCCATCGGGCCAGCCTGTTATCCCCATCGCGGTGGCCAGCTCACCCGCTGCGGCGGCGAGGCCAAAGCGAGCGGCGGCACGGTGAGCTTGTCCGCTGGCCGACGCGGGTAACGATTGGGCGATAAAGCCTTCCAGCGTGCGGCGCAGAATGGCGGACCAAGCATGGCGTTTGTCGGGTTCGCACAGGGCCGTGAGAAAGGCGGTGAGCGGTGTGCCGTAATATTTCGCAACTCGTGCTTTGAGTGCGTCGGACAGTGCTGCCGCATCTTCAAAACCGCTCAACGTATCGAACATACCGAGGCCTTTGCTGGCATCGGCTGGAACGGCCAGCATGCGTACTTCCATGCCTGCTTTCAGTTCCTTGTTCGCTTCGGCCATGTGCTGGGCCAGCGTCTTCTCGCCGGTGGAGAGGAATAGCAAACGCCACTCTTGTACCTGCCGACCTGCCTGGCCTCGATCATTAGCCCGTGCCTTGCCGGTGCCGTTGCCAAGCATGTATACCGTTTCGCCGATGATGCGCGGATCGCACATGCCGTTTTCATCCAGCACTAGAAGGCTGTCGTAATGCGCGGCGGCGATGGAGTTCGATACGTTTAGGAATCGCCTAAAGCCAAAAACAAAAAAAGCCCGCACAAGGCGGGCTTCGGGCATTTCCTGGACTGTCCAAAACTCAAGACACATCCAGGCTGCAATATATGGTGCACCAGGCGGGATTCGAACCCACGACCCCTGCCTTCGGAGGGCAGTACTCTATCCAGCTGAGCTACTGGTGCAATGCGGGCGCCATGATACTCATCTGGTTGGCGGGCGTCCAGTTGCACGAGGTTAGGGGCAGATTCGGGGCAGTGTCACACATTGGTGGGGGTAGTGAATGTCTCACTACGTTACTCAGACGACTTCGACGATGCAAGCCAGGAAGCGCGCAGATGCTAGGAAAGCTTTCTCAAAAGGAGGTCTGGATCGACGTTAAGCGCTTTGGCGATCCGTTCGATGTTGTAGATAGTGCAATTTTTCTCGCTCCTTTCTAGCATCCCCACGTAGGTGCGATGGACACCTGCACGTTCTGCCAGCTCTTCTTGGGAAAGGTCAAGCTCAAGGCGTCTGCGACGGACGTTGGCGGCGAACACGGCTACGAGGGGGCAGTCATTTGGTTTGATAGGCATGCTTGCAAATTTGTCTGCATGCATACTAGGATTCTACAGACTGTGATTAGCATTTTGCTTTTCGATCTGTTTACCCGTGACAAGGACCGTTTCATGAGCCCGCAGTCCCAGAGTCTTGCATTCGCATTTCTCACAGCACTCAGCATCAACTCTGCCCAAGCAGCTTCAGATGCCGACATAAACAAACTAACTACCTATGCCGTGATGCTGGGCTGTGCCGCTGGCTGCGGACTCAGCGTGACCGGTGAGGCGAGCCAAGTTGGCTCCTGGATGGACAGGCGTTTCAAACCTGGCTCGGCAGATCAAAAAACGTACCTTCCAATCTTCATGGCTGGCGTCCGTGAAAACGCAGACCGTCAATCAAGGGGCTTGAGCCCTGACGATTGCAGCACCGTCCGTTAACAGTTCTCGCTAGTTAGCTGGCCCTGACAGCCAGACAAATAGCGGCACTCCATTCCAAAAAAGGGATTTCTGAATGTTTAAAGTTTTAGCTTTGGCCGCATCCACCATGATGCTTTCATCTGTCGCTTTCGCAGAGGTGAAAGCAGATTGCAGTACCAAGATGAATGGTGAAGCTCATTGCGAGTTCATGAACACCGGATCGAAAAAAGACAGCGCATGTGCGGTCATTGAAGTGGTCAGAATTTACGATGCTAAGCTTTACACTCGCCCGTCATTCGGCGGAAAGGGCACTGCTCTCTCGTCCGAGAAAATCTGTTCGGGACTGATTGAGCCTCAAGATGTTCGCGAGCGAACGCCCTCAAACTCTTGGTCGGTGAATGGTACTCCCATGAGCCCGATGTCGTTTTGCGAGTCGGATAACCCTTGGGAAAAAGCGCCGATGAACTGCGTAATGACCACCAAAGTAGTTGCCAACTGATCATGAAAATTCTGGCGCTATTCTTTCCGCTTTTTATCCTGGGTTGTGCAACCAGCCAATCTGACGTCGAAACAGAGGGGAGACGCCAGGTCTTTGTGGTTGATCAAAAAGTCGGCGATGTCTACTACCGACTGACCAACTCACTTGAGCCTGGTACGACTTGTGAGGACCTCTCCGTGACCCGCTCCTTTTACTATCCGGAGAAGAACGAATTCAGTATCTCTTGGGGAGTCCCCCGGCCTTTGGGTGGAGGACCTTTCGTGATTGCGGTGGTCAAGGGTAAAGGCGTCTCCAGCACGCGAACAGAGGTGACCTACCTGGAGTCGCGGAGCACGTTGCCTGGGGTCTACAACGACGTGAAGAATTTTGTTCGTGGCGGCCATTGCACCAAGTCTGGCGCTTAGCGAGCATAGCGGCGAATGCGCTCGATACGCCTGCGCTGGGGATATCTTCGCCTAAGGAGGCGCTGCAAAAATAGCCAACTGTCCCCACCCTTGGCACACTAAGTTCCTTCAACAGCCTCCCTCTCCGTGAGCGTTACGCGCGTGCAGAAGACCTTCTCCGAACTCGAATATACCGGCAAGAAAAAGCAGACTCGCCGAGATCGCTTCCTGGCTGACCTTGAACAGTTGGTGCCCTGGGCCCTGCTGGAGGCGCAAGTGGCGCCGTTTTATAGCAACACCGCAGGCAAGCGCGGACGCCCTGCGATAGGGGTGTCGCGCATGTTGCGCATGTACGTCGTGCAGCAGTGTTTCGGTTTCTCCGATGAAGGTTGCGAAGATGCCGTCTACGACAGCCAGGCCATCCGCGGTTTTATGGGTATCGACCTGGGTCGCGAGTCTGCACCGGATGCCACCACCTTGCTGCGTTTTCGCCGCTTGCTGGAAGTCCATCAGCTAACCCGGCTGCTGTTTGAAACGATTAACCAGCATCTGGCCAGCCGGGGGCTGCTGCTCAAGGAAGGCACTATCGTCGACGCTACTCTGATCGCCGCGCCGCCCTCGGTCAAGAACCGAGAAGGCAAGCGTGATCCTGAGATGCATCAGGCCAGGAAAGGCAATCAATGGCACTTTGGGATGAAGGCCCACATTGGTGTAGACGCCACGTCGGGGCTGGTGCACAGCGTAGTAGGGACGGCCGCTAACGTGGCGGATGTCACCCAGGTTGGCCAGTTGCTTCACGGTGACGAAACCTATGTTTCGGGTGACGCTGGATACACCGGTGCGGCCAAGCGACCGGAGCATGCTGAACGGGACGTTATCTGGTCGATTGCAGAACGGCCAAGCAGTTACAAGCAGCACGGCGAAGGCAGCGTGCTGTATCGGGTCAAGCGCAAAATTGAATATGCCAAGGCGCAACTGCGTGCCAAGGTCGAGCACCCCTTCCAGGTAATCAAGGTGCGCTTCAATCATCGCAAGGTTCGCTACCGTGGGCTGGAAAAGAATACAGCGCAGTTGTTCAGTTTGTTTGGGTTGGCCAATCTGATGCTGGCCAAGCGGTATTTACAACAGACGGCAGGATAAATCCGTCTGAAAGGCGGGACTGGCCCGCCTTTCAGCAAAATGAGGGCAGAAATCTGCTCGAGAAACGTAAAATAAGGCCGGCAGGTTGAAAAAAAACCGGCTTGGAAATGGGGACGGTGCGAACGGGTTAATTGTTCAGCGTCTCCCTAAGAGGGTGTAGACAAAATAAATTAAACTTTCACTCCCTTGTCTGAATAGCCCTCAAGCCATGCCTAAAACCGGACGTCCTCGCTCGATTGCCGCCGAGCACTATCCCGTGCTGGTGAAACTCGCTCATGCACAGCCCTATTCCAGCCAGGCCGAATTGGCGCTCGTATTCTTCGCCGAAACCGGTATCACTGCGCATCCCGGCACCTTTGCAAAAGCGTTGAAAATGGCAGGGATTACGCGTGTAAAGCAGCGGGCCAAGGGAAGTTTTCAGTCACCTGAACCTAATAAAGCCTATGGCTACAATGAAACCCACCGCCGCCAACTGCCGGAGCAGCTATATCCGAGTTGCTTGACAGATACCGAGTGGGCACTGGTCGCCGACCTGTTTGAAAGCCAGGGCGGACGAGGAGTGCCACCGCTTCACTCTCGGCGCACGTTGCTGGAAGCCTGTTGCTATGTCGTACGCACGGGGTGCTCATGGCGAATGCTACCCCGCGATTTTCCTCATTGGGACAATGTCTACAAAACGTTCCGCCGGTGGAGCGCTCAAGGCAAGTTCGAGCAAATGCATGATCGCTTGCGAGCTCAATGGCGTGAGCGGGAAGAACGCGCTGACAGCCCGTCAGCAGCGATCCTGGATTCACAGTCGACCCGCAGTTCTCCTCAAGGCGGTGACAGCGGCTACGACGCAGGCAAAAAAGTGAAGGGGCGTAAACGAAGTCTGATTGTCGATACATTGGGCCTGCTGCTGGCTGTCAGTATCAGTGCTGCAAGCGTGCAGGATCGTGACGCGGCGGATGATGCGGTGGCGTACTCGAAGGAAAAATATCCGTCACTGAGCACGCTTTTTGTTGATAGTGCGTACGCAGGAAAATGGGCACAGCGCACCCATCAACTGCACGCTATCGATGTTCAAGTGATCCGTGGCCCGAATAACAGAAGAACAGGGCAATGGCACTCTGAACAAGGCGATCTATTTTCCGTGGAGCCTGTTCAGACTGGATTTGTGGTCATGCCCAAGCGATGGGTAGTGGAGCGAACTCATGCCTGGAATGAGAGAGCTCGGCGACTGATCATGCATCATGATCGCCTTTTTGCGGTAAGCGAGGCATGGGTTTGGTTGGCCGAGGCTCGAATACTCGCGCGCCGACTCACTACATGATTTTGTCTACACCCTCTTAGGGAGACGCTGATTTATTCTAAAACCCAGCTGTTGCCCCCAGATAAATCAAGGCCTCCAGAGCGTTGCAGGGACGAAAAATCGAATAAATCAGCGCCTCCCTAACGGGATTATTCTTTAAACTCGATTAAAAGCCATAGTCAATTGACCATCCCCATCCTGAACGTATGACTTTTCCCATTCTCTACACCAGCATCACTGCCGCCTTTGACAACCCTACCTCGGCACCTCTGGCAAGGCGGACGAAGGCCAGTGACATCGACAAGGCAACACGCATCAGTCTGCACGCTAAAACGACGATGCCCACCGGCCTTAACTCGGCAGCGACCTGCATCCCTGCGTAGACTGGCCCCAGATCGAGTCAAGTCGTGCTTAATGTACGACGCCGTCGCTGCGATTCTCCAAATGCAAGTCAGCATCGATCTCTAACATGCCCTTGAAGCACCCCTAACTTCTATACTCAAAAATGCTGCTTCTAGCATACAGTGGGCATCGTACAAGGTTGCCCAAACGACATATACAAAGGCGACGTTACACAGTTCCGCGTTGTTACATCACATAAACTAAAGTCCTACAGCTGGTGTTACGAAAGTTTTATTCTTTTATTTCAACAAGTTACGCATGCCTGCTACACCTGCAACACCAGTTACACAGAATTTGACAAGTCTTGCCCCGCCTCCCCCACGAACTGAGCTCCATCAGCGAGTGAAGCCCGGCAGAAGCCGGGGACCCTGAGGACTTCTACTGCATACGGGGCAGGGAACCCGCGCGTCTTGAGTAGCGGACGTTTTCACAGCTTAGTGAACTGGTGAACCCGGTGAACTCACCCAATCGGATGGTGAACACAGATGTTCATTCCTCCAGCTACTGATCTGCTACTGTCAACCCGTCAACGGTCAACCAACGTCAACCGATCAGCAGCTACCAAACCCACGCGGGCTCCGCCCCCGTGTCCTCAGGATATCCTCAGGGTCCCGAGCGTCTTTTCTACAACACACCCGGTATCTGATATGAGTAACCCCCAGAATCTAATCGTGAATGCCCGGTTCGGCTTAATCCTGCGAGACCCGGTAAACCTTCGCTCAACAGCTGATACCCTCAGCAGCGCATACCTTCAGTTGGAATATTTATGACCCCAGAATGGATCGGTCGCGGCAAAACCGTCGCACAGTTGATAGAAGAGCTTCGTTCGTTCGAGGATCAGAGTCTGGAGGTTCGCATTTCCATTGATGGAGGCGAATCCTCGCAGCTCATTTCTCTTGTTACGAAGAGAGGTGGATATGCCGTGCTAGAGAATCACCAGGACGAGCCCACAACCGTGCGTCACGTTGACTAACAATCGAGCCTTTCAAAGAACGTCAAAGGCAGCAGCGCGATGCACCTTGTATGCCCACATGTATGCCTAAGGAGACGCTGATTTATTCTAAAACCCAGCTGTTGCCCCCAGATAAATCAAGGCCTCCAGAGCGTTGCAGGGACGAAAAATCGAATAAATCAGCGCCTCCCTAACCAAAATACTACCTGCCGCATCCTTATAAACCGGGCATCACAGCCTCTAGTTCAAACGACGCCTGGCCTTGTGCTCATGAGGGTTGGCGCTACTGCCAGAAATATCTCCTAGCCCTGAAGTCGTTTTTGCCATGAGGTTGCCATGCTCCGCGGTGGCCGGAGTGGTTGAAATGCTGCTTCCCTCTTCTGCGATGTCTGAACACGAGCGGTCAAAAAGGTGGTGGCGGCAAGTAATGCCCCCATGACGAAATGCGCTCAGCAGTCAGGAATCCCATCATGATCAAGGATAGGAACGACAGGCAGAGCGCTACAAGAGGCAATTTGGTCACAGCAAACCGAATGCCACCTAATAGGCCTGGATACTGTTTCAGGTACGCTTTAGCAATACGTCGGTAAGAGGTTCCGGATAAATAGCCCCACAGGAAAAATAGTGCCGTAACGATCATCGCGAATGGGCGCGGGTCATTAAACTGCAGACAGCTAAGGCCTGCACTGATTCCGAACAATGAGCCAACGTCTTGGGAAGAGCGAAAATACTTCTCGGCAATCATCTCTTCGTCTGTTCTAAAAAGCATCGTTTCTCCTAAATTTATTCACCAAGGCTCACTCGCCATTTTATCTGTGATGCATCACTGATCACGGCTTTGATTTCGGCTTGTCAAACCGTGCGGATTTTTATGAGAAAGCCAGATTTCTGGCGAGGCTTCTCAAACGCCACAGAGCAAGCTATAAAGCAACCGCGATTTGTGTTCAAGGGAATGCAAGCATTTACAGGGTATCAAGGATGTATATCTACAAAATGGTTCAGGTACCACCGAACATTGAGGTTCGAGCAAAGGAACATCGCGGCAACGAAGCAGCAGCCTATCTACAGAACGTAGTGAACTCTCATGCGGAGGATGGCTGGGAGTTTTATCGAATCGATACTATTGGTGTCTCGGTCAAGGCAGGATGCCTCGATGCATTGCTGGGTAAGAAAGATGTATTGAGCCACTACTATGTCATTTCGTTGCGCAAGCCGCGGTGATCAAGAATTGTGCCATCGCTGCAATTCGCTGGTATCAGCGAGTTGCACCAGCCCGATTGCGAGATGCATGCCGGTTCGAACCGACCTGCTCAAACTACGCAATCCAGACCATTGAAATGTATGGCGTTATAACCGGCTGCCTTAAAGCTGCCGGACGTATCTGCAGATGCCGATACCCAAATGGCGGCAAGGACCTTCCATGAGCTACCTGACTGGGGTCACGCTCCATGTCACGACAGGAGAGCTTGCCGCAGGGAAATCGTGAGCATTAATCGTCGGCACTAGCCGTAAGGGACAAGATAAGCTCTCTAGTCTCTGAATCGGTTCGCAATCGAGTGGCCGCAGCTGCGCGGTCACGATGCAAAACCTGGTAAACCTCATAGAAGTGCGTGACATCCTGCTCCTTGGCCAAATCGAAGAGTATTGCCCGGCGTCTGAGAGTGTTCACTATTTTGCGCGCGCAAAGCTGGGCATTTTCTCGCTCGTGCGACCGAAAAGCCAAATCGCGAAATCCCCACAACGTAATCCAACCGCTAGATAATGCCCACAACATCAAACACTGGCAGTGTCGACCAAGCCATACGTCCATGGCCGCTCAAATAACATCGCAGAATCCGGCCGCGCATCGTTGCCAACCGCTAAAACGTTTAGCATCCAGCCCACCTCCAGATGTGAAGTTTTCTGCATGACTGCTTTCTACCTCAAGTTACTCATCACCCCCGCGCTCATGTTGGCTATTTCGTTGGCGGCCAGGCGCTGGGGCACCGGCGTGGCGGGGCTTCTTTCTGGTTTGCCGATGACCTCGGCGCTGGTCATGCTGTTTCTCAGCCTTGAGCAGGGCACCGTATTTGCGTCGATGGCGGTGCCCGGGGCATTGGCTGGGCTGGCGGCGATTCAGGCGACTTATCTGTTTTACTTCCTGGTCACTCGCCGCGTTTCAGCGGTAGCGGGATGCGTCCTGGCATTGGTGCTGTATGGCGCAACGGCCTTTTTGATGAACCTGTCGGGATCACTGGCGCTGTCGATCATGTTCACGCTGCTGATGGTTGGGTTGATCGTCCTTGCCACCTCGAAACAGACGCCGCCGGACGCAGCGCCTTACGTTGCGCTGCCGCGCTGGGTCATTCCGATGCGGATGTTGACGGCCACTCTTCTGCTGCTGACGATTACCGCAAGTGCTACCTGGCTCGGGCCTGTGGTCAGTGGGCTGCTGGCGCCGATCCCGGTGATCGCATGGCCGCTTGCGGTGTTCGTCCACGTTCAGGGCGGGCGTTATGAGTTGGTGGCAATAATCCGGGGCAATGCCATTGGCGCTGTCGGGGTAGTGAGTTTTTACCTGACCCTCAGGTATTCCTTGCTGCAATGGGGCGCGCTTCTGTCTATCACGACTGCCGTTTTGTCGGCTGTCGTGGTGACGGCTGTGTTGGCGCGGTCGTTGGCGAAGAGATAGCGCTCGTCATTGTCCCTAAGGAGGCGCTGATTTATTCGATTTTTCGTCCCTGCAACGCTCTGGAGGCCTTGATTTATCTGGGGGCAACAGCTGGGTTTTAGAATAAATCAGCGTCTCCCTAACGCGCCTTTAATCAAAATCAGTCAGATGCAAGCTTTGATGGCAAAGCGATTAAACCAGCCGTGGTGCATATTGGAATCCAACCGCCCCTTCGGAAGATAGGCTGAACTTGTATCAGGTGCCATCTCTCTCAATAACTACGTGCACCTATCTATAAGGGAAACACCATGTCCAAACTCGCAGAATTCCGTCAGCTGGAAAAGCACCTTGCCGAGCAGCTCCAGGCTTTGGAAACAATGAAAGGCGACAAGGGACTGAAGAAAGAAATCGAGTTCGAAACGAAGCTGCGCAAGCTGCTTGAACAGTATGGCTTCAGCCTGAGGCACATCGTCAATCTGCTGGACCCGCAATCCTCGTCCCGCCACCAAACCTCGGAAAAACCTGCGGGCACTCGCAAACCACGCGAACTGAAGGTGTATAAACATCCGAAGACCGGTGAAGTGATCGAAACCAAAGGTGGAAATCACAAAGGCCTGAAGGAATGGAAGGCGGAGCATGGGGCTGATGTTGTTGAGGGGTGGTTGAAGAAGTAAGGCTAGCTCTGCGTAATGGGAATGTTGGACAGATTGTTCGGTGGCCGCTTCACTCAGCCCCCGCCTGACGAGCCGTCATTGAGCGATGCTGCAATTATGCGTGAGCTCTATCCTTACAAAGCAGGGCTAAAGGCATTCACTCAAAATCTCTTGGCGCGCATACCTGAAAAAGAACATGCGCGCCTGGTCAGGCGAGTCATGCGTTATTACAGCCAAGGCGCCGACCCCGCCAGCGCGCTTACCGAAGGTTTACTGGATACGGACAAGGGTCAATCGTTCGAGCAACTCGTACTGCTCGCCGTCGACTGGAAGGGCTTCGACAGTTTTGAATATATGGCGCCCTACTTCACCAAGGCCGCAGGGATTCAAGAGCTGTATATCTACGAACAAGCCGACGGACTCACAGTCGCGCAGTTGCTGGTCAGGTTTGATGACTGGCTGACCCGTTTTGGTAAACGCTATGTGCACCTAAATACGGATGGTGACGAATATGTGGGCTTCATTGCCGATGCCGATTGCGTCGATCACATGATCGCGATGGCCAGAGATGCCGGCATAGAGGTGAGGCTAGAGACATTCTGATACGTAGACTGGGCTGGTGATCAAACCGCAATCAATGCGGGCACTGCTTTGACAAGTTTTGGATAGTCAAGATTGCCTACTCCTCGATCTGCCCACTCACCCAAAAGATCGAACCCCCACCCCACTAGGCACTCGAAGGCCTGTGAGCTGAAAAACCAACCCTTTTCCTTACCTCTGGCAACGCCGTATTTGAAGCCCGGTTCAGCCCTCGCGTCACCCGTGATCGCTGCATTCCGATACCGACGTGCAGGTGTCGTCCACAAGGCTCCGGACCTTGCCAACGGGTCAATCCGTATTCAAAAAGAGTAACCCTATGAGACCTCAAACCTTTTTTTTTCGACCTCGACGGCACGCTGACTGACAGCGTTTACCAGAACGTCGCCGCCTGGAAAGAAGCACTGGATGCGGAGAACATCCCGCTGGCGATGTGGCGCATCCACCGCAAGATCGGCATGAGCGGCGGGCTGATGTTGAAGTCGTTGTCGCGCGAGACCGGCTTGAGCATTACCGAAGAGCAAGCCGAGCGGCTCAGCGAGAAACATGCGCAGGCTTACGAGCGGCTTCAGGGACAGATCATTGCGCTACCGGGCGCCATTGAATTGCTTGAGACGCTCGATAAAGAGAACCTCAAGTGGTGCATCGCGACCAGTGGCGGAATTGATACGGCGACGATCAATCTGAAGGCGCTGAAACTGAATATCGATGAGATCAACATCGTTACGCGCGATGACGTGAGCTACGGCAAGCCTGATCCGGATCTGTTCCTGGCGGCTGCGCAGAAAATTAGCGCACCGATTGAAGAGTGCCTGGTGATCGGCGATGCGATCTGGGACATGCTCGCGGCCCGGCGCTGCAAGGCCACCGGCGTCGGTCTGCTCTCGGGCGGCTATGACATCGGCGAGCTGGAGCGGGCGGGTGCGTTGAGGGTTTATGAAGATCCGCTGGATTTGCTGAATCATCTGGACGAGATTGCTTCACGCCCTTGAAGATCGGCTGATACGGTGAATGTGGTAATTATTTACCGACACGCTCCTGATTATCAGGTTCATCATTGCCGCCATATCCGACGCCGCTGTCATTGACCGTGGCGTTGCCAGCCCATAATGTACGGACATGCGCCGCAGCCTGCGGTGCGTCATCGCCAAGGAGAAGGCAATGCCCGGCAGCCTTTGCATGGATCAGCTCGATAAAGCCCTTTCTCATATTCCGAATCCGCCATGAGCCAAGTCGCGTTTGTTAATCCCAGCATCCTCACGTGGTCCCGCGAACGTGCAGGGTTGTCTGCCGCTCAGCTCGCCAGAAAGCTACCTGTAAAACCTGAACGGGTCGAGGAGTGGGAAGCGGGCGAGGCAAAACCGACCTTTCTTCAGGCTCAAAAGTGGGCCAGCGTGGCGCATGTTCCCTTTGGCTTTTTGTTCCTTCTACACCCACCTGTCGAGCCGCTTCCGCTGCCTGACCTACGAACGGTTGGCAACTCTGCTCCCCTGCGGCCGAGTCTGGAGCTTCTGGATACGGTAAAGGACGCCATTCGCAAGCAGGACTGGTATCTGGAGTATCTCTACAACCACGAGCAACAGCCGCTGGCATTTGTGGGCCGCTTTGACAGCCGATCGCCTGTCAAAGCCGTAGTGAACGATATTCGTCAGACCCTCGGCGTCGATCCAGAAACGTCTCGCCTCGATTACGACAAATACAGCCGTGCGCTGATAGATGCTGCGGAAATGGCCGGTGTGCTCGTTATGCGCAGTGGTATTGCGTTGGGCAACACCCATCGCAAGCTGGAAGTCAGCGAGTTTCGGGGTTTTGCCATCAGCAATCCACTGGCGCCTGTCGTGTTCATCAACAGCTCTGATGCTCCAACGGCGCGCTTATTTACATTGATGCATGAACTTGCACACATCTGGATTGGCAGCAGCGGAGTGTCTGACGCAAGCACTTTAAACGGCAGAGAAGAAGAGCGTTTCTGCAACGCGGTAGCAGGTGAGTTTCTTGTGCCGGAAGAACGCTTCCGCTCTCTTTGGAATAGCGGCGTCGAATGGGAAAGCAATTTGGCCCCACTTGCCACGCGGTTCCACGTTAGTAAGCTTGTCATCGGTCGTCGTGCATTGGATCTGGGTTTTGTCACACAAGAGCAGTACGGAGCGTATTACCAAAGAATACTCAAAGCATTCCAGGACGAAAAAGGTGGTGCCGGCAATTACTACCGGAACGCGACAGCCAAAAACAGCACCCGGCTGAGCAGAGCGGTGTTGATCGAAGCCATGAGCGGTCGAATGCTGTTGCGTGAAGCAGGCAATCTGCTTGGCGTACAGCCTGCCAAGCTGAGAACGCTGTCAGAGACAATGGCTCTGTGAAATATTTTCTCGACTCCAACACGTTGATTGAAGCCAAAAACCGGTATTACGGCATGAAGATATGCCCGGCGTACTGGCAATGGTTGTTGCTTCAAAATCAGGCATTTTCTTTGGCTAGCATAGAGCCTGTCAAAGATGAACTCACCAAAGGCCATGATGAGCTGGCAGATTGGGCGAAAGATAATTCGACCTTTTTTCAAGGCATTTCGGACGAGGACACTCAAACCGCTTTTGTGAGGGTCGCAACACTAGTGGCCCAAGCTCAAGGAATGAAGACAGGGGCAATGGAAGAGTTTTTGAGAGGCGCTGATCCATGGCTAATCGCCAAGGCGCTGACTTCTGGAGCTACTGTCGTGACGCATGAAGTACGCAATCTGGATGCGAAGCGGAAATTTATCATTCCCAATCTATGCGAGCAGCTCAACGTGCCTTATATGAACACCTTTGAGCTGCTACACAACCTCAGCGCCCTGTTCGTACTGCCTCACCCCGGCGAAACACCGCCACCCTCATCCGCCACGATATCCGGGTCATCCGAATACACTTCTGGCTCGCCGTCATAATAAGCTTCGTCGTATTCGGTGCGTTTCTTCACTTCGTCGCCCTTTTCCGAGCCGACGCCGGGCTTGTCTGAATTCATGGCCAGGACTGGGTCGGCTTCGCGGTCGTATTGACCCAGCTCCGGGCTGGCCGGGTCTTCTTTCGGGACGTGATCGGTGAGTATCGGATCGGTTGTCATGTCAGCCACCTTTTTCATTTGCCAAAGAAAGTGGACGTGGCGTGGCGCTGAGGGTTCGATTGAATTGATGAGCGTGGTGGCGCTTATCCGCCGAACGATGCGTATTGCAGTGGCAGGCCGGTGGTGAATTTGATTTGTTCCATGGCGAAGCTTGAGCTCACGTCGCTGATGCCGGGGATGCTGATCAGCTGTTTATAGACGGCGTCGTAACCTGCGATGTCGGCCACGACGATGCGCAACATATAGTCGGTGTCGCCTGCCATGCGGTAGCACTCGACCACTTCGGGCAGGTCGCCGACGGCGGCGTGGAACTGTTCGAGCCAGGCTGCGTTGTGCTGGTTGGTGCGGATGGCGGCGAAGACGCTGACGGATACATTCAGCCGTTGCGGATTGAGCAATGCAACGCGGCGGTCGATGATGCCGGCCTCTTCCAGTTTCTGTATGCGTCGCCAGCATGCGGTGCTGCCCAAGCCGATGCGCTCGGCGATGTCTGCGACGGGCCGGGTGCAGTCGGTTTGCAGGATGTCGAGAATTGCCCGGTCGAATTTGTCCATGCGGGGTTCCTGAGTGAAGTCGGGGCAGATGCTGATCGTTTTTCGTGTTCTACGCTGAGCTTTACATATACATACATCTCGTGAGGCGGCCGGGGCGGTGATCTGCGTTGCTCGCGAAGACGATAGTTCAAACGATACATTTTCAGAGAATGTACCGGCCCTTTCGCGAACAAGTTCGCTCCCACGCTCTTCGGGGCAGAAGCCCACTCTGCGGAATCTTTAGAACCGATGTATCCCACGCCCTGCGGGCAGAAGCCTGACAGCGCCGTATTCAGGGCTCATCGCGACTTGCATAACCCTGAGTGTGGAGCGTGAGAAACGAGAAGTGCTTGGCTATAAGATTGCACGCCTGACAGCATCCTAGAATTTTTAATCGTATTAATCCAATCAAAAGCGAATAATTTTTCGCATTAAATGCTGATACCCGAGCAAATATCAAAAATTTTCCCCTCCTGCATCAGTAATCTTTCATGCAATCGGCCTTATACGGCTACCCCCTGATTCTGACCCGATCACGAAGTGAATTTGCTCATGACCACCTCTGCGCTTTATCTGGATTACGCCGCTACCACGCCTGTCGATGAACAGGTGATCGAAGCCATGGTTGCCTGCATGGGCCGTGAAGGACATTTCGGTAATCCCGCGTCCAGCGGACATGGTTATGGGCAGGTCGCACGGCAGACTGTTGAGCAGGCGCGGCGTCAGGTGGCGGATGCGGTGGGTGCGCCTGCGCAGGCGGTGGTCTGGACCTCGGGCGCCACGGAGTCCAATAACCTGGCGATCAAGGGCATCGCTCACGACGTAAAGGCGCCACGCCGCCACATCATTACCAGCGTGCTGGAACACAAGGCGGTGCTCGATACGGTCAGCACGCTGGAGCGTCAGGGTTTTCCGGTCACTTGGTTGAAACCGGACGCCCAAGGGCTGATCCAGCCACAGGCGGTGCAAGCGGCCTTGCGTGACGACACGCTGCTGGTGTCGTTGATGCTGGTGAACAATGAGCTGGGCACGCTGACCGATATCGCCAGTATTGGCGCACTGGTGCGTGAGCATGGCGCTTTGTTTCATGTGGACGCTGCGCAGGCAGTGGGCAAGGTGAAGGTCGATCTGGCGAATCTGGCCGTGGACCTGATGTCCTTTTCCGCACACAAGGCGTATGGCCCCAAGGGCATCGGCGCGCTGTATGTGGGCCCGCGTGCTCATTCGCTGTTACAGGCACAAATCCACGGCGGCGGGCACGAAGGCGGTTTTCGTTCGGGCACGCTGGCGACGCATCAGATCGTCGGCATGGGCACGGCGTTTGCGCTGGCGATTGATCAGGCCGAGGCTGAAAACCGTCGTATCGCGGAACTGAGCAGTCATTTGCGCGAAGGGCTGCTGGCTTTGCCGGACGTGCACCTCAATGGTTGTCCTGAACAGCGCATCCCGCACACGCTGAACCTGTGCATCACCCGCAGCGGTTTCAGCAGCTCACAGTTGTCGCACAGCCTGGCGCTGTCCTCGACCTCTGCGTGCAACTCGGCGAGTAATGCGCCTTCTCATGTATTGCTTGCTCTGGGGATGGACCCGGCAAAGGCGCTCGCCAGCGTGCGCGTCAGTCTGGGCCGCTACACGACGCAGGCGGATGTCGAACGTGCCATTGAAGTGTTCAACAAAGCCCTCAGCGCGCCTGCTGCGTTCTGGTAATTCACAAAGCCTCTCAAGCCGCCCGCGTCATGGGCGGCTCTCCCTCGATTTCCCCTCCCGACCAATACTCCAAAGCTCGCAGCTAGCAGCTAGCACCTAGCACCTAGCACCTAGCACCTAGCACCTAGCACCTAGCACCTAGCACCTAGCACCTAGCACCTAAAGAAAATGTAGCCCTCCAGATACAAAAAGACACAAATTGGCACAGTTCTTTCTTGTGGAACACGCGTGCCATAAACCAATGGCACTTGCTGCATTGAAGGGGTGCCCACACGCACCAAATGCAGTCCACGGACGCCAAAGCGTCCATAAACAGTGCAGGCGCCTGATCACAAGTCTCGCGCCTCACCAGGAAAGGAATCTAAGCGTGCCAAATGAGTACCGTTTCAAACCCGTGCTGCACCGACGACCAGCCTCTGCGCTATCGGTCGACGACGAGCCGTCCTGCCCGGCCACCTCAGCATTGGCTGTGCCCGTTGGCGTTTTTCTGAAAGCCCGGCACTTTTTTACGTAAATCATTTGTGCTGTTTTTTGCTTGTTCTGATTGATTAATCAGGGCCTTGCGTACTTGCGCGCCTCCTAAACACAAAGCGCCTGTTTCGCGGCTACTACTGGCAACTAACAAGCTTTGATTGTCAGACAATTTTTATTAAAAAAGCTTCATCTAGCCATCATCTTTCGGCGGCTATTTATTTTTGGGATTTTATCGATCGCCACCTGTCAGGAGTGTCCACTTTTGAAAATATGACCCACTAACGCACCAACTTGATCACCAACAGACCTTGTTGGTGCATCCAGAAAACCGACCACCAGGTCACGCTTTTTCAGTTCGTCTGAATTATCAGAGGGTATCTATACATCCTCATATTTATAGCAAGTTCTAGTGTGATGTTTTCGAAATAAGTTACTTATTGCCTGCGGTTTCAAGTGCTTCACGCGCCCGTTGAATTTTGTTCAGAATCTCCTCTCCCTTTGCGTTCCAAACGTATCGGGTCGGCTGAGCATTACGTAACGCCATGAACGCTGTAATGGAGCTCTCCAGCTCGCGAACCGAGGCAAAACTGCCGTCGCGAAGATACACCGTGATGTCTCGAAAGAAGCGTTCAACCATGTTCATCCAAGAGCTGGAGGTCGGCGTGAAATGAATATGAAAACGCGGATGCTTCGCCAGCCAGGCCTTCACTGCGGCATGCTTGTGGGTCGCGTAGTTATCGACGATCAGATGAAGCTGGAGGTGTTTGGGCGTTTCTTTATTGATCTTCTTGAGAAAGGCCAACCACTCTTGATGCCGGTGCTGACGCTCGATGCTGCTGATCAATTTTCCTTGGAGGTAATCCAGTGCGGCGAATAACGTGACCGTGCCATGACGGGTGTAATCATGGGATTTAGTCTGGATATGACCGATGCCCAAAGGCAAACCCGGCTGTGTTCGCTCCAACGCCTGAACCTGGCTTTTCTCATCACAGCACAACACTAAAGCCTTATCCGGTGGGGCCAGATAAAGCCCGATCACATCCCAGAATTTCTCCTCAAACTGCGGATCGTTGGACAACTTGAATGTGCGCGTCAGGTGGGGCTTTAAATCATTGGCAGCCCACAGCTTATGGACGGTGGTCGAGGAAATACCCGCCGCCTTTGCCATGCTCCGACAGCTCCAGCGTGGTTCTCCGATGCGAGGACGGGTGACCTGTTCCAGGACACGGCGAACTGTCTCGGCAGGCAAAGATGACTTGCGTCCACGCCCAGGTTCGTCGACCAGTCCGCCCAGTCGACGAGCCTGGAAACGCTGGCACCAGAGCGTGATCGTTGGGCAGGAAAAGCCCGTCAAACGTGCAATGTTGTCTCGGGTTTCACCTTCGGCAGCCAGCAGGATTATGCGTGCTCGACGACCCTCTCGCTGAGGTATGGTGGCAGAGCGAACGCGTCGTTTGAGTTCGATCGTTTCTTCAAGGCTAAGCGTGATGTCCAGAGCGCTCACGATAAGCTCTCCACGGCTGGGATGACATCTGAAGTGTAGCCGAAAATAACGAAAAGATATTTCGCGAACAGCACACTAGGGGATCGACCCGCTTTCATCGCCTTGGAAGCTGTATTCGTTAAATAGTTACAGGAATGCGACATAGAAGCGTATCAAGCCTCTGGCACGAGGGTTTCTGGCACAGCGGTTGCAATGTAACTTTTCAGGAACACGAATGTACGTCCTGGTACATGACGATAAGAACACAAGGATGAGCAATGCGAATGGCTTGGTTTAGAACTCGTTCCCCCGTTTGAGCCTGTGCCTGCGCGCAGGTTCAATGGTGTCATGCACCTGACTAACGTGCGGCTATCCAGCATTCGAATATTCACGAAATATTCGAACGGACTTTTATTGCCCTTCAACTACCCGAGGGAGCGTTAATGAATGATGCGGTTATAATGAAAGCGGTCCCCGGTCCATCGCCCGATGAAACGTCGACGGCGTGGCAGGGCATCCCTTTCAAAGCCAATACGTCTCGCCCAGGCGGCCTTAACAGGCCGCAAGTAATGGTATTGATTACTGCGTCGGTCCTTATCCATGGCGTCATCTGGTGGTACATGCAAACCGCACAGCCCGAGCTGCCGGAAGTTGCGCCACAAGTTCCGGAAATGACCATTGAACTGACCAGCCCGACGCCACCTGCGCCAGAACCACCGCCGCCCGAACCACCACCTCCGCCTCCCCCACCGCCGCCGCCACCCGAGCCGGAACAGCCCGTCGAAGACCCGGACGCCGTGGAGCCGCCGCCCAAGCCGGTGGAAAAGCCGAAGGTCGAGAAGCCCAAGCCGGTCAAGAAGGTTGAGCCGGTGAAAAAGCCGACGCCGCCTGCACCGACACCGGTTGCTGCGCCGAGCCCGCCTGCGCCGCCAACACCTACGCCCGCACCACCGGCACCTGCTGCGCCACCCGCTCCGGCCAAGGAAAGTGCGGCTGTTTCCGGGCTCGCCAGCCTGGGCAATCCGCCGCCGGAATATCCGGGGCTGGCCCTGCGTCGCAGTTGGGAAGGTCGCGTGGTACTGCGCATCAAGGTGCTGCCAAACGGACGCGCAGGGGCTGTCGAGGTGACCAAATCCAGCGGCAAGCCGGTACTGGACGAAGCGGCCGTGGAGGCTGTGCGCAACTGGAAGTTTATCCCGGCCAAGCGGGGCGATACGCCGATAGAAGGCTTCGCGACGCAGACCATCGACTTCAAGCTGCCGGAATGATCCGGCGCATGACAACCGACAATTCATTTAAAGCTGGTGAGGTTTAAACCATGAACGCATCGCTCTCTTCCATGATCGTCCCCGCCGTGCTCTGGGCATTGATTGTGTTTTCCGTGTTGAGTTGGGCCCTGTTGCTGATCAAGTCGGCGCAGTACGTCCGCCAGAAGTCGCAGAACAAACAGTTCACCAAGGCATTCTGGAGTGCGCCGGATCTGCTCACCGCCGCCGAGCATGCGGCGCAATACCCTGGCGCCCTGGCACGTATCGCCAACAGCGGTTTCGAGGCGATGGCGGTCGATGAGTCGCCGCGGACCACGCAGCAACTGGCGCACACCATCAACCGCTCGGACCGCCTGGAGCGCAACCTGCGCCAGCAGATTCAGAAAGAGCGTCGTGCGCTGGAAAGCGGCCAGGCGATTCTTGCCAGTATCGGCTCCACCGCGCCCTTTATCGGCCTGTTCGGTACGGTCTGGGGGATCATGGAAGCGCTACAAAGCATCGGTCTGACCGGCTCGGCCAGCCTTGAGGCGGTCGCGGGCCCCATCGGTCACGCGCTGGTCGCCACCGGCGTGGGTATCGCTGTCGCTGTGCCTGCCGTGCTGATTTACAACTTTTTCCTGCGCCGGCTCAAGCTCGCCGTGGCCGACATGGATGACTTCGCCCACGACTTCGACGCCCTCGCCCAGCGCAGCGCCTTTGCCGTTACCCGTCAGCCCATCGCCAGCAAGAACGGCCATGCCGTTCGGGAGGCCAGCTAATGTCGTTCTCCACTCAAGACAGCGATGAAGTGCTCAGCGAAATGAACGTCACGCCGCTGGTGGACGTGATGCTCGTGCTGCTGGTGGTGTTCATCGTCACCACGCCGCTGATGACCAACGCCATCAAGGTCAACCTGCCCAAGACCGACGCGGTCGCGCCTGCCGAGAAGAAAAACCCGGTGGTGGTCAGCGTTGATCAGGACGGCAAGTTCTACCTCGCCAAATCGGAAATCGCCCCGGAGCTGCTGGAAAAAAGCCTGCAGGACGAAAAGGCCAAGGACCCGGAAATCCGCGTTCAGTTGCAGGCCGACACCGCCGTGAACTACGGCCAGGTGGCCAAGGCCATGGCGTCCATCGAGCGTTCCGGTATCACGAAGATATCCGTGATGACGGCGAAATGAACCAAGTGTGATCCGAGGGCTTCGCCGCGCGAAGCCGTCTGACCCGACTCCCGTGAATGCAGTCGTCCGTGGGCTGAAAAGCCCCTGGAGGGGAGCGGCTTGCTGGAAGAAGAGAAGTGGAATACCCGCTCGGCACAACCGCGTCGGGAACAGAGGGCTCACAAGGCCATTTCAATAATGTCTGGATCAAGTCGGAACTAACCATGCTGATGAATCTTCCCGGTTGCACCCTCAAACCACTGGCCCTCGCGGTCCGGCGTCATCCACGTGCCCTGCTCTGTGCATTGGCCATGGGCATGAGCGGTGCCCAGGCGGCAGATGCCGTCGATGCAGACACGAGCAGTTCGGCCGTGTCCTCGACTGCAGCGGTTGTGCCTGCCACGACTCAATTGCAACGTGTTGAAGTGACCGGTTCGGCGATCCGCCGGGTCGATGCCGAAACCGCCGTGCCGATTACCATCCTGCGCGCCGAAGACCTGAAGAAACAGGGCGTGACCACCACTCAGGAAATGGTCCAGCGCATCACCGGCAGCCAGTCGATCAACAACAGCGCGGGTTCGATCGGGTCTGGAACAGGCGGGGCTTCTTACGCCGACATGCGCGGCATTGGTGCGAACAAGACGCTGGTGCTGCTCAACGGCCGCCGCCTGGCCAACAACGCGCTTTCCGGTGTTCCCAGCGGCAGTGCCGTCGACCTGAACATGATTCCGTTCGCCGCCATCGACCGTGTGGAAGTGCTGCGTGACGGGGCCTCGGCGCTGTACGGCACCGACGCTATTGGCGGCGTGATCAACTTCATCACGAAAAAATCCCTGACTGACGGCAGCCTCACGCTGGGCGGCGAAACGCCGACTGCCAGCGGCGGCGGTGCGACCAAAGACATGAGCGCCAGCTGGGGCTTTGGCGATCTGGAGGAAGATCGCTTCAACGTGATGGGCGTGTTCAACTACAACAAGCAGCAAAACCTGGACGCCAACGACCGTTCATTTGCCAAAGATTATCGGCCAGGACGCGGTCTTAACCAGACCTCCGGTACCGCGTACCCCGCTAACTATTTTCAGGGCGACAATGCCGCCAACCCGCTGGGCACAAACTGCGGCGGCCCGAACCTGATTGCCAGCAATGGTGTCTGCCGCTTCAGTACCCGGAACTACATCGATCTGATCCCGCAGACTGAAAAAACCTCGTTCTTCGGCAAGGCCACCGGCAAGCTCGCCGACGATCACAACGTCAGCCTCGAATATTTCTGGGCACGCAACAATAACGAGACCGGCATTGGTCCCGCGCCGCTCACCGGCCTGTCGCTGGACTCATCGTCGCCGTTCTACCCAGGCAACGGCATCACTCCGGCGCCGACCGACTTCACCCTCGATCCGACCCAACCCGTCACAACTGCCTGGCGCGAAACGGCGGCCGGCGCGCGTGGCTCAAGCGACCAGAACACCAGTCAGCGTTTCCTGCTCAACTTCGACGGTCTGGTGGGCGGCTGGGACTACAACGTCGGCGCTTCGTACAACCAGAACAAAGTGCTCTCCTCGGTCGACAGCGGCTATGTCAGTGACGCGGCGATGATCAATGGTCTGGCCAATGGCACGCTTAACCCCTTCGGACCTCAAACTGCAGCGGGCCAGGCGCTGATCGATGCCAACGAATACCACGGCCAGTACTCCAGCGCCGTGGGCCGCGTGGCCGGACTCGATGCGCGCATCAGTCGGGAAATCGGTGACTGGTTCGGCGCAGGCCCTGCAGGTCTGGCGCTCGGCGGTGAATACCGCAAAGAGAAAATGCATCAGACCTACGAAGCCTTCGTCAACGACATCAGCAGCCTTGGTGCAGATGCGGCGGGCAGCGCAGGCGGTGATCGCAGCGTCAAAGCCGAGTACGCCGAGCTGAACGTACCGGTACTGGACAGCCTCGAGCTGACTGCCGCCGTCCGTCACGACAAATACAGCGACTTCGGCAGCACCACCAACCCGAAATACTCGTTCCGTTATCAGCCGTTCAAGCAATTGGTGGTTCGCGGCGCGTACAGCGAAGGCTTCCGCGCACCGTCGCTTTATGAACTGTATGCACCACGCAGCACAACCTTCACTCAGGGCTATTACAACGATCCGGTTCTGTGTGCAGGCGGCACCGTGCAGCCTGGCGGCAATGCCGGTCGCGACTGCGGGCAGCAATTCCTCAACAACAGCGGCGGCAACACGGATCTGGCCCCGGAAAAAGCCCGTAACATGACCTTGGGCTTCGTCTATCAGCCGGTCAACAACCTGTCGATGGGCCTGGATTTCTGGTGGATTCACATCTCCAACCAGATTCAGTCGTTCCCTGAGTCGACCGTGTTCGATGACCCGAACACCTACGCCGACCGCTACATCCGCGCCGCCGATGGTTCGATTGCCAACATCGTGACCGGCAACGCCAACTTGGGTATCGTCAAGACCAGCGGTGTCGACGTTACCCTCGACTATCGCTTTCCGAACACGCCTTACGGTCAGTTCGGTCTGGGCATGACCGGCACTTACGTAACCCGTTATGACTTCCAGAACATCATCGACGGCCCGTACACCGACAAGGTGGGCGACTTCCAGGGCGATGGCGTGATCGCGCGCTGGAAACACGTGTTGACCGGCACCTGGTCGCTGGGTGACACCCGCGCCTCCCTCACCAACCGCTTCACCAGCGGCTACAACGACTACGACCGCACCACCAACGCGCGGGTTGCGTCGTATGCGCTGTGGGACATGTCGGTCGGCCACACCTTTGACAAGGTGCTGGATATCGATGCCGGGGTACGCAACCTGTTTGACCGTAACCCGCCGTTCTCCAACCAGGCCTACAACTTCCAGTCCGGCTATGACCCTCGTTATGCCGATCCGTTGGGCCGCACCCTGTTCGCACGCGCGACTTACCACTTCTGAGTGTGACGACGTGGCCCATACACGCTCCGTGGGCCACGTCAGATTGCGAGCTCGCCCCCTCCGGCCCAGGTTTCATCCACCTTCCCCGGCCGGGGGCTTTTTCGCGACCCATCGTCATTCAGTGCGTACGAGGAAAGCCCCACCATGTTGCGTCATACCCGTTTTTTGCGGCGCCTGATTCTGGGTGTAGCGCTATTGAGTTGCTGGCAGGTCGCGCAAGCCGCGCCGACCCACGCCTTGACTGTTTATGGCGAGGCACCGAAATACCCGGCTGGCTTCCAGCACTTCGACTACGTCAACCCGAACGCTCCGAAAGGCGGTTCGCTGACCCGTTCGGCGGAAGAAATCGGCCAGTTCAACTACCTCAACCCTTACGTCGATCAGGGCATCAGTGTGGTGCAAGTCGACACCTGGGTTTATTCGCCACTGGCCTACCGCTCGCTGGACGAGCCGTACACGGTCTATGGGCTGGTCGCGGAAAAAATGGAGATGGACCCCGACGGTCTGTGGATTCGTTTTTTCCTCAACCCCAAGGCGCGTTTCGAGGACGGCAAACCCGTCACGGCTGAAGACGTGCGCTACACCTTCGAGCTGATGACCACCAAGGCCAGCTTCAGTTATCGCCCCATGTTCGCCGACGTCAAAGCGGTGACCATCGAAGGGCCGCTACAGATTCGCTTCGACTTCAAGAACAACCTCAATCGCATGCTGGCCCTGGACATTGCCAGCCTGCATATCTTGCCGGAGCACTGGTGGAAGACCCGCGACTTCGCCAACGGCGGTGGTTTCGAGCCGCCACTGGGCAACGGGCCATACCGGGTCGCCAAGGTCGACGCCGGGCGCAGCGTCACCTTCGAACGAGTCAAGGACTGGTGGGGCAAGGACCTGCCAGTCAGCCGTGGCCTGTACAACTTCGACAGCCTGACCGTGAACTACTACGGCGACACGGAAATCGCTCGCCAACTGCTCCAGGCGGGGACGTTCGATTACAACCGCGAGTTCTCGTCTTCCGGTTTCGTGGTCGGCTACAGCGGCCCGGCCATCGACGACGGGCGTCTGCAAAAACGCATCGCCGCTCAGCAACGTCCAGTGCCGGCGCAGGGCTTTGTGTTCAATCTGGACAAGCCGGTGTTCAAGGATCGCCGCGTGCGTGAAGCGCTGTCGCTGCTGTGGGATTTCGACTGGATCAACCGGCGGGTCATGCGCAATTTCTACGTGCGCGAACAAAGCTACTTTCCGAAGAGCGACATGGCTGCCACTGAACTGCCGACCGCCGCCGAACTGAAGATTCTCGAGCCCTTGCGCGGGCAGGTGCCGGATGAGGTGTTCACCAAGGTGTATCAGCCGCCGAAAACCGATGGCAGCGGTTACATCCGTGACAAGCAATTACAGGCCTTGAAGCTGCTGGCCGAGGCGGGCTGGCACCCGAAAGACAACAAGCTGGTCAACGCTGCGGGCGAGCCGATGGTGTTTAGTTTTCTCGACGGTCAGGGCGGCTTCGACCGACTGATTCTGCCGTTCAAACGCACTCTGGCGCAGATCGGCATCACCCTGGATTTCCTGCGCATCGATTCGGCGCAATACATCAACCGGCTCAATGCGCGGGACTACGACATGATCGTGGTCAGCCTGCCAAAGAGCGGCAACCCGATCATTTCTCCAGGCCGCGAACTGTACAACCTGTTTGGCTCGCAAAGCGCCACCGAAGTCGGCAGTTCCAACGCAATGGTGTTGCGCAACCCGGCGGTGGACACGCTGATCGACGGGCTGGTGAGCGCCAACACGCGCAACGACATGGTGCTCTACGCCAGGTCGCTGGATCGGGTCCTGCAATGGGGCTACTACATGATTCCCAACTACTACTCCAAAGGCATACCGCTGGTGTTCGCCAACCGCTTCGGCATGCCTGAGGTCGAGCCGATCTACGACGTGGGCCTGGAAACCTGGTGGCAGATCAGCCCGACGCCGCTGACCAACGCCCAGGCCGCTGCACTCCCCGGCAAGACCACCGCTGCGAAGGAGCATTGAGATGCTGGCTTACGTGATTCGACGCCTGCTGCTGATCATTCCGACGCTGCTGGCGATTCTGATTGTCAACTTCCTGATCGTGCAGGCCGCGCCTGGCGGACCGGTCGAGCAGGCCATCGCGCGCATTCAGGGTTTCAGCCCCAACGGGGTGGGTGGCGGCGGCGGTGAAGTGGCCGCAAGCGGCACCGCCAGCCGCAGCACGCGCGGGCTGGACCCGGCGCTGATCGAGCAGATCAAGGAGCATTACGGTTTCGACAAACCAATGCACGAACGGCTCTGGCTGATGCTCAAGAACTACGCGCAACTGGACTTCGGCACCAGCTTCTTCCGGGGTGCGCCAGTGACGGAGTTGATTGCGCAAAAGCTGCCGGTGTCGCTGTCACTCGGGCTCTGGGCAACGTTGATCACCTACCTGATTTCCATCCCGCTGGGCATTCGCAAAGCGGTGCGGCATGGCAGCGCGTTCGATGTGTGGAGCAGCACGCTGGTGATCATCGGCTACGCGACGCCCGCGTTTCTGTTCGCCATCCTGTTGATTGTGGTGTTTGCCGGCGGCAGCTACCTGAGCTGGTTTCCGGCGCAGGGGCTGTTCTCGGAAAACGCCGACAGCCTGAGCACCTGGGGCAAGGTGAAGGACTATCTGTGGCACCTGGTGCTGCCGGTCAGCGCACTGGTGATCGGCGGGTTTGCCACGCTGACCATCCTGACCAAAAACAGCTTCCTCAACGAAATCAGCCGCCAGTACGTGGTCACGGCGCGGGCCAAGGGCCTGACCGAGCATCGCGTGCTGTACGGCCATGTGTTTCGCAACGCCATGTTGCTGGTCATCGCCGGCATCCCGCAGGCCCTGATTGAAGTGTTCTTCGCCGGTTCGCTGCTGATCGAAACCATCTTCGGCCTCGACGGCCTGGGGCGCATGAGTTACGAGGCAGCGGTCTCGCGGGACTACCCCATCGTGTTCGGCACGTTGTTCCTGTTCACGCTGTTCGGCCTGCTGATCAAACTGATCGGCGACCTGTGCTACACGCTGGTCGACCCGCGTATCGACTTTTCCGCGAGGAGCGCCTGATGTTCGAGTTCTCTCCCCAGACCCGGCGACGCTTCGACCTGTTCAAGGCCAACCGGCGTGGCTGGTGGTCGCTGTGGATCTTCATCGCCCTGATGCTGGTGTGCCTGTGCGGCGAGCTGATCGCCAACGACAAACCGCTGCTGATCCGCTACGACGGCCAGATGTATTACCCGGTGCTGCACACCTACATGGAAACCGATTTCGGCGGCGAACTGCCCTTCGAACCGGACTATGCCAGCGACTACGTGCGCAAGCTGATCGCCGCGAAGAATGGCTGGATGCTGTTCGCGCCGATCCCGTTCAGCTACGACACCATCAATTACGACCTGGACGCGCCGTCCCCCAGCCGGCCGGATGGCATCAACTGGCTGGGCACCGACGAACAGGCGCGCGATGTGCTCGCACGCGTGCTGTTCGGGGCGCGGATTTCCATTCTGTTTGCCCTGCTGCTGACCATCATCAGCACGGTGATTGGTGTCTGTGCCGGGGCGATTCAGGGCTATTACGGCGGCATGACCGACCTGATCGGGCAGCGCATTCAGGAGATCTGGTCGGGTTTGCCGGTGCTGTACCTGCTGATCATTCTGTCCGGCTTTGTGTCACCGAATTTCTGGTGGCTGCTGGGCATCATGGCGCTGTTTTCCTGGCTGTCGCTGATGGACGTGGTGCGCGCCGAGTTCCTGCGCGGGCGCAATCTGGAATACGTCAAAGCGGCGCGCGCACTGGGCCTGACCGATGCCGCGCTGATGTGGCGACACATCCTGCCCAACGTGATGACCAGCACCCTGACTTACCTGCCGTTCATCATCACCGGCGCCATCGCCACGCTCACTGCGCTGGATTTTCTCGGCTTCGGCATGCCGGCGGGCAGCGCCTCGCTGGGCGAACTGATCGGTGAGGCCAAGCGCAATCTGCAAGCGCCCTGGCTGGGCCTGACGGCGTTCGTGGTGCTGGCCTTGATCCTTTCGTTGCTGGTGTTCATCGGCGAAGCCTGCCGTGACGCGTTTGATCCTCGGAGCTGACATGCAAGACAATCTGATTGAAATTCGCGACCTGCGGGTCGCCTTCAATGGCCACGAAGTGGTGCATGGCGTCAGCCTCGATATCCGTCGGGGCGAATGCCTGGCGCTGGTCGGTGAATCCGGCTCCGGCAAGTCCGTCACCGCGCATTCGATCCTGCGTTTGCTGCCGGCAAAAACTGTCAGCACGCAAGGCTCGATTCGCTACGACGGGCTGGACCTGGTCACGGCCAGCGACAAGCAATTGCGCAGCCTGCGGGGCAATCGGGTGGCGATGATTTTTCAGGAGCCCATGAGTTCGCTGAACCCGCTGCACACGGTCGAAAAGCAGATTGGCGAAATCCTCGTCACCCACAAGGGCCTGAAGGGCAAGGCGGCGCTGAGCAGAACGCTGGAGCTGCTGGAACTGGTCGGCATTCGTGATCCGCTGTCGCGACTCAAGGCTTATCCGCATCAACTGTCGGGCGGGCAACGGCAGCGCGTCATGATCGCCATGGCGCTGGCCAACGAGCCTGACCTGCTGATCGCCGACGAGCCGACCACGGCGCTGGATGTGACGGTGCAGGTGAAGATTCTCGAACTGCTCAAATCGCTGCAACAGCGGCTGAATATGTCGCTGCTGTTGATCAGTCATGACCTCAATCTGGTGCGACGCATTGCTCAGCGGGTCTGTGTGATGCGTGAGGGCGAGATCGTCGAGCAGGCCGATTGTCAGGCGCTGTTCGACAGCCCGCAGCATCAGTATAGCCGTCTGCTGATCAACGCAGAACCTGATGGCGAACCGGTACCGTCCACGCACAGCAATACGCTGTTGTCCGTGCAGGACCTGAAGGTCTGGTTCCCGCTGGGCAAAGCCTGGTTCAAGCGCGAGCCGCAGTATGTGAAGGCGGTAGACGGGGTGAGTTTCGAGCTGCTCAAGGGCAAGACGCTGGGCATTGTCGGGGAGTCCGGCTCGGGCAAATCGACGCTGGGCCAGGCGATTTTGCGGCTGGTGGATTCAGAGGGCAGCATCCGCTTCGGTACCAAGGAACTGAGTTTGCACAGCCAGCACTTGATGCGTCCGCTGCGTCGCCAGTTGCAGGTGGTGTTTCAGGACCCCTTCGGCAGCCTGAGCCCGCGTATGACCGTGGAACAGATCATCGCCGAAGGGCTGGTGACGCATAACATCGGCACACCGAAAGAGCGTGAACAGACAGTTATTCGGGTGCTGCAGGAAGTAGGGCTCGACCCGGCGACCCGGCACCGTTACCCGCATGAGTTTTCCGGTGGCCAGCGCCAGCGCATTTCCATCGCCCGCGCGCTGGTGCTTGAACCGGATTTGATCCTGCTGGACGAACCGACATCCGCCCTCGACCGCACCGTGCAGAAGCAAATCGTTGCGCTGCTGCGCGACCTGCAAATCCGCCATGGCCTGACCTACCTGTTCATCAGCCACGACCTGGCGGTGGTGCATGCGCTGGCCCATGACCTGATCGTGATCAAGGACGGCAAAGTGGTCGAACAAGGCCCATCCCGCAAAATCTTCGCCGCACCGCAGCAGGCCTACACCCAAGAACTGCTGCGCTCGTCGGGGCTGGTGTTTGCATGAGCCTGTACACAAAGATCACTGTAGGAGTGGACTTGTCCACGAAGGCTGACTTTCAACCACCCAATACATCATTGAAGAAACACGCCCAAGCATACATTCAGAAATACACTATTTGCGTTATGCCGCACATCAGGTGATGGCAGGCCTGACGCCTTCGCGGACAAGTCCGCTCCCACGCACCTATGCACCTATGCACCTATGCACCTATGCACCTATGCACCTATGCAACTGTAGTGGACTTGTCCACGAAGGCTGACTATCAAACACCGAATGCATCATTGAAATTACATGCTGTAAAGCATTCCTCCGTTGCCCCGGATACCAAGCGCTAAAGTTCGACGTTGAACTGACTTCAGGAGCAAGGGAATGCATGTTTACTCTGCGTCACGACGTTTGCGCACAGGCCGATATTCTGTAATAGGCCAGATATATATGGTGACGTCAGTCACACTAGGACGCGAACCGGTATTCGCCGATGTTCGACTCGGGCGCTTGCTGGTTCAAGAGCTGAGACGATGCGAAGAGCAGGGACTGGTCAAATCGCTTGCCTGGGTCGTAATGCCTGACCACGTCCACTGGCTTCTTGAGCTCAAAAAGAATGACCTGCCCATGCTGATGCGACAGATCAAAGCACGCAGTTCGATAGCCATCGGGAAAATCAGAGCCTGTCATGAAACGCTATGGCAGTCCGGGTATCACGACCAGGCTGTACGCAGCGAGCAGAACATGGTCGGTCTGGCTCGCTATATCGTCGCAAATCCGCTGCGCGCAGGGCTGGTGAAGAAGATAGGGGATTATCCCTTGTGGGACGCGATCTGGATGTGAATCCCCGCACCCACACTTTACGCGGTATCAATGCCGCAACAACTTGCGCAGCGGCACGCCGTCTTTCATGACCGGGGATTTGATGACGATGTAGCTGAAGTACTTGGAGATGCCTATGTTCTTGTCGAGCAGTTCTTCGATGACTTCCTGGTAGTGCTGAATGCTGCGGGTCATAAAGCGCACCAGGTAATCGTAGCCACCACTGATCAAATGGCATTCCAGCACTTCGTCCACATGGCGAATATTGGCTTCGAATTTGGCGAAGTCTTCGCGCTTGTGGTCGCTCAGGGAAATTTCCGTGAACACGGTGACCGACTCCGTGATTTTTGCGAGGTTGAGGTGCGCTTTGTAGCTGGAGATGTAGCCCGCCGACTCCAGACGTTTGACGCGTTGCAGGCAAGGGCTCGCGGAGAGCCCGACCGCGTCGGCCAGGCTGACGTTGGTCATGCGCCCGTCTTTCTGGAGTTCTACCAGGATATTGATATCAATCCGATCCAGTTTGACCAAGCCTTCCATTACCTACCTCATGTATTGCCATTCACGGTGCCTACCTTCTAGCAAAATCAGCGCCGTAAAGACAGCTGATGCTGAGCCACGAGATCGGCCATGCTGTTGATGCAGATATCGGCCGTGCAGGGTTGGCGGTGCTGTTCACGGCCACGACGGATCAGGCACAGCCCGCCGGTCGCCAGCGCCGAGGCCGGAGGACGGGAGACCCGCAGGGTTTCGCGCGGGTCCAGGTCCATCTCGGCAAGCCAGCGTGGATCGTCCAGCGGGTGCGTGGTCAGCGACAGCAGGCTGTCAGGTTCGAGGCCCAATCGCTCGCAGAGCAGGCTGCGATCCTGCACGTCGCGGTCGGCGTACACCAGCAGCCGATAGAATTTGCGCAGATAGAGCATCGCGCCCGGTGCGTCCTCGAACAGCGTCCAGTTCGGCACCGAGCGGGCGAAGGTCATGCCCTCCCCCCAACTCGCCTTGATACCCAGACGTTCGGCCAGCTGCCGATGCGCAAAGCACAGCAACCCGCTGAAACCCAGCTCGTCAAAACGCGGATACAGCGTGCGGATGACATCGTTGAACTCAGTCAGTATCTGATCCTTGCCGGGCGTGTTCAGGCTGTTATCCAGCAACGGCTGAAAGGCCGACCAGATGCCCGAATCACGATCCACCAGAACTTCATCACAATCGATCAGCAGTGCGCGGTAATCAATAAGCCCCATGGCAGGCAACGTCTCCATTACGTGATACCAGCACCGGTGATCGCGGCGTCAGGCGACAACCGCGATCCCCCTTATGCTCAGCTGGACTTCAATACTCGTGCCAGGGCGGCATCGAGGATGGTCAGCGCCTCGTCGATCTGCTGTTCGGTGGTCACCAGCGGTGCCAGGAAGCGCAGCACGTTGCGGTACACGCCGCATTTGATCACCAGCAGGCCGCCGATACGCGCCTGATCGATGACCTTCTGATTGAGATCGGCGTCCGGGCTGCGGGCTGCGTCGTCCTTGACCATTTCCATGGCCAGCATGAAACCGGTGCCGCGCACGTCGCCGATGCAGGCGTAACGCGCTTTGAGTTTGAGCAGCCCGGCACGCAGGTGTTCGCCCAACTGTTCGCCACGCGCCAGCAGATTGTCCTGCTCGTACGTGTCGATCACCGCCAGCGCCGCGGCGCAGGACAGCGCATTGCCGCCATAGGTGCCGCCCAGGCCGCCCGGAAGCGGTGCATCCATGATCTCGGCTCGCCCGACCACGCCCGACAGCGGCATGCCGCCCGCAAGGATCTTGGCGACGGTCACCAGGTCAGGCTGGATGCCGGCATGCTCGAAACCGAACCATTTGCCGGTACGACCGAAACCGGTCTGGATTTCATCGAGAATCAGCACGATGCCATGCTGCTCGGTGAGCGCGCGCAAGGCCTTGAGGAATTCGACTGGCGCAGTCAGAAAGCCGCCGTCACCCTGGATCGGCTCGATCAGGATCGCAGCCACACGGTCCGGTGCAACCTGGGTTGCCAGCAATTCATGCAGCGCCGCCAGAGCCACTTCAGTGGTCACGCCGCGGTACTCGTTCGGATACGGGGTGTGGAACACTTCCGGCGCCATCGGGCCGAAATTCTGTTTGTACGGCTGGCTCATGCCGGTCAGCGTTGTGCCAAGCAGCGTACGACCGTGGAAGCCGCCGCGAAACGAGATGATCGCCGGGCGATTGGTGTGAGCGCGGGCAATTTTCACCGCGTTTTCCACCGCTTCGGCACCGGAGGTAAAGAACACTGCCTTGTGATCGATGCCGCTCTGCCCCGCGATCAGCAGGCTCAGACGCCTGGCCAGATCGACATACGGCTGATAAGACGCGACCTGGAAGCAGGCGTGGGTGACTTTAGCAAGCTGCGCCTGAATCGCCGCGACCACGTTCGGGTGGTTGTGGCCGATGTTCAGCACGCCGATGCCGCCGACGAAATCCGGATAGCGCTTGCCGTCGACGTCCCACAGTTCAGAGCCTTGCGCGCGGTCGATAACCAGCGGGTGGGCCGTGACGATGCCACGCGGCACGAACTGGTCGCGCTGGCGGAGCAGATGAGGGGTTTCGTCGACTTTGCTGTTCATGGCTATACCTATCGTGGGCCGGGCAGCCGGCGGGTGGCTGCGATGCTGTTCAGGTTAAGCGTTCAGCGAAATGATCTACGCCGAACTTGCCCCTCCAGATGTCCAGATCGACTGTTTTTTGCCCATCAAACGGCAGAATCCTTCAGACCCTCGAAGCGCCACGCAATCTGCCGGACAACGCTGCTTTTCAGGCGTTGCAAAGCCCTGTCGACAACTGTTTCGACAGATCCTGCTTTCGACTTGCGGCATGATGAAGGCCCACTTTCACGCTCAGGAAATGCCCATGCCCGCCCTGCTCTACAAAGCCGACCCCGCACGCGCCGAACGATGGCGTGTTCTGTTTGCCGAGCACGCGCCTGACATTGAATGGCGGGTGTGGCCGGACATCGGAGATCCGGCCGACATCCATTATCTGGGCGCCTGGCTGGCACCGGACGATGTGCAGACGTTGCTGCCCAACCTGAAAGTGCTGTTCGCCCTGTCGGCCGGGGTCGATCAACTGGACTTGAGCCGTATTCCGAAATCCCTGCCGGTGGTTCGGCTGCTGGACCCCGGCATCAGTCACGGCATGTGCGAGTACGCGTCATTCGCCGTGTTGAGCCTGCACCGGGAGATGCTGCGTTATCGCCAGCAGCAAAATGAAGGCGTGTGGAAGGCGCACCCGCTGATACCGGCGCACAAGCGGCGGGTGGGTGTAATGGGCCTGGGTTTGCAGGCGCAGCATATTCTGTCGAGCCTCAAGCCGTTCGGTTTCGAGCTGTCGGGCTGGGCACGCCGCGAGCATCAGATCGACGGTGTCGCGTGTTACGCGGGGGATGAGCAACGGGATGCGTTTCTGGGCCAGTGCGACATTCTGCTGTGCGTACTGCCATTGACCGGACAGACCGAGGGCATTCTCAATCGTCATCTGTTCGAGCGCCTGCCGAAAGGTGCGGCACTCATCAACATGGGCCGTGGCGGGCATCTGGTAGAAGTCGATCTGCTTGAAGCGCTGGACAGCGGCCAGCTGAGCGCCGCCGTGCTGGATGTGTTGCAGCAAGAGCCAGCGTCCGCCGAGCATCCTTTCTGGAAGCACCCGAAGATCCTGCTGACCCCGCACGTGGCCGCCATGACTCAGCCGGAAAGCGCGTTCCCCGGCCTGCTCGACAACATCCGTCGTTTCGAACGCGGCGAAGCGATGCAGGGCCAGGTCGACCGCGGGCAAGGTTATTGAGGGTCGCTGAAACAGTGCTGCCTGATCGCGCCGATACAGGGAACGAGCAGGCAGCAGATCAACCAATCAACCCAGCGCAGCAGCACCCACACGCCCGGCATTGCGGCGGCGCGAGACGATCATACCGGCACCGATCACCAACAGGCTGAGCCCGCCGGTTGCGATGATTTCGATACGGTGCTCTTGCTGAATCAACATGATGGTCAGTACCGCCACGATGAACACGATCACCGCCCAGGTCAGCCATGGGAACAGCCACATCTTGAAGTCGATGGCCTCACCCGCCGCGATACGTTTCTGACGCATACGCAACTGCGAAACGGCAATCACCAGATACACCAGCAGCGCAATGGCACCCGAGCTGGCGAGCAGGAAATCGAACACCGCCGCCGGTGCGATGTAGTTGGCGAATACGGTCAGGAATGCCGCTGCAGTCGACATGATCACCGCCCAGTAAGGCGTGCCGCCCTTGCTGGTGCGTTTGGACAACGCCGGCGCATCGCCGCGTTTGCCGAGCGAAAACAGCATGCGCGACGCGGTATACAGTGCCGAGTTCAGGCAACTGGTCACCGCGACCAACACTACCAGATCGACAATCAGCTTGGCGTTCGGAATGCCCATTGCATCGAGCACCGTCTGATAAGAACCCACCTCGGCCAGACGCGGATCGTTCCACGGCACCAGCGACACGACGATGAAGATCGAAACCAGATAAAACAGGAAGATCCGCCAGATCACCGAGTTGGTGGCTTTGGTGATCTGCTTGCCTGGATTCTTGGACTCGGCCGCCGCAATGGTCACGATCTCGGTGCCCATGAACGAGAACATGGTGGTCAGCATTGCCGCCAGCACTGCGCCCATGCCGTTGGGCAGGAAGCCGCCGGTATCGAACAGATGGCTGACGCCGCTGACATTACTGGTCGGCAGCAGACCAAAAATGGCCGCTACACCCAGCACCACGAAGGCGATGATCGCCACCACCTTGATCAGCGCGAACCAGAACTCGAATTCACCGTAGTTCTTCACGCTGAACAGATTGGTCGCGGTCAGCACCAGAGTGATGACCAGCGTGAACATCCAGATCGCGATGTCCGGGAACCAGGCATGCAGAATGGTCGCGGCAGCGTTGGCTTCCAGAGGAATCACCAACACCCAGAACCACCAGTACAACCAGCCGATGGTGAACCCGGCCCAATGCCCGATGGCCCGGTCAGCGTAAGTCGAAAACGAACCGGTATCCGGTGAGGCCACGGCCATTTCCGCCAGCATGCGCATCACCAGCACGACCAGCGTACCGGCCGCAGCGTAGGCCAGCAGCACGGCAGGCCCGGCTTCGGCAATCGCGTGGCCTGAGCCGACGAACAAACCGGCGCCAATCACGCCGGCAATCGACAGCATCGTGATGTGTCGAGGTTTCAGCCCTTGTTCGAGCTCGGAAGAGTTAGCGGTACTGCTCATAAAACCACCTGTGCAAGACGAGCGAGACACACCGGAGCGTTACGTAAAGAGAAACCTACGGTGCCGTTCTTTATTTTTTTAACAAGAATTGCGCCAAAATATTTCAAAAACGACGTCGCTCAGAGAATACAAGCGCTGTGGCTTGGTCTGCGCAGCCTGCGCAATGAAGATGTTCAAGCACTGCCTGTAGGATTTGTTACCGAACGCCTCAGATTCGTCTACATCCACGCACCAAAAATGCCCCACCCGACTTGCCAGGCTCAAACATGGTGCAGCGATCAGACTGCCGTTGAGCAAAAGCTGCTTCCAACACCCGGCCAAAGCTGGCAACATCGCGCCTTTTTCGCGCACACCCTGTTGAGCCGGGCACCAAATCTGCCTTTTTGCGACCGTCCGCTGCCGAGATGCGACAACCCGCCGAACACGTTCCCCTCGGGCGAAAGACGCTGATGGTTGTCCTTCAAACGCTGTGCTAGGTTCTGTACGAAAAGTCGGCGAGCGAAGGTCAGGCAAGGCAAAAACAGGCGAGGAAGCGGAGTCTACGTGTTGTAAATGAGCATTCCGAGCCTGTTTTTAACGCAGCATCACCGAGCGTAGCCACTTTACGTGCAGAGCCTAGCTTGGCGTTCGCCGGCAATAAGCGCACACCTTAATGAGGACCCCACATGGCCGAGGCCACGCCCGCCCTGGAAATCCGCAACCTGCACAAGCGTTACGATCAGCTTGAGGTGCTCAAAGGCATCTCGTTGACCGCTCGTGATGGTGATGTCATTTCGATTCTTGGCTCATCCGGTTCCGGCAAGTCCACATTGCTGCGCTGCATCAACCTGCTCGAGAACCCGCATCAGGGTCAGATTCTGGTGGCCGGCGAAGAGCTGAAACTCAAGGCTGCGCGCAACGGTGAACTGATTGCCGCCGATCACCGGCAGATCAATCGCCTGCGCAGCGAAATCGGCTTCGTGTTTCAGAACTTCAACCTGTGGCCGCACATGAGCGTGCTCGATAACATCATCGAAGCGCCGCGTCGCGTGCTTGGCCAGAGCAAGGCTGAAGCCGTTGAAGTGGCCGAAGCACTGCTGGCCAAAGTCGGTATCGCGGACAAGCGTCACGCTTACCCGGCGCAGTTGTCGGGTGGTCAGCAGCAACGCGCCGCCATTGCGCGCACGCTGGCCATGCAGCCGAAGGTCATTCTGTTCGACGAGCCAACCTCGGCACTCGACCCGGAGATGGTCCAGGAAGTGCTCGGTGTCATTCGCGCCCTGGCCGAAGAAGGCCGAACCATGCTGCTGGTGACTCACGAAATGAATTTTGCACGTCAGGTATCAAGTGAAGTGGTGTTTTTGCATCAGGGAATGGTCGAAGAACAGGGCACGCCGCAGCAAGTGTTTGAAAACCCGCTGTCGGCACGCTGCAAACAATTCATGTCGAGTCACTGCTAAGGAGACGCTGATTTATTCTAAAACCCAGCTGTTGCCCCCAGATAAATCAAGGCCTCCAGAGCGTTGCAGGGACGAAAAATCGAATAAATCAGCGCCTCCCTAACGGAGCTACACCCCATGCAGATGTATAAAAAGATCTTGCTGATTGCCGCAGCCACTCTGGCGTTCAGCAGCAGTGCCTTTGCCGAAAAAATGAGAATGGGCATTGAAGGCGCCTATCCGCCGTTCAATAACAAGGACGCGAGTGGGCAGGTCGTCGGCTTTGATCGCGAGATCGGCGATGCCCTGTGCGCCAAGATGAAGGTCGAGTGCGAAGTGGTGACGTCCGACTGGGATGGCATCATTCCGGCGCTCAACGCGCAGAAGTTCGACTTCCTGATCTCGTCGCTGTCGATCACCGAAGAGCGCAAGCAGGTGGTTGATTTCACCGACCCGTACTACTCGAACAAGCTGCAGTTTCTGGCGCCGAAGACATCCTCCATTGATGTTTCGTCGATTGAAAAAGCCAAGGAAAGCCTGGCCGGCAAATCAGTGGGCGCACAGCGCTCGACACTGGCCGCCACCTGGCTGGAAGACAAGCTCGAGATCATGGACGCCAAGCTCTATGACACTCAGGAAAACGCGTTCCTCGACCTGTTGTCCGGTCGCGTCGACGTCATGCTGGCCGACAAATACGTCAGCTACGAGTGGCTGAAAAGCGAGGCGGGCCAGAACTTCGAGTTCAAGGGCGAGCCTGTCGTGCAGAACGACAAGATTGGTATCGCCGTGCGCAAAGGCAGTGACGAGCTGCGCGAGCGTCTGAACGTTGCCCTGAAAGAAATCATCGCTGACGGCACCTACAAGAAAATCAACGATAAGTATTTCCCTTTCAGCATTCTCTGATTCACCTGACAGGGTCGCCGCCGCTTCCCGCTGAAGCGCGGCGACCGGTCCTGACAAAGCCTGCCCATGAACATTGATCTCCTCGGATTCGGCCCGGCCCTTGCGGCTGGCGCGCTGATGACTGTCCAGCTTGCACTCTCGGCGCTGTGCCTGGGTCTGATACTCGGACTGCTCGGCGCTTTGGCCAAGACCTCGCCCTACAAGCCGCTGCAATGGCTGGGCGGTATTTATTCGACGCTGGTACGCGGCATTCCCGAACTGCTTTGGGTGCTACTGATTTACTTCGGCACCGTCAACGGCATGCGTGCGCTGGGTGAGCTGTTCGGCATCCCCGATCTGGCATTGAGCGCCTTCGCTGCCGGGGTTATCGCTCTGGGACTGTGCTTTGGCGCATACGCCACCGAAGTGTTTCGCGGTGCGATCCTCGCCATTCCCAAAGGCCATCGCGAAGCCGGACTGGCACTGGGCATGTCGCGCTCGCGCATCCTGTTCAAACTGGTCCTGCCGCAGATGTGGCGTATCGCCCTGCCTGGTCTGGGCAACCTGTTCATGATCCTGATGAAGGACACCGCGCTGGTCTCGGTGATTGGCCTGGAAGAAATCATGCGGCACGCGCAGATTGCCGTCAGCTTCACCAAAGAGGCGTTCACGTTCTATATGGTCGCCGCCATCATGTACCTGGGCCTGACGGTACTGGCCATGATCGGCATGTACTTCCTCGAAAAACGCGCCGGTCGCGGCTTTCTGCGGAGCGCGTCATGAACTGGGAAGTGATAATCAAGTGGCTGCCGCGACTGGCGCAGGGCGCGACTCTGACTCTGGAGCTGGTGGCCATCGCTGTCATCGCCGGGCTGATCCTTGCCATCCCGATGGGCATCGCTCGCGCATCCCGGCACTGGCCGGTGCGCGCCCTGCCGTACGCCTACATTTTCTTCTTTCGCGGCACGCCATTGCTGGTGCAACTGTTTCTGGTCTATTACGGCCTGGCGCAGTTCGATGCAGTGCGTCAGGGGCCACTGTGGCCGTATCTGCGCGACCCGTTCTGGCGTGCGGTGATCACCATGACCCTGCACACCGCCGCCTACATCGCAGAAATCCTGCGCGGCGCGATTCAGGCCGTGCCGGTGGGTGAAGTCGAGGCGGCGCGGGCGTTGGGCATTTCAAAGTGGAAAGCGCTGTTTTACATCGTCCTGCCGCGTGCCGCGCGCATCGGCCTGCCCGCCTACAGCAACGAAGTAATCCTGATGCTCAAGGCCAGCGCCCTGGCCAGCACCGTGACACTGCTGGAACTGACCGGCATGGCGCGCACGATCATCGCTCGCACCTACCTGCCGGTGGAAATCTTCTTTGCGGCGGGCATGTTCTACCTTCTCATGACGTTCGTGCTGGTCCAGGGTTTCCGTCTGCTGGAAAAGCTATTGCGCGTAGACGCAAGTCAGGGACGCTGATATGAAGGGTGCTGGCATCAACCCCGCCAGCACCTCGTCACGCGAAACCACCGATATGCCCGCAGATCCATACTTGCAGGATGAACATCTTGGCAGCCACTTCGGTGCGCTGGACAGCTTTCTGTTCGCGCATCAGGCCTTGTGGCGGCCGAAACCATTCACGCACTTGCGCCTGCCATGGGAAGACAAATACCCGGAACTGGCGAACTGGCTGCGACATCGCATGCTGGAGCAGGCCGAAGCAGTACACAATCACCCGGAACAGCTCGACGCGCCTTTCCCCTTCACCCAACTGGCTGCCGAAGCGGTTGCGTTGAGCCGTCTCGCTGAGCTGCCTGTTACACCTCTCGAGCCCGTCGATATGCGAATGAGCGTCGATGTGCCTGGCCGTAAATGGCAGCAGATCGAAGCGTTCGCCAGCCATCTCGACATGCGCGACAGCACGACTCACTGGCTGGACTGGTGCGCAGGCAAAGGTCACCTGGGGCGTCGTCTGACCGCAAACGACCAGAGCCTCACCTGCCTTGAGCAAGACCCTGGGCTGATCGAAGCGGGCCTGACCCTGAGTGCCCGACAAGGCATCGACGCGAAGCATGTGCGACAGGACGTGATGGCCGATGACGCCTGGCGCTGTCTGCATGCGCATCACACGCCAGTCGCGCTGCATGCCTGCGGCGATCTGCACATTCAGTTGATGGAACTGGCCAGCCAGACCGGCTGCCAGCACATTGCAATCGCGCCGTGCTGTTACAACCGCACCCGGCACGACATCTATCAGCCGCTGTCCAGCGAAGGCAAGGCCTCGGGGCTGAAGCTGTCGCGAGACGAGCTTGGCCTGCCGCTGAGCGAAGCCGTGACGGCAGGCGCCCGCGTGCGCCGTCAACGTGACACCTCGATGGCGCGCCGCCTGGGCTTCGACCTGCTACAGCGCAGTCTGCGTGGCATTGATGATTATCTGCCCACGCCTTCACTCCCGACGTCATGGCTGGACGCGCCCTACGCCGACTATTGCGCTCATCTGGCGAATCTGAAAAACCTGCCGGCACCGGGCAAGCAGGACTGGGCGCAATGGGAGGCCAGCGGCTGGCAACGACTGGCCGAAGTGCGCAACCTGGAACTGCTGCGAAACCTGTTTCGACGCCCACTGGAAGTCTGGCTGGTGCTGGATCGCGCGATGTATGTGCGAGAGCAGGGCTATAGCGTTCGCGTTGGCACTTTCTGTGACAGCCAGCTTACCCCTCGCAACCTGCTGATTATGGCCCGAAAAGCGTGATGTAAAACGCTTGAGCAACCTGTGGATAAGTCTGTTGATGAAAATGTGGATGAGTGCGTTAAAGCTTGGCGCGCCAGTTACTGAAGCCACTTATTTTTTCCCGCCAACCTTCCGTTAACCCGCAAAAACAGTGGTTTGCGCTTGACTCGATCCAACTGCACATATCTGGTCACGCGCGCAAATCTTTATAGTGCAATTGTGCATAAAGATTTGGTAAAGGCTCTGGCACGGGCGTTTTCCGCGCCCGAATCGTGCGCACAACGCACACTGTGCGAAGCGGTTTTGGCGTTGGATTTCAAAGAGTGTGCAGGCAGGTGAACCCATGGATGCTGCATTGTTACGCCTTTAAAACTGATCATCTTTCAACCGGGAAAACGGCACACTGCGATTCGCCAGCTTGCGCAATGTCAGCTTGTAGGCGCTGGACTTGATCTGACTGCCCATCGGCGTCTCCTCGAGCAAAATACGCCCCGACGCAAAAGCGCAGCCGGTGTTCAGCATCTTGTACTTGAGCAGATACAGCCCGGGATTCATCTTGCTGAACGTAAACGTCGCCCCGGCCGGAACATACGCATGCCGAAAGTCCTTGCGCCCCACCGCATCCGTGACTTTGGCATACACGGCTGACTCACCCGCCGTGTTATCCACCGTGATCTGCGACCAGCCGCTGTCTTTGAGCAGCGGCAGATCCTTCACATAACCCGGCTTATCAGCCCAGGGTGCGCCCAGCGGGTCCAGCGCTGGCACCCCGCACTCGGACGCCGCCGGATCAACCGGCTTTACGGGGCTGGCCACAGGCTCCTCAACCGGAACCACAGGCACAGGCTTGACCCGCGTCTGTGCGACCGAGAGCGGTTCGGCCGGTACAAACGACTTGCCAGCCCCAGGGTCGTACCCCATCCACGCCCCGCCCGCGCAGAAAACCACGAACAGCAGCGCCCAGCGCCACGCACTGCGGCGCCGCTTGTCACTGGACGGTGATCGAGGGGATGACGAAGCGCTGGCGGCCGCTCCAGGCTGAGCGGTACGTTGAGGCGCTGCGGGAGTCTGAGCCACTGCCGAACCATAAACATGCACCTTCTGCCCTTTTGCGGCCTGCGCCTGTCTGCGACGAGCCGCTTCCACACGCGCTTTATTCTCGTCGGCAGCAAGTAGCGCGTCATAAGCCGCACGCCGTCCGGCATCCGCCAGCACATCATGAGATGCATTGACGACGCCCATCATCTCCGAGGCGTAAGGATCGGAATTCCTGTCCGGGTGCAGCTTCTGCGCCAGCTTGCGATAAGCCTTCTTGATCTGCTCAGGAGAGGCATCGCGAGCAACACTCAGCAGCTCGTAATGCGTGGGTGTTCTCTGCATTGCACTTGCTGTCCATGGCCGACTGCCATTTTTGATACACCTGTATCGGCCATGAAACACCGAACTCCAATGCGAATGCCACGCAAACCGAAAAACCGGAACCAGCGCACAAGAAAATGCCCGAATCCACAGGATTCGGGCATTTATTTAAACGTCGATGAAGCTTTCGTGAGCGTCCAGACGCACATTCATGCGATTCAGACAGCAATCTTCAGCCCCACCTTGCGCAAAGCCCTGAGGGCCAGACGCGATACAAATTTACGTCAACACACTCTTCAGTGAATGACCAGCCTGCGGCATACAACACCCGAAAGCCCGGTTACGATCCATCGTGCCACTCATGAGATAGTCCCTTATCTACTTGGCTGAAAAGCTAACGACCTGTGCTGCTGACTCAGTAGCCGGGCCGTTGAGAACAAGCCTAGGGAAAGCCCCGACCCTGCGCAACCGCACAAAAACGCTCTGCCTTGCTCAGGTCCTGATGATGCCCCGAATCGCCACCAGCGCTGAACGCAGCGGTTTGCGCGGACGGGTTAAAAATCCACTGCCTCTTGATGCTGAGCCTCCCTCTCGAAAAGACAAAATCACCACTCAAAAGCCCAGCACTCGCACGCAGCAAACAGACCAATCCCCCAAAACCAACGGAAACGTCCTGCACAACCACCCGCCCACATCCCACCTGGGGCGCCAACGGTCAATTTTTTTCAACTGAATCAGACAGCTAGGGTTTACAAGCGCATCAGAAGCTATATACTCGCAGCCCATTACGCCGGTATAGCTCAGTTGGTAGAGCAACTGACTTGTAATCAGTAGGTCCCGGGTTCGACTCCTGGTGCCGGCACCATACAAGGTTTCAAAGGTGGCTTTTGCAGCCTTTGGAATCTCCGAAAAACCCGCCTTTTCAGACTGTGTGAAAACCTAGCAATCTGCGCAGCGCTCAAAGAAAATGCTCCGTATCGAAAGATACAGAGCATTTTTCGTTATGGCCTACATCCAAGGTGAGTCCCGCGGCCAGACCAGCCTATTCCCGGTCTCGCTGGAAGAGTTGATCCCCGAGGATCACCTCGTTCGTGTCATTGACCTGTACGTTGCCAGGCTCGATCTGGTGCAACTGGGCTTCGATAAAGCGATTCCAAAAAGCACGGGGCGCCCTGCTTATGATCCCGCCGATCAGCTAAAACTCTACCTCTACGGCTATTTTCAGCGGATTCGCTCATCGCGACGTCTTGAAGCCGAGTGTCAGCGCAACATCGAAGTGATGTGGCTGATCAACCGGCTCAAGCCCGACTTCAAGACCATCGCCGATTTTCGCAAGAACAATAAACCCGCCTTCATCGCGACCTGCCGTGCTTTCGTTCGGTTTTGTCGCACGGCAGGCTTGATCGCCGGTGAGTTGGTGGCCATCGACGGCAGCAAGTTTCAGGCGGTCGCATCCTCACGGCGTCATGTGAATTTGAAGCAGCTCAAGCGCCAGGAAGAAAAACTGGATAAGCGCATCGCTCAGTATCTGGCCGAGCTGGATGAGGCCGACAAGGCTGAAACCACAGATTCAATTGATCGCAGCGCAATCAAGGTAGCCCTGGCACAGCTTGAGGCTCGACAACAGGATAATCAGAGTTGCCAGGCACTGATGCGTTCGATGGGCATCGAGCAGTTCAACACCCATGAAAGCGATGCCCGAATGATGCGCACGGCCAAAGGGCCACGTGTGGCCTACAACGTGCAAACCGTCGTGGACGCCGAGCATTGCCTGATTTTGCATCATGAGGTCACCCAAGATGGCGATGACCGAAAGCAACTGGAGCCGATGGCCAAGGCCGCCAAAGCAGAGTTACAGCAAGATGATCTGACGGTCACTGCCGATGCCGGCTACTCCAATGGCAAGCAGTTTCAGGCCTGCGAGGATGCTTCGATTACGGCCTATGTACCGCCCAATCGTTCGAAAAACCCTGGCAGTCAGGAAGAGCAGCTCTTTGAGCGAAAAGACTTTATCTATGAGACCGGACACGATCGTTTCCAGTGTCCGGCAGGCAAATGGTTAACGCTAAAACAGCACAACAAAGGTGATCGGATCTATCAGGCTGAGGTCGATGACTGCGCCAACTGCGCGCTGAAAACGCAATGCACTCGAGCCCGGCGCCGTTATGTCTCACGACATGCCCATGAAGAGGCTTTCGAGCGGATGGAGCAAAGAATGCAGGCGCATCCTGAGATGATGGCCAACCGAAGATCCATCGTTGAGCACCCCTTCGGCAACCTCAAGCAATGGCTATTTGGTAATGGCCGTTTCTTGCTGCGACAACTGGAGGGTACAAAAGCTGAAATGGCCTTGGCGGTGAATGCCTATAACCTGAAACGAGCGATTAAAGTGCTCGGTGTGCGCCATCTGATGGCTTTGATGGGCTGAGCGGACATTTTTTTCGTCTGCTGCCAATACAAAAAAAACGCCCCGAACAAGTCGGGGCGTTTGCTTGGGCCTTCATCAGTGTGTTTTCACACAGTCTGTTTTGGCGGTTTTTTTTGTTTTTGCTGAAAAACCTCGCTGAGAGGGCATCTCGGTGTTGAGCAAGAGAGGCTGAAATGAGATTTTTCGAGCTCTACCTTAATGGTGACGTGTTTGAAGATGAGATAGACCGGTTCGTGGCAGACTGGCATCAGGGTCTTGAAGGTGCAGACATGGAGTTGCATGAGTATCTGGGGATGACTTGGGATGAATATCGGATATGGTCCGCCAAACCTTCCGCTCTGCACGCGCTATTGATTGCGCGTAAAACCAGTACATAGCGCAGCTTTCTATCATCCATAATTGTTTTTTAATCAACATAATCGCCAAGCAGATCAGGCAACCAAAGCGTGCGTTAAGGGCAAGCCTCTTACCGCGTCGACTCCCGCGTAAGACCTTTCCGATTTTCTCCGAAATCCCGGACCACTTCTCAAAATCCGATAGCTATTTCACAGCCCAACGTAGTAGCGTTGCGCCTCTATCGACAGGACTGAGGGCTTGCGAGCCCGGCACGGAGCAGTAAAAATGGATTTTCCTGAAGCACTCAATTCCCTTTCCGCAAAAGTCCGCCAGCAAGCCGCGTCCATCCATACTGAAGAAGCGACCAAGACGGCTCTGGTGATGCCGTTTATCCACACAGTACTCGGTTACGACGTGTTCGATCCATCTGAGGTGGTCCCGGAATACACCTGCGATGTAGGAACCAAGAAAGGCGAGAAGATCGACTACGCCATCGTCAAAGACGGCAATATTCAGATCCTTATAGAGACCAAGAAAATTGGCGAGCCGCTGAACATCAATCATGCCAGCCAGCTCTTCCGCTATTTCCATGTAACCACCGCAAGGATTTCGATCCTTACCAATGGCCGGGTCTACAAGTTTTTTACAGATCTGGACGCACCAAACAAGATGGACGAAAGGCCCTTCCTTGAACTGGATTTGCTTGCCATTGATGACCATGCCATACCGGAACTGCAGAAGCTGACCAAGTCGTCATTTGACGTTGAGTCGATTCTCAATGCCGCTGGCGAGTTGAAGTACGTGGGGCAGATCAAGCGTGTCATTGCGGCTCAATTCAGTCAGCCGGACGATGACTTTGTGCGTTATTTCGCGTCGCGTATCTACGAGGGTGCGATCACGCAGAAAGTACGTGAGCAGTTCACCATCCTGACCAGAAAGGCCACGTCGCAATTCCTGAACGATCAAGTCAATGACCGGCTGAAACTGGCCATGAGCGGCGTAGCGGTACCGACAGTGGCAGAGACTATTATCGAAAATAATACCCAGCCCGAAAAAGCCGACTCCATAGATGATCGCATCGTAACGACGATGGAGGAGATGGAAGGCTTTCATATCGTTAAATCAATCATCAGGACTGTGGTGGACGCAAAGCGTATTGCTCATCGTGATACGCAGAGCTATTTCGGGATTCTTCTGGATGACAACAACAGAAAACCTATCACCCGCCTGCATTTCAACCGCGCCCAGAAATACATCGGCATTTCGAAAAGGACAAAGGCGAAACGCGTCATCCGATTGCGTCGCTTGATGATATCTATGGCTTTACCGATGTTCTCAAAGACACCGTCTTGAGCTATGCGGAACAATAAAGCCAGACCGGCCGAAGTGCCATCGTAGCCCACTGCAATTCGCGTCTCAGGAGGGACTGAAGCCGGAGGCTGGTATGAGGCAAGGACAATCACTACCACTTCGAACACCCGACGAAGCCCAGATTAATGCACCCCAGCTTTAGCGAGCCGGGGGTATTCCACACCAGTCCCAGGAGAAAGACATTGCTACATCCAGTCGCGATTCTTCCCGGCGATGAGCAGCACGCGTGGGGTGTCGAGGTCCAGATATTCCTGGCTGCTTTTCAGCCGGTGATGACCTTGATGACGCCATGGCAATGGCTCGCGAAGCCATCGAAGGCCATCTCGAAACTTTGGCAGAAGACGGTTCACCGATTCCCATCGCACAAAAAGTTACCCTGCATGCGCAAAACCCTGACTTTGAGGGCTGCACTTGGGCGCTGGTGGATATTGACGTCACCAAATACATGGGGAAAGCGGAAAAGCTGAACATCACGCTTCCGGGTCATTTGCTGACCAAGATCGATGAGTATGTAAAGCACCATCCTGAAGAGAAAAGCCGTTCAGCCTTCCTTGCCTCAGCCGCTCTTAAAGTCTTGCAAGGATCACGAATCTGATTTCTGCGTCCCGGTAACCGGGCCTGCATAAATGGCAGGCCTAATAGCTTGACTGGTGACCAGCCTAAAGCTCCCCCCAACCCCGTCGATACCCTCTTTACACCCCGCAATCATGGATCGATGAAATGGTTATCTCACTCACCCCCGGCAACAATACATCTCCAACCATCACCCTCCCCCATTCTGGCGTGACGCTCACTCCGAAGCCGCTCACGGACGCGCAGAAAGAAGCGCTGAAGAACGCTGCCGCCAACACGCCCGCTGTCATCTATCACCCAAGCACTGAGGTTCCTGCCACGACGGAGCCAATGGAGGTGCTCGAGACCTGGATAGGCCGTTCTCAGTCGCCTGAGTTTCCGCAGATGGCGGCGCAGCACAGGACGTCGACGGAGGCGTTGAAGACGTCGTATGACGCGTTCAAGTCGACGCTGGCGTCGGTTTATCCGGATCTGGCCGACAAGAAGTTTGGCTTCACGATCGAGGCTGACGGCAACTTGAAGGCGACTAACAGTTCCGGTGAGTTGAGCGATGCGGACACCAAGCAGTTGAACACGCTGCTGAACGCATCCAGCGGGCTGAAAGCGGCAGCGGCTACTTATCGGGAAACGGCCATTGATCTGGTCGATGCCGATTCGCCCTGGAGCGGCAGTTATCTGGGTCGTTACAACCTGACCAAGGAGAACTTCGCCAGCTCGCTGGATCTCGGGGCGTTGTTTATTCCCAAGACGTCGACGCCGTCGAAAGAACAATTCGATGGCATGTTTTTTAATCAGCTTGCCTATAAAGGCGTGCTGCACACTCAGGAAACGGAAGCGGCCATGCTTGCTGCGCGAGCGGCGGAGAAAGCGGCGGGCTGATTCGAGGCGATGAGTATGCAGCCTGCCGGTAACAGGCCGCATGCTCCCGCAATATCGGCGTTTCTGGACGTTCAGCGCTCTATTCCGAGGCCCTGAACGTTTCATATTGCTTACCGGCTGTGTGAAAGTTGTCACATTTTTTGAACTTTGTATCAAGTCGCGTACCCATCACGAAACTTTTGGCGTGGTCCGCTATCTGAACTCTCCGACGCCATGTAGGAAATTTCTTTTTCTGCACGTCGAATACTCACTTTTTTCTCTTTCTTCAGTGTCACTGCCGTTCCAGGCGGTGCACTTATTGCGCCTCTGATTCTGCCCACAAGGATGTGAAATGCACCCGGATGCACGCTGCCCACTGCTCAAGCCAAGCCCCGCTCGACGTTTTGTGGAGGTGACTCGCTTGTCGTCATTGAATGCCAGACACCTCACGCTGACGGCGTTGGCAATGTGCACACTCTTGGTGGCCGCTACGGCCCAGGCGGCCGGGCCTGAAGAAGAGTTGCTGCGCCAGCAGGAACGTGAGCGGGCGCTGCGTGATCAATTGGAATCGCGGCCCGATGTGCGTCTTCAGGCACCAACGCTGGATGAGGGTGGCACGCGTCTGCCTGCAAAAGAGGCGCCGTGCTTTGCCATCAATGACATTCGCCTGATTGGCGAGGCATCCGAGAAATTTCAGTGGGCGTTGAAGGCTGCCAACCCCAAGGATGATCCTGCCGTGGGCCGTTGCCTGGGTGGCGCGGGCATCAACATGACGATGAAGCGTATGCAGAACGCGATTATCGAGGCGGGCTACGTCACCACTCGTGTCCTCGCCGAAGCTCAGGATTTGAACAGCGGGATTCTGGTGCTGACGATAGTGCCGGGGCGCATTCGCGAGATTCGTTTTGCGGAAGGCACCAGCCGCCGTGCCAACCTGTGGAATGCGATGCCGGCCAACCCCGGCGATCTGCTCAACCTGCGTGACATCGAGCAGGCACTGGAGAACTTCAAGCGCGTGCCGACCGCTGAGGCCGACATTCAGATCACGCCTGCCCGTGCGGCGGATGCCAAACCCGGCGAAAGTGATGTGGTGATCAAGTGGAGCCAGCAATTTCCGGCCCGTGTGAGCCTGTCTGTGGATAACTCGGGCAGCAAGACCACTGGCAAATATCAGGGCAACGTGTCGTTGTCTCTGGACAACCTGCTCTCGCTCAACGATCTGTTCTACGCCAGCTTCAACCACGACCTGGGCGGCGGCGAGTCCGGGCGGCGCGGCTCGGATGGCAATACGTTCCACTACTCGCTGCCCTTCGGTTACTGGCATTCACCACCAGCGAGTACAACTACGAGCAGTCAGTCGCAGGTGCTACCCAGACCTACCAGTACCGTGGTGAGAGCCGTAACAACGATTTGCGCTTGTCACGCCTGCTGTACCGCGACGCGGTGCGCAAGACCACGGCATGGGGCGGAGTGTGGACACGGTCGTCGGAAAACTTCATCGATGACACCGAGATCGGCAACCAGGATCGGCGTATGGCGGGCTGGCATTTTGGCCTCGATCATCGTGAATTCATCGGTGCTTCGATTCTTGACCTCGGGGTCGCCTATCGGCGCGGCACCGGCGCGCATGACTCGTTGCAGGCACCGAAAGAGCCGTCGGGCGCAGGGACCTCGCGCTCGCAGATCATCACCGCCGACGCGCAGCTGCAAGTGCCGTTCACCCTCAGCGATCAACGCCTGCGCTACATCGGCGGCTGGCGCTCGCAGTGGAACCGTACACCGCTGGTGCCTCAGGACCGCTTCTCGATTGGCGGACGCTACAGCGTGCGCGGGTTTGACGGGGAAAACATCCTGTCTGCGGACCGCGGCTGGACGTTGCGCAACGAAATCGGCCTCGCGCTGGGGCAGACCGGTCAGGAGCTTTACACCGGGGTCGACTATGGCGAAGTCAGCGGTCAGGCCAGCCAGTTTCTGATCGGCAAGCGCCTGGCCGGTGCCGTGGTCGGCGTGCGCGGCGGTTACAAAGGGCTGTCTTATGACTGGTCGGTGGGCACGCCGCTCAAGAAGCCGGATGGCTTCGAGACCGCCAATGTGACCAGCGCCTTTACCGTCATCTGGTCCTTCTGAGGTCATGCCATGCGCTTCGAAACGCTAGACATCACCGCACCCGGCCTGATTGACGAGCCGTGGAACGAGGCGGCAGTGCTCGGCTCGGTCACGTGGCTGTGGATGCATTCCAAAGCGCATCGCGATGCGCCGCTGCACAGCCTGCCGACATTGTTGTTGCCCGCGCTCAAGCATCGCCAGTTCGTGCTCGGCAGCGAAGACGGCAAACCGGTGTGCTACCTGTCCTGGCTCACCGTCGATGAGGCGGCCGAGCGGCGCTACCTGCAGCAGTCGCCGCTGATGTTGAAAGAGGCCGACTGGAACAGCGGCGAGCGTATCTGGCTCAACGACTGGGTAGCGCCGTTCGGGCACAGCGCAGCGCTGTCGCGCGTGTTGCACCGCCAACTGTTCGCCAACAAATGTGGGCGCGCGCTCTATCACCGCGGTGAAGAGCGAGGCCTGCGGATCAAGACATTCCAGGGCATCGGTGTGATCCCTGAACAGGCCAGGGCCTGGTTTGCGGCTCACCCGGTCGCCACTACACCGTCAACTGACCCCTTATAAACGCTGGTTTCGCGGGCTGACTCCGCAGATGGAATTGCTATGAACAAGCACCTGTACCGAATCGTTTTCAACAAGGCACGCGGTCTTTTGATGGTGGTGGCGGAGAACGTCGCCAGCCAGGTCAAGGCGCCGGGCACCCGCGCCAGTCGCACCGCCGTCGCACCGGGTTGCACCGCGACGCTGGGGCCGCTGCGCTTTGCGTTGATGACCGCGATCGGGCTGGTGTCCTTGAGCGTCGTGCCAGCATGGGCAGCTGGCATCGTGGCCGATCCTTCGGCTGCGGCGGGTCAGCGTCCGACGGTGATCCAAAGCGCCAACGGCACGCCACAGGTGAATATTCAGGCACCGAGCGCCGCCGGGGTTTCGCGCAACACCTACAACCAGTTCGATGTCGACAAGCGTGGCGTGATCCTCAACAACAGCAGCGCCAACAGCCAAACGCAACTGGGTGGCTGGATCGAGGGCAACGCGGCGATGGCCAAAGGCAACGCGCGGGTCATTCTCAACGAAGTCAACGCCAGCAATCCCAGCCAGCTTCAGGGCTATGTCGAAGTCGCGGGGCAGCGCGCCCAGGTGGTGATCGCCAACCCGGCCGGCATTACCTGTGACGGTTGCGGCTTCATCAACGCCAACCGCGCAACCCTGAGCACCGGCCAGGCGCAACTGGAAAACGGCGCCATCACCGGTTACACCGTGAACAGCGGCGCGATCACTATTCAGGGCAAAGGCCTTGATACCCGCGACGCCGATTACACCGACCTGATTGCCCGCACGGTGCAGGTCAATGCGGGCATCTGGGCGAACGATCTGAAGGTCACGGCCGGACGCAATCAGGTTAATGCCGACAACACCCAGGCCGCGCCTCAGGCAGGAGCCGAGGGCGACAAGCCTGCCGTGGCGATCGACGTTCCGCAACTGGGCGGCATGTACGCCGGGAAAATCATGCTGGTGGGCACCGAGTCCGGTGTCGGCATGCGCAACGCCGGGCAGATCGGTGCCATGGCCGGTGAAGTGGTCATCAGCGCAGATGGCAAATTGCAGAATCAGGGCGCAATCAGCAGCGCAACAACGACCCGGATCAATGCCACCAGCGTCGACAACAGCGGCTCGCTGTACGCCAAAAGTGACCTGAACCTCACCAGCTCCGGCGATATCGATAACAGCGGCACCATCGCCAGTCAGAATCAGACCAGCATCAGCGCCAAGGCGATTCGCAGCACCAAAGGTTCAAGCCTGGCAGCGGGCGCAGGCGAGGACGGCAAACTGGGCAGCAGCGGCAACCTGGCTGTTCGCGCCACCAGCGTCAAGGCCCAGGGTCAGAACCTTGCGGCAGGCGATCTCAGCGTTCAGGCCGATGATCTGGACCTCAGCGGCAGCCAGACTCAAGGGCGTAATGTCTCCCTGACCGCCAGCAATGGCGACGCCAACCTCAGCAGCAGCCGGGTCGACGCCAGCCAGACCCTCACGGCCAGCGCGACGAAAACCCTGCGCACCGACAGCGCCAGCGTCAACGCCGACAACGTGCAACTGAACGCCAGCGACGTGTCCAACGTCGGCGGCGAACTGGTGCAGACCGGCGTTGCCGATACCTTGATCAACGCCAGTGCGACCCTCGACAACCGCAGCGGGCGCATTGCTTCCAACGCCAACAACACCCGCCTGCGTGCCAACCGCGTCGACAACAGCGGCGGCAACATTGAACACGCAGGTCAAGGTGCGCTGGATATCCAGGCCAACCGGCTCGATGGCAACACAGGCAGCATTGCCAGCAACGGCGCGCTGTCGATCAAGGCCGCCGATGTGCTGGTCGATGATGGCCTGACCCAAGGCCGGCAGATCACCCTAGGCACCACCAACCTGTCCAACCAGCGCGGTCGCATTCTGCAAACCGGTGCTCAGCCGTTGCAGATCAACGCCAGCCAGCGATTCGACAATCAGAGCGGCCAGGTCAGCAGCCCAGGCACTGTGGCGCTCAATGTCGGCACGCTGAACAACCAGAGCGGTAAAGTCATCGCCACTGACGGCGGCCTGCTGACTGTCACTGCCGATGATCTGATCGACAACAGTGGCGGCACACTGGCGGCCAGCGGCACCGCGCAACTGAACGGCGCCCGTCTGGAAAATACCCAAGGCACGGTCAGCGCCGGTGGCGAGCTGCAAGCGCAGTTCAGCCAGTTGAACAACATCGGCGGTACGCTCGCGTCGACCCAGCGCATGGCGATCATCGCCGGGCAGTTCAACAACACCAATGGTGTGCTGGGCTCGGTGCAATCCGGGCTCTCAATCAACGTGACAAACGGCGCGCTGACCAACACTGGCGGGCGGCTGGAAGCCCAGGGTGCCATCGACGTCTCAGCCCAGGGGCTGGATAACCGCAGCGGTGTGATCAGTGGTCAGGCACTGGACCTGAACAGCAACGGCAATCTGGCCGACAACAGCGACGGCACACTCGATGCGCGCGCCACGCTCGACCTGCGCAGCGGCGAATTGCGCAACGCTGCGGGCCTGATTCAGTCCACCGGCAAGCTGGTCATCGACACCGGCAGCCAGGCGCTGAACAACCTGCAATCGGGCACCACCAAAGGCATCAGCGGCCAGGATGCCGTGGACATCCGCAGCGCCAGCATCAACAACAGTGCAGGCTTTCTGAGCGCCAAGGGCGACCTGTCGCTCAACGCCAGCGATGTGAGCAACACCGACGGTGGCCAGATCATTGGTGAGAAAACCGTCCACATCGAAGGCGCACAACTGGACAACCGTGGCGGCCAATTGCAAAGCCTCGGCGACGTCGAGCTGGTGCTAGGTCAGACACTCAACAATCAGGGCGGTCTGGTGCGCAGTGCCGGCACATTGAGCCTGAGCACCGACGCGCTCGACAACAGCGCCACCCAAGGCACCAACCAAGGCCTTGAAGGCCGCAGCATGAACCTGGCGGTCAATACCCTCGACAACCAGAGCGGTGCCGTGCGCACCGATGAAAACCTGCTGCTGGGCGTCAGCCAGACGCTGAACAACCAGAACGGGCTGATCTCGTCGACCGGCGACCTGACGATCAGCGACCGCGATACTGCGCAGCGTCGCCAGTCGGTGAACAACCTCGACGGTACGCTGATTGCGGGCAAACTGTTGTCGCTCAACGCCGCGTATTACAGCGGTACAGGTCGGGCGCTGAGCCTGGGTGACCTCAATTTCAGCTTGCAGAGCGGCCTGGACCTGAGCGGGCAGATTCAGGCCAACAATAACGTTGATCTGAACACCGCCGGGGCGCTCAACAACACGGGGCGTTTACTGGCGGGTAATGCGCTGCAGGTCAATGCCCAGACACTCGACAACAGTGCCAACGCTGAAATCAGCGCGGGCCAGGTTCGCCTGAACATTGCTGACACGCTGACTAACCGGGGCCTGATCGATGGCCAGCAAGTGCGCGTGCAGGCCGCAACGCTCAACAACCTGGGCACCGCGCGCCTGTATGGCGATCAACTGGCGATAGCCACCAGCACATTGAACAACCTCGATGAAAACGGCGTCGCCGCGACCATTGCAGCCCGTGAGTCGCTGAATATCGGCACCGGCACCTTGAACAACCGCGAGGAGTCGCTGATCTTCAGTGCCGGCGACCTCGCCATCGGCGGCGCCCTCAGCGCTCTCGACACCGCTCAGGACCGCGCTCAATTACTGACCAACGCCAGTGCGACCGTCGAAGCGCTCGGCAATCTGTCGCTGAACGTACAAAGCGTGCGCAACACCAACGAACACTTCAGCACCCGCGACGTAGAAGTCAGCCGCACGCCGGAACAGGAATTTCAGCTCACTGGCTCGACCAACCGCTATCAAGCCAACGAGATCTCGCTGCGCAACGACGAGGTGAATTACCTGGTCACCCCTGAGGGCCAGCGCGACAACTGGAACCGCTACGACTACACCCGCGTGGTGAACGAAACCCAGATCGCCACCTCGGCACCGGCGCAGATCCTGTCTGGCGGGACGATGCAGATCAGCGCGGGCGATGTGCTCAACGACAAGAGTCACATCATCGCCGGTGGGCTGTTGCAGGCCGACGTGACCAGCCTGACCAACACCGAACTGTCGGGCGAGCGCACAACCGTCGACAGCGGCACCGTCACCAACTTTTACCGCATGCAGCGCAAGGGCCGCGACCGGCAGGGCTCGAACACGGCAGCCTACACCCCTGCCCCGTTGATTCAGGAAATCTCCCTGCAACCGACCGTCTTCGCGCAAAACTCGGTAGTCAGCGGCACAGGCACCCAGATCAGCGCGCGCGGCACTCAGGCGGTCGGCCAGCAGATCGCGGCCACCGGCACCGTCAGCGCACCCGTGGCGCGAACCTTTCAGGTCGCACCGATTGTCCAGGTTGCGGCGCAGACGACCCAGAACGCCCAAGGCGTGGCTGAGCAGATTCGCACTGGCGGTCCGTCCCTAGAATTGCCAAACAACAGCCTGTTCACCACCAACCCACAGACCACCAGCAACTACCTGATCGAAACCGATCCGCGTTTCGCCAGCTATCGCACCTGGCTGTCTTCGGATTACATGCTGGAACGCCTGCAAGTCGACCCTGCCCTGACCCAGCAGCGTCTTGGCGATGGTTTCTATGAACAGAAACTTATTCGCGAACAGGTCGCGCAACTCACCGGCCGACGTTTCCTCGATGGCTATGCCAATGACGAAGCGCAGTACCGGGCGCTGATCGATAACGCCGTCACCCTCGCCAATCAGTGGCAACTGGTGCCGGGTGTCGAACTGTCCCCCGAGCAGATGGCCCAACTGACCAGCGACATCGTCTGGCTGGTGCAGAAAAAAGTCACCCTCGCCAGCGGCGAAACCCGCAACGTGCTGGTGCCGCAGGTCTACGTGCGCGTGCAGGAAAGCGACCTCAACGGCTCTGGCTCGCTGATTGCCGGGCAACGCCTGAACCTGAACATCGCGGGCGATCTGGTCAACAGCGGCAGCCTGGCCGGGCGCAGCGTGATGGCGATTACCGCGCAGAACATCGAAAACCTCGGCGGCCGCATCCAGGCCGACAAGGTCTCGCTGACGGCACGGGAAAACCTCGACAACCTCGGCGGCCTGATCGGCGCAACAGACAGCCTCGCCATCAACGCCGGGCAAAACGTCAACGTCGTGTCCAGCAGTCGCGACAGCAGCAGCGCTCAGGGCACGCGCACCAACCTGTCACGGGTGGCCGGCCTGTTCGTCAGCGGCGCTGGCGGCACCATGGACGTCAACGCCGGCAAAGACCTCAACCTGACCGGCGCCCAAGTGGTCAACGCAGGTACGGGCGGCAGCACGTCGCTGCAGGCGGGCAACAACATCAACCTGGCGACGGTTGGCGAAGCCCATCAGCAATCGGTCAACTGGAACAGCAGCAACTGGCGCAAGGACGCAAGCCAGACCGAAGTCGGCTCAACCGTCCAAGGCCAGGGCGATGTGCGCCTGAGCGCCGGGCAGGACCTCAACGCGCGGGGCGCGAGCGTCACCAGCCAGCAAGGCGCAATCATCGCCGACGCCGGCCGCGACGTGAACCTGACGGCTGCACAAAACACCCAGTTCGCCGATGAAGCACACAAGTTCAAAGGCAAGAACGGCCTGTTCTCCAGCAAGACCACCACCACACGCGACACCGTCAACCAGACCCAGGCGCAGGGCTCGACGCTGAGTGCCGAGCAAACCTATGTTCAGGCCGGTCGTGACATCAACGTCAGCGGCAGCAACGTGGTGTCCACCAACCAGACCGTTCTGGCGGCTGACAACAACATCAACATCGAAGCCGCGACCGAGAGCAGCAGCGAACGTCACGACAAGTCGGTGAAGAAAAGCGGCCTGTTCAGCGGCGGCGGCATTGCGGTCACACTCGGGACGCAGCAGCAGAGCGTCAAGGACCTCACTACCCGCCAGACCGCAGCGGCGAGTACGGTGGGGTCGACCAAGGGCGACGTGCTGATTAGCGCCGGAGGTCAATATCGCCAAGTAGGCAGTAACGTCAATGCGCCCTATGGCGATGTTTCAATCAGGGCATCTGAGGTCAATATCCTGGAAGCGCGCAACCTCAGTTCGCAGCAACAGGAGCAACGCTTTAAGCAGTCGGGCGTAAGCTTGACCTTGACCAACCCTGTAGTCAGCGCAGTACAGACAGCGCAGCGTATGAAGGTGGCATCAGATCGCACCGATGACAAACGTATGAAAACCTTAGGGAGGCGCTGCAAAAATAGCCAACTGTCCCCACCCTTGGCACACTAAGTTCCTTCAACAGCCTCCCTCTCCGTGAGCGTTACGCGCGTGCAGAAGACCTTCTCCGAACTCGAATATACCGGCAAGAAAAAGCAGACTCGCCGAGATCGCTTCCTGGCTGACCTTGAACAGTTGGTGCCCTGGGCCCTGCTGGAGGCGCAAGTGGCGCCGTTTTATAGCAACACCGCAGGCAAGCGCGGACGCCCTGCGATAGGGGTGTCGCGCATGTTGCGCATGTACGTCGTGCAGCAGTGTTTCGGTTTCTCCGATGAAGGTTGCGAAGATGCCGTCTACGACAGCCAGGCCATCCGCGGTTTTATGGGTATCGACCTGGGTCGCGAGTCTGCACCGGATGCCACCACCTTGCTGCGTTTTCGCCGCTTGCTGGAAGTCCATCAGCTAACCCGGCTGCTGTTTGAAACGATTAACCAGCATCTGGCCAGCCGGGGGCTGCTGCTCAAGGAAGGCACTATCGTCGACGCTACTCTGATCGCCGCGCCGCCCTCGGTCAAGAACCGAGAAGGCAAGCGTGATCCTGAGATGCATCAGGCCAGGAAAGGCAATCAATGGCACTTTGGGATGAAGGCCCACATTGGTGTAGACGCCACGTCGGGGCTGGTGCACAGCGTAGTAGGGACGGCCGCTAACGTGGCGGATGTCACCCAGGTTGGCCAGTTGCTTCACGGTGACGAAACCTATGTTTCGGGTGACGCTGGATACACCGGTGCGGCCAAGCGACCGGAGCATGCTGAACGGGACGTTATCTGGTCGATTGCAGAACGGCCAAGCAGTTACAAGCAGCACGGCGAAGGCAGCGTGCTGTATCGGGTCAAGCGCAAAATTGAATATGCCAAGGCGCAACTGCGTGCCAAGGTCGAGCACCCCTTCCAGGTAATCAAGGTGCGCTTCAATCATCGCAAGGTTCGCTACCGTGGGCTGGAAAAGAATACAGCGCAGTTGTTCAGTTTGTTTGGGTTGGCCAATCTGATGCTGGCCAAGCGGTATTTACAACAGACGGCAGGATAAATCCGTCTGAAAGGCGGGACTGGCCCGCCTTTCAGCAAAATGAGGGCAGAAATCTGCTCGAGAAACGTAAAATAAGGCCGGCAGGTTGAAAAAAACCGGCTTGGAAATGGGGACGGTGCGAACGGGTTAATTGTTCAGCGTCTCCCTAAGAGGGTGTAGACAAAATAAATTAAACTTTCACTCCCTTGTCTGAATAGCCCTCAAGCCATGCCTAAAACCGGACGTCCTCGCTCGATTGCCGCCGAGCACTATCCCGTGCTGGTGAAACTCGCTCATGCACAGCCCTATTCCAGCCAGGCCGAATTGGCGCTCGTATTCTTCGCCGAAACCGGTATCACTGCGCATCCCGACACCTTTGCAAAAGCGTTGAAAATGGCAGGGATTACGCGTGTAAAGCAGCGGGCCAAGGGAAGTTTTCAGTCACCTGAACCTAATAAAGCCTATGGCTACAATGAAACCCACCGCCGCCAACTGCCGGAGCAGCTATATCCGAGTTGCTTGACAGATACCGAGTGGGCACTGGTCGCCGACCTGTTTGAAAGCCAGGGCGGACGAGGAGTGCCACCGCTTCACTCTCGGCGCACGTTGCTGGAAGCCTGTTGCTATGTCGTACGCACGGGGTGCTCATGGCGAATGCTACCCCGCGATTTTCCTCATTGGGACAATGTCTACAAAACGTTCCGCCGGTGGAGCGCTCAAGGCAAGTTCGAGCAAATGCATGATCGCTTGCGAGCTCAATGGCGTGAGCGGGAAGAACGCGCTGACAGCCCGTCAGCAGCGATCCTGGATTCACAGTCGACCCGCAGTTCTCCTCAAGGCGGTGACAGCGGCTACGACGCAGGCAAAAAAGTGAAGGGGCGTAAACGAAGTCTGATTGTCGATACATTGGGCCTGCTGCTGGCTGTCAGTATCAGTGCTGCAAGCGTGCAGGATCGTGACGCGGCGGATGATGCGGTGGCGTACTCGAAGGAAAAATATCCGTCACTGAGCACGCTTTTTGTTGATAGTGCGTACGCAGGAAAATGGGCACAGCGCACCCATCAACTGCACGCTATCGATGTTCAAGTGATCCGTGGCCCGAATAACAGAAGAACAGGGCAATGGCACTCTGAACAAGGCGATCTATTTTCCGTGGAGCCTGTTCAGACTGGATTTGTGGTCATGCCCAAGCGATGGGTAGTGGAGCGAACTCATGCCTGGAATGAGAGAGCTCGGCGACTGATCATGCATCATGATCGCCTTTTTGCGGTAAGCGAGGCATGGGTTTGGTTGGCCGAGGCTCGAATACTCGCGCGCCGACTCACTACATGATTTTGTCTACACCCTCTAAGGCAAGGCAAAAAAGGCACGGTAGCGGAATCTACTGGTTGTAGATGACAATCCCTACCGTGCTCGCGCACGAGCCTGCTTTTAACGCAGCATCACCGATGAGCGGCTACTTTTCGTGCAGAGCCTAATAACTGAGTCGCCACAGGGTCGTAATCAGTTCCCGTTGGCCGAAACGCCGGAACGAAATTCCTATTCTATGAAACACAACCCTTGTTGCTCGCGTCGTTCAGAACTCTGGGCGTATCAAGAAGCAGTGGTTCACTACCTACCAACGAGGGAGCACTTTAATGGGTGACAAGACCGACAAGAACACAATCGCCTGGCTGGCTCAACCGGAGGAACATGATTATCCGGCTGCGCAGTCCTATCTTAATCTGCTGTATGACGACGCCCACTGCGCCAAGCTGGTGCGTAAGCTGCACGCGGCACCCATGTCGGCCTTCAAGGCCAAGGACATCCTGCGCGCCAGCGGCCTCTCGCCGCTAGGAATGAGCAATGCACACGTGGAAAGGGACCTCAAAAAAATCCAGTCCGGCACCGCTCTGTCACCGCTGCTGCTGGTGCGCCAGGAAGGCCAGCGCACCGTAGTTGCCGACGGCTACCACCGTTTGTGCGCCGTCTATAGCTTCGACGAGGACGCTTCTATCCCTTGCAAGATCGTGTGAGCCGACCCTCTACCTGGCCCAGCTGCACGGTTGTCAGGCACGTACTCCATCATGTGATTGATGATGGAATGGGCCTCACTGACACCTTGGGTGGCAAGCTGTTTCATATGCTGGTCGATCTTCGTGGCCAGTCGGCGAAATTCGTTCATTCTCATGTCCGTCACAAAAGACGCGCTGATTGCCCTTGGACAGAGAGAAGTGTCACCGCCTTCTTATCGAAGGAAACGAAGGTTTCCCCACCAAGCCAATTACCTTCGTAGGCAATGACGCCATCGGCAAAGTCACCGCCTGCGTCGAGCACCAGCAAACCGGCCTCCACGGCGGGCCGGTTCACTTCCACGTTGGCGGCATCCAGTAGCGCCCGGATCGCGTCGGCCGCGTCAGATTGCTGGAAGCCATAGACGCGCATCAGCACCCAAACAAATTCGCATAGGCACGGCAGCGCGACCGCGATCAACTCAGCATCGGTCAAGACTGCGGCGGCAACGTCCGCTTGTGCGGGATCGTCACGCACAACAGCACGCACAAGGACGTTGGTATCGACTGCGACCTTCATTGCTTGCCTGCCCATCCTTGTGCAGCCGCCTCGTTGATTTCTTCGATGGTGGCAACCTTCTGCGTCTTACCCGCGAGCAGGCCGACAAAGCTGGCTATCGTCCCTGCGGGCCGTGCCGCCTTGAGTACTCCCCGACCATCTGGCAGCAAGTCAAGCTCGATCTTGTCGCCTGGCCTAATGCCGAGGTGTTGCAGTACGTCCTTCCGAAACGTCACTTGTCCACGTGCGGTAACGGTCAATGTGGTCATGGTGATGTGCCTCGCAATCTCATGGGTTGACGCAATAGTAATGCAAAAAAGCCTTACTTGTGCTGTCCGTCAAACGATCGTTAGTCGGCCGTGCCGGGCGCTGTCCTGAAAACTGCTTGTGCAACGGGTTTTCGGACAATAAAATAGACGGACGGAATAGCGGACAAGATGGGTGGCAAATGGCACTGATCGGCTATGCGCGGGTATCAACGGCGGAACAGGACACCGCTTTGCAGACGGATGCGCTGCGCAAAGCAGGCTGCGAGCGCGTTTTCGAGGACACGGCTTCCGGGGCCAAGGCTGACCGCCCCGGTTTGGCTGATGCGCTGGCCTACCTGCGCAACGGCGACGTGCTGGCCGTCTGGCGGCTGGACCGGCTTGGGCGCTCCATGCCGCACCTGATCGAAACGATAGGCGCGCTGGAAGCGCGAGGCGTCGGCTTTCGTTCGCTGACGGAAGCCATCGACACCACCACGCCGGGCGGGCGGCTCATCTTCCACGTGTTCGGCGCGCTGGGCCAGTTCGAGCGCGACCTGATTCGCGAGCGCACCAAGGCCGGGTTGAGTGCCGCCGCCGCTCGCGGGCGCAAGGGCGGACGCAAACCAGTCATCACCGCCGACAAGTTGCAGCAGGCACGTAAACACATCGCCAACGGGCTAAATGTCCGGGAGGCCGCTACACGGCTCAAGGTGAGTAAAACAGCCTTGTATGCAGCTCTGCAATCCACCAGCGCACGAGATCTCCAAAAATGACAACCGCCTCACGCGCAGCGGCACTGTAATGGCGGCCAAGAGCGAACGATTGACCATTCTGTCGGACGCCGAGCAGGAAGCCTTGTAGGCGTCCGGGGAGCAATGGAACCGTAAACGCACTTAAGGAGGCGCTGATTTATTCGATTTTTCGTCCCTGCAACGCTCTGGAGGCCTTGATTTATCTGGGGGCAACAGCTGGGTTTTAGAATAAATCAGCGTCTCCTTAAGACGTGGTTAGAGTTCGCTAATCCCCTCAGGTGGTGGGGATTAGCGAACTCTGATTTGCTGAACGAGTTTATCGAACCGATTTTCGGGGTGTTATTACCTTCCCTGGTGCTCGCAGAAGTAGTTTCACAAAACGGTGGTTTTATCGTACCGGCCAGGCGGCATGCGGGTTTACGGACAGGCACAGGCCTTAACTGACTTCCCTGTTCCATTGATCCCCGGACCTCTACACCCAAAATGAGACGAATCTACTGATGTTCCTTCGTGAATACCTTCGAGCATCGACCGATGACCAGGACGCAAGTCGAGCGCGCGATTATTTGGAAACGTTTGTCTCCGGCTACGGCAAGGCCATCGCATCGTGCTACATGGAAAATGCCAGTGGCAGCCATGCCGACCGCCCGGAATTAATTCGACTACTCAAAGATGCTCGCCGAGGTGACGTGCTGCTGGTGGAAAGCATCGATCGGCTGTCGCGGATGGATGACCAGGCTTGGCGATCCCTTAAAACAGCAATCGATAACCGAGGCATACGGATCGTCTCTGTGGATCTGCCTACCAGTCATCAAGGCATGACGGCCCAGTCGGGGGACGAGTTCACCGACCGCATGCTGGCGGCCATCAACTACATGATGATCGATATGATGGCCGCCATCGCCAGGAAGGACTATCAACAAAGAAGACTGCGCCAGGCACAAGGGATTGAGAAGGCAAAAGCTTCAGGCGTCTACAAAGGCAGACCCGCAGACGCAGAACTGCGTAACCGAGTGCGTGAGCTGCTGGCTGCAGGTCTCGGGATCCGCGCAGTAGCGAGGCACGCTGCGTGTTCAACTACGACCGTCATGAAGGTCCGCGACGAGCTGGCGCAACGTTAGTCGGTTAAGGGCACTGACCTACTCATCGTCACGAAGCACCCAGCCCGCTTTTGAAAAAGCCCACCGGCTCTGGACGAGGCTATCTTCACCTAGTCTGGTCATTGTCAAACGTTGGGCCGCTTGGCATTCTGCGGGACTTGCCTTAAATCGGATGCGAGCTCCAGAAGCGACCGAGCATTTTTCTCTAGAGTCTCTTCAGGAGACCCTAATTGCCTGGCTATTCTCATCGCGGCGCTCCAGTTTCTTTCAGCATTTTTACTATCCTCGCACTGCGCTTGGACACGTTGTGCGAAACCGCTCTCAATGACCGGCTCCGGTGACCAAATGCGCTCGGATTCAGGCCAGTAGCCATTATCAGACAGTTCAGAACGGGCGCTCTCTACACTAACGGCAATATTGCTCAGCTGTGCCCTACTCTTTTCCAAGCTGGCCAATGCGCGCCGTCCCAGAGCAGGTCCGTAAGCATATCTGGACACGCGCGCATCATCGCTAATGTGACGGTGGGTATAGCTTCCATCCTCAGCAAGGATGGGGCCGCCTTCCGCCCAAGCATCAATGACGATAGCGTTCTCTTTGGGTGAGCCTGGTCTGCGTAGTTCAGCCCATCCGTGGTCGGAGCGAGGGGCTGCGATCTTGTGGATCTGTTCACCGGTTTTCAACTTGGGGATATGGCGATGGACAGCAACATCGCCGTGTTCGGAGCATAAGCCTGCTTTCACCAATTCGGCCATTGCCACCGTATGCGAGGTCCCGAGTTTGGCGCCGCTTTCCTTCAAACGTTGATTTACGACACGGCTGGCGGCGACACGCTGTCCACTTTCGCCTTGCGTTAGCTCTAGATCCGCATCAACATTGCCACGACCGAAAGAGAGCGCGTCACGTGTATCCTTCAGCGTTTCACTAGCCTCTGCAAGTGATTGTGCGTGTGACTCGCTCACTTCTCGACCATCAAGATAGCGTGCAAGAAGATAGGCGCCGAGTTGCTTTCTATCGGTTGAAAATACGACCTGCCACTCATGGGCTGAGTCATGCGAGTTCAGACCTAGGGAGACGCTGATTTATTCTAAAACCCAGCTGTTGCCCCCAGATAAATCAAGGCCTCCAGAGCGTTGCAGGGACGAAAAATCGAATAAATCAGCGCCTCCCTAGGTTTCGCATTTGGTCAAAGCGATCAAGAAAATCATCTCGTGCCTCAGCGGAAAGTTGATACACCGAGGTTAGGCCTTGGCCGCCTACACTGTGCACCGGTGTGGACGAACCCGATACATGTCGAGGGCTTACTGGCGGACTATATACACAATGGGAGCCGGAAATACCACAAATATTACCCATAAACAACACCCCTCAATTAAAATCGAACGTTTTTTTAATTTCAGCTGCTACTCCTAGGGGCTGTTCCCGTTTCACATGGGTAGCCACAGGAAGGCGCAGGCCATGGCCAGGGGTCCGGGGAGCAATGGAACAGCCAACTCAGTTAAGCGGTTCGATAAATCCGCCGTTTTGCCGAACAGGGCAGCCTGCGGCTGCAAATCGCCCGTTCTTACGATCGCGTAGCAGCAGAAACATTGATTTGAGCTTTGTCATGATGCCCGTTATTGATCATCATGAAGCCTGCTTACCCACCGCTGCTGCTTCAGATGAGTCCAGCCTACGCACCTCGACCGCTCAAAAACCTCTTCACCGCTAACCAGTATTGGGCACATCTCCTCGAAGGGGGCTATGAAGACATGACGCCTTCTTCATAACGTCAACTTGATGCATAGGCATCTTAAAATCCCCATGCATAAACTCATCAGTCCTCGTTTAGCCGCAGCGGAACGAACTGACACTCAGATGCTGACTTTGTACATTCATATCCTTGAATTCCAACCGCGCCACGCTCTTTAATCCAATTGTGCTGACCTTCAATGGAAACGATAAGTGTCTTTAGTCTATTCTCATTTCCTGCTTTTCGATACTCAAGATCTATTACGCCATTATCTCCGCTTAGTGAATAACTACAGTTAGTCAATGTTCCTCCCTTCTGACTTTTATCCACTGAAAGATATAAAGCAGTGGAAAACTCTTTAATGGAGTGTTTCTTGTGTGGTTGAGAAACCCAGTTCCCCTCCCAACCAGCAAACGTTTCCGGCGCGATATAGATACCATTAACGTACTTCACGCTTTGCGGGACAGGACAACTCATAGCATGAGCGTTAGCTGCCATAATGCAGGGGGATGCGGTCAATATAGCCGCCAGCAGACTGGTCTTGTGAAGCCTGTTCATAGCACTTGTCCTCTTGTCTGGTTCTTATAAATAGAATGAATGACTAGGCTCTATACGTAAACCAAAAAATACGATTGCTTGTAGAGAGCACGGAAGTGTTAGTGGAGCCGCACCAGCCGGCAGTTCCCAGCCTGCGGGGAAATATGAGGGCCGGGGAGCAATGAACATCGATTTGAGCTTTGCCATGAGGCCCATTATTGATCATCATGAAGCCTGCTTACCCACCGCTGCTGCTTCAGATGAGTCCTGCCTACACGCCTCGACCGCTCAAAAACCTCTTCACCGCTAACCAGTGCTGGGCACACCTCCTCGAGGAGGGCGGCTTACGCGACATCGAAGTCGAGTCCATCACCAAAATGCTGGCCTGCGGCACCTCGATCCTGGGCGTCAAACACTACACCTGCGGCAACGACAGCTGCCCGCACGTCAAATACCTGTGCAACACCTGCAGTTGCCGCGCCTGTCCATCCTGCGGCAAAAAAGCTACCGATCAGTGGATCGCCAATCAACAGCACCGCTTACCCGAGTGTACCTGGCAACACCTGGTGTTCACATTGCCTGACACCCTGTGGCCGCTGTTCTTTCATAACCGTCACTGGCTCGATGCCTTGTGTCGCCTGGCCGTCGACAACCTGCTCTATGCGGGCCGACGCCGGGGCGTGGAGGTGGGTGTTTTCTGCGCCATCCACACCTACGGCCGGCGACTTAACTGGCACCCCCACATCCATGTCTCGGTCACCTTGGGTGGGATCGATGACGCAGGTGTCTGGAAAGATCTGTCGTTTCATCCATCAGCCTTGCGTCGGCGCTGGATGTGGAATGTACGCCAGTACCTGCTCAGTCAGTGGGAGCACACCACCGTCCCACCTGAAAACGCTCATCTGCAGAGCGAAAATGACTGGCGTCACCTTGTGCTCAACGCCGGTGGTCAGCACTGGCACATCCACTTGTCGAAGAAGACGAAAAACGGCAAAAAGACCGTCAATTACCTGGGCCGCTACCTGAAAAAACCGCCCATCTCGGGCAGCCGATTGGCCCATTACACCAACAGCGCAACCTTGAGTTTTACCTACCTGGATCACCGCACCAAGACCTATCAGCAGGAAACGCTGAGCCAGCCCGACATGCTGCGCCGGGTGGTGCAGCACATCCCGGAGAAGCACTTTCGGATGATCCGGTATTTTGGATTTCTGGCCAACCGCGTCTGTGGCCGACAGCTACCCCGGGTGTATGAGGCGCTACGCATGGAAAGGCGTGGCAAAGCGCAAAAACTGTATTTTGCGCAGATGAGCAAAGCGTTCTTGCATCGGGATCCGTTCAGCTGCGTGCTGTGCGGAGCACGAATGGTTTATACCGCAGCCATCGCCGGCCTGACCGTGCAGGGCTTGATCAACAACGCTCAAAGCATCGCGCAATTGAGGTACGTGCCGGCCTGATACGGGAGAGGTGCGTCCAAAATCTGGAAAAGGTACAGAAAAGTCGCTTTCAATCCATTTTTCGGCGTGGGTGATGGGTTAAAAAAGCTTTTTGCCGACATCGACGCCACGTTGGCATCGCGCCGAGGGGACCTTTTTCGGCGGATTACCTTGCATAGGAATTATTGAAATTCCTATGCAAGAACAAGGCGATCTATTTTCCGTGGAGCCTGTTCAGACTGGATTTGTGGTCATGCCCAAGCGATGGGTAGTGGAGCGAACTCATGCCTGGAATGAGAGAGCTCGGCGACTGATCATGCATCATGATCGCCTTTTTGCGGTAAGCGAGGCATGGGTTTGGTTGGCCGAGGCTCGAATACTCGCGCGCCGACTCACTACATGATTTTGTCTACACCCTCTTAGGCTTATTTGTGGCAAAGGTGTTACTCGTCGGATTTGGATTGCTACATTCTTCACTTGACACCAATATCGCGTCGTCATCCCTATGAGATTCCACACATGAAGTATTCCTCGATACTGTTGTTGTCTCTTGCTCTGGCAAGTGGTGTCGCATCAGCAGGCGGAACACTCGAATCAGGCTTGGGCGGCGCGGCTGGCGGTGCAATCGGTGCAGCGGTTGGCCAGCAGCTCGGCGGCACTGGCGCTTCGGCGATCGGTGCAGGTCTGGGCGGCGCTGCAGGTGGCGCCCTCGGCGCTGACCGCCGCAACCGCACAGAAGCGGCCCTTGGCGGTGGTCTGGGCGCAGCAGGCGGTAACGTTCTAGGCGGCGGGAGCGGTACAAGCGGCCTGGTAGGCGCAGCCGCGGGTGGTGGCGGTGGCGCAGCACTCGGTAGCTATCTTGGCAACAAGAGTCAGAGCGCTGATCGCCGGGATCGTGGAGGCCGCGAATATCGGGGTAAACGTAACAAGCACTACGGCCATCGCCGTCACGATCGCGACTGATGTGATCGTTGAGTGTTGATACATCCAGAACCGGCCGCTCTTGAGCGGCCGGTTTTCGTTTGGGCACGCTCAAGTGTCATTTGTCAGACATCCCCTGCACCCACGCCCTCACCTGCGCATACGGATAATCCTCCAACACGGCAAACCCTGTGGTCGCACGGGCCTTGAGTTTGGTGAACAGCGGCACGCTGATGCCGCACAGGAAGCGGGTCAGGCATTCAGCGCTTGGCGGCTGGCCGGTGTAGTCCTGGTGCTTGTGGATAAAGTCGCCACACAGTTGCTGAAAGTCCCGGTTCGCCAGAGGTTCCAGAGCAGGCGGTTCTGGCAGATGGGCGACTTCGCCATGGCAGACCGAACAATGTCCGCACTGCTCAGGGGCATTATGGTCGCCAAAATATAGGGCCAGACGATGGGTCAGGCACTGATCGCTGGAGAACACTTCCAGCATGGCGTGAATGCGTGCCACCTCGGTGGCTTCGTGGTGAGCGAAATAGTCATGCAGTTCAGTGCTCAGCGCCTGCGGGTCAAAATCGCTGCGCAGCAGGCTGTACACCTCGGTCATCTGCTTACTTTCAAGCTCGATCCAGCCCTTTTCCTGAAAGTAATCCAGCGCCTTGACCACACGCCCGCGCTCGGCGCCGTATTGCTGGTACATCGCATCGAAATCGACGGTAGCCCAGGTCCTGGCCCGGCTGGACGTGTTGATCAGCGCCTGCACGAACTGCTGTCGCTCGCCTTCGAAACGCGCCATCAGTTCAGCGGGCTGTAGCAGGAACTTGAAACGGTATTCCGCAAAATACGCGTAACGCGGCGCGATGATGCCGCGCAGTTCCAGTTGCACCAGCAGGGTTTTCAGTGGCAGCTGGCGAATGTTGCTCAGATCGGCCAGCGCCCCGAGCAGAAACTCCCATTGGCCGTCATGCCGGGCGTTGAGCAAGTCGTCCAGCACACGTGCGATGCCCTCGCGCTCAGGCGTGTCGCCATACACGAAGTTCTCCAGCACGTTGAGGCTGTCGCGGTTGGCCAGCACCAGGCAATCAGATGCAGCCCCGTCGCGCCCTGCCCGGCCGATTTCCTGACTGTAGTTTTCGATGGACTTGGGCAGGTCGAAATGCACCATGTTGCGAATGTCGCTCTTGTCGATGCCCATCCCGAACGCGATGGTCGCCACGATGCAGTTCAGGCTGCCGCCCATGAAGCGCTTCTGGATCGACTCGCGCTGAACGTTGGGCAGCCCGGCGTGATAGGCGCTGGCGGGCAGACCATTCTGTTCAAGGTGCGCGGCGATGTATTCGGCGGTTTTTTGCAGGGTCACGTACACAATGGTCGGCTGCCCGCGCTTGCCATCGAGCCACTCGACCAGCCGTCGCCGCTTGTCACGCCCGCTGACCGGTTTGACCCACAGGTGCAGATTGGCGCGATAAAACCCTGTGGTGATCACGTCCTCGGGGGCAATGGCGAACTTGTCCTGCATGTCGATAATGACTTGCGGTGTGGCGGTCGCCGTCAGCAGCAAGGCCTGGGGGATGTTGAACTCGCGCTGGTAGTCCGGCAGCTTGAGGTAATCGGGCCGAAAGTTATGCCCCCACTCCGAGATGCAGTGCGCCTCGTCGACCACCAGCAAGGAAATCGGCACTTGCGCAATGAAGTTCCGGAAGCGCTCGTTCTTGAGCCGTTCGACTGAGATCATCAGGATTTTCAGCTCTCCGGAGCGTGCCCTGGCCATGACGTCCGCAACATCATCCCGGCTCTGCGCCGAATCGATGCTCGCTGCCGAAATGCCATGGCGGTGCAGAAAGGCCAGTTGATCCTGAATCAACGCGAGCAAGGGCGAGACCACCAGCGTCAAATGCGGCAACATCAACGCAGGCAATTGGTAACATAGCGACTTGCCTGAGCCGGTCGGAAAGATCGCCGCAGCCGAGCGCCCGGCCAGCACGGCACTGATTGCAGCCTCTTGGCCCGGCCGGAACTGCGTGTAACCAAAAACCTGCTCAAGACGCTGGTGCATGTGCGGTCCTTCCGTAGCAATCAAAACGGCCACAACCTTAGCGCGCCAAGTTCAATGCACCTAGCACCAAAGCGTTGCAGAAACCCGATACCCGGCCGATAGCGTTGTAATATCATGCACGGACAACGCTTGATCAGGAGCAGGAATGGAATCCCTACAGCAACCCGAGGACGACGGGATTATTCGCATCCAGCGTCTTGTGCCAGGTCAGGTCGACGTCGTGCTGGGCTCGCATCCACGTCGAAAGCGCGTTGCTGCGCCTCGCCGTTCAAAACCCTATGGGCTGTGGCTGGCGGGCTTGATCGTTACCTTATGTCTCGCCGGGCTGATCGCCTCCCACTTAAAAGGTCCCAAAGCGGTACCCCTTCCCTCTGTCGAACAGCCAGCACCCGACGCCGCGACAATCGATACCGAGCCGCAACCCGCGCCTGCGCCCGCCGCCGCACAAGCCCCTGCGCAATTGCGCAAGACGGCAGAGCTTTTGCCTGTCGCAGCAACCACGCAACACCCCGCCGCCGTGCAGCCGCTGGACAACTGCATGAAAAACGGCAATGTCATCGATGAGAGCGTAGCCAACTGCCGATTCGGCCAAGTGCCGCGCCCCGTTCAGGCGGAAGCAGCCAAAGGCATGGTCTCTGCGAGCTACATGGCCGACTTCAAAACCAATGCAACGCGTAACCCTGCGCGGTCATCCAGGCCTTACAGCGTTGCAACCGTTTCGATCCGTGAATGGAATGGCCGCAATCGCTATAGCGCGCAATGGCGCGTGTACGGCAACACCATCGACGGCGACAGCGTCTGTGAAAACTTCGCCAGTCACTCATTGGAAAGAAGCGAATGCCGCAAGTCGGCACAGGTCAATTTCAAAGAACAGTGTCGTGAGTGGAGCAAGCGTTCGGCGCGAGATCGTGATGAAGCGAGTAAAAATGCCGAGCAGCGTTATTGCGAGATAACAGCGACGTTTTCGCCCTGAATCTGCGCCAGAGCCTTGGTTTCTGAGGCCTGCAGGGTTTATGCGGGTAAATGGACAAGGCCGACAATCGATTATTTCCCACACGCATGTAGGCTAAGGCTTACACGTAATCGAGGAAATTGGCTATTTTGCAATGTTAGCGTGCTCCGTAACATTGGATCCAACAACTGGTGAACAAGGAGTTCATCAGGATCAGGGACGATCGACCATCGCCGGGAAGGCAGCCGACAGGGAGTTGGAATGGTCTTGGTACAAACCCGCTTCGGCGGGTTTTTTATTGCCCGCATTTTTGCTGTCGGCTAGGCGATACGATTCAATAAATACCTGACGCCAGAATAACCGCCCTCCCACTGCACGCTCAGAAGGGAAAAAGTCAGGTATAGCGAAAGGCTTACACGCACTGGAGTCAGTTGGCTATTTCTGAGCCGGTGCACACGTCGTAATAATGGATCCATCAAGTGGTGAACAGGAGTTCATCACGATCAAGGATGATCGACCATCGCTTGGGAGGCGGCCGACAGGGAGTCGGGATGGTCTTGGAAAAACCCGCTTCGGCGGTTTTTTTGTTGGCTGCGGGAAAGTCGGGAAATTGCCTACTTGTGTCGCGCCTTGTTCTTGCGCAGCCTCTCACGGTTCTTTTCCAGCCTTGCCTGACGACGCGCTTCAACACTGCTTTCCTTGCGTTCGAACCGCAAAGCCACGAACTCCGCGCGCATTTCCCTGTGCAACTTGCTGTTGAGCAGCAACAGACCCAACAGCGGAAAAATCAGACCCAGCACGTAGATGAACACGAGAACCCCCGGACCATTCGACGGATACGCAGTCAGTACCGCCAACAGACTCGCCACCATAATCGCCACCAGCCCCCAAACGCCCCAACTACGTCCACGACTGATCAACAAGCCTGCGAGCGCGAGCAGCATTGATGCGCCAATCAGAAACACGACCTGATACATGCCAATGTCGGCAACGTCGCCAAACCAGACATGGCTGACCTGCGAAGTGGCGATGACCACCGCAAAAAGAGTCAGGAACATCGAGCCCAGAAAAGACGGAAAGTAGCGCGCGCGAAAGGCGTAGTAATTGTGGCGGTCGGTCATTCGGTGATTTCCTCATACAGACCCACCGCGAAGGTTTGCACATAATTGCTTCCGACCAACCCGACACCCATGCTCAAGACATCCTGAAACTGAATGACGGTAGCGGCTTTAAGCTGGGTTGACGTCAAACGCGCAGGCAATTCGCCACTTCGTTGTTTGAGTTTCAGTAGCCTGGCAGTCAACTTCGGATTTTGAAGTGTCAGCAACTCGTCGGTCAGCTGTTTGCGCTGCTGCCGATTGAGCTCTTTAGTGAGGTCGTACCAACTGCGTCCCGTTGCAGCCTTCTTCGCTTGCATCAGTTTGTACGTCGTCAGGCCGGTGGCGCCAACACCTGCCAGGGACGCAATATCCAGCACCGAGCTGATGTTGTTGTACAACTCGGAATCGCTTAGCCGGTCATTCGCTTCGGGGTTTTGTATTTCGTTGATGGTTCTCGCCAGACCTATGCCGCATTGTGCCGTACTGGCTGCGGTGGAGGCATAGCCGATGGCCGTGATGACCAGACTGGTGCCGCCTGTAAACGGTACGGCAGCCCCACTGCCAAACACCGCGATCCAACCCAGAATCGCGCCGCCACAGGACATCGTGGCGCTGAACGCCTCGTAAAGCAGACGCGATTCACGAGGGTTGGTCTGCACATCTCTGGCGAACTGCTGGGGTGCTATGTATTTTTTCGCCTCCCGCAAAATAACCCGCTTGGGTTTGATGCTGCAGATCGGCGTGAATTCTCGAAGGGTTACCACGTTGAAGTCGGCGTCGATGTAGACAACACCGGCACCGACGATGCCAGGGTCTGAATCGATGGCGGCGAACAGCCGCTGAATATTGATTTTTCCCGCAATCTGCTGGCGGGCCAGCACCTGCGAAGGGCTGTTGGTCAGCCCGATCATTGCTTGAGACATTGATCTTCCTTGAATCCCGGAAAACTTCACCGACCTCCCGCGGGAGATCGGCGAATCCATACGTCAAAACACTCAGACGTTAGGGCAAGGCACTGGAGCCCAGTCGCTTACATCAGGGCTTTTGCACATTTTTTCGACTTCGCTCTTACCGGCGGTAACGACCTGCTGGCTTTCAGCCTGTTTGACCTTGGCCTGTTGCAGTTCTTTCTCGGTACCCACCGCTTCTTTCGGCACGGCTGGCAGTTTCACCTTGGCCGGTTGCTTGGCTTTGCCGTTCTTTTTGGTCGAAGTGGCGGCAACCGGCGCAGTCTCGGCATTGGCAACAACGACGACGTCATTGCGTTTCACACCAACCTGCTGCAGGTCTTTCTCGTAAGCCTGGGTGTAGCTGCTCAGGTCTTCGGTGGCGCGTCCGTTGACGGCGGCGATCAGATCGTTGGACTCTTTGAGCCCGGCCACGATTTCAGCCAGGCGCTTGCGGCCTTCGTCAGCGTTGATCTTGTTCGATTTGCGACCCGAAATCAGGTTGCTGAACTCACGCTGGTAGCAGGTCTGCGAAGCCTTGGCATAAGCGGTGCTGCGGTCGATATCGGCAGCGCTTTTGCTGATGTCGGTGGAGTAGGAAGCGATGCGCGCCTTGTCATCGGTGATCTGCTTCTGACGCTCGGTGTAGTAACCCGCTGCGCCGCCCACCAGAGCACCGCCTGCTGCGCCAATCGCCACATTCCGTGCGCGCTTGTCCGAGTCACCCGTCAACGCACCGGCAAGCGCACCACCGACTGCGCCCAATGCGGCGCCGGTAGCAACCGATTTGGTCGTGTCCGAGTCTGTCTGACGCAGATGCTGCACCGGCTCGTAGCAAGAAGGGTAGTACTCGACCTTGGTGGTCGCGCCGACTCTGGATACCGGCGAACTCGCGCAACCGGTCAGCAGAACAGCACTGAAACCGGCAGTGGCCAGCAGCAGCGAACGGCTTTTGGAGGCCGAGACAAACGGTTTACGGGACAAAAGCATATTGGCATTCTCTTCGTTGGTATTGACTAGCCCGGCGCAGCTTGATGCCACCCGAGTCCCTTCTTTGCTTCCCACACCCCGGCCGGTCATTGCTGACTGGCCGACGCAAGCAACTGCTTCAAGATCGTTTCCGGGTCGGCCCGCTTTTGCTGGCGGTACTCACCGATATGGCGAACGAACAACGTTGCCCTGGACACCAGACTCCTGCCGATGACCGGTTTGCGATTGAGCTCTTCTTTGATCCGCTGAAACTGCGCCTGAATCACCGCATCGGTGTAACGCGTACCGGTCGCCAGGTTGTCGATGTAGATCGCCACCGCACCGTCCAGCGCGCTGCGGCCATTGTCGATTGCGATGGCATAGAGCCTGGCGCCGGTTTCGTCCTTGGCCGCAGCGGCCTGTTGCTGGCTTTTCTTCAGATTGGTCAGGCGAATGTTGTAGTTACTGATGGTCTCGGCCACCAGCGCAGCGGACTGGATCAGGTTGCCAGCGGCTTCCTCGCGCTGCCGGGCGATGAGCGAGACGTTGCGTTTCAGTTCTTCGTTGACCAGCCCCAATTCGGCTTGCAGACGAGGATCGGCACTGGCGGCAATGATGCTGTCCAGGCGTTTGGTCGGATCATCAGTGTCCGTGATGTCATCGGTCAGCGCCGCCAGACGGCCTTCCTTCTGCCATTGATCGAACAGTTCCTTGTAGCGCGAGCGCGGCGCGGACAGTGCCCCGATGGCGACCCGAAAGCCGGTGGTTTCGTTGTTCTGCTCGGTACCGTCGGCGGCGAACAGCGGGTACTCGCGACGCATGCCGGTAAACAGCGTGCCCTCGCCCTCCAGGTAATTCCCGCCCTTGGCCACAAAACCGCCATAGGCCCCCTGACGACGCCCGGCATGCACCAGCTGGAATGACTCCTGGACCATTTCCGCCGCATTGCCTATCACGTCGAACATGCCGATGGGGTTGGGCAGCTTCGTACCGACTGGCATCAGCCGCGCCGCCTGCCCGGTGCCGCCGGCAACCTGGTTGAACACCGCCCAATCGGCCAGAGGACCGTCGCCCTCGCTGCCCTCGATGCGCCGTGGAAACAGGCGCCCGTCCATGTCCTGACGACTGACGGCTTGCGCTCCGCGTGCGGCAAACTCCCACTCGACCTCGGTCGGCAGACGAACAAAGCCGACGCCGCCGTCTTCTGCGTCGCTACCGCGCCCGCTGACCGGCAGCAAATCCCGGTGATTTTTCAACAGCCAGGCGCTGTATACCGCGCCAAAACGCTCGGCCTCGAAACGCGACAACTTGACCTTGGGCAAGCGCCCTGCCATGCCGGTCGGCGCGTCACAGGCGGGTGCTGCTTCGCCGCTGGCGAGGGACTGCGCCTGCGACATGACCTGCGCATACTGCCGCGCGGTGACCTCGTATTTGCCAATGAAATACATCATCGGTTCGAGCGGTGTTCCGGCATCGGTTTTCGGCAGCAGCGGGCCGATCACCTTGCGCCAGTCATCGGGCAAATCCTTCAGCGTGAACTGGCCGTTGATGAAGTCGCGGCGATAACCGGAAATGAACGACTGCTTATAACCCGCCTCGCCTTCGCTGAACGGATAGCCAAGGTTGATCTCGCGGTCGTCCAGGCTGCCCTGAGCCAGCACGTACACGTAACGAAACACCATTTCGCCGTCACACGGCAGCGGCAGGCTGATGTCATCCGCCAAGGGCTTGGGGTTATCCAGCGTGCCGTTGTCATCCGCAAAAGCGCTGAACGACGACACGCACAGCGAAGCGATCACCAGCCTCAGGGCAGCTCTGCGCAACTCAAACATCTCTGATTCCTTCAGAAGCTTCGATTCGGGCCACGCGCAGGCCGCCCAGCGCCGCAGCAACAGCGCTGGCACCCAGCACGGCCAACAGAGCTACGAGGTAATGACGAGCGAGCAGATGACTGGCGTATTCGCCGGACACCTGCACGAACAGACGATTCAGGCCCAGCTCGGCCACGCTGTACAAGGCAGCGGAGGTCAGAGCAGCCAATGCGCCGCTGTAGATCGCCTGCAAGACCACGAACAACAGTAATGCGCCGGTACTGAAACCCAGCAGGCGCAGCACTGACAGCTCACGGCGTTTGCGCTCAACCGAAGCCAGAGCCCCCGCAAAGATTGCTGCGCAGGCGCCACACAGCGCCAGACCGGCGATGATCCAGAACACGATTGAAAGGTTGCGGCTCAGCGACTGAACCTGAGCGATGGCTTGCGACTGAGTCGACACCAGCAGGCCGTTGTCGGCGAAGTAGCGGCGCAACGTTTCGACATCACTCAAGTTGCGCGCATACAACCGGAAGGCCGGATAGATGCGCTGCGCTTCAGGCGCTGACTCGCCCGGCCAGCCCAGTGCGGGCACAGCGCGGCCGTCGCGATAATCTTCAGCGGCCTGCAACAGCCCCAACGACGCAAACAGCGCATCACGCTGAAATGCTTCCAGGGGCAGCACCGCCGAGACACGCAGCCGAGTACGTTGCGTCTGAAGCACGCCTGACACCTGACGGGTGAACGCGGCATCAAGCCAGTCGCCGGCCCGTGCATTGAGTTTTTCTGCGGCGGTTCTGCTCAGCACGACGCTGTCCAGCCCCGGAGGCGGAAGCAGGCCACTCAACAGCGGGTCGCCCTGTGCAGTCGGAATCATTTCGACGTTGAGCAACTGGTTATTCAGCGACAGATCAGCGGTTGCGGCGATCTGCCGGGTTCTGGGCAGTGCAAAGCTGACGTCCGGGCGCACGGCCAGGCTGTCGATGAATTGCGCGGTGAAACGACCACCGCCCAACGGAATGACCTCGCGCACGGCCGGGTCTTGCTCCAGACGTTCGGTGAGGCTGCCGATCAGGCCGAACTTGAGGCCGAACAACACTAGCAAAGGTGCGATCACCGCGACCAAAGCCAATACGTTACAGGCGGACAGTCGACTTTCGCTGCGATAGTCCTGCCAGGCCAGACTGGCGATGAGAGGCACGCGCATCAGTTCGGCTCTCCCAGCGTTGCGGTCACGCCACCATCGGCATCACGCCGGCACTCAATGCGCAACACTGCAAGCCCGGCGCTGCGGGCAAGCGCCTCATCGTGGGTTGCAATCAGGCAGCAGGCGTTCTGTTTCTTTGCCTGGGTGAGCAGTAATTGCATAACCCGGCCGGCATTGAGCGGGTCCAGCGCTGCGGTGGGCTCGTCAGCCAGCAGCAGCTGCGGCGAATGCGCGAGCGCCCTCGCACAACTGACCCGCTGGCGTTGCCCGATTGAAAGGGCAGCCGGTTTCTTGCGCAGTTGATCGCCGATTTCCAACTGCTCGGCCAGTTGCCCGACCGTGCCGTCGTCGGCCAGCCCCAGCAGCCTGCGCGACAGGCCGATGTTGCTCCGCACATCCAGATAACCCAGCAGCCCGCCCGTTTGCAGCACGTAGCCAAGGTGTCGACTGCGCAAATCCGCCAGCTGCTTCTGCAGACCTTCGCACCACAACTCAGCGATGTCGTACTCGCCTGCAGAGGTCGCAAAATCGAAGCGCTGCACCCGGTCGGGGACCGACACCAGCGCCAGAATATCCAGCAGGGTACTTTTGCCACAGCCGCTCGGCCCGACCAGTGCATATTGCTGTCCGGCACGCAGTTCCAGACGCGGTATCACCAGGCTGTAGCGCTGACTGCCATGCCCTCGGGCCTTGTGTACCTCGCGTAGACTCAGCATCACGGCAGCGTCGACAATGGAACGCGGTACAACGCATCACCCGGCTCGGCATCGCCGAAGCGTACCCAGTTGGCCAGATCGTTATGGAAGGTTTCATAGAGGCGAATTTTCGAATCCAGCTCATCGATGAAATCTTCCTGCTCGGCCACGCTCAGGGACAGCCACAGGTCCTGGGTCATGTTCAGCGATTTGCTGCGGTACGGCAGCCCCTCCAGATATTCGCCCAGAACGCCGCCTTCAGTCAGATTCCCGCCCTTGCGCAAGGCCGACGGATCACGACTCATGTAGGCACTGGCGCTGGCGATTTCCTGAAAGAAGTCTTTAGGCGAGGTTTTGGTCTTGCGGGCAGCGTCCACGATCAGCTTGAGCGACTGCTGCAAGTCGTTGAGCTGCAATTTGGTCAGCATCACACACACCTGAAACGCCGGAAGCTTCAGGTTGGTGACGTCGCGGTCGGCCGTCCAGGCGCTGACCAGCTGGGGGGCCTGGCTGGCCGACTTGCGGCCCAGAAAATCCATGTGCATGGCATAACCGACGGCCGCAGTTTTTTCGGCAATACTCGGTGCTGCGGTCAGGACCGGCACGGCTTGCGACGGATTACTGCGGACCTGATGCACAAGGTCGGCAAACACCGAACCGATCTCGTCGACGCGCGCCCCAAACTGGCGGACATCGCCGCCCGCCACCGGGATGTAAAGGTTGCCGATCTGCGGGTTCGCATCGGCCGTCAGCGTGCGGTATTGCTGCTCGGCCGAGGCATGATTTTTCTTGCCCGCATCGGTACGCAGATGCAGGGCAAAAATCTTGATCTGCTTGCCAAGTGCTGCCTGGCGCACCTCGGCTTCGTTCATCTGGGTACTGCTCAGCGGATCGCTTTTGCGCAGCGATCCGGCATCGCTGACCAACAGGATCAGCCGGCCGCCATAGCCCGACCAGTCCATCTCGTTGACCGCCTGCATCACCCCGGCAAAGGAGTCCTCGTTGAACGCATGGCTGGAGACTGACGTGGCCTTGACCTGCCCGGCCAGTTCCATGAAACGCTGTGGGTCACGGCCCTGATCCAGCGTGACCAGGGTTTTGGTCAGATATTCGAGACCCGGGGTTTTACTGATGTTGTTACGAAAACCCACCAAACCGAAACTGACGCTGTCCAGCTCGCCGCGCTGGGCGATTTTTTCCTGCAAGCCATGCACCACCTCGCGGACCTGATCGATGTAGGGCTGCATCGACACCGAAGTGTCCACGACCAGCACCACCGCTGTGCGAAAGGCATCGGCACTTTGCGCGACCCTGACGTCATTGCCCGCCGTCTTTTGCGGCAGGTTGCCAGGATCGATCGAGGCCACGTTCAACAGTTGAACCGGCTGGCCGTTTTCATCGAAGCTCTCTTGCGACTCAAAAATCGGCAGCAGGTAAAACTGATCCTGAGGCACCGCGCTGGCGGCAGGCTCCAAGGCCAACACCTGAGTATTGTCTTCGGCATGCTTCTGAGCATCGAGCAGCAGCTTTTTGGCTGCCGCAGGATCAGCAATCAGTTTTTCCAGTTGCTCGGGCTGGCGCACGAACATCACCGGCGCGCGTCCGGAGCGTTCGGTGAATTTCAAGACCAGGCTCTGTTTCCAGTCACTGACCTGCTCGGCAGGCAACCAGCCCTCGCTGCGCCCGTCGCTGGCAGCGCCGACCCTTAGCCACGGGCGGCCATTGACCGTCTGGCGTTGATAAACGTACAGCACGGAAAATGCGGGCAGTTCCTCTCCGGCGGTAGCACCGGGTTCACTGGCATAGCGCGCGCCAGGCTTGCTCAGGACACGCTGAAACAGGGTTTTCTTGCCTGGCATCAGCAACGGGCGCTGGCCACCGTCGCTGTCGGACAATACGTCGGAAGGCTGTGTCTGCGCCGCAACCGGTGCTGGAGCAGTCTCCGGTGGCGTGGTCTGCGCCTTGGCGTCGCGCGCATCGCTGTTACGAACGTCAGCATCATGCACGTCGCCCCGCAAAAACCAGTAACCACTGGCGCCAATCGCCGCAGCAATGGCCACGGCGAGCAAGGCCAGCGGCAGCACCCTACGTTTCTCAGGCGGCGCGACTTTACTCAGGGTCGGCTCGGGTGGCGGCGTCGAAAGCGGCGCGCTCACCGGCGGCGGGCCGCTCGGGATATCGATGGACACCGGTGTCATGCCGGCAAGCTCGTCACGCGGCGCTTCGGGCTTGAGGAAGGGCTGAAACACCGTGCGCTCGGTATCGTCGAGCCCGAGCGTGTCCAGGGCGGCCAGCAAGGCTCTGGCGTCGGGAAAGCGCTCGGCCGGGTTCTTGGCCAGCAGACGCGTGAGAATGTCCTGATAGCGGCCGTGATGCACCGGCAGCTCGGGCAACGGTTCGGTGAGATGCGCCAGCGCCGTGGAAAGCGCATCGACACCGTTGTACGGCAGCTTGCCGACCAGAATTTCATACAACACGACGCCCAGCGCATACAGGTCCGCACGCCCATCGATATCCTGACCGCGAGCCTGCTCCGGGCTCATGTAACTGGGCGTACCGACCGCGAAACCGGCCTGCGTGAATTGCGTGCGATCATCCAGCGACTTGGCGATGCCGAAGTCAGACAGTACAGCGTTGCCATCAGCGCGAAACAGAATGTTGGCCGGCTTGACGTCCCGGTGCACCAGCCCCTGATCATGGGCGTAACCCAGCGCAGAGGCGATCTGCCGGATGTACAGCAAACCCTGCTCGGCACTCAGGCCAGACGCAATGCGCTCTTTGAGCGTGCCGTTGGGCAGGAACTCCATGGCCATGTAATACAGGTCGTCGACATTGCCGATGTCGTGGATAGTCACGGTGTGCGGGTGTGAGAGACGCGCCAGCGTGCGGCCTTCACGCAGGAAGCGCTCGCAGAAGCTCGGATCGGCGGCCAGCGTGGCGGCCATCACCTTGAGCGCCACCTTGCGTTCGAGCGAGCGCTGGGTGGCCAGGTAGACCGTCGCCATGGCGCCTTCGCCAATCTCGCCTTCTATGTCAAATCCAGGAATCCGTATGTCCATGTGTATGTTCTTCAACCGGCTTTGACGACGATGGCAGTAATGTTGTCGGGTGCGCCCCGTGTCAGCCCGAGGTGCACCAAGCTGCGTACGATTTCGTACGGGTCCTTGTGACTCAGTACGTCACGAATCTCATGGTCTTCGGCGGTCTTGTTCAAACCGTCGCTGCACAGCAGGTAGGTGTCGCCGGGCAGGATCTGGAGTTGCGCCTGCGACAGTTCGAGCCGGTCCTGAACCCCGATTGCCCGGGTGACGATGTTAGAGCGCGGATGCACTCGCGCTTGCGCTTCGTTGAGCAAGCCGCTGTCCATCAAGTCCTGCACATAGCTGTGATCGCGTGAAATACCTTGCAGCTCGCCGTCGCGCAGGCGATACAGGCGGCTGTCACCGGCCCACAGGCAAATGCCCTGATTTCCACGCACCGCCAGCAATACCACCGTGCTGCCCATCATGCTCACATTGCGTTGATGGGTTTCCTTGCGCACTGCCGCGTTCACTTCATCCAGGCGTTCGCGCAACAACTCGGCGCAGGCATCCAGCGCGGAGGCAGAAGGCGAATTGCGCAGGGTATCGACGATCAGGCTGCTCACGTAGTCGCCCGCCGCGTGCCCGCCCATGCCATCCGCCACGACCCACAAGCCGTCGGCGGACCTCTCCAGAAAGGCGTCTTCGTTGATCTGACGGACCATACCGACATGGCTGTAGCTGGCCGACGTGTAAGTCATGCTTGAGGGTGCGCTCATCTAGACCTCCGCCCCCTTGCCCAACAGGAAACTGCCGAAATCCGCCGCAGCCGGTAGCCCTTCACAACGCAGCATGCCCGGTGCAATGCTTTGCGACCCGTTGCCCCACCAGACGCTGGCACCTTCGCAGGCGCGCTCGACCAGCGCGGTACTCCGCTCCTGAGGTGTAACGGCAGAAAAGCGTTGCAGCCCGGCAAAAGCGTGCACCGGCTGACGTTGCGCCAGTAGCGGCGCGCCCAGCGCCTGCAGCCCGGCTTCGAACGACTCGAACGTCGCCTGCGGTTCAAGCGTCGCCAGCAGCAGCTCTTCCGCTTGCTCGAACCAGCCATCCGCGCCACTGAGCAGTGAACCCGGTGCCTGTCCGGCTTCGATGGGCACCGCGACTGTCATCGGAAAGTAGCGACCGACCCGATCAATGCTCGGCATCAATACGCCGGTGACCGCCTGTGGGCCACATACGCCCGAGGCCAGCACGAACCGCCACAGCGGGCTGATCAGGTAGGCATCGAGCCAGGCACCGCCGAGCTGTTTCTGGCTCGCGAGCAAGCCGGCCGCCAGCCAGGCATCCCACGGCTGAATAAAGCTCTGCGGCAAATCGCGGCTGACGAAATCGCCACGGCTGGCCAGTTTTCCGTAGAAGCCCACCGCTGTCATAACCGCTCCGGCAGACTGAAGCCGCTCAACACGCGACTTTTGAACGGGTTGAATGCGCTGTTGGCGCGAAGTTCGTAAGAGATACTGGCGCCGTCAACGCGCAGTCGCAGATTGAAACGATCTGGCGCATTGCCTGCCGTCAGGTCTGACTGTTCCAGCAGGCGAAACCAGGCCCAGGGCCCATCGAGCGTTACACCTGAACGGCCACTGGCAGACGGTGGCGAAATCGACAGCCGCACGACGCCGATACTGCCCGGATTCGGCCACTGCATGGCGACCGGACGGCTGGGGCCGTGGTCATAACTGATCTGCTGACCATCCAGATCCAGCAGAAACTGGGTGATGGAGGCGTCCATGGCGATCGGTTTCAGCTCGAAACGAACCGTCGGCTGAGTGCCTCCGGAGCGAAAGAACGCCTCGCGAATCGCACTTGCACGCTGGAATGTTTGCAGCACGCCCGCATTGATCCCCAGCTTTTGCGCAGCACCGGGCTGCCAGCGCCAGGTGCTGGCAGATGTGTCGACATAAGGCTGCAGGTATTTGCGGAAATAGCTGTCCATCACGCCACCGACACCGAAGAACTGACCGAAATCGTCCAGCGTCGCGTCACGCGTGCTGCCGGGGGACATCGGATAGCGGCCGCTGAGTGACTGGCGATAGACGTTCACCACCTCGCTGACCCAGGCAGCATTGAGCTGATTGCGCACCCCGCCCATCATCGTGTTGGTCGTGGAGCTGACAACCGATTTGACCAGCCCCTGCACCAGAGGCGGCTGACGCTCCGCGGTGAGGCTGACCCGTGCGGCAGCGGCGGTGGCCTGATTTTTCGCCTCACCGAGCAACGCATCGCCACTGGCCCCGACCATAGCGCTGACCTGCACATAAAGCGCGTTCATGTCGGAAAGCAACGCATCGATTGCCGCAGGCTCACCTTCGCCTTTACTGACCAGACCCTTGAGATCGGCAAAATGCGCGCTCACCGGGTCCTCCACTGCCACCGGCGCAGTACTGGCGGCCGCCTGCTGCTGGCCCAACAACGAACCGAGGCGCTGCTTGAGCTGGTCAACGTTGCCATCGACCTTCTTGCCTTGTGCCGCGAGGAGTTTCTCCTCTTCCTGCAAGTCGGTTTCTCTGGCCACTGCCGACAGCAGTTTTTTCAAGGGCGAAGCCGGCCCCGAGATAACCCGCAGCACATCGGCAGCCTGCGCCACGCTGGTAATCGGCACAAAGTCGATGTCCGCCAGTAACGCATCCCACTGGCGCACGTAATCCTGGAAGTACAAGCGACGCACTTCGGCAGCCAGGCTGGCCACATCCAGTTGTTCAGCCTGATCACGGCCCAGTACCCACTGTTCTTCTGCCAGCGTTGAAGCCTGGTTGAGGCTGCTCAGCAGAAAGCCCTCGCGATAACCCTTGGCGGTGAACAGGCCACTGAGCGGCTCAGTCAGAGGCTTGCCACTCTTGCGACTGAACACCAGTGCCGCGTCACGGCCACCGGCTTCGCTTAAGCGAAAATCCGGCACGCCGTCAGGCAGTTTCTGCCGTTTGACCCGGTCATAGACGCGCTGCGCCACCGGCAATTGCTGCAATTGGCGGCGCAGGTCATCGATCAGGCGCTGATCCAGACGGGCTTTGGGCGGGTGCCGCTCGAACAGCGCCTGCAAGTGCTCGCCCAGTGCCAGCCGCTGTTCCGGCGGCAGATCGCGGGGCAGGCTGCTGTCCCAGTCCAGAGCAATCCAGGCTTTGATGAAATCCGGGTCGTAATGCTCCGTGTCGGCAAGCATCAGATAAGCCTTCAGGCCCTCGTACAGAAAGTCCGAAGAACCCCCGTTGTGCAATTGCTCTTCCAGCCGTGTCACCAGGCGCGGCGCGAACACGGCGATCAGCAGCTTGCGGTAGACGCTGGACGACTCGGCCTCGAGCATGTCGCCCTGATACAGGCCCAAACCTTGCGCCCAGTCCGGCGGTTCACTGGCCAGATGGCGGACCGCGTTGAGCAGCGGCAGTACCGCCAATACATCACGCTGAGCGGGGCTGAGGTTCTGGACGGTCTGGCCAAGTGGCGCGACTTTCTGATCGACCTGCGCGATGTAGCGCTGGTTGGCGTTGTAACTGATCAGCCACAGTGCGCCGACCAGCAATACCACCGCAACCGTTGCAGCCAGCACAGCGCGGGCGATCCACTTGCGGCGGCGCTCCACTTTGGGGTCGACCCCCATCAACCCCTGTTCGGCAAACGCCACGGCGGTGAACAATCGCTCAATGAAATAACTGCGTCCGGTACCGGTTTGCCGCGCCAGGTGCTGTCGATCCAGGTTCATGCTCTGGGCCATGCTGCCGATCAGACGATCGATCGGGCTGCCTTCCTGCGTGCCGCTGGTAAAATACACGCCACGCAGTAGCGCGCGCTCCTCGAACGCATTGGGCTTGAAGACGCCGTCGAGAAAGCCTTGCAGCGTTTGCCTGAGCGCAGCGAACTGCTGCGGGAAGCCATAAATCAGGTCGCGCCGCGCCGGGTCACGCTCTTGCTGCAAGCGCTCCACCAGCCGTTCATTGAGACGCTGCTCCAGCGCCGAAAACTCTTTCTGGAAGTCCTGCAGCGGCCCTTCGGCACTCTTGCCGTCGTCCAGCGCAAACGTCATGCCCCAGACTTGAGCGCGCTCTTCCTTGCTCAGCGCATCGAAGAACTCCATGAAGCCCGGCACCAGATCGAGCTTGGTCAGCATCAGATAGATCGGGAAACGCACGCCCAGTCGAGTGTGCAGTTCCTGAATACGCAGGCGAATCGCGGCGGCATGATCAGCTCGCTCGGTATCGCTGCCAAGCAACAGATCGGAAAGGCTGATGGCAATGAACGCGCCGTCGATGGGCCGACGCGCACGCTGGGTCTTGAGCAGATCGAGAAAGCCCAGCCATGCGGCCTTGTCGACTTGCGCGTGGCTGTCCTGAGTGGTGTAGCGACCTGCGGTGTCGAGCAGCACCGCCTGATCGGTGAACCACCAGTCGCAGTTGCGTGTTCCCCCCACGCCACGAACGGCACCCGCGCCAAGCTGGGCTGCGAGTGGAAAATGCAGACCCGAGTTGACCAGCGCGGTGGTCTTGCCCGAACCGGGCGGGCCGATGATCACGTACCACGGCAGCTCATAAAGATTACGCCGCTGATCACCGCCCAGACGGGCCTTTTTCAGCAGGGTAAGCGCTTCGTCCATACGCTGCCGCAAGGTCGCCAGTTCCTCGGCGGTGGCGACGCTGGCAGGGTCCGGCGCGGTCTCGGCGGCCAGGCTATGCATGACGGCTGCCGCCTGGCGACGGGCCTGAATGATGCGAAACACCCGGTAACCGATCCAGATCGCGAACAATAGAGTGATCAACGCCCAGCGGCGACCTTCCGGGACCAGGATGTCCAGCAGCGGACCAACAAACCAGATGATCAGGCTGAGCGCGATCAAGCCCAGCAGCGGGACGAGCCAGCGAATGACAAAACCGAAAAAAACCTTCACTCGACCCCCTCCGCCAATACAGTGATTTCAACCCGGCGATTCTTCGCTCGGCCTTCAGCGGTCGCGTTGGAACCCAGCGGCTCGGTATCGCTGCGCCCTTCAGCGGTGAAACGCTGCGGCTGGCCAGTCTTGGCGGCGAGGATTTGCAACACTTGCTCGGCACGCGCCTGCGACAGCGCCCAGTTGGACGGAAAGCGCAGGGTCGCGATGGGACGGTTGTCGCTGTGCCCGGTGATACGCACGTCACCCTTGACCTTGCGGATGGCATCGGCAATGCGCAGCATCAGTGGCTGGAAGTCGTCCACGATGGTGGCGCTGCCCGACGCAAAAAGCTCGTCACCGCGAATAGTCACCACCGAGCGATCCACGGCGTCTTCAACCGCCACCTTGCCGGCCTTGATGTCGTCGGCCAGAAAGCCTGCAAGACGCGGGCGTTCGATCAGTTTCGGCTGCGCCACGGGACGGTCGATGGACTGCACCGGAATCTCGCCCAGTGCATGAATATTCTTGAATACCGGCTCGGCGTCAGACGCCAGTTTCAGTCTCAGCACCAACAGCAACAGCAGCAACAGCGCCAGCCCGATGGCGACACCGACCCACGGCGGCATGAACTGGGTCAAGCGATCACGGGCGAGGGTCAGGCCGCGCCAGTGTGGCGAGAGCTCACGCTCATGCTCGCCGCGGGCGCTGCGGATCGCTGCACTGGTCCGCTCGCGAAGGGCTTCAAGTTCGCTGCGACCGTTGTTCATCACCCGATAGCGGCCCTCGAAGCCCAGGCACATGCACAGGTACAAAAGCTCCAGCAGGTACAACCGCTCGCGCGGGCTTTGCAGGCAGTGGTCGAGCAACTGGAAAACCTTTTCACCTCCCCAGGCTTCATTGTGCACCGTGATCAGCAGGCTTTGTTTGCCCCATTCGCTGGTGCTGCCCCACGGTGTACTCATGACCGCTTCATCAAGCGCGGTGCAAAGTACGTAGCGCCCCAGCAGCACATCGTTGCGAGCGACCCCGGCCGCTTCGGCGCGCTCCTCGAACTGGCGCAGCCAGGCCAGCAATTGCGCCCGCAGGCTGGCCGGTGCCGGGTGGGCGATGGTGCTGCGCAGACGGGCCAGCAAGGCCAGCAGCGGACCTGCGGCACTTTCCAGCGGATTGAGCCCCTGCGCCTGACCGGTTGCCAGCGGCGCCGCTGGCACATTGAGCGGCGGAGCGGGCTCCGGAGCGCCACTGGACCCGCTGCGACCGCCCGGACGCGGCATGAACTGGGTGCGGTCGCTGGCGGGCGGGGATGAACCGTCGTCGTTGGAATGCATCGCGGTTTATCCTCGAATGGCCCAGAAGGCCAGGTTCAGCCCCGGGAATTCACCCGCGACATGAAAGGCAAAGCCACCGGAGTGCATCAGCTGTTTCCAGTGCTCGCTGCCACGGTCCAGCTCGTAGTAAGTCGAGCCCGCGTGGTACGGAATCTGTCGCGGCGCCACGGGAAGTGGCAACAGGCCAATGCCGGGCAATTGCAGGTTGACCAGATCACGGATGTGCTCCACCGAGCCGATTTTGCTCTGCTGACTGAAACGCCCGCGCAGGGTTTCGCTCGGAATATCAGCACGCACCACAAGGATGAAGCTTGCGGTGTCGATCAGGGTCTTGTCTGCCAGCATCGCGACATGCACGCCGTAGGCTTTTTCAACGATTGGAATAGGCGTGGCCTTGCTGTCGATCAGCATCGACAGCGCCTCGCGCAGCGCGTGCATGACCGGCGTAAAACTCAATGTCAGATCGTCATGCTGATAACGCGGTAAATCCTCAGGGCGACGGCTGCTCGACGAGAAGGTCGCAAACTCCCCGGCCAGCGCGACCAGTACGCTGTAGAAACGCTCGGGGTGCACAGGGCTCAACTGACTCAGGTGGTTGATCAGCGGCTCGGCGCGATTGACTAGTTGCAGCAACATGAAATCAGCGATTTCCGAAGCGCCGCCCGCGCCAGACGCCACAACCCGCCCGGCCAGCGCTTCGCCACGTTGGCGCAACAGGCCATGCAGCTCGCTGCGAAACGCCGACAGCGGCCGGCTTGCAGTAACGTCGAGCACCGGCGGGATGTAGCTGTCATCCAGCACCAGCGCGCGGTCGGCGCGCTTTTCCTTGATACGCACCACGCCAATGGCAGCGTAATCGCCCAAGCCGTCCTCAGCCGTCAGCAGGCGCAGGGCTCTGGAGCCGACGGCCACTGGCGCGCGGTTTTCGAACGGAGCGTTGTCATCACGCACCTCGCGCACTTGGCTGAGGTAACGCGCGCCGCCCAACGCTTCGCCTTCGTCCACGGTATCGCGTGCACCGGCGCGCTTGAGCGGCAAGGCCAGGTACACCACGCCGTCACGCAGGTTGTCATCGATGCTCAACGGGCTGGGCGCCAGATCATCCTGCGGAATGCTGAAAGGCGTGCCGTCGGGCAGCAAACCCCGGGCCGAAATGATTGCCAGCTTGCCCTGGGCCAACAGACCCTGATCGATCAACAGCTCGGAAAACCCCCACGCGCCTACCGACAGTGGCCGATTGCGGGCATCGATCAGGTTTTCCAGGTATCGGTCATGCTGCTGAAAGTGCTGAGTTCCGATGAACATGCCTTCCGACCAGACCACTCGATTGTTCCAGGACATGGGTACTCCGTTTGCTATTGAGCCGGGCGGGTTGGGGTGGCGACGTCAGTGCGTACGGCCTGCACATCGAGGCTGATGCGGTGTTCGCTGGACTGTCGCGGCGAGACGTCGATGACGGCACGCCACTGCGCGCGATCTATTGCGCGATAGCCGACCACCAGGCCGATATGACGGGTCGCCGGATCAAGATGGCGAACAACACGTTGCTGCGCACCGGGCTGGACCAGCACTTCATCCTGATCGAGCAGATCGGGGCCCAGCGTGGCGCGCGCGCGCTCGGCCAGGGCGAAATAGTCCGCACGCAGGAAAGACGCTGTGTTTTTCAATTCGTAGAGGCGCACCCGAACGGGCGCAGCCTGACCGGTCGCGCCGGGGTTGAGCCCTGCGGCAGCTTGAAAGTCGAGCGTGACGGAAGCTTCCGAAGAGGATACAGACGCATCCTTCGGAGTTTGCACATCCTTGGCACAGGCACCCAGCAGCAATACGGTGAGAGCGGCCGAAACAACGCTGCGAAACATCCTTGATCCTTAAGTTCTGGCTAGTGGTGGTTGATCCTGCAACTCAGGGGCGGCGCAAACGGGCGCTGTGCTCCTCATAGGCGCGGCTGAACTCACGCCCGAAAAGCTCCTGAAAATCGTCTTCCGCTTCACGCGAAATATTGCTGTAGAGCTCGGTGAACTGCTGCCAGTAACGGGCTTGCCGGGAACCGCCCAGCAGGCTCGATAAAGCACCTGACGGTGCGCTCATGCGCGCCTCAAGCTCGGCAGGTTCAAAGCGTTTGAGCAGATGTTTGATCGCTGCCTGCACACCGGCCATCACAGCCAACTGGTGAGCGCGTAAATCATCAAAACTGTCGGTCACCGCCTGCTCCGGAGCCATGAACGCCTGATTGCCGTGACGCAGCAGCAGCAACAGGGCCTCATCGGCATTCGGGGCGAATTTCAACGGGTTGTTTTCCACCGGGCCGATCACGGTCTGCTGCATGCGGAACTCGCCCTTGAGGCTGGTGCGCGCCCGCAATACGTCGATCAGCCCTTCAACCATCAGCCGATAACTGCGCCCTATCGCCTCCATCTGGGCCTCGGCCTGGGCAGTGTCGATACGTAGCTGATCAAGGCCTGCACCGCGCAGAAAGGCTTGAAGCAGATCGGGCGTATGAGCGGAGGCAGCTTCGGCTGGCAACGGCGCAGCGACTGACGCTACGGCTGGAGCGACTGGGATGGCGGCGGGCGCGGGCGCCGTGAGCGGCGCGGCTTCAGGCCTCGTCAGTTCAGGCTCAGGCAGAGTATCGGGCCGCGGTTGTGTCGGTATCGGTGTCGGGGCGGGCGTATCGGCTAACAGGTCCCAGTCTTCGGGAATGAGTCCGACAGCGGGCGCGGGCTCAGGCATTTTCAGCGCGGGGATCGGTATCGAGGGCACCGGGGCTCGAAAGTCATGTTGCTCGGCAGGAACATGATCAGGCTGTGTCGGCGGCGCGATGCTCGACGGCGCCAGAAAGTCGAACAGATCAGGAAAGGTATCGTGTGCTGATCCGCCCTGAAAATGAGCGGTAGCCGGCGCGCTGCCTACCGGCGCAGCACCGGTTTGCGCTGCACCGCTCTGGCGCCCCATCAGCGCTTCGAAACTGTTAGGAGAGTCGATCCAGCTCGCTGGCATGACATCCGCAAAATTCAGACCCGCGTCGATGCGTGCCTGTATTTCATATTCACCAATGCGGATGATTTCGCCATCCTGAAGCGGTTCGCTGTTGCCGCGCCGCAGACGAATACCGGCATTGATCAGCTCGACACCATTGGTGCTGTAGTCGGTGAGGTAGTAACGGCCATCTTTGTACTGGACGACGCAATGCTTCTGGGAAACCAGGCGCTCGGGATCAGGCAGCACCCAGTCATTCTCCGGACCACGACCGATCGCCATCACCCCATTGTCCATTGATTTTTCAGGACATTGGCCAGGGGTTATCTTGTGATAACTGGTGATCGTCAGACACAGCGTCATTGCGCCTCCTTGCTTACAACGCGCATGAACAACAATAACGAAAAACCTGAAACGATGAGCGCAGCGGCCTGAATGAGGCAAAAAAGCTCAAAGAACGATTTTAAAAATTATTGGTGAACATGAAAGCACGCGACTTTATACACAATTCCATGACAGTGACACAGGCGACGGCAAAACAACATTTCGGTTGCCACCCCCGTCACACCTGCGCAAAGCCGACATAGCTTAACCTTGACAAGCCATCTGTACTACACCAAAAATGCACAACGCCCAAGCTCCGGTGATTTCATAGTGATATCACCGCAGGCGAGTAACAGCCATTCATGGAAGTTGTTCAGGAAACGTCCTGACGAGCCGCGCGACAACAACTGATTTGATAAGGAGATCGATCTTGGTGGATATACCGTTGCTGCTCGCTGCAGTTTCCGCCAACTTTCCTTGCGGCGATGATCTGGAATACGACCCGGATTTTCTGCAATTGGAGCGCGATGCCCAGGGCCGTCCTGAACGCGTCATGGGTGACTCGATACAACCTGCCGAGCCCCCCCAATGGCGCGCCATCGAGCAATCGAGCGTTGCGCTGCTGCAGCGCAGCAAAGACCTGCGCATCACCCATTTCCTTCTGCAAAGTGCCCTGGCGCTCGACGGCGTTGCCGGCCTGGGCAACGTGCTCACGCTCATCAGCGAGCTTCTCAAGCAATACTGGGCCGATATCTACCCGCAGCTTGATGCAGATGACGACAACGACCCCACCGTGCGCATTAATGCGCTGTCAGGTCTGACCTGCGACACCAATATCCGCCTGTTGCGCGAAAGCGTTCTGATTCGTTCCCGGGCTTTCGGCACTGTCAGCCTGCGCGCCGCGCTCAGTGCCAGCGGCCTGCAGAGCTTTGCCGATGAGACGCTGACCGCCGATACCTTGTCTGCCGCTCTGCGCGACAGTGATCCCGAGCAACTGGACGCCACCCGAAGCGCGCTGAGCGAAGCACGCTCGGCCGCCGAATTTATCGAGCGTTTCGTGTCCGAGCAGGTCGGTTCGGCACAGGGTGTCGACCTTTCCCCGCTGAAACAGCTGCTCAGGCAAGCCATGCAGATTCTGGGCGAACAGAGCGTCGCCAGTGCTGACAGCGAGCCTGTCGACGAAGCGCCAGAGTCTGCCGCGCAAGCGCCCGCCTCCATCACGCCAAGCGCGTCCGGCGACATTGCCACTCGCGACGATGTACTGCGCAGCCTTGATCGAATTCTGAGTTATTACACCCGCCACGAGCCTTCGAGCCCGCTGCCGGTGCTGTTGAACCGAGCAAAGAATCTGGTGCACGCCGATTTCGAAGCCATCGTGCGTAACCTGATTCCAGACGGTATGTCGCAGTTCGAAAACTTGCGCGGACCCGAGGCTGACTGACTCCCTGATGGGGTCTGTGTCCGGATCACGCAATCCCGTTACCGGCAACGACCGATGACGCCAACACCGTCGCAGCAGCGACCAGGAGGAGCAACGTGGCGAAAACCAGTTCTCAGAAATTCATTGCGCGCAATCGCGCGCCGCGAGTTCAGATCGAATACGACGTGGAGCTTTATGGCGCCGAGAAAAAGGTCCAGTTGCCCTTCGTCATGGGGGTCATGGCAGACCTTGCCGGCAAACCGGCAGAGCCTCTGGCAGCGGTGGCCGATCGCAAGTTTCTGGAAATTGATGTCGACAATTTCGACTCACGCCTCAAGGCCATGCAGCCACGTGTCGCGTTCAACGTGCCCAACGAGCTGACGGGCGAAGGCAACCTGAGCCTGGATATCACGTTCGAGAGCATGGATGACTTCAGCCCTGCGGCGGTTGCGCGCAATGTCGATTCACTAAAAAAACTCCTCGAAGCGCGGACGCAGCTGGCAAACCTGCTGACCTACATGGACGGCAAGACCGGCGCTGAAGAAATCATCATGAAGGCTATCAAGGATCCTGCGTTGCTCCAGGCCCTGGCGAGTGCGCCAAAGCCTCAGGACTCCGAGCCCAACGCGTAATCAGGACCAGACATCATGACCGAATCGAGTCGCGAAAATCAGCCACAAGCCGCCGTTGCCAACCAGCAGACCAGCGAGTTTGCGTCGTTGCTGCTGCAAGAGTTCAAACCCAAGACCGAGCGTGCCCGCGAAGCGGTCGAAACTGCCGTACGCACCCTCGCTGAACAGGCATTGGCGCAAACCGATCTGGTGTCCAACGACGCCATCAAGTCGATCGAGTCGATCATTGCAGCGATCGACGCCAAGCTGACGGCGCAAGTCAATCAGATCATCCACCATCCGGATTTCCAGCAAGTGGAAAGCGCCTGGCGTGGCCTGCACTATCTGGTCAGCAACACCGAAAGCGACGAGCAACTGAAGATTCGTGTCCTGAACATCTCCAAGCCGGAGCTGCACAAGACCTTGAAGAAATTCAAGGGCACGGCGTGGGACCAGAGCCCGATTTTCAAGAAGATGTACGAAGAAGAATACGGCCAGTTCGGCGGCGAGCCTTACGGCTGCCTGGTTGGCGACTACTACTTCGACCAGTCGCCACCGGACGTCGAACTGCTCGGCGAGCTGTCCAAGGTCTGTGCCGCCATGCATGCGCCGTTCATTGCGGCGGCCTCGCCCACCGTGATGGGCATGGGTTCCTGGCAGGAGCTGTCCAACCCGCGCGACCTGACCAAAATCTTCACTACCCCGGAATACGCAGGCTGGCGTTCGCTGCGTGAATCGGAAGACGCACGTTACATCGGCCTGACCATGCCGCGCTTCCTGGCTCGCCTACCTTACGGGGCAAAGACTGATCCGGTGGAAGCGTTCGCGTTCGAAGAGAACACCGACGGCGCCGACAGCGCCAAGTACACCTGGGCCAACGCGGCCTACGCCATGGCAGTAAACATCAACCGTTCGTTCAAGCATTACGGCTGGTGCTCGCGGATTCGCGGTGTCGAATCGGGCGGCGAAGTGGAAAATCTGCCTGCTCACACCTTCCCGACCGACGATGGCGGGGTGGACATGAAATGCCCGACCGAAATCGCTATTTCGGACCGCCGTGAAGCCGAGCTGGCCAAGAACGGATTCATGCCGCTGCTGCACAAGAAGAACACTGATTTTGCAGCGTTCATCGGCGCGCAGTCCTTGCAGAAGCCTTCCGAATACGATGACCCGGACGCCACCGCCAACGCCAACCTGGCCGCACGCCTGCCGTACCTGTTCGCCACCTGCCGCTTCGCGCACTACCTCAAATGCATCGTGCGCGACAAGATCGGCTCGTTCAAAGAGAAGGACGAAATGCAGCGCTGGTTGCAGGACTGGATTCTCAACTACGTCGACGGCGACCCGGCGCACTCCACAGAAACCACCAAGGCCCAGCATCCGCTGGCGGCAGCAGAGGTGGTGGTCGAAGACGTCGAAGGCAATCCGGGGTACTACAACTCCAGGTTCTACCTGCGCCCGCACTATCAGCTCGAGGGCCTGACCGTATCACTGCGTCTGGTTTCCAAGCTGCCCTCGGCCAAGGGTGCCTGACCACGTCCGCAGCCAGGGCTGCGAGCGGTTTTGCGCAATGCGAACAGGCTGCACGTCCAGACCGGTGTGCAGCCAATCAACACATGAGTGGTCCACGCCACATCAGGAGAGAACATGGCAGTCGATATCTTTATCAAGATCGGTGACATCAAGGGCGAGTCCATGGACAAGGCCCACAAGGAAGAGATCGATGTGTTGAACTGGAGCTGGGGCATGTCCCAGACCGGCAACATGCACACCGGCACAGGCGGTGGTGCAGGCAAGGTCAATATTCAGGACCTGTCGATTACCAAGTACGTCGACAAATCCACGCCGAACCTGATGATGCATTGCTCCAGCGGCAAGCACATCGACAAGGTCAAGCTGACCGTGCGCAAGGCTGGCGGTGAAAGCCAGGTCGAGTACCTGATCATCAATCTGGAAGAAGTGCTCATCACTTCATTGAGCACCGGCGGCTCGGGCAGCGATGATCGCCTGATCGAAAACGTCACCCTCAATTTCGCCCAGGTGCTGGTGGACTATCAGCCACAGAAAGCTGACGGCACCAAGGAAGGCGGCCCAGTCAAATACGGCTGGAACATCCGCTCCAACACCAAGCGCTGAGTGCATGCGGCCCCGTCAGCAGATGCCGGGGCCATCGGTATCCGGAAGCTCCGATCCATGCCGTTTCGAGATTGAATGATGGCCAAGCCAGCTTTTATCAATTTGTGGAAAGCGTACAACGACATGATGGGGACTTCGCCCAGCGGCAAGCCCTGCGATGGTCCTTGGGACAATCAGTGTGCGATCCGCCTGAGCATAGCGCTGTGCAATGAGCGTTCGCTTGCGGTTAACAGTTCTACCTACAGCGAGCCTCGTTGTGCTCACGGGCATGCCCGAGGTGCCGAATCTCTGGCCAACTGGCTGTGGAAAAAGAAACAACTCGGCGCGCCGAAAATCTACAGCAACAGTTCGGCAGACCGGAACAGCCTGATCGACAAGACAGGCGTTATCTTCTACAAGGATTTCTACGCACAGCCGAACGATGCAGAGGGCCATCCCACCGGCGACCATATCGACCTGTGGAATCGCGGCCAGACCCAGACCGGCCCGGGCCAAGGCTGTCTGGTTCTGGGAGCTGACGTGATGCGTAAATCGGTCGTGATTCCCGTGCTGACTGCCATGCTGATCAGCCTCAACGCGTGTGCCGAACAAACAGACCCGCCCCCCAATGGCCTGATCCAGGCCGAAGTCGGCGGCCAGCCACTCAGCCTGAGCAACGAGCAGGGACGTTGTACCCTGAACCGCGCGGAAAACGCGCCCCTGACGCTGGAAATGCAGTGGCCCTGCCGCTTCAGCGAGGACCTGCAAAAAAAAGTGCGCGTAGAAACGTATCGCAAGGCTCTTATCGTTATGGTCGAGCGCAGTGATCCGTTGCCCGCGCCAAGCAAGAACTGCGTCACTGATCTTCAGCCAGTGCGCCTGTTCAACGGCAAGCTTGAGGCATCGCCCGTCAGCCAGGTCGCCGCGTGCGGACCAGCCCACTGGGATCAGAAAGCGTTCGTCTGGCAGTTCGACTGGTGAACGACATCACTCTGCGCGAGCGCCTGCAGCCGTCGCTGCTCGATCGGCTGACCGACGAAGACCCGAGCAATCCGCAGGAAAGTGCGGACAAGCGCGTGTTGTCTCTCAGTCAGCTCAAGGCCTCGGTACTGCGTGATCTGGCCTGGCTGCTGAACACTACGTCATTGCTGGACGCCGATGCCACGCTGCACACTCCGGCCGGTACTTCGGTCGTCAATTACGGATTGCCGGCGCTGGCAGGCAACAGTGCGTCGAGCATCGATGTCAGCCAACTGGAAAGCCTGATTCACCGTGCGATTGTGACGTACGAGCCGCGCATTCTGCCCCAGACGCTGCAAGTGAGGGCCCGAGTGGGGCGTGACGAAATGAATCACAACGCATTGAGCTTCGAAATCCAGGGCGACCTGTGGGCTCAACCGGTCGCCCTGCCCTTGCTGCTGCGCACCGAACTGGATCTGGAATCCGGCCATGTCTACGTGATGCCTGCCGAACAGCGGAGGCGCTCATGAATCCGCGCCTGTTGGGCCTGTACAACCAGGAATTGCAGCACATCCGCGAAAGCGCCGCCGAGTTCGCCAGCGAATACCCGAAAATCGCCGGGCGTCTGACCTTGTCGGGCCTCGATTGCGCAGATCCGTATGTCGAGCGCCTGCTGGAAGGGTTCGCTTACCTGACCGCTCGCGTACAACTCAAACTGGACGCCGAATACCCGACCTTCACCCATAATCTGCTGGAAATCGCCTATCCGCACTACCTGGCGCCCACACCCTCGATGACCGTCGTGCAGCTGCAGACGGACCCGAACGAGGGTTCGTTGAGCAGCGGCTTTACCCTGCCCCGCGACAGCGTGATGCGTGCCGCACTGGGTCGCGACTCGCAAACACCCTGTGAGTATCGAAGCGCGCATGACGTGACGTTGTGGCCATTGCAGGTGACCCAGGCGGAGTACTTCGGCAATCCGGCAGCCGTGCTCGGACGCCTGGCCGCCAGCGAACCCAAAGCCAAGGCGGGGCTGCGCATTACCTTGCGCACGGGCGCAGAGCTGACCTTTGACAAGCTGGCGCTGGATAACCTGCCGTTGTTTCTGCATGGCGCAGACGAACAACCCTTTCGCCTTTATGAGCAACTGCTCGGCAACGCCTGTGCCGTGTTTGCCCGCCAGCCCGGCGGCGACTGGGTGGAGCGCCTGTCGGCCGACGCCTTGCGCCCCTGCGGGTTCGATGACCGTGAAGCGGCATTGCCCGTGGTACCCCAAGCCTTTCAGGGCTACCGCCTGTTGCAGGAATATTTTGCCCTGCCGCAACGCTTTCTGTTTGTCGATTTCAGCCAACTGACCCGTGCCGTGCAGCGTTGCTCCGGGCAGGAGCTGGAACTGATCGTGCTGTTCAACAGTTTCGAGCAAAGCCTGGAAAGCAGCATCGGCGCCGAGCAATTCGTACCGTTCTGCACACCCGCCATCAACCTGTTCCCGCGCCGTCTTGACCGCATTCACCTGACCGATCGCGTCCATGAGCACCATGCAATTGCCGACCGTACGCGACCGATGGATTTCGAGATTCATTCGCTCAAGAGCTTGACCGGGCACGGCACCGGGCCAGATCAGCCATTCCTGCCGTTTTATACGGTGCGCGACCCGTCGCGTTACGGCCGTGACAAGGCGTATTACGTGCTGCGCCGGGAGCCGCGGGTGTTGTCCAGCGAGCAGCGACGCAATGGAACACGCTCGAACTATGTGGGCAGCGAGACGTTCATCAGCCTGGTCGACAGCCAGCAGGCACCTTACGGACATGATTTGCGCCAATTGGGCCTGACTGCATTGTGCACCAATCGTGATCTGCCCCTGTTCATGAGCGTCGGCAGCGGCAAGACCGACTTCACACTGGCCGACAGCGCGCCGGTGTCCGCCGTGCGCTGCCTGGCCGGCCCGAGCCGCCCGCGCGCCAGCCATGCCCACGACAACAAGGCCTGGCGCCTGATCAGCCAGCTGTCGCTGAATTACCTGTCATTGAGCGAACAGGGTCAGGGCGCAGCGGCATTGCGCGAACTGCTCCGGTTATACGGCGACGACAACGACGTTGCCCTGCAATTGCAGATCGAAGGCCTGCGCGAGGTCAGCAGCAAACCCTGCACCCGCCGCCTGCCGATGCCGGGCCCGATCGTATTTGGCCGGGGTCTGGAAATTACCCTGGAGTTTGACGAGAACGCCTTTCGCGGCACCGGAGTGTTTTTGCTCGGCACGGTGTTCGAGCGTTTCCTGGCACGTTACGTGTCGATCAACAGCTTTACCGAGACGGTGTTACGTACCACCGAACGCGGCGAGATCATGCGATGGAAAGCCCGACCCGGACGCCGTCCGACCCTTTGAATACTGTGACGGCCATGCACGAGCAGCCCTGGGAATTCGATTTCTTCCAGGCGCTACGGCGTATCGAGTGCGAATCGCCGGATTTGCCCAGAATCGGCCATTCCGTGCGGCTGGCCGACGACCCGTTACGGATGGGTCAACAACCGGACAGCGCGTTCGCCCCGTCGACACTGGCCTCCATGACGCCGGCGAGCGAAAACAGCCCGGCACGCCTGGAGCAGTTCTTTTTCGGCCTCGGCGGCCCTAACGGCGCGCTGCCGCTGCACATCACCGAGTACGTGCGCGAACGTCAGCGCAACAACGCCGACAGCACCAGCAAACGCTTTCTGGACGTGTTCCATCATCGGTTGCTGAGCCTGTTCTACCGCGCCTGGGCGGAAGCCCGTCCGACCGTCAGCCATGACCGCCCGGACGATGATTACTGGTCGGCACGGCTCGCCGCACTCAGCGGACGCGGCATGCAGAGCCTGCTTGAACAGGGCCTGATTCCGGACACGGCCAAATTGCATTTCAGCGGCCATCTGGCGGCGCAGACCCGCTACCCGGATGGCCTGCGCGCGATTCTGTCCGAGTACTTCGGCCTGCCGGTAGAGATCGAAGAATACGTCGGCCAGTGGCTTGAACTGCCTGAGCGCAGCCGCGCCGGTGTCCGTTCGAATCAACTGGGGGTGGACTTTTGTCTGGGCAGCCACGTCTGGGATCGTCAGCACAAGTTTCGTATACGGCTCGGGCCGCTCAAGTTCGCTGACTACATGGGCATGTTGCCTGATGGCCAGCCGTTCAAGGAGCTGGTGGCCTGGGTTGCGGAGTATCTGGGCCACGAACTGGACTGGGATCTGAACCTGATCCTGGAACAGCCCGAGGTCCCGGCTTTTCAACTCAACGGGCGTCAGCGGCTGGGTTTCAACACTTGGCTCGGCACGCCCGAAGAGGACGCCAGGGATTTGATTCTGGCTCGGCACTACGCCGACCAGGCAACGTCAGCACACCTTTCAAGGAGCAGGAAACATGGGTGAAATCAGTCGCGCCGCGTTGTTCGGCAAACTCAACAGCGTCGCCTACAAAGCCATCGAGGCGGCGACGGTGTTCTGCAAATTACGTGGCAACCCGTATGTCGAACTGGCGCACTGGTTTCATCAGTTATTGCAGCTTCAGGACTCGGACCTGCACCGCATCATCCGTCAGTTCAACGTAGAACCGGCGCGCCTGGCCCGCGACCTGACCGAAGCGCTGGATCGCCTGCCACGCGGTTCGACATCAATCACCGATCTGTCTTCCCACGTCGAAGAAGCGGTCGAGCGCGGCTGGGTGTACGGCAGCCTGATGTTTGGTGAAAGTCAGGTGCGCACCGGCTATCTGGTGATCGGTATCCTCAAGACGCCAAGCCTGCGCCATGCCCTGTTGGGCCTGTCGGCAGAATTCGACAAGATCAAGGTCGAAGCCCTGAGCGAACGTTTTGACGAGTACATTGGTGACTCCCCGGAAAACGCCTTGAGCGCCAGCGACGGTTTCAATGCAGGTGCCGTTCCGGGTGAAGCCAGCGGCGCCATGTCACCCAGCGCGCTGGGCAAGCAGGAAGCACTGAACAAATTTACCGTCGACCTGACCGAGCAGGCGCGCAGCGGCAAGCTGGACCCCATTGTCGGTCGTGATGAAGAGATTCGTCAGATGGTCGACATCCTGATGCGCCGCCGCCAGAACAACCCGATCCTGACCGGTGAAGCCGGTGTCGGCAAGACCGCCGTCGTGGAAGGTTTCGCCCTGCGCATCGTTGCCGGTGATGTGCCGCCTGCGCTCAAGGATGTCGAGCTGCGCAGTCTGGATGTCGGCCTGCTGCAGGCCGGCGCCAGCATGAAAGGCGAATTCGAACAGCGTCTGCATCAGGTCATCGAAGATGTTCAGGCCTCGCCCAGACCGATCATTCTGTTCATCGACGAAGCCCACACGCTGGTCGGTGCGGGCGGCGCAGCAGGTACGGGCGATGCTGCCAACCTGCTCAAACCGGCACTCGCACGCGGCACATTGCGAACCGTCGCGGCGACTACATGGGCCGAGTACAAGAAACACATTGAAAAAGACCCGGCCCTGACTCGCCGCTTTCAGGTCGTGCAGGTCGCCGAGCCGTCGGAAGACAAGGCGCTGCTGATGATGCGCGGTGTGGCTTCGACCATGGAGCAGCACCATCAGGTGCAAATCCTCGATGAGGCGCTGGAAGCGTCGGTGAAACTGTCCCACCGGTATATCCCGGCGCGTCAGTTGCCGGACAAGTCCGTCAGCCTGCTGGACACCGCCTGTGCGCGCGTTGCGATCAGCCTGCATGCAGTTCCGGCCGAAGTGGACGACAGCCGTCGCCGCATCGAAGCACTGGAAACTGAGTTGCAGATCATCGCCCGTGAACACGCCATCGGCATTGTCACAGCGACCCGCCAGAGCCACAGCGAAACCTTGCTCAACGCCGAGCGCGAACGCCTGGCAGTGCTGGAAACCCGCTGGGCCGATGAAAAGACGCTGGTCGACGAGTTGCTGGCGCTGCGTGCGCAGTTGCGTGACAGCGCCGGGATCGTGGATGTGATTGCCGATCCGGATAACCACGAGCAAAAGGCGCTGCGCGAACAGCTGGTCGATTTGCAGCAGCGTCTGAGCGCGTTGCAAGGCGAAAACCCGCTGATTCTGCCGACCGTAGACTATCAGGCGGTGGCTTCGGTGGTTGCTGACTGGACCGGCATCCCGGTGGGCCGTATGGCGCGCAACGAGCTGGAAACCGTGCTCAATCTGGATCAGCACCTGAAGAAGCGCATCATCGGCCAGGACCACGCCCTGCAAATGATCGCCAAGCGTATCCAGACCTCGCGCGCCGGGCTGGACAACCCGAGCAAGCCGATTGGCGTGTTCATGCTGGCCGGTACGTCCGGCGTGGGCAAGACCGAAACAGCGCTGGCGCTGGCCGAGGCCATGTACGGTGGCGAGCAGAACGTCATCACCATCAACATGAGCGAGTTTCAGGAAGCACACACCGTATCAACGCTCAAGGGTGCGCCGCCGGGCTACGTCGGTTATGGCGAAGGCGGTGTGCTGACCGAAGCAGTTCGCCGCAAACCCTACAGCGTGGTGCTACTGGATGAAGTCGAAAAAGCCCACCCGGACGTGCACGAAATTTTCTTTCAGGTGTTCGACAAAGGCGTGATGGAGGACGGCGAAGGTCGGGTGATCGACTTCAAGAACACCCTGATTCTGCTGACCACCAACGCTGGCACCGAACTGATCTCGCACCTGTGCAAAGACGTGCTGAACGTCCCGGACCCGGAAGCCATCGCCAAGGCGCTGCGTCAACCACTGCTGGAGATCTTCCCGCCCGCGCTGCTCGGTCGACTGGTGACCATCCCGTATTACCCGCTCAGCGACAGCATGCTCAAGGCCATCACTCGCTTGCAGCTTGACCGTATCAAAAAGCGTGTCGAGAGCACCCACAAGGTTGCGTTCGATTACGACGATGACGTAATCGACCTGATCGTATCGCGCTGCACCAAAACCGAAAGCGGCGGGCGCATGATCGACACGATTCTGACCAACACGCTGCTGCCGGACATGAGCCGCGAGTTCCTGACCCGCATGCTGGAAGGCAAGGCGCTTGCCGGCGTTCGCATCAGCCAGCGCGATAACGAACTGCATTATGAGTTCAGTGATGCAACGGCCTGACACGCTCGGCGCGCTGCAGCCGTTGAACGCTGAACGGGACAACCCATGAACTTCAAGCAACTCACGCGTCTGGCACAAGTCAGCAGCCCACTCGGCCCGGATGTGCTGCTGCTCAAGGAAATGAGCGGCGGCGATGAGCTGGGGCGGCTGTTCAGTTACGACCTGCAACTGACCTCGGTCGACGGCGCGCTGGACCTCAACCAGTTGCTGGGCAAGCCGATGAGCCTGTCCGTGCAACTGGCGGGCGGTGCACCGCGTTATTTTCATGGCATTGCGGCGCGCTGCAGCCAGAACGTGACCCGCGATCAGTTCGCCAGTTATCAGGTCACGCTGCGCCCATGGCTGTGGCTGTTGACCCGCACATCCGACTGCCGGATTTTCCAGAACCTGACCATCCCGCAGATCATCAAACAGGTGTTCCGCGACTTGGGTTTTTCCGACTTCGAGGACGCCCTGAGCAAACCGTATCGCGAGTGGGAATACTGTGTGCAGTATCGCGAGAGCAGTTTCGATTTCGTCAGCCGCTTGATGGAGCAGGAAGGGATTTATTACTTTTTCCGTCACGAAAAGGATCGTCACGTACTGGTGCTGGCCGATGCCTACGGCGCTCATCAACCGGCGGCCGGTTACGAGTCGGTACCCTACTTTCCACCCGACGGCCAGCATCGTGAGCGTGATCATATCAATGACTGGCGTCTGGCTCAGGAAGTGCAGCCGGGCTCGCTGGAACTGAATGACTACGACTTCCAGCGACCGAGCGCGAGCATCGACGTGCGCTCGGCCATGCCGCGTCCGCACACCGCGGGCGATTATCCGCTTTACGACTACCCCGGCACTTACGTGCAGAGCCAGGATGGCGAGCACTACGCACGCACTCGCCTGGAAGCGCTGCAAAGCCTGCACGAACGGGTCGAACTCAGCGGCAACGCGCGGGGGCTGGGTGCCGGGCACCTGTTCAGCCTGACCGGTTTCGGCCGTCAGGATCAGAATCGCGAATACCTGATCGTCGGCGCGCGCTATTACCTGGCGCAGGAAAGCCTGGAAAGCGGCGCTTCCGGGGGCGGCGTGCAATTTGAACTCGGCCTGAGCTGCATTGATGCCCAGCAGAGCTTTCGGCCACTGGCCACGACCCAGCGCCCGATCGTCAAAGGCCCGCAGACCGCCGTGGTGGTAGGTCCCGCTGGCGAAGAAATCTGGACCGACCAGTTCGGCCGGGTGAAGGTGCATTTCCACTGGGACCGCCACGATCAGTCCAACGAAAACAGCTCGTGCTGGATTCGCGTTTCGCAAGCCTGGGCCGGCAAAAACTGGGGATCGATGCAGATCCCGCGCATCGGCCAGGAAGTGATCGTCAGTTTTCTGGAAGGCGATCCCGACCGCCCGATCATCACTGGCCGTGTGTACAACGCCGAACAGACCGTGCCTTACGACCTGCCCGCCAATGCCACCCAGAGCGGCATGAAAAGCCGCTCCAGCAAGGGCGGCACGCCTGCGAATTTCAACGAGATTCGCATGGAGGACAAGAAAGGTGCAGAGCAGTTGTACATTCATGCGGAGCGCAATCAGGACGTGATCGTCGAGGTGGATGAAAGCCACTCGGTGGGCCACGACCGGTTCAAGAGTATCGGTCATGACGAGACCGTATTGATCGGCAACAACCGCGTCCGCATCGTCAAACAGGACGATGTGTTGGCCGTCGGATCGAGCAAGACCGACAGCGTCAGCCAGAGCTACATCATTGAAGTGGGGGAAAACCTGCGGCTGGTATGCGGCAAAAGCGTGCTGGAGCTCAACGCCAGCGGCCAGATCAATATCTGCGGTGTGCAGATCAGCCTGCACGCCAGCGGCGACGCGCAATTCAATACCGGTGGCGTGCTGCACCTGAACAATGGCAAGGGTGCCGATGCCGCGCCTGACGGTCAGGGCATCAAAGCCACCATCGACGCGAATATCGCCAGCGCCTTTCCCAAGCCCCAATAACGAGATGTCAGCCCCATGGTTTACCGCCTCAATGAGTTTCAGCTGCAACTGCCCGAGAGCGAACTGCTGGACGCATCGATCAACATTCTCAAGTTTCCGGCGCTGGGAACGTCGTTGATTGTCAGCCGCAGTCAACTGGCCGACGGCGAAACCCTGCACAGCAACTTGGACGCGCAACTGAAGCGCCTGGAGCAGCAGGTTCAGGACCTGCGCTATCAACCGGTGCAAAGCACACGCCTGGGTGCCGATCAGTCGATTGAAGCGATCGAGCTGCGCAGCCAGTTCAGCAAGGGCGCTGAAAAAGTCTTTCAGTTCCAGCTGGCGCTGGTGCTGCCGGGCACCCGCAAGATGATCGCCCTCAGTTACGTCAAGGCTCAGCCGCTGGGGGATGCGGAGGCAGCCCATTGGGCGACGCTCAAGCAGACGCTGACCCTCGCATGAAGAGCGCCCTGAATGTCTGACGCGTTATGGGCTGCCCGACTGGGCGACGGTCTCGAACACAGCTCGATGATGGCCGATATCCTGGGCGGCGTGCTCGAGGTCGCCGCTTACGCCGCCATCGGGTCGCTGGCCACAATGGCGGTGGTGGCGGCTACCGGCATTACCGTTGCCACCGGCGGGCTGGGTGCCTGTGTGCTCGGTGCGGTGGTGGGGGTGATCGTCGGTCTGGCGATGAGCAGGACCGGGGCAGACCGAGGGCTCACTGATTTATGCGAAACGATTGCCAATGGCCTGTTCCCGCCCACGGTACAGGCCACGATTCTCACCGGCTCTACCGACACGCTGATCAACTCGATTCCGGCTGCACGCGCGGCTGGCGCCGTGCCGTCGCAGATGAACCCGCTGCGCTCACTGGACAGCGAACAGGAAGACGCTGAAAACGAAGAAGCCCCGCACACCGGGCCGAACCTCATGAGCGTCGGCAAGCCGGAAGAGTCCGGCTTTCTGGACATGGCCAAGGGCTTTTTCTCGCAGCTCTGGCAGCCCACCGTCGCAGAGCCGGTGCCCGGTGCGGTGCCCAAGCCGCTGGATCTGGTCACCTGCATGAAGCATCCGCCGATGCCGCCGCAGTTTCTCGCGGAAGGTTCGGAAAAGGTCAGCATCAACGGCCAGCCCGCCGTACGTAGCGGCGACCGCAGCACCTGCGAAGCTAAGGTGGTGTCGTCGGGAATGGTCTCATCCAACGTGACCATCGGTGGCGATTCGGTGGTGGTGCGGGAAATCCGCAGCGGTAAGACGCCTGGCGTCGGCCTGGCGCTGACCGTCCTCATGATGCTCAAAGGCGGCAAGGGTAAGTTTCGTGCCAACCTGCCCTGCATGCTGCTGTCGGCCGTGAACGGTTATGTCGTCAGCCAGGTCACCGGGGCGCTGAACAACGCGATGTCCGGCTCGCCCAATCCGGTGCATGCTGCCACAGGTGCCAAGGTACTGGGGGGCGACGACGAACTCGACTTCGTACTGCCGGGCGTCTTGCTCATCGACTGGCAGCGCTTTTACAACAGTCGCGATGAGCGACGTCACAGCCTGCTCGGTGCCGGCTGGAGCGTCCCCTATGAAATCAGCGTGCAGATCGAGCCGCATCCTGATGGTGGCGAGCGGCTGATTTACACCGATGAGCAGGCCCGACGCATCGACATGGGCTCAATCGCTCTGGGCGGCGCGGTTTTCAGCGCTGGCGAGGGGCTGGCGGTGCGCCGCAACGACAACGGCCAGTTGCTGATCGAGAGTGATGACGGGCTATACCGGTTGTTCGAACCGACACTTGCAGACTCTGCCCTCCTGCGCCTCAGCCAACTGGGCGACCGAAATGACAACCGGATTTACCTGGATTACGACGCCGCAGGAAAACTGATTCGTCTGCGCGATACGCTGGACCTGGTGCAGGTTGAGCTGATCTACAGCGCGCAATGGCCCGACCGCGTGCAGCGCGTTGAACGGCTGTTTGCCGATCAGCAGCGTGATGTATTGGTCAGCTACGACTACGACGGTCTTGGCCATCTGGCCGAAGTTCGCGATGCGCTGGGCCAGGTCCAGCGACGCTTCACCTATGACGTGGGTCAGCGCATGGTCGAGCACCAGTTGCCCACCGGCCTGCGCTGTTTTTATGAGTGGGCGCAGGTGGACGGTGTCGAGTGGCGCGTGGTCCGGCACTGGACCGACGAAGGCGACAGCTACACCTTCGATTACGATTTGCGCAACGGCATCACCCGCGTCATCGACGGCCTGCAACGTATCAGCGTGCGCCACTGGGATGCGCAGCACCAGATCACCGACTACACCGACGCGCTGGGCAACACCTGGCGCTTCAGCTGGAGTGACGAGCGCCAGCTGCTGAGCGCCATCGATCCCGTGGGCGGGCAGTATCAGTACAGTTACGACGAAGCGGGCAATCTGAGCGAAACGCTTGACCCGCTCGGCCGTCGCGAATCGGTTCTGTGGCTGGAACTCTGGTCACTGCCGCTGGTGGAAACCGATGCGGCCGGCAACCAGTGGAGCTATCGCTACGACCAGCGTGGCAACTGCATTGCCGAGGCAGACCCGCTGGGTCAGGCAACACAATACCGCTACGACGAACGCGGCCAGACCATCGAGATCATTGATGCCACCGGCAAGCACAAAACCCTTGAATGGAACGATCTCGGGCAACTGATCGAGCACATTGACTGCTCGGGTTACCCGACCCGGTTCAGTTACGACCGGCAAGGTTATTTGCAGGTCGTGACCGATGCGCTGGGCGAGCGCACGCTCTATGAGCACGATCGCCAGGGCCGTCTGCTGCACTGTCAGTTACCCGATGACCGCATCGAGCAGTATCAGCGCGATGGCAGCGGTCAGCTCATCGGCTATATCGACCCCGCAGGGCACACCACTCGCTATCACTATGACCGGCTTGGACGCGTGCGTCAGCGCTTGGACGCGGTTGGGCGTTCGGTGCAATTCAGCTACGACGCGTACGGCCGCCTGCTGGCACTGACCAACGAGAACGCTGAAAGCTATCGGTTTGCGTGGGACGCAGGCGACCGGCTGACGCAGCAGCAGGATCTGGACGGCAGCGGTCGGCGCTACACCTACGACGCACTGGCCAGCGTCATACACCTGGAATACATCCCCGCTCCCTTCGGCAATGGGCTGGCCGTGGTTCCGGACGACCCGGTTGCGCCCATCGTTCACGCGCTGGAGCGCGATGCGGTCGGGCGATTGATGGCCAAAGTCACCGACGACGGCAGAACGGCTTACCAGTACAACCCGGTTGATCAACTGACCGGCGTGACGTTCACAAACCAGGCGGGCGAGGCGCAGCGCCTGAGTTTCAGCTATGACGCGCTCGGCCAGTTGCTGGAAGAGCAAAGCGCGGCAGGCAGCCTGAAATACCATTACGACGAGTTGGGCAATCTGCTCCAGACGCAACTGCCTGACGGCCGCTGGCTCAATCAGTTGTATTACGGCAGCGGGCATCTACACCAGATCAATCTGGACGGCCAGGTCATCAGCGATTTCGAGCGCGACCGCTTGCATCGCGAAGTGCTGCGCACGCAGGGTCAGATCATTACCCGCAGCGAATACGACCGCAGCGGCCGACTGCGCTCGCGCAAACGCAGGCTCGCAAGCCAGTCACCGATTCTCCCGGCAACCGTGCAGAAACACTTCGACTTCGACCCGGCAGACAACCTGATTGGCCGCCTGGACCAGCAGCCGCGCGGCGACCATCGCCAGTTGCTGCATTACGACGCCACCGGCAGCATCATCGCCAGTCAGGACAACGTTCAGGGTCAGAACGAAACCTTCGCTTACGACGCCGCAGCCAACCTCCTCGACGGACCGCCGAAAAGCGCGGGGCTGGTGGTGCATAACAAACTGCTGACCTATCAGGACAAACGCTACCGCTACGACGCCTTCGGCCGCATGATCGAAAAGCGTAGCGGCAGCCAGCGGGTGCAGCGCTTTATCTACGACGCAGAACATCAGTTGATTGAAGTGCGCAACCACGGCGGCGCGCGCAACACCGTGGTGAGAATGGCCTACGACCCGCTAGGGCGACGAATCGCCAAGACCGAGCATGACGAGCACGGCTTCCCGCTCGGCGAAACGCACTTCACTTGGGACGGCATGCGCCTGCTGCAAGAACAGAAACACAGTCAGACCAGCCTCTACGTATACCCCGACGACGGCTACGAACCTCTGGCCCGCGTCGATGGCACCGGCGCACTGCAAAAGATCCGCTACTACCACAACGACCTCAACGGCCTGCCCGAACAACTGACCGAAAACGACGGCCAGACCGTCTGGCAAGCACGCTACCGGGTCTGGGGCAACACCGTCGAAGAAATCCGTGAGCCCTACTACATCGAAGAACAGAACCTGAGATTCCAGGGCCAGTACCTCGATCGCGAAACGGGGCTGCATTACAACACCTTCAGGTTTTATGATCCGGACATCGGCCGGTTTACCACGCCGGACCCGATTGGGTTGGCGGGGGGGTTGAATACCTATGCTTATGGGCCTAACCCTATTGGTTGGGTGGACCCGTGGGGATGGAGTCCGAGTTCTGCGCTGGATAGATCGTTGGGTGGGGTTGTAGGGGACAACATGCAGGCGCAGCATGTTATTCCAGTGCAGGTATGGAATCGCCACGAAGGGTTTATGAACAAGATTGGAATGGATGGAACACGTGACAAGGCAAGCAATGGGTTGCTCATGCCTGATAGTGAAGCTAAAGCAAAAGCGATTGGAAAGAAGGTCTACCACAACGGATCGCACAAAGACTATTCCAATCTTGTTGATGAGAAACTGAGAAGAATCTCTAGACGTTACTCTCGGAAAGAAATATCTCGAGCGCAAGCAAGGCAACAGGTTGAGTCACTTCAACGCAGCCTTCGCAAGAAAACTGTATCAGGAAAAATACGAACCAAGTCAAGTACTGGTCGACTTTGCTTAAGGAGGCGCTGCAAAAATAGCCAACTGTCCCCACCCTTGGCACACTAAGTTCCTTCAACAGCCTCCCTCTCCGTGAGCGTTACGCGCGTGCAGAAGACCTTCTCCGAACTCGAATATACCGGCAAGAAAAAGCAGACTCGCCGAGATCGCTTCCTGGCTGACCTTGAACAGTTGGTGCCCTGGGCCCTGCTGGAGGCGCAAGTGGCGCCGTTTTATAGCAACACCGCAGGCAAGCGCGGACGCCCTGCGATAGGGGTGTCGCGCATGTTGCGCATGTACGTCGTGCAGCAGTGTTTCGGTTTCTCCGATGAAGGTTGCGAAGATGCCGTCTACGACAGCCAGGCCATCCGCGGTTTTATGGGTATCGACCTGGGTCGCGAGTCTGCACCGGATGCCACCACCTTGCTGCGTTTTCGCCGCTTGCTGGAAGTCCATCAGCTAACCCGGCTGCTGTTTGAAACGATTAACCAGCATCTGGCCAGCCGGGGGCTGCTGCTCAAGGAAGGCACTATCGTCGACGCTACTCTGATCGCCGCGCCGCCCTCGGTCAAGAACCGAGAAGGCAAGCGTGATCCTGAGATGCATCAGGCCAGGAAAGGCAATCAATGGCACTTTGGGATGAAGGCCCACATTGGTGTAGACGCCACGTCGGGGCTGGTGCACAGCGTAGTAGGGACGGCCGCTAACGTGGCGGATGTCACCCAGGTTGGCCAGTTGCTTCACGGTGACGAAACCTATGTTTCGGGTGACGCTGGATACACCGGTGCGGCCAAGCGACCGGAGCATGCTGAACGGGACGTTATCTGGTCGATTGCAGAACGGCCAAGCAGTTACAAGCAGCACGGCGAAGGCAGCGTGCTGTATCGGGTCAAGCGCAAAATTGAATATGCCAAGGCGCAACTGCGTGCCAAGGTCGAGCACCCCTTCCAGGTAATCAAGGTGCGCTTCAATCATCGCAAGGTTCGCTACCGTGGGCTGGAAAAGAATACAGCGCAGTTGTTCAGTTTGTTTGGGTTGGCCAATCTGATGCTGGCCAAGCGGTATTTACAACAGACGGCAGGATAAATCCGTCTGAAAGGCGGGACTGGCCCGCCTTTCAGCAAAATGAGGGCAGAAATCTGCTCGAGAAACGTAAAATAAGGCCGGCAGGTTGAAAAAAACCGGCTTGGAAATGGGGACGGTGCGAACGGGTTAATTGTTCAGCGTCTCCTTAAAGAGGTTTTTATGCACTATACACTTGCTTACAGGAAAGAAAAAAACTGCCCAATTTTTATTGATGGTGTTATTCATGAGACCTTTGTTCCTGGAGCGTACAACAAAGGAATGACTCAGGACTGGCATTACGCGGATCCTGGAGAGCCTAAAGCAACATTACCAAAAAACCTTGTACTTATCACTAAAGACAAGCAATTTGAATTTGACTTACGAACTAGTTTCGAAGGCCATATTGTAAGCGACCGCTTTTGGTCTGTGATAAAAACACTGAATATCGGCCGTTGGGAGGTAGCAAAGCTTGATATCGTTTCCCCAAAAGGAGCGCCTATGGAGCAAGGAGCATATTATTTCATTCGCCAACAAATGTCAGAGCTAGTGCCTGCCAGCGTGATCGACATTGAAAAGTCATCCATCACGTACAGAAAAACAGGAGAAATCAAAAGCGTTGAGAGTCTCACTCTTACAAGCGAAGCTACTCTGGACTTTTTTGAAATTGACGAAACGACTTTACTGGATATAGTTTTTCTTTCACCCGCCGCAGCCGAATTGCTCAATCAACAGGGATTAAAAGGAGTCGAAATCGTAAGTACTGAAAAGCTAGGGAGACGCTGAACAATTAACCCGTTCGCACCGTCCCCATTTCCAAGCCGGTTTTTTTCAACCTGCCGGCCTTATTTTACGTTTCTCGAGCAGATTTCTGCCCTCATTTTGCTGAAAGGCGGGCCAGTCCCGCCTTTCAGACGGATTTATCCTGCCGTCTGTTGTAAATACCGCTTGGCCAGCATCAGATTGGCCAACCCAAACAAACTGAACAACTGCGCTGTATTCTTTTCCAGCCCACGGTAGCGAACCTTGCGATGATTGAAGCGCACCTTGATTACCTGGAAGGGGTGCTCGACCTTGGCACGCAGTTGCGCCTTGGCATATTCAATTTTGCGCTTGACCCGATACAGCACGCTGCCTTCGCCGTGCTGCTTGTAACTGCTTGGCCGTTCTGCAATCGACCAGATAACGTCCCGTTCAGCATGCTCCGGTCGCTTGGCCGCACCGGTGTATCCAGCGTCACCCGAAACATAGGTTTCGTCACCGTGAAGCAACTGGCCAACCTGGGTGACATCCGCCACGTTAGCGGCCGTCCCTACTACGCTGTGCACCAGCCCCGACGTGGCGTCTACACCAATGTGGGCCTTCATCCCAAAGTGCCATTGATTGCCTTTCCTGGCCTGATGCATCTCAGGATCACGCTTGCCTTCTCGGTTCTTGACCGAGGGCGGCGCGGCGATCAGAGTAGCGTCGACGATAGTGCCTTCCTTGAGCAGCAGCCCCCGGCTGGCCAGATGCTGGTTAATCGTTTCAAACAGCAGCCGGGTTAGCTGATGGACTTCCAGCAAGCGGCGAAAACGCAGCAAGGTGGTGGCATCCGGTGCAGACTCGCGACCCAGGTCGATACCCATAAAACCGCGGATGGCCTGGCTGTCGTAGACGGCATCTTCGCAACCTTCATCGGAGAAACCGAAACACTGCTGCACGACGTACATGCGCAACATGCGCGACACCCCTATCGCAGGGCGTCCGCGCTTGCCTGCGGTGTTGCTATAAAACGGCGCCACTTGCGCCTCCAGCAGGGCCCAGGGCACCAACTGTTCAAGGTCAGCCAGGAAGCGATCTCGGCGAGTCTGCTTTTTCTTGCCGGTATATTCGAGTTCGGAGAAGGTCTTCTGCACGCGCGTAACGCTCACGGAGAGGGAGCTGTTGAAGGAACTTAGTGTGCCAAGGGTGGGGACAGTTGGCTATTTTTGCAGCGCCTCCCTAGGTGCCATAGAGCCCGCTTGATTGCTTGAGGAACTGCGGATAAACAGATGCTGATAACACTGGCGCGAGTCAGTACCAAAGCTCGCGCCAAATTTCACAGGCCACCTCAGACACGACGATCAAACCAACACAACCAAACCAACGGCGGCAACAATGCCAGCAACGCCGCCAGATCCAGCCACACATGCGACCACACGCCGCCGTGCACCGAAATCAGTATGTCCTGAGGCGCCCAGAGCAGAAGCCCGGCCATCAGCCAGCCCCACGGCATGGGGCTTTTCAGGCGGTTGCCCAGGTGCACGAGCGCCAGCATGTACACGGAATATGTTTGCAGGGTGGCACCGAACAAGGCCATCCACCAGACCTGTTGCGCGCGGGCAGCGGCGGGAACGGCTTCGGTCCAGAACGCCTGTTCGAGCGTGGTCAGGTAGCCATCAAGCAAACCGGCATAGCCGGCCCAGGTGAACACAAGACTGCCGAGCACGTGCCCCCCTGCAACGGCGTATAACCAGGTCACCAGCGTGCGGCGAAGAGTGTCGGAAGAAAGCGGCATGCCAGGTCCTTGCGTTATCTGAACGAGGTGCCGAGTCTAGCGATTTTCTGGCGGGCGCAACATCGAAGTGCTGGCCTTGTCATTGGCTCTCGTGCCACAACGGCGCGCTCATCGTTATCTCAGGGCTGCTTTGACTCTGAACGAAGTTCGGGACCGTCAAGACCACGAACTATCGTGGCAGCAGGCCTTTTGCCTCCAGTCAAAACTACCAGTAGTCAGCATCGCGTTCTTCCGGGCAATGTACGGCTCCGCTTTGCAGGCCATCTGCCGGGCGAGCCTTACGTTCAGGAGTTGCGTTTATGGATGCGCTGAATGTTATCAACATTGGCACTGACCGAATCAATTCGTTGCTCAACATTGTTCTGCAGTACGGGGTCGCGATTGTCCTGAAGCTTGTCATCGCTGCGTTGCTGTGGATCGTGGGGCGCTGGCTGATCGGTGTTGTGGTGAGGATGGCGCAACGCTCGCTGACGCGGCAGCGGTTCGATCCGACGGTGTTGCGCTATGTGGGCTCGTTCATCACGGTGACGCTGAATATCGTTCTGGTGATCGCCATTCTCAGCTACTGCGGTATCGAGACCACCAGTTTCGGGGCGTTGCTGGCGGCTGTTGCGCTGGCGATCGGCATGGCGTGGTCGGGGTTGCTGTCCAACCTGGCGGCGGGCGGCTTTATCATCGTGCTGCGGCCGTTCAAGGTCGGCGATGTGATCTCGGCAGCGGGTGTGACAGGGACCGTGGTGGAAATCGGGCTATTCGTGACGTCGGTCAACACGGCGGACAACGTGTTGAGCCTGGTGGGTAACAACAAGATCTTCGCTGATACGATCATCAACTTCTCCAGCAATGACTTCCGTAGCGTAGAACTGACCGCAACGCTGCCCGCCACGGCGGACGAACAGACGATCATCCCGCGCCTCAAGGAACAGGTCGCCCGCCTGCCCAATGTGCTGATCAGCCCTCCGGTCGATGTGCATCTGTCATCTACGACGGCCGACTCCATCACCCTGTCCGTGCGGCCTTATTGCCACAACGACCATTATGATTCGGTGCACCGTCAGACGCTGGCCGTGATCCGGGCGTTGATGCTGCACATGGCCTGAACGGGCTGTATAGGCAAAATTCATCGTCCATTGGCTAAGCCGAACCCGTCGGCAGCCGATTAAAAGGTATCGCCCTGTTTTCTGGCCTCTGCCTTTTACTCAACGGACTCAACCATGAGCTTTCTATCTCGCTTCCGGGCCAGCACGTCGCGGACCGGAGGCGTACTCAGTGCCATTACGTCAGCCCGGGAATTGAATAAAACACTGTCGACGCTGAATTTTGACCCAGTTTACCTGACCGGTTTCGTTTCGCCGCATGTTGATTTCGATCAGGTTGCGCGCTCGGTCGCAGCACGCTTTCCCACTGCGAAAATCAGCCTGTGCACGACGTCGGGCGAACTCTGCTCCAGCAATGATTCGCTGTATTGCGCCGCAGATAATCAGTGGGACCGCATTGTGCTGGCACTGTTTGACGCCAGTGTGATCCAGAGCGCGGAAATAGTGCATATTCCGCTGCACAGCGAAGACATTCGTGGCACGGGCAAGCGTCTGTCGATGCGTGAGCGGATTGCGCGGTTGACCGACTCGATCAAGCGCACGCAGGTCAGCACGCCTATCGACCATCGGGATACGCTGGCCTACGTCACGTTCGACGGTTTGTCCGCGTCCGAGTCGTTCTTCATGGAAGCGCTGTATGAATCAGGCCGCTTCCCCTGCCTGTTCGTAGGCGGCTCGGCCGGCGGCAAGGGCGACTTCAAGAAGACCTTGATCCATGACGGCAAACGCAGCTACGAAAACCATGCGCAAGTGGTGTTTCTCAAGAGCGCGAAGAACGTGCGTTTCGGCGTGTTCAAAAGCCAGAACTTCGAGGCTACGCCACTGAGCCTGAGTGTCCTGACAGCCTCGCTGGAAGAGCGTTACATCAGTCAGGTGGTCAACGCCCGAGGCGAGATCGCCACCATGGTGGCGGCGCTGTGTGACGCGCTGAAGTGCGAGCGACACGAGCTGGAAGGCAAGCTGGCGCATTATTCGTTCGCCATCCGGGTGGGCGAAGAGCTATTCGTACGTTCGATTGCGCGTATTGATTACGAAAGCGAGCGCGTCCATCTGTTTTGCGATGTCGCGCCGGGCGAAGAGCTGGTCATGGTCAAGCGGACGTCGATGATCGACACCACGCGCAACGACTTCGCGCGCTTCCTTCAGGGCAAATCCGGCAAGCCATTGCTCGGTCTGTTGAGCGACTGCATTCTGCGCCGTCTGAATAACGGCAGCGAACTGGGGCGTATGAATGGCGTGTTCGGCGAAACACCGGTAGTGGGCTTTTCGACGTTCGGGGAGATCCTCGGCCTGAACCTCAATCAGACCCTCACCGCCGTATTTTTCTTCAAAGTGCCGGAAGGCCATCCGTTCCGCGATGATTACATCGACAACTTCATTGCCTACTACGGCGAGTTCAAGGCGTTCTTTCTGCGGCGCCAGATCAAGAAGCTGGCCGGCCTGAGCCATGTGGTGGTCAAACAGATCAACCAGTTCAAGCAGCGCAATTTCGTCCAGTCCATTGATCCGACCGGGCTCGATGAACAGATTCGTCCGGTGTTCAGCGGGCTGAGTGATCTGGGTGACGTGCTGGTCAAGGCTCATCACGATCAGGAAGAAATTGCCGGTCAATTGCGCCACTACTCCGGCGAATTGCATGTGTCGATGGATGAGTTATCGCAGACCATCACGCAGCAGGAAACGGTCATCGACAAGGCAGGCAACACCGTCAAAAGCCTGGTCAGCCAGGCGGACGAGGTGGTACTCGGCTCGCGGGAGCTGGCCAAGTCCAGCCTGCGCATTCAATCGGTGGTGCAAACGATCCAGCAGATTGCCGGGCAAACCAATCTGCTCGCGCTGAACGCCGCCATCGAGGCTGCACGGGCCGGTGAAATGGGTCGGGGCTTTGCCGTGGTAGCCGATGAAGTGCGCCAGCTGGCGCAGAAAACCTCGCAGAACGCGAACGACATCGGTACCGATATCGAGCGTCTTGCCGAAGAGATTCGCAAGGTGGCGCAGTACATCGAGGAGCAGTCCCTGGAAGTCGGAACGCTCACCGGCTTGCTGTCCGAGCTGGAAGGATCTAGTGGCATGACAGCAGGCACCTCGCAACGTACCCGGCAGCTGGCGGATACGCTGGTAGGGCTGACGAAGTAACCTGCGCCGGGCTCGGGACACCCTTGCAGGCGTCCCGATCACACGCCCGGCAGCTTACTGCTGACCCAGCGCGCCGATTCGGCCCAGAATGTTGCTCATGAACTGTTGAACAGTCATCTTCTGGCCGTTGAAATCGACCATGTCATTGGCGTAGTGCAGATCGGAAACGATGTTGTCGCCATCCACTTTGGCCAGCTGCATCATCTCGGCCATGACGCTGGCCATGTCGCTGGCAGCCTTGGCCTGCTCTGCAATCACCTTGAGGTCGGTCTGACCTTCACGGATGGCCTGCTGAGTGGCGAGATCGCGGATCATCGGTTTGGAGAGAACAACCTTGGCGTTGATCTCGCCCAGCGCTTTCAGCACCAAGGCATTGGCGGGTTGATCGAGCGGGCCTGGATCAGCCAGGTCTACGGCAATGCGCACATGGCTCTCACCGTTGCTGGTTTTGAGCGACAGTTTTTCCAGCTCGACATGCGGTTTGGCCGCGAAGAGCTTTTTCAACTGGGTGTTCATCAGTTCCTGATCGGCCGGGCTCAGTTCCAGTCGGAAAGGCTGCTTCTGCGCCGCTGCCGCTTGCTGCTGTGGCAGGATCTTGTCTTGATAGAACTGGCCCAGCGCCTGGCTGGCCGCAGCGTCGACGTTGGCGAATTTGAAGCCCATGTGGGCGGCACCGACGTCCTTGCCGCCGTAGGCAATTATTCCGGCATCGTAGCTGACCTGAGCAGCCAGATTGCCCGCGTCTTCCTGAGTCAGGTTGACGGCGGCCAGATCCTTGATCTGCACCTGTGGCTTGCCAACCACCTGAAAGTTGAAGCCTTGGGCTTTGAGGTTGGTATGCCCCAGATAGAAACCGGACTTGCCCTTGGTGCCGCCGGTGTCAAAGGTCATGCCTTTGATTTCGACGTTGACCGGACCGTCCGGCGAAGCGACGTTGAGCTGCAGGTTATCCATGTTACCGACAGCGCTGTATTTCTCGGCGTCGGCTGACAGGTCGGTTTTCAGATCAAGACCAGAGAACTTGAACGTGCCGTCCACGTCGGTCATTTCCAGCGGTGCCATCTGCAGCCAGCCTTTGGTGGCGCGGTTGTAACCGATGCTGGCCTGCCCTTTGAGTGGCGTGACGTCTTTGCTCATGGCAAACCACTTTTCGGAACTCGGGCTCTTTTCCAGCTGGAAATTGCTCAGGGCCATGACCGGCAACAGGTTCAGGGTTTTCAGGCGGGACAACGGGATCGGACCGTGTTCGATCTGATCGACCAGCAGAAACTGGCTGTTCTGCGTGCTGTCCGCGAGGTTCTGGATGTCGACGCTGTAATGCGCGGTGCTGCTGAAAAAATGCTTGTCCAGCGAGACCAGTTTCAGCGTCACGCTGGTTTCACCGCCCTTGAACGATTTGGCGAGTTCCTGATTCGCGTTGCTGATCGAATCGTTCAGCGCGCCCTCCAGTTTAGTGCCGGTGTACCAGGCACCCGCCGTGACCAATACGCCCGCCACGACGATAACGCCAACCGCTATACCTGCTGCTTTATTCATAATGACTCGAAGATATCCGTTCTGATGAGGAGGAAGTCGTACCGGGACCGGCAGCACTGATTGAAAACCGCAAGAGATTATCACCGTGGGAGCCCGACAGCCCAGCATTCACGGCCATTTCGGTGAGCACGTCGGCATTATGGCAAGCGAAAGGGCGTGGCCTGAGGCCTTTTGTTGTACGCCACATTTCTCCGCACAGGTTTCTGAAACATAGGGTAGCCACGGTATTCATGGAAACGTTAGGCTGAAACCGAATTCGAAAACCGGACGGGATCACATGAGCGAACAGCACAACGAACGAGGCCCTATCAAGGCCGTCATTTTCGATATGGACGGTCTGTTGCTGGACACCGAGGGTGTCTACACGGAAGTCACGCATCTGATTGCCAGCCGTCACGGGCGCACCTTCGACTGGTCGATCAAGCAGCACACCATTGGCCGCGGCGCCCGGGACTTCTCGGATTACGTGATCAAGGCGCTTGAACTGCCGATGTCGATCGACGAGTTTCTCGAAATTCGTGAGCCGATGCTCGACGAGCGTTTCCCTAAAGCGCCGGCAATGCCCGGAGCCGAAGCGCTGGTCCGCCATCTGGCCGCCCACAATATCCCGATCGCGGTGGGCACCAGTTCTTCGGTGCATTACTTCGAGGCCAAGACGACGCTGCACCGGGCATGGTTCGAGCTGTTCGATACCGTCGTGACGGCCGACGACCCGGAAGTCGGCGCTGCCAAGCCGGCTCCGGACATTTTCCTGGTCGCCGCCCGCCGCCTTGGTGTCTCGCCAGCGGACTGCCTGGTCTTCGAAGATTCGCCGTTTGGCGTGACCGCCGCCAAGGCTGCCGGGATGTACGCCGTGGCTGTGCCGGATTCGCACATGCCGGTCGAGCAATACAAACATGCCGACCTGCTGCTCGCCTCGCTGGCCGACTTCCCGCTCAAGGCGTGGGGGCTGCCTGAACCCGATTGAATGACAAGGAGATGTTGAGCATGAATTATCGAACCCTCGGCCAGTCCGGCCTCAAGGTTTCCACTCTGACCCTCGGCTCGATGATGTTCGGCGAGCAGACCGCTGAAGATGAATCAGTGCGCATCATCGACAAGGCCAGAGATCAGGGCATCAATTTCATCGACACGGCGGATGTCTACAACGGCGGGCGCTCGGAAGAAATCGTCGGCCGGGCCATCGCGGCACAGCGCAGTGACTGGGTGCTGGCCACCAAAGTCGCCATCGGCCCGGCAGAGGGTTTGCCCAACCGGGCAGGTCTGAACCGCAAGCACATCTTCAATGCCATCGAGAACAGCCTGCGGCGGCTGGATACCGATTATCTGGATATTTATTACCTGCACAAGGAAGATCACGATACGCCGCTGGAGGTGACCGTCTCGGCGATTGGCGATCTGATCCGTCAGGGCAAGATCCGCTACTGGGGCGTGTCCAACTTTCGCGGCTGGCGGATCGCTGAAATCGTCAACGTCGCGCAGCGCCTGGGCGTCGACAAACCGGTTATCAGCCAGCCGCTGTACAACATCGTCAACCGCCAGGCTGAAGTCGAGCAGATCACGGCGGCCGCGCATTATGGCCTCGGTGTCGTGCCTTACAGCCCGCTCGCACGCGGCGTGCTCAGCGGCAAATATGCTCCGGATATCGCCCCAGACAGCGAGAGCCGCGCCGGACGTCAGGACAAGCGACTGCTGGAAACCGAATGGCGCATGGAATCGTTGCGTATCGCCCAGCGAATTCAGGCGTACGTGCAGGACAAAGGGGTCGGCATCGTCGAGTTCGCAATTGCCTGGGTTCTCAACAACAAGGCGGTAACGTCAGCCATCGTCGGGCCGAGAACCGAGCAGCAGTGGGACAGCTACACCAAGGCACTCCAGGTCAATGTGACGGCTGAGGACGAGGCGTTCATCGACTCACTGGTAACGCCCGGGCATGCATCGACGCCTGGCTTCAATGATGTTCAGCATTTCGTCTCGGGCCGTCTGCTTCGCTGAGGTGGCACGGCCTGCGGCCTTATGCCGCAAAGGTGAGGCCATGCGCTCTGGAATGCCTGTTTCAGGGCGCGCCGTCACACCAGCACACGGTTAAAATCCGTCGGTGCCGAATGCATATTCGGTACATCGGCGAGATGGGCGGTAAGATACGCGCACATGCTGATGAGCTTGCCAGAGGGCAGGCAAACCGTTTTCATACGGCTGAGCACAATAATGCCTTGGTTTTCGCGACTATCCGGAGAGTCTTGACTAGTCTGTCGGAAATCCAGCGATTAATCGGATCCCATCCAGCCAGGTTGATGAAGAAGTAGGCCGATGCGTAAATCAGATAGAGAAGCCTTTCTGGGCTCGGTACTGGGCACTGAACAGCCTCCGGCGCATCTTGCCCGGGCTGTGATTGAAGAAAAACTGCGCAACGCCATTATCGATGGCAGCCTGCCAAGCGGTACCGCCTTGCGCCAGCAGGAACTGGCAACGCTGTTCGGCGTCAGCCGCATGCCGGTGCGTGAGGCCCTGCGCCAGCTTGAAGCGCAGTCTCTGCTGCGCGTCGAGACGCACAAGGGCGCGGTCGTGGCGCCACTCATTACCGAAGACGCTGTGGATGCCTACGCGCTGCGGATTCTGCTGGAATCCGAAGCATTGCGCATGTCGATTCCTCTGCTGGACGAGCAGGATCTGGCGACGGCTGCCAGCTGTATCAAGCAGCTTGAAGTCGAAACCGATTTTACGCAGATCGGCCGGCTCAACCGGATGTTCCACCTGTCGCTGTACGCCAAGGCACGCAACAAACGGCTGATGCGTCTGGTTGAAGAAGGCTTGAACGAAGAAGAACGCTTTTTACGGTTCAACCTGTCCGACATGGGCCTGGGCAAGCTTTCTCAGGATGACCACTGGGAGCTGCTGCGGCTGGCCGAGCAGAAGGCCGTCGAGCCGTGTGTCGAAGCCCTCAAGCTGCACCTTAACCGCGGCGTTCAGGCAGTCACGCACTACCTGAGCAACAAAAAAGCCAACGACACGCGACAGAAACGCCCGCGCAAGAAAGAACCCGTCTGAATCAACGACGCGGCTGATTCACAGGGCGTCGACTCTGTGGATCAGTCGATCGCTCTGCTGCACACCTCCCCTTCGCCTTACTCCGCCAGGCCAGACCATGGCGCAGTGTCATTACGTCTATTTTCCTGATCCGCCGGGTGCCCCGCTGCCGGAATGAGGCAAACTCCGCCGTGGCTCAAGAGAATCCAGCCGGAGGATCTATCTTGGCCACGGCCGAACTGTCCACGCAGGACCGGGACAGTTCTCTGTTCATCTGAACTCAATGGATAAGGAGTTGCTGAACAGGGCAGAGAGACAGTGGACGTCATGTCCAACGTCGCCCGTCAAAAATTCAAAAACCCAAACTATTCGATATCACGGCAACGCTGAACGAGGCATTCGTTCATTATTTATAATTCCAGCCTAATAAGCCGGAAGGGTTGCCTGCGCATTTATAAAACATGTTAGCTCAGTTTTATACGCACACTTATATTCCGAAAAAACCCTCCACTAAATATTATTAAAAAGTGATTGCACAGGTGATTGGATATGCTCTAAGTTTTCTACGCAGCTCATGTGCCATCAGCGCTTCATCGCTCTCCCTGCAAGGCCTAAAGCCTTGAATAGGGCTTACTGACAAGCACCTCAGGCAGCAGAAACCCTGCAGGCTTTTCGATAAAAAAGTCTTTTACGGCAGGCTGACGCTCGCCTGAGTTTCGGGTAAAGCGTGATGTTGAATTTGCACTAACTGCGTTTGTTTAAAACGAAGATTACTACAACACTTAATCGCAACTCTGACTGAGCGGGTATTGCCATGCTGTGTGAAAAAACACTGTTGAGCCACAAGAAAGTTGAACTGAGTCGTCATCCGATTTTTGCGGAGATCAACTCGTTACCGGTCCTCCGGCGCTTTATGGAAACGCATGTATTCGCTGTCTGGGATTTCATGTCCCTGACCAAGCGCCTGCAGCAGGAACTGACGTGTACCCAATTGCCCTGGCTGCCGCCGAGCGATGCCTCAGCCGCCCGGCTGATCAATGAAATCGTGCTGGGTGAGGAATCCGACGATCAATTGGGCCACGGTCATTACAGCCATTTCGAACTGTACCTGGACGCCATGCGTGAAATCGGCGCCAGCACGCTGCAGATAGAGCGCTTCATCGAACTGCAAAAACAGGGCGTGCATTACGCAACCGCGTTGCAGCGGGTCAATGCCGACCAGGCCGCTGCCGCGTTCGTCACCCACACACTCGACACCGCGCGTCATGCACCTGCGCACGGCGTCGCTGCTGCATTCCTGCATGGCCGCGAGAGCGTTATCCCGCTGATGTTCCAGAGCATTCTCGATGACTGGGGCATCACCGCCGATCAGGCGCCAACCTTTCGCTATTACCTGGAGCGCCACATCGAGGTGGACGCCGAAGACCACGGCCCGGCCGCAGAGCAATTGCTGGCGCGACTGGTGGCGGACGATGCGCAGCGCGAAAAGGAGGTTTATCAGGCGGCCATCGCAGCAGTGGAAAGCCGGCTCCAACTGTGGGACACGCTGCGCATGAGCCTGCGAGCACCGCTGATGCAGGCCAGTGCGTAAGGCCGGTCGCCAATCCAGAAGCTCTTACAAGGAAGCCATCATGAAAGCAGAAGACTACCGGTCGTTCATCGATGCGTGGGAGGGCCGCGCGACCATTCGCACTCGTCCGCGCAGGATCGTCGAGAACGATGAAAAACTGATCTATCCCCTCAGCCGCCAGCCGCTGGTGCTCAGCGACACGTTCACCCGCGAATGCGCGCATCTGCGTGATTACGCGCTGGTGCAGAGCCTCTACAAGTTCATCAATGACGTGGTGATTTTTGAAACCGAAATAGTCGACAAGACCGCACGCAGTATCGCCAAGGACAACTTCGCGATTCGCTTTCCGTTCGCCTGCCGTTATGACGCGATGACCGTGGTGGTCGACGAGGATTACCACGCGCTGGTGGCGATGGACTTCATGCAGCAAACCATAGCCCTTACCGGCATCGAGGCGATCATGTTACCCGACGAAATCGAACTGAGCAGGGCGATACCCGCAGCGCTCGCACTGGCGCCCGCCCATCTGCGCAGTGCCGTGGAACTGATCTGCGTCGCCATCGCGGAGAATACGGTAACCAGCGATGTTGCAGCGTTCGCCAGGGATGACTCGGTCAAGCAGTCGGTGAAGGGGCTGATGGCCGATCACTTGCTGGACGAAGGCCGGCATTCCGGATTCTGGGCCCGGCTGGTCAGAATCTACTGGCACACGGCACCCGGCCCGGACCGTGACTGTATCGCGCGCATCATGCCGGTGTTCATCGCTCAATACCTGACCAACGATATCCAGAGCAGCTTCGACTTCACGCTGATCGAGCACTTGCAGGTGCCCGATCCGGTCAAGCAGGCGCTCAAAGCCGAAACCCTGGCCATGAGCTTCCCCGTCAACCGCCATCACCCGCTGATCGGCAATATCGTGCGTTTCTTCAAGAGCAGTTCAATGCTGGACGATCCCTGTGTGCAGCGTGAGCTGGCAGCCTATCTACCGGCTCAGGGATCGCTGCAATGAAGCGCCTGGAGATTGTGCTCATGGGTCACAGCCCGACCCTGAGTGAACTGAGTGCCGAGTTGCAGGCACACGGACATGCGGTGCATCACTTGCCTGACCAGCACGCTCTGCAAGCGTGGTCGGGCATTGCAGGCGCGCTGCTGATCGAAGATGGCAGCCTGGACCTGAATGAAGCCCTGCCAGAAATATCCGGGCACTGTGTGCAGCTTGGTCTGCGTGTCGGTTTCAGCCCTGCGCAGGCGTCGGGGCTGTCCCGGCTGGAATTACTGTGCTGGCATGGGTCTGTCAGCACTCAACGGCTAATCACCCGGGAGTGGCTGACCGCAGATGAGTCAGGCAACGGGCGCATGCTGCGTGACGAGGCGGTCGCCAGACTGGTGGAGCTTGCGGCGTTGCACGTCAGCCGCTTTTCCAGGGATGACCGCTATTTCGAGAGTCTGACCACTACCGAGCCTGCGCAGAGTGACCGGCAGGACGGTTTGCAGGCGGTGGATCGGTTGCTGTTCGAACATCGCTTGAACCATACCGCACAACCACACCTGCTGAACATCGCCGAAACGCCAATCAGTACACGACTGGAGCAGGCGCTGCTGACCTTCGCCGAACGCCCGGCGCTGTCCGTCCACGGACATTCGTTCAGTTATCGCGAACTGCATGCGCACAGCATCGCCATCCAACTCCATGTGCTGCCGTTGCTGATCGAGCACCGGGCGGCTGACACCCCGCCAGTGATCGGGATTTGTCTGACCAGGTCGGTTGAGCTGTATGCAGGCATTCTGGCGATTCTGCGCTGCGGCGCGGTGTATCTGCCGCTCGATCCCGGTCAGCCATTGCAGCGTCAGCAGTACATCCTGGAAAACGCCGGGGCAATGCTGTTGCTGCACGACGGAACACACCCGTTGGCGGCTGCCGAATTTCCGGCATTGAACATCAGTGCGATGACCGTGCTGGAAATGTCTGCGGACCTGATGCCGGTTCGGCCCGACCAGGATGCGCCGTGCATGGCGCTGTACACATCGGGCACGACCGGGCAGCCGAAAGGCGTGTCGCTCAGCCAGCGCAACCTCAGCCACTTCACCGCCTGGTACGCCGAGTACGTCAGCCTGAACGAACGCAGCCGGGTGCTGCAGTTTTCAACGCTGAGTTTCGACTCTTCGATCATTGATATCTTCCCGACCTGGCTCAGTGGTGCTGAACTGGTGGTGCCCGATGACGATCAGCGACGTGATCCGTTGCAACTGCTGGGTGTGCTGCAACAAGGCATCACCCACGCGTTTTTGCCGCCCGCGCTATTGAGCATTCTGCCGCTGGATCAGCCGCTGGGGCTGGAACACGTGATGACCGGCGGCGACGTCTGTGAACCGCACGTCATCGCGCAACTGGCCGGGCAGTGTCATTTCCACAACCTCTATGGACCCACCGAAGCGACGGTGCTGGTCACCGCCTGCGAGTTTTCGTCATCCGGCAGCAACCGCACACTCGGGCATCCGATTGCCAACAGCCAGGTCTGGATTCTGGATGAGCAATTGCAACCGGTCGCCGAACAGACGCCGGGGGAGCTGTACATCGTCGGTCCCGGCGTTTGCCTGGGCTATATCAACAATCCCGAGCTGACAGCCGAGCGCTATGTACGGCTGCCCACGCCGGACGGGCAGTCTCTGCGCGCCTATCGCACCGGGGATATCGCGAAGTGGACGGCTGACGGTGTCGAGTTGATCGGTCGTCGCGACAATCAGGTGAAGATTCGCGGTTTCAGGGTCGAGCCTGAAGAGATCGAACATTGCCTGCGTGCCAGTCAGTTGTATCGACAGGTGGCCGTGGTGGTGGACAGCCAGCGGCGGATTCTTGCGTTTCTCGCGCACCCGCATGGCTCTCATGACGAACAGGCGCTGAGGGCTCACGTGCAGCGTATGCTGCCGGACTACATGCACCCTGCCGTTTGTACGCTGCTGCCCGGCATGCCATTTGCCAGTAACGGCAAGATCGACCGCAAGGCGCTGCTGGACATACCACTGAGCTTTACCGAACAACACGACCGCCGTTTACCTGCGACCGGACAGGAACAGGCACTGGTGGAGTTATGGGCAGGGTTGTTGGAACTGCCGCCGGGAGATATCTCGACCGACGAAAGCTTTTTCAATCTGGGCGGCCATTCGATTCTGCTGTCGCGCTTGCTACTGGGCATTCGGGAACGGTTCGGGCGCAGCATTCCGATCAACCGCTTCATCGAAGCCCCTACTGTTCTGACATTGGCCAGCCTGATCGATAGCGACGGCACATCAGCCCACACCATCAGTCCACAGGCGCTGCGGGATGCCAGTGCGCAGTTCCAGCTTGCGACGTTGCCTATCGGCAAGCTGGGAGATGTTCACAAGGTCATTGTCACCGGTGCCAACGGTTTTCTCGGTGTGCACATCGTGGAAGCGCTACTGAATTGGGGCGCAACCGAGATCGCCTGTCTGGTTCGTGAAGGATCGGGGCAAAGCGCACAGCAGCGCTTCGAGCATGCACTGCGGGAGAACCGGCTGGATCATCTGGACCTGAGTAGGGTGAAGGTCTATTCGGCCGATGTCACAAAGCCCAGGCTGGGGCTGAGCGATGCCGTTTATGAAAAGCTTGATCGGGAGTTCGGTGCACTGGTGCACAACGCGGCCAATGTGAACCACGTTCAGGACTACGAAACCCTCGCCCGGGATAACGTCGTACCGGTGTTCGAGTGCCTGAAACTGTGTGAAGGGCGCAGCAAGAAGGTCTTCAACTTCGTCTCGACGCTCTCTGCCTCCAGCGCTATCGATGCGACCGGGCATGTGCTTGAGCAGCCGGCTGCCGAGACCCCGCCGATCTACATCAAGAATGGTTACAACCTGTCCAAATGGGTTGCTGAGCGCGTCCTGCAGCGTGCGAGGGATCAGGGCGCGTGGGTAAATATCTATCGTCCTGGGAACATTGCCTTCAACAGTGTCAGCGGCGTCTGCCAGCCGCAAAAAAACCGTCTGATGCTGATGCTGAAGGGGTCCTTGCAGTTAGGTCAGGTCCCGAAGTTCGACATCACCTTCGACCTTATGCCGGTGGACTTTCTGGCGCGCTTCATCGGCTTTCATACCAGCCGTTATCAGCCCGAGCGTGCGGTGTTCAATCTGCATAACCCGGAGCCATTGAGCTGGAACAGCTACGTGGAGGCCTTCCGCGAGGCCGGGCGCCAATTCGAACTGGTCAGCGTGGCGCAATGGCAGACGCAGCTCAGTCGGGTCGACAGCCAAAACGCACTGTTCGGCGTATTGGGCTTTTACCTCGATGGATTCGAAGAGGACATCAGCGATATCTCGATGATCGAGTACCAGAACACCCTGGCCGGCATCCGCCACATGGGCGCGCAGTACCCGCAGAAAACCCCGGCGCTGCTGCGCAAGGGCTGCGATTACCTGAAGGACATCGACTTCATCTGAGTCGACACCTCTACTGACGTAAATGGAGAAACACATGAACACACTTCACAGCAATTTGAAGCCAGACACCCTGATTAAAAACCCTGAGCAATGCCGAGTGGTTTCAGCGGTGGAAATCCCCGGTGATGCCGACAGTGTTTGGGCTGTCGTAGGTAACTTTGGCGGCTTTCAGGCTTTCATTACGGCACTGGAAAGCACTGAGGTTACCGGCACAGGTGCAGGCTCGGTTCGCAAGAAGCTGTTCAAGGACGGCAACGTGGCCATCGAGCAGTTGAACTCGCGTGATGATCAGGCGTTGTACATGACCTGGTCGCTGATCCACACAAGTTTGCCTGTCAGCAATTTATGGGCGGCGATGACTGTTGAAGCGATCAGCGAACAAGCTTGCATTGCCAGCTGGACGATCGTAGCGGACTCCGTTGCGGGCGGGCCTGAGGGAGCTGCATTCGAAGCGTTTCTTCAGGGCTTTGCTGACGGTGCCATGAGCAATGTGCACAGTCTGTTTGCCTGATGTCATGGTCTGACAGCACTGCTCGGTGACCATGTTGAAAGCCATAACGACAAAACCCCTCATCGCGTTAGCGATGAGGGGTTTCGGAATTTGATCTTGACGATGACCTACTCTCACATGGGGAAACCCCACACTACCATCGGCGATACATCGTTTCACTACTGAGTTCGGGATGGGATCAGGTGGTTCCAATGCTCTATGGTCGTCAAGAAATTCTGTTGCCGATCCGTTACAAGGTAACGTGTCAGCGAATTTTGGTGACTTCTACTTAAACAAAAACCCTCAACGCGTAAGCGATGAGGGTTTTTGGAATTTAATCTTGACGATGACCTACTCTCACATGGGGAAACCCCACACTACCATCGGCGATACATCGTTTCACTACTGAGTTCGGGATGGGATCAGGTGGTTCCAATGTTCTATGGTCGTCAAGAAATTCGGGTACCGAGTCGCGCCTTGCGGCGCGCTTCAGCAAATCGGGTATGTGATAGCAAGCATTGGTGTCGTTCGTGACGCAAACCTTCGGTTCGTGTCATCTCCACAGTCACCGCAATCTGATGCTCCTTAGGGGAGTCGCAAATTGCTTGGGTGTTATATGGTCAAGCCTCACGGGCAATTAGTATTGGTTAGCTCAACGCCTCACAGCGCTTACACACCCAACCTATCAACGTCGTAGTCTTCGACGGCCCTTCAGGGAACTCAAGGTTCCAGTGAGATCTCATCTTGAGGCAAGTTTCCCGCTTAGATGCTTTCAGCGGTTATCTTTTCCGAACATAGCTACCCGGCAATGCCACTGGCGTGACAACCGGAACACCAGAGGTTCGTCCACTCCGGTCCTCTCGTACTAGGAGCAGCCCCTCTCAAATCTCAAACGTCCACGGCAGATAGGGACCGAACTGTCTCACGACGTTCTAAACCCAGCTCGCGTACCACTTTAAATGGCGAACAGCCATACCCTTGGGACCGGCTTCAGCCCCAGGATGTGATGAGCCGACATCGAGGTGCCAAACACCGCCGTCGATATGAACTCTTGGGCGGTATCAGCCTGTTATCCCCGGAGTACCTTTTATCCGTTGAGCGATGGCCCTTCCATACAGAACCACCGGATCACTAAGACCTACTTTCGTACCTGCTCGACGTGTCTGTCTCGCAGTCAAGCGCGCTTTTGCCTTTATACTCTACGACCGATTTCCGACCGGTCTGAGCGCACCTTCGTACTCCTCCGTTACTCTTTAGGAGGAGACCGCCCCAGTCAAACTACCCACCATACACTGTCCTCGATCCGGATAACGGACCTGAGTTAGAACCTCAAAGTTGCCAGGGTGGTATTTCAAGGTTGGCTCCACGCAGACTGGCGTCCACGCTTCAAAGCCTCCCACCTATCCTACACAAGCAAATTCAAAGTCCAGTGCAAAGCTATAGTAAAGGTTCACGGGGTCTTTCCGTCTAGCCGCGGATACACTGCATCTTCACAGCGATTTCAATTTCACTGAGTCTCGGGTGGAGACAGCGCCGCCATCGTTACGCCATTCGTGCAGGTCGGAACTTACCCGACAAGGAATTTCGCTACCTTAGGACCGTTATAGTTACGGCCGCCGTTTACCGGGGCTTCGATCAAGAGCTTCGCTTGCGCTAACCCCATCAATTAACCTTCCGGCACCGGGCAGGCGTCACACCCTATACGTCCACTTTCGTGTTTGCAGAGTGCTGTGTTTTTAATAAACAGTCGCAGCGGCCTGGTATCTTCGACCGGCATGAGCTTACGCAGTAAATGCTTCACCCTCACCGGCGCACCTTCTCCCGAAGTTACGGTGCCATTTTGCCTAGTTCCTTCACCCGAGTTCTCTCAAGCGCCTTGGTATTCTCTACCCAACCACCTGTGTCGGTTTGGGGTACGGTTCCTGGTTACCTGAAGCTTAGAAGCTTTTCTTGGAAGCATGGCATCAACCACTTCGTGTTCTAAAAGAACACTCGTCATCAGCTCTCGGCCTTGAGATCCCGGATTTACCTAAGATCTCAGCCTACCACCTTAAACCTGGACTACCAACGCCAGGCTGGCCTAGCCTTCTCCGTCCCTCCATCGCAATAACCAGAAGTACAGGAATATTAACCTGTTTTCCATCGACTACGCTTTTCAGCCTCGCCTTAGGGACCGACTAACCCTGCGTCGATTAACGTTGCGCAGGAAACCTTGGTCTTTCGGCGTGGGTGTTTTTCACACCCATTGTCGTTACTCATGTCAGCATTCGCACTTCTGATACCTCCAGCAAGCTTCTCAACTCACCTTCACAGGCTTACAGAACGCTCCTCTACCGCATCACCAAAGGTGATACCCGTAGCTTCGGTGCATGGTTTGAGCCCCGTTACATCTTCCGCGCAGGCCGACTCGACTAGTGAGCTATTACGCTTTCTTTAAAGGGTGGCTGCTTCTAAGCCAACCTCCTAGCTGTCTAAGCCTTCCCACATCGTTTCCCACTTAACCATGACTTTGGGACCTTAGCTGACGGTCTGGGTTGTTTCCCTTTTCACGACGGACGTTAGCACCCGCCGTGTGTCTCCCATGCTCGGCACTTGTAGGTATTCGGAGTTTGCATCGGTTTGGTAAGTCGGGATGACCCCCTAGCCGAAACAGTGCTCTACCCCCTACAGTGATACATGAGGCGCTACCTAAATAGCTTTCGAGGAGAACCAGCTATCTCCGAGCTTGATTAGCCTTTCACTCCGATCCACAGGTCATCCGCTAACTTTTCAA